>CBIHPH010000024.1:0-48556 GCA_966212105.1 uncultured Rhizobacter sp.
TGGTCGTGCGGGGGATTGGTAGCCGAAGCGCCTGAGCAAAATAGCGGGGAAGCTGATGTTCCCAGCGCCTCTTTGGGTCACCTTTCTGGCGCGACAGAAAGGTGACTCGGCTGCCGGGCCGAGACCCGGCGCGGCCTCGCCAGAGAACAAGATTCTCCAAAGAGAACACATTCTCGAAAAGAGAAATGAGCATGAATCGGCCCCATTCGCTCCCCGCTCCTGCAGAAAAGAGCGATCAAGACATTCCCCCATGGCCTTGCCTGCACGCAACCCGGACCGGCTGCACGCTCGATGTGTTGGTCGCCCCAAACGCCAAGCGCACGGCGTGCATGGGCTTGCACGGGGATGCTTTGCGCATCCGGTTGGCTGCGCCGCCGGTCGATGGCGCAGCGAACGAGGCGTTGTTGCGGTGGGTGGCCGGGCAATTGGGCCTGGCCCGCAGCGTGGTGGTGCTCGCACGGGGCGACGCTTCGAAGCGCAAGCAGTTGGCCATTGACATGGCCTTTGGCGATGTCGAGGCATGGCTCACCATGCTGCTGAAAAATTCGTCGACGTCGTGACTGAGGGCATGCCTGCTCAGGATTCCAGCGCCGTCAGCAGCCGCGAGAGCAGCCGGTCGAGCATGCGCAGGTCGGCCGCAGTCATGCCACAAAGGATTTGCCGCTCGTTTTCGACATGGGCCGGGACGGCACGGTCGATCAATGCAAGGCCCGTGGGCGTGAGGCGCACCAGCATGCTGCGGGCATCCTCCGGGTTCGGGAGTCGCTCCACCCATCCGCTCGCTTCGAGGCGTTGCAACCGGTTCGTCATGGTGCCGGATGTGACCATCAAGGTGGCGAAGAGCACGGTCGGGGCGAGGCAGTAGGGCTTGCCCGCGCGTCGCAAGGTCGCCAGCACGTCGAACTCCCAGAAGGTCAGGCCATGTGCGGCGAAGGTTTCGTCGAGTCGCCGTTGGACGAGGGCGGAACATCGCTTGAGCCGGCCGATGGGGCCCATCGGGGTGACGTCCAGTTCAGGGCACTCGCGGCGCCATTGCGCCAGGATCGTGTCGACGGCATCGGGGAGGCGGGGCTTGGTCATGATCGGCTGAGGTTGTCTTGACGTCGAGATTGCTTGGGGCAAAATGATTTTATCTTGATGTTGAGATAATTCATGTCCGCACCGCCTGCTTCCTCCTTCTCCTGGTCCGACACGGTACTCACTGCGCTGGCTCCCGCCATCTGGGGCTCCACGTACATCGTGACGACCGAATGGCTGCCGCCGGATCGGCCGCTCACGGCGGCATGGCTGCGTGTGCTGCCGGCCGGATTGATGCTCGTCGCCTTGGGGCGGCGCTGGCCTGAGACGGGGGGCTGGGGCCGGCTTCTCGTGCTCTCCGCCCTCAACATCGGGCTGTTCCAGGCGCTGCTTTTCGTGGCGGCGTACCGTTTGCCGGGCGGCTTGGCTGCGGTGCTCGGGGCGCTGCAGCCGCTGATGGTGATGGCGATCGCATGGTTGATCGAGGGGCGCCGACCCGGATGGGTGGCCTGGTCGGCCGGGTTCGTCGGCGTGGCCGGCATGGCGGCGATGCTGTTGTCGCCATCGAGTACTTGGGATGGGTGGGGCATCGCGGCGGCGCTCACGGGCGCCGCAAGCATGGCCGCCGGCACCTATCTGACCCGCAGGTGGCGGACGGACCTCCCGTTGGTGTCCTTCACCGGATGGCAATTGCTGCTGGGTGGCGCCATGCTCGCGCCAGTCGCCTTGGTGGTGGATGCGCCGTTGCCGCCGCTGGACCGGTCACAGATCTTCGCGTACGCGTATCTGTCCTTGGGCGGCGCGGTGGTCGCCTATGCGCTGTGGTTCCGCGGCATGGCGCGATTGTCCGCCGTGGCGGTGTCGTCGCTCGGGTTGCTGAGCCCACTCACGGCCGTCCTGCTCGGTTGGGCCGTGCTGGGCCAGGCGCTGACCAGCGGTGCGGTGGCCGGTCTCGCGATGGTGTTGGGCAGCGTGCTGGCCGTGCAATGGCGGGCCGCTGCCGCGGCCCGCACGCCTGCATCATGACGGGTTACCCCGGTGTGCGCTCAGCTCAAAGCGTCACGGGGTGATTCTGTCCCCCGCGGTGCGCGATCTTCACGGCGCCGATGCGGTTGCCGAGTTCAATGCATTTCGCCAGCGGCCAGCCTTGTTCCAGGCCGAACAGCAGGGCGCCGCGGAAGGCGTCGCCACAACCGGTGGGATCGACGACCTCGGCCGCTTTCACTCCGGGAATGTGGGTGCGGATGCCTTGTTCCCACAGCTCGCAGCCTTCGGCACCGAGCGTGACGATCACACCTTTGAGGTGCGAACGCGACAGCGATTCGAGGGTGTGACCCGTGCGGTCGCACAGCATCTTGCCTTCATAGTCGTTCACGGCGACCCAGGTGGCCTGTTGCACGAACGATGAGAGTTCGTCGCCGTTGAACATGGGCAGGCCCTGACCCGGATCGAAGATGAACGGAATCTTGGCGGCGGCCAATTGGGCCGCGTGCTGCAGCATGGCGTCCCGGCCGTCGGGGGCGATGATTGCCACACGCACGTCCCGGTTCGTCGGCACGGCGGTCAGGTGGGCCTGCTGCATCGCGCCGGGGTGGAACGCGGTGATCTGGTTGTTGTCCGTGTCCGTGATGATGATGGCCTGGGCCGTGTAGCTGTCGGGTTCGACGCGGATCAGGTCGGTGCTGGCACCCCAGGATCGGATGCGGGCCAGATAATCCTGCGCGTCGGGCCCCACGGCGGCCATGACGAGCGGATTGCCGCCGAGCTGGCTCAATGTGTAGGCGATGTTGCCGGCGCAGCCACCGAATTCGCGGCGCAGCGTGGGCACGAGGAACGACACATTGAGGATGTGCAGTTGCTCGGGCAGGATCTGCTGGGCGAAGCGGCCCGGAAAGGTGGTGATCGTGTCGTATGCAAGCGATCCGCAGATCAGGGCTGACATGGTGGGGCCTCCATCAGAAGACGCAGCAGGAAAGCCGCCGCGCCGGTTCGGTTTCAGGGATAGAAAATTTCGACGGTGTAGCCGCTGACGCGCGGCCCTTCGGCGTCGAGCAGCAGCTGCAAGGTCGTCTCGGTGCCGGGGGCGATCGGGGCCGGAGCGACGCCGAACTCCGCCGGCGACAGCGCCCGGCGGGACACGAGGCGACCATCGACGTCGGTCAGCGTCAGGTCCACCGACGGCAGCGCGAGCGGCAACGAACCCCGGTTGCGCAACACCATCGTCAGCCGGTACGAGGCGCCGCCGCTGGCAGGCGCCAGCGAGCTGCTCTCGACGGACAAATCCTCGATGCGCCGCGGCAAGTCCAGCGTGCAGCCGAGCAATTGGCACCCGGCTTCGAGCCAAGGGCGTGTGCCGGGCCAGCGGGCGGCCAGCACATCGCGGAAGTGCATGGCCATCTGGCTCAGCAAGATGCCCGTCAACATCAGCGCGAGCAGTGCCAACCCGGCACGCACGCGCGGGCTGCGCCAGCGCGCCTGACGCTTCGCGTTGCGCAGGAACTCCGGTGGCTGCTTGGCACCTCGCTTCTTCGACGGTTCCGGCATCTCGAGCGGCGGCCGTGCCGTGGACGGGTTGTCGCCCTCCGCTTCGGCCAGCATCGCCATGTTGAACTGGGCATCGGCGAAGTCGACGCGATCGCGTTCGGCCACCGTCTGCGCGGGCGTCTGGTCGACGTCTTGCTGTTCGGGCTGGAAAAAGCGCGAATGGACGCGATCGTCGTCGCTGAGATGGAAGACGTCGTCGTCGTCAGCGGGCGGGGAGGCGGGGGCCTGATAGTCGGCGGTGATGGTCGCGGCCGGCGGCTGAGGCGGGGCGGGGGGCGGATGCCAGTCCGGCGGTGCATCGCGCTCGAGGTCGAACAGGCCCTCGATGGCGTTGAAGACCTGGTCGCACCGGCCGCAGCGCACCCAGCCCTCGGAGACCTTGAGTTGGTCCTGGACGACTCGGAAAACGGTGCCGCAGGCGGTGCAACGGGTGGCCAGACTCATCGCGAAATCATGCCACGGCGCGTCATGGTTTCAGGGCTGCCGTCATCAGGATCCAGCCATCTTCGCTGTCTGTCACTTCAAGAGTGCACCACGGCGCGTAGGCTTCCTTGAGTTCGTCGGCCTGCCGCTCCAGGATGCCGGCCAGCACGAGATGGCCGCCCGGGGCGACGTGCCCGCTCAGCAAGGGCGCGAGCAGCTTGAGTGGTGTGGCAAGGATGTTGGCCAGCACGAGCGGGTAGGTGCCCGATGCACCATCAGGCAGTGCAGCGTTCAACGTCACGCCATTGGCCGTTGCATTGGCGCGGGTGGATTCCACCGCGGCCATGTCGATGTCGACCGCATCGATGTCGCGGGCGCCGTGCAGGGCCGCGCCAATGGCCAGAATGCCGGAGCCGCAGCCGTAATCGAGCACGCGGGTCCACGTGCTCGACAGCACGGGCGCCTGGTTCGCAATCCAGCGCAGGCACATGCGGGTGGTGGGATGGGTGCCGGTGCCGAACGCCAGGCCCGGATCCAGGCGGATGACCGTCTTGGCGGCCTCGGGCGGTTCGTGCCAGGTGGGCACGATCCAGAACGACGGCGTGACCTCCACCGGCGCGAACTGCGACTGCGTGATGCGCACCCAGTCCTGTTCGACGACGGGGCGCATCGCCTGCACGTGCACGTTCTCTCCCACCCACTCCTGCGCGAGCAGCAGCGTGGCGGCTTCCGTGGCCCGGTCTTCGTCGGTGAACAAGGCGGTGATGACCGAACGCTGCCAGCCCGCGCTCGGTGGCGGCATGCCCGGTTCGCCGAAAAGGGCCCGTTCGGCATCGCTGCCGGCGTCGGCATCCTCCACGGAAACGGACAGGGCCTCGAGCTCGTCCATCAGGGCGTCGGAGACCGGTTCGACCAGGTCTTCCGGCACGAGCAGCAGCAGTTCGATCATCGGGCGGCTCACCGCTTGTGCTGGCTCATCCAGCCTTCGAGGTAATGGATGCTGGTGCCACCTTCGACGAACTTGGCGTCCACCATCAGTTCGCGGTGCAGCGGGATGTTGGTCTGGATGCCTTCGACGACGGTTTCGGACAACGCGATGCGCATGCGCGCCACGGCCTGGTCACGCGTGTCACCGTGCGTGATGATCTTGCCGATCATGGAGTCGTAGTTGGGTGGCACGAAGTAGTTGGCGTACGCATGCGAATCCACCCGCACGCCAGGGCCACCCGGCGCGTGCCAGGCCGTGATGCGGCCGGGCGACGGGGTGAACTTGTACGGATCCTCGGCGTTCACCCGGCATTCGATGGCGTGACCGTGCATCTGGATCTGCCGCTGCACGAAGGGCAGCTTCTCGCCGGCGGCGATGCGGATCTGCATCTGCACGATGTCGATGCCGGTCACGAGTTCCGTGACGGGATGCTCCACCTGCACACGGGTGTTCATCTCGATGAAATAGAACTCGCCGTTCTCGTAGAGGAATTCGAACGTGCCGGCGCCCCGGTAGCCGATGCGCTTGCAGGCGGCAGCGCAGCGGTCGCCGATCTTTTCGATCACGCGGCGCGGGATGCCCGGCGCGGGCGCCTCTTCGATGATCTTCTGGTGGCGGCGCTGCATGGAGCAATCGCGTTCGCCGAGCCAGACGGCGTTCTTGTGCTGGTCGGCCAGCACCTGGATTTCGATGTGGCGCGGGTTCTCGAGGAACTTCTCCATGTAGACCGCCGGATTGCCGAAGGCTGCGCCGGCTTCGCTGCGGGTGGTCTGCACGGCATGGAGCAGGGCGGCTTCGGTGTGCACCACGCGCATGCCGCGGCCGCCGCCGCCTCCTGCGGCCTTGATGATCACCGGATACCCGATGGCCCGGCCCTGGCGAATGATTTCCTTGGGATCGTCCGGTAAAGCACCCTCGGAGCCCGGTACGCACGGAACGCCGGACTTGATCATGGCCTGCTTCGCAGAGACCTTGTCGCCCATGACCCGGATGGATTCCGGCGTGGGGCCGATGAACGTGAAACCGCTCTGCTCAACGCGTTCGGCGAAGTCGGCGTTTTCGGAAAGGAAGCCGTAGCCCGGGTGGATGGCTTCTGCGTCGGTCACTTCGGCCGTCGAGATGATGGCCGGCATGTTGAGGTAGCTCTGTGCAGAGGCCGCCGGGCCGATGCAGACCGCCTCATCGGCGAGCTTCACGTATTTGGCGTCGCGGTCGGCTTCGGAGTACACGACGACCGATTTGACGCCCATCTCCCGGCAGGCCCGTTGAATGCGCAGGGCGATTTCGCCTCGGTTGGCGATCAGAATCTTTTTGAACATGGTGTCTCGGCTCAATTGCCCCATCGGGCTGCGCCCGAAGCGCAACCTGGCTTCGCCGCAAGACTTCTTTTGGTTGTGGTGTGTTCGCCTGGACGGGCGATCGGAGTGTTCTCGAACATGCCGCAGGGTTACTCGATGACGAAGAGCGGTTGACCGAATTCGACGGGTTGGCCGTTTTCGCAAAGGATCTGCGTCACGGTGCCCGATTTGTCGGCCTCGATCTCGTTCATGATCTTCATGGCTTCGATGATGCAGATGGGCTGGCCTTCCTTGACCACCGTGCCCACTTCGACGAACGGCTTGGCACCTGGGCTCGCGGCACCGTAGTAGGTGCCGACCATCGGAGACTTCACCGTGTGGCCCACCGGCTCGGCAGGGGCCGGGGCGGCCACCGCTGCTGCAGCGGGGGCGGCCGCCACGGGGGCGATGGCCGGGGCTGCGGCAGCGTGCTGCACCACGGGGGTTGCCGTCATCACGACTGCGTTCGGGTCCGACTTCACGATGCGGACCTTGCCGTCCGCCTCGGTGATCTCGAGTTCCGAGATGTTCGACTCCGAGACGAGGTCGATCAGGGTCTTGAGTTTGCGCAGGTCCATGTGTTCTCCAACGGCTTGTCTTCGTTCGGGGCCGTGGCAGCGCGGGAACGCCGCACGGCTTCTTGGGTAGGGATGAGGGTCAGGCCCGGGGGACGGCCAGGTCCCGCTCGATGGCGTGCATCAACGCCAGGCGGTAGCCTTTGGGCCCCAGGCCGACGATGATGCCGTCGGCCAGGTCTGAGAAATAGGAATGGTGGCGGAACGGTTCGCGCCTGTGCACGTTGGACAGGTGCACTTCGATGAACGGGATGGCGACGCCGGCGAGGGCATCTCGCAAGGCAACGCTCGTGTGTGTGAATGCCGCGGGGTTGATGACGATGAACGTGGTGCCGTCGTTTCTGGCGGCCTGGACACGGTCCACGAGGGCGCCTTCGTGATTGCTTTGAAAGGTTCGCACCTGCACGCCGGCTTCCGCCCCCAATGCCGTCAGATCGGCGTTGATCTGCTCCAATGTCGTGGACCCATAGACGGTGGGTTCGCGCGTGCCGAGCAGGTTCAGATTGGGGCCGTGAAGGACGAGTACTGCCATGTTTTTTTCGCGCCGGCGCCGACAAGTGCCCGGGGTGGTTTAGCGAAGGCTGAACTTTACGCGGTTTAGGAGCCGTTGGCCGCAATTTCTGGAAATTCTTGGGTCGCCTCGCATCACGCCTTCATTTGTGCGGCCCACCGGGTGAGGTCCGCTTCCGTCAGGGCGCCAAGCTTGCGGTCGGCCGGTCGGCCCTGTGGGTCGAATACCACGGTGAACGGCAGGCCACCGTTCGAATTGCCGAGTGTTCGCGACAGTTCGACCCCCTCCAGCCCGGCCAGCCCGATGGGAAAGCCGACGGGGCGGCTCGCCAGGAACTCCTTGACCGGCGTGGGGCCGTCCACCGCCAACCCGAGCACTTGCCAACCGGCTTGCTGGTGCTGGCGATGAAAGGCGTCGAGCATGGGCATTTCCTTCACGCATGGCGCGCACCATGTGGCCCAGAAGTTCAGCAGCAGCGGTTTGCCGCGGAACGCGCCAACCTGCATGGAGGCCCCTGCCGGCGTGTCGAACTGAAGCGACCACAGGTGGTTGTCCGGCGCCGCCTTTGACCGCTGCCACCAGCTCCACCCCGCGCCTGTGGCCGCGGCGGTGATGGCGACGCCAGCCATCAATGCATGGCGGCGGTTCATGCCTGCGCCTCGCCGAGCAAGCGGCGCAGGGCCGGCAGATCGCCACGCTCGGTGCGGCCCCGCACGTCGGCTTTGAGCGCACCGCGCAGGTCGTCGAAATCGAGGATGCTCAGGTGCAAGGTGACGGGTTCGCCCAGGGCCTGGCTCGGGGTGCTGAAACTGAGCACGTCGACGGGCCGGTTCCGCGGACCATCGATGCTGCCCACGTCGAAATCGACGCGGCGGTTCAGCAGCTCGATTTCAGCGGCCTTGGCATCGTCACAGAACAGTTGAAGATGGATGCTGTTGAGCCGTGTGGCGGTGCCGCGCCAGACCGCGCCGGTCAGGTGAGGGCGAAACGCCTGAAGCCGGTCCATCCAGGTGGCCGCCACTTCGCGCAATGCGCGCAGTTCGGCCGGTTGGGTGTCGGCGCAAAAGAGGGCCAGGTAGGCCCGCACCTCGGCTTCGACAGCGTCGTTGTCCGGGAGCTCGGCGGGGCGTGCGGACGATCTCCCCAACACCCGGGCGGCGCGGCGCTTCGCCGGGCCATATTCCATGCCTTCTTCAACAATCAGCCGCGCGGCGGCACTGGCCAGTTCGGCGGTCAGGGTCGATGCCATGCCTGCATTTTAGGTGGCCGGCGCACTGTTCCTGCACTACGGCAGATCGACGGCACCCATGCGGGCCTGGATGATTGCGGCCCTGGACAGCAAGTATCCCGACGCCGGCCGCTTCTCGAACCGCTTGGGTGCCGGCAGCATCACCGCCAGGCGGGCGGCCTGTGCCGTGCCGAGAGAAGCAGCGGGCACGCGAAAGTAGTGTGTCGCTGCGGCTTCGGCGCCGAACACGCCTTCGCCCCATTCGACGTTGTTCAGGTAGATGTCGAGAATGCGTTCCTTCGGCAGCAGCGTCTCGAGCATGAACGTGATGACGAACTCCTGGCCCTTGCGTGCGAGGCTTCGCTCTCCCGTGAGAAAAAGGTTCTTGGCCAGTTGCTGGGTGATCGTGGAGCCACCGATCACCTTGGGCTCTGCACGCTTGAGGTGCGTCTGTTGCGCGGGGCGGTTGGTGCGGCGCTGCTCCTGGAGCAGATTGAATTGGTCGGCTCGGGCTTCGGCGCGCTGGTTTTTCTCCCAGGCTTTTTCCAGGGCGTCCCAGTCGACGCCGCCGTGTTCGGTGAAGCCCGCATCCTCGGAGGCGATGACGGCCCGTTTCAGATGGTGCGAGATGCGATCGCCATCCACCCATTGCTGCCGCCAGGCCACCTCGCCCCGCTCGGTGAGCAGCCGCCACACTTCCGAACGCTGGAACGTGGTGGACTGCGGATCGATGACCGCCATCATCGCGATGCGTGCGGCAAAAAAGAGTTGGAGGGCCGCAAGCGACACCAGCAACAGCGCGGCAAGGCGGCCGAGTGATTTCACGCCAGCCGCTTTCTCAGCGCGGAGAGCACCGCGGCCGTGTCGGGCGCAACGCCGCGCCATACCCAGAAGGCTTCGCCGGCCTGTTCAACCAGCATCCCCAGGCCGTCGCGTCCGATCGCGCCGTGGGAGGCCGCCCAGCCGAGAAAGCCTTGGGCAGCAGGGCCGTACATCATGTCGAGCGCGAGGCTGCCGGGACGCAGCACGCCCGGTGCGACCGGGATGGCCGCCCCCTGAAGGCTCGAGGCGCTGGCATTGATGACCACGTCGAAGCCCTCGCCGCAGTCGGACAGCCCTCTGGCGAACAGGCGTGTGCCGCTGTCGGCGGCCACGGTGGCATGGCGGTCGGCCAGCGCCTGGGCCTTGTCGATGGTGCGGTTGGCCACCACCAGTTCGGCGGGCCCGGCCTGCAGCAAGGGGCCGAGCGCGCCGGCCGAGGCGCCTCCGGCGCCGATCATCAATACGCGCGTGCCGGCAAGTTGCACGCCGGCGTTGCGTTCGATGTCGCGCACGAGGCCGATGCCGTCCGTGTTGTCGGCGTACCAGCCGCCTGCATCGAACCGCAGCACGTTGGCCGCCTGTGCCAATGCCGCGCGTTCGCTCGCTCGCGCTGCCAGGTCGAATGCCTCGAACTTGAACGGTACGGTGACGTTGCAACCGGCGCCGCCGCCGGCGGCAAAGGCTTGCAGCGTGGGGGCGAAGGCATCCAGCGGGCACAGCAGCCGTTCGTAGACGACAGGCTGGCCGGTCTGTTCGGCAAAGCGCGCATGGATGAAAGGCGATTGGCTGTGTTCGACCGGATTGCCGGCAATGACGTAGCGGTGCATGGTGTCGACAACAAGAAGATTCAGGATCTTGGCGCGCTCAGCGTGGTCTCCAGGCCGTCTTCCCGGCTGAAGCGAAAGCGCGAGGTGATCACGAGCTGATCGGCCCCCCGGCGCATCGCCTGGGTGAACGCGCCGAACGGCGCGGCCGCCTGCACGATGGCGAGGGCTCGCTTGTCGAGCACGGCCGATTTGGACGGCTGGACCACCTCGGTCTCGACCACCTGTCCACGGTAGTCGACGGTGATCATCACCGTGAGGTCGCCGTACAGGCGCTTGCCGTTCTGCTCGGGAAAATTGCGTGTGCCCCGTTCCTCGATCTTGCGGCGCAGCTGATCGTAGTAGGTGGCATAGACCTCCTCACGCGTGGCCGGGCTGATGAAGCGCTTCTTCGGCCGGGCATTTTCCTCGTTGATGCGTTTCTCGATCTCGGCCAGCATCTCCAGGCGCTGGCGCCGCAGGTCTTCCTTCGCGCGTTCTTTCGGATCGCCTCGATCGCGTTTCGGGTCAGGCGGAGGCATGGATGCCAGATCGCGGCGCAATTGCGCGAGCAGTTGCTGCTGTGCCTCCATCAGCTCGTCGATCGCCTTGCGGCTGTCCTGGTCGGCTTCGCCAAGTTCGGTGAGCGCCTCCGACGGCAAGGGTGATGTGGCCCGTCCCACGGTGAAGTCGCCGCCCCCGGCGAGGTTGGCCTGGGCGATGGCCTGGGCCTTCGTCGGCGCCTCGCTGGAGCGGGCATTGACGAGGATCACCTCCAGCGGCGTGTCTTCGAAGAACCGGTTGAAGCCTTCGGGATCGACGATCCGTACCGTGAGCAGCGTCGCATGCACGGCCACCGAGATCCCGATCGCCACCTGCAGGGCGGAGAACTTTTTCAGCATGTATTTATGCGGTCGATGCGGCCGCCGCCGCGGAAGACTCCTCGGCCGGGTCGCTTTGGACATCGATGGCCAGCGTGAGCGGACCGGCCGCCACGTCCTCGAGTTCGGTCTCGTCCACTGCCGCATCGTCGGCCGAGGTTCCGGGGTCGTCCAGGCGTGCGAGCACGCTCGCCTGCACGTCGAGTGTGAGCAGATCGGTGCCGGTCACGCGGACGCGCACCCGCGCGCCCCGGGGCAGCCGCTCGGCGCCGATGGCCTTGAACACGAGGGGAAGGCTGTCGGCGCGCACCAGGCCGTCTTTCATGACGGCGGCTTCCAGTTCGTCGAGGCCGTTCTGGGCGAGGTATTTGAGCGTCCAGTACCGTTCGATGCCGTTCTGGAAACCGTTGTAGGCGGTGTAAGCCTCGTCGAAGCCGGAGATGATGGAAAAGAGCGCGGCATCCTTCGGCTTGAATGGTGCTGCCAGCAGCGCGGTGCGGCCGTGGCGTGCGCAAGCGATGATCTGCCACTGGTTGACGAGGTCGACGTACCGGCGCAGCGGCGAGGTGGCCCAGGTGTACTGCGCCACACCCATGCCGGCATGCGGGGCCGCCTTCGTGCTCATGCGCACCTTCACGCCGGGCGCCATGCTGGCCTGGCTGCGGTAGATGCCGGGCACGCCCAGTTCATTGAGCCAGCCACCCCAGGTGCTGTTGGCCAGGATCATCGCTTCGGCCACGATGAGGTCGAGCGGTGCGCCGCGGGTGCGGGTGGTGATGAGCACCTTTTCATCGCCCTGCGGTTCGACACCCGGGCTGCCGTCGAGGCGGAAGTTGTAGTCCGGGCGATTGAAGTTTTCCGGCTTGCCCCGCACCACTTCGCGGCCCGCCTTGAGGTGGTTGGCCAGGCGGAAGGCGAATGCCAGCTCGGGCGCGAAGCTGTAGGTGGCAGGCGCGGCGCCGGTGAGGCTGGCTTCGGTGATGACCTGGTCGAGCGTGTCGTGGCGCAGGTTCACCGCGATGGGAACTTGTTCCAGCCTTGTCTCGGTGCCTTTGATTTGCAGCGTGGCTTCGTCGAACGTGACGTACAGCGACACCGCCGGGCAGTTGCGTCCTTCCTGCAGCGTGTAGGTTTGCACCACGTCGTCCGGCAGCATGGTCAGCTTGTAGCCCGGCATGTAGACGGTGGACAGGCGATCGCGCGCGAGCTTGTCCAGCGGGGTGTCGGGTGCGAGCGCAAGGCCGGGTGCGGCAATGTGCACACCGAACACGACGGTACCGCTGCCGAGGCCTTGCACGGACAGCGCATCGTCGATCTCCGTGGTGGCCGAATCGTCGATGGAGAAGGCCTGCACCGATGCGAGTGGCAACGTGTCCTTGATGGCCGGGGCCTGCAGCGCGGGAAAGCCCGTGCCCTTGGGGAAGTTCTCGAAGAGGAAGCGGCGCCAGTGGAACTGGTACGGCGAATCGATGGCCCCTGCCGCAGTCAGCAAATCGAGCGGGGCGCGCTGGGTGCGGCGCGACGCCTCCACGACCGCCTTGTATTCAGGTGCGTTCTTGTCTGGCTTGAACAGGATCTTGTAGAGCTGCTCGCGCACGGGCGCCGGGCACTGGCCGGCGATGAGTTCATCGGCCCAGGCGTTGATCTGGACCGCGAGCTGCTTCTTGCGCTCGATTCCGAGGAGGGCGGCCTTGACCGTTTCTTCCGGCGCCTTCTTGAACTGCCCTTTGCCCGCGCGCCGGAAATAGTGCGGCGCCTCGAACAGCCTGAACAGCGCGGCGGCTTGTTGGGCGGGGCCGGCTCCGGCGTCGAAGTAGTCGCGGGCGAGATCGGCGAACCCGAACTCCGTCTCCGGCGCGAACTCCCAGGCCAGGTCGAGATCGATTTCGGCGGCCAGGCGCTGGCCCTCGGCGATCAACTCGGCCGGACCGGGTTTCTCGAACTTGAGCAGCAGGTTGGCCGCTTTCACTTTCACCCGCTTGCCGGAGTCGAGTTCCACCTGGGCGGAGGTGTCGGTCTCGGACATCACGCGGCCGGCGAGGAATTTTCCGGCGTCATCGAACAGTGCATACATAGGAGGATTGTCGCCTGAACGCCGAGGGCCTCAGAAGGCGGTGAGTGACTGGACGTTGCCGGGCAGGGCGGGTTGGATCATGCTGTTTCAGGGCGGCGGTGCGAGGTTCAGGAAGTGCAGCACATGGGGAAGGTGCTGGTCGAAGTCGGACAATCCGTGGTCGCTGCCCTCGACGATGCGCAGGTGCGCACCACGGTAGCGCTGGCTCATCTCACGCCAGTCCAGCACTTCATCGCCGGTGGCAATGATGGCGAAGTAACGCGGCGGGTAACTGAGTTCGCCCGGTGTCATGGCCCGCAGTTCATCGACGAACCGTGGACGGAAATAAAAGGTTTCGTCGCTGTGCCATTGGGTGATCTGCCCGATGTGACGCGCGAGGTCGCGAGCGGGTGCCACCGCGGGATTGAGCAGCACGGCGGGGCAGCCGAGGCGTTCGGCGAGCACGGTGGCGTAGAAACCGCCCAACGAGCTGCCCACGATGGCCAGGCTTCGGCGAGGCCAGCCGGCCATCCCGCGTTCCAGCATGGCCACGGCTTCGGCTGGTGACGGCGGCAGCTGCGGGCACCACCAGGTCAGCCCAGGGGCATGCCGCTTCACCCAGGCGCCCATCTGCTTCGCCTTCGCCGATTGCGGCGACGAACGGAAACCGTGCAGATACAACAGATGGGTGGTCATAAGCGGCCAGTCTAGGTGAACTTCGCCATGGCCCGGACCTCTACACTCCGCGGAAAATCGCCCATCCGTGCATCAGGACCGAGTTGTGAGCCCAGTCGTTTCCCGTTTGCCCCTGCCAGCCGCGCTTGCCGCGGCGTTCATCGCGCTGTCTGGCTGTGCCACCACCGCGCTGCCCGTTTCCACCCCCGGCGCGGCCACGCAGGCGGCGGCCCCGCGCCCCGCTACCGCGTCGTCGCCGTCCAGTGAAGCCGCTGCCGCGGCTGCAGCCGCGCCGGCTCCGCGTCCAGACCCGAATGCCCCGCGCCCGTTCGACGATGTGGTCAAGGGCGCCACCCGGCAGGCCGGCTTTCTTTCGTTCTGGCGTCGGGACGACAAGCTGTGGATCGAGGTGCCGCTCGCCCAGCTGGACCAACCCTTTCTGCTGTCCGCCAATGTGTCGCAGTCCGTGGGCGAACGCTGGTTGTACGCCGGGCAGATGGGCGCATGGTGGCTCGTGAACTTCCGTCGCACGAGCCCGACGCAGATGCAGCTGGTGGCACTGAACACCGACTTTGCCGCCACGCAGCCGCAGATGCGCGAGGTCGTGGCGCAGTCCTTCTCCAACAGCCTGCTGGCATCGGCGGCCATCGTCAGCGCGCCGCACCCCACCCGCAAGTCGGTGTTGATCGACGGTTCGTTCCTGTTGAACGATCTGCCGGGGTATGCCACGTCCATTGAAACGGTGTACCGGCTGCCTTTCGCGCTGGACCGCGGCAATTCGTTCTTCGAGAAATCACGCGCGGCAGACGACGTGGCCACCATCGGCACCCGGCTGCATTTCGGCATGGGGCGCTACCCGGCGCCGCCATTGACGCCAGCGGCGGTACAGGTGCCCGCGCCTGCCACGCTGCCCGATGCCCGCAGTCTGTTCGTGGGCCTCGTCTACAGCTTCACGAAACTGCCGGATGAGCCGATGCGGCCCCGTCTGGCGGATCCCCGCCTCGGGCATTTCACCCATGTGGTGTCCGACCTGAGCACCGACCGCACCTTCAACCCGCGCAAGCATCACATCGCCCGCTGGCGGCTCGAGCAGCAGGTGCCGGGCGCCGCGTTGTCGCCACCCAAGCAGCCCATCGTGTTCTGGTTGGACAAGAACATCCCGGTCAACTTCCGCCCGTCGGTCGAGGCGGGCGTGCTGGAATGGAACAAGGCCTTCGAGAAGATCGGCTTCAAGGATGCGATCGTTGTCCGCCAGCAGGCCGACACCGACGACTGGGACACCCTCGACAGCCGCCATGCATCGATTCGCTGGTTCACCGGG
Organism: uncultured Rhizobacter sp.; assembly: GCA_966212105.1. Classification (GTDB taxonomy): domain Bacteria; phylum Pseudomonadota; class Gammaproteobacteria; order Burkholderiales; family Burkholderiaceae_C; genus Rhizobacter. The sequence goes on from CBIHPH010000024.1 coordinate 15,179, forward strand.
CGGGACGTGGGCGTGGCCATCGGCCCGCACCAGGCGGACCCCCGCACGGGGGAAATCTTCGATGCGGACATCGCGATGAGCGATGCTTTCGCGCGCCATGCCCGCCGCATTGCCACCGAAGACCTGGGCCGGCCTCAGGCCATGCCGGGTTTGCATGCGCACGGCGCGGCCGAGGCGGCCTGCGAAGTGGGGTTCGAGGCCTTGCGCGAGATGGATTTCTCGTTCGACCTGCTGGAGGCTCGCGGACTGCCGCTCGGCGGCTCGGCGGCCGAATCGATCGTGCAGGCGGTGGTGAAGGACACGATCATGCATGAGGTGGGGCACGCGCTCGGGCTCAAGCACAACTTCAAGGGCTCCACCGTCATCTCGCGCCAGCAGCTGCGTGATGCGGGCTTCACGGCCGACCACGCCCTTTCCGGCTCGGTCATGGACTACAACCCGTTCAACACGCCGCTGGCAGGCGAACGACCGACGGCACTCAACAACAGCACGCTCGGTCCTTACGATTACTGGGCCATCGAGTACGCCTACAAGCCCATCGCACCGGACGATGAAGCGGCCGAGCTGGCGAAGATCGCCGCACGAAGCACCGATCCGCTGCTCGCCTACTCGGACGACCAGGAAGCCGGCGACGATGGCGTCGACCCGCTGGTCAACCGGGGTGACCTCGGCGACGACCCGCTCGCCTACCATCGTCGGCGCCTGGCGTTGTCGCAGGAGTTGTGGACGCGGGTGCAGGCCCGCACACCCCAGGCGGGAGACGATCCGGTCCGTGATCGCCGGGCGCTGCTCAACGGCTTCGCCCACCTGCCTGCCACGGCATCGATGGTGGGCAAGTACGTGGGCGGCATGCACACCACGCGCGACATTGCGGGCGCCCCGGGGGCTCGTCCCACGTTCGTCCCAGTGGAGCCGGCCAAGCAGCGAGACGCGCTGCATTTCCTCACGCAAAGCTTCTTCAGTGCCGACAGCTTCCGCTTCGAGCCGCAGTTCCTGGCACGCCTTGCGCCCGACTACAACGAGCAAGAGCGCGGCCCGGTCAGCATCCCGGCGGCCGTGCTCGCAGTGCAGACCACGGCCCTGGACCGCCTGATGAGCCCGGGCGTGGCATCACGTCTGCTCGATCTCCCGCTGTACCTCACGCCCGACAAGCGCCGAGGTGCGATCTCGCTTGCCGAGGTGTACGGCACGGTGCAGGACGCCGTCTGGAGCGAGGCCCGCAACGGCCGGGAGATCGACCGCCTTCGCCGCAACCTGCAACGAGAACATCTCAAGCGTGTGCAGGCCCTGCTGGTGCGCGGTTCGGGCGCGCTGCCCGCCGACGCGCTGAGCCTCATGAGGTACCACGCCGTGCGGTTGCAGGCGCAGCTGCGTCAGGCCGTGGCGGCCTCGGGTGGCCGGTCGGTGGAAAGCCGTGCCCACCTCGAGAGCAGCCTGTCCCAGCTCGACGAGACGTTGCGCGCGACGATGCTGCGCAATTGATTCGCTGCGCAAGCCATGGGCTTGCGCAGCGATGCTCAGTGATCAGCCCGCAAAGGCGGCAAGCAGTTTGGCGTGGATGCCACCGAAGCCGCCGTTGCTCATGCACAGCACATGGTCGCCCGGCCGCGCGACCTTGCGCACGGCCGAGACCAGCGCGTCGATGCTGTCGGCCACCTGCGCCTTGTTGCCCATGGGGGTCAGGACCTCCCGGGCGTCCCAGCCCAGGTTGCCCTGGTGGCAGAACGAAAGGTCGGCCTCTTCCAGTGCCCACGGCAGCTGAGCCTTCATCGTGCCGAGCTTCATGGTGTTGGAGCGCGGCTCGAACACGGCCAGGATGCGTGCCCCGTCGCCCACCTTGCGGCGCAGGCCGTTGACGGTGGTGCGGATCGCGGTGGGATGATGCGCGAAGTCGTCGTAGACCTTCACGCCGCCGGCCTCGCCGCTGAGTTCCAGGCGGCGCCGCACGTTCTGGAACGTGGCGAGTGCCTGGCCTGCCGCCTCCGGGTTCACCCCCACATGTTCGGCCGCGGCGATGGCTGCCAGCGCATTGAGCTGGTTGTGCTCGCCCAGCAGCCCCCATTCGACACGCGCGACCTTCATGCTGCCGCGCAGCACATCGAATGCATGGGGCTCGCCCCGGGCGCGAAGCGCGCCAGGCGTTTCCTTGCGCACGCCAAAGCGCACCACCTCGCTCCAGCTGCCGCGTTCCAGCACGCGCTGAAGGGCGTCCTCACGCGCGTTCACCACGAGCCGCCCCTGGGCAGGCACGGTGCGCACGAGGTGATGGAACTGGGTCTCGATGGCCGCCAGGTCCGGAAAAATGTCGGCGTGATCGAATTCGAGGTTGTTCAAGACGGCCGTGCGCGGGCGGTAGTGAACGAACTTGCTGCGCTTGTCAAAGAAAGCGGTGTCGTATTCGTCTGCCTCGATCACGAAGGGGCTGCCCTGGCCGAGCCGGGCCGACACGCCGAAGTTCTGCGGCACGCCACCCACGAGGAAGCCGTTGGAGAGCCCCGCCTGATCGAGAATCCACGCGAGCATCGATGTGGTCGTGGTCTTGCCGTGGGTGCCGGCCACGGCCAGCACGTGGCGGCCGCGCAGCACGTTGTCGGCGAGCCATTGCGGGCCGCTGGTGTACGGGAGGTTCGCGTCGAGAATGGCTTCCATCAGCGCATTGCCGCGCGACACCACGTTGCCCACCACGAACAGATCGGGCGCAAGGGCAACCTGGTCGGCGCCGAAGCCCTCGATCAGCTCGATGTCGAGTGCGCGGAGCTGATCGCTCATGGGTGGGTACACGCCGGCGTCGCAACCGGTCACGCGGTGGCCCGCTTCGCGGGCGAGGGCTGCCAGGCCACCCATGAAGGTGCCGCAAATGCCGAGGATGTGAATGTGCATGGTGGAATCAAGGGGCGCCGCAGGGGCGGCGCAAAGGTTCGTTCGTGCGCTCACCGAAGCGCGATGCGAGCCGCTGCCACGGTGTCGTCGATGTCCCGGTCGGTGTGCGCGGCGCTGACGAATCCGGCCTCGTACAGCGCGGGCGCCAGGTACACGCCGGCGTCGAGAAGACCATGGAAGAACTGGTTGAAGCGTATTTTGTCGGTTGCCATCACCGTCGAATAGTTTTGCGGGAGGCCTTCGCCGGCTTTCGTGAAGAAAAAGCCAAACATGCCGCCTTCGCAATCGCCCACCATCGGCACACCGGCGTCGCGTGCGGCGTCCAGCAGGCCATCCACCAGCCTGCGCGTACGGGCCGACAAGGTTTCGAAGAACCCGGGCCGCTGGATCTCCTTCAGCGTGGCCAGCCCGCAGGCCGTGGCCACCGGGTTGCCCGACAGCGTGCCCGCCTGGTACACCGGCCCGAGTGGCGCGAGCTGTTCCATGATGGCCCGGCGGGCGCCGAACGCCGCAAGCGGCATCCCGCCGCCGATGACTTTGCCGAACACGCTGATGTCAGGCTCGAACCCCGGAATCGCCTTGGCGTAGAGGCTTTGGGCGCCACCGAGGGCCACCCGGAAGCCGGTCATGACTTCGTCGAACACCAGCAGCGCGCCGTATTGCGTGCACAGTTCGCGAAGGCGCTTCATGAAGGGCACGCTTGCGCGCACGAAATTCATGTTGCCGGCGATGGGCTCCACGACGACGCAGGCGATTTCGTCGCCGTCGCGCGCGAAGGCCTCTTCGAGCTGGCCGATGTGGTTGTACTCGAGCACCAGGGTGTGTTGCACCACCTCGGGGGGCACCCCGGCGCTGGTCGGGTGCCCGAACGTGGCGAGCCCAGACCCCGCCTTCACCAGCAGCGAATCGGCATGGCCGTGGTAGCAGCCTTCGAACTTGATGATCTTCGGGCGGCCGGTGGCGCCGCGGGCCAGCCGAAGCGCGCTCATCGCCGCCTCGGTGCCGGAGCTGACGAGGCGCACCTGATCGATCGTGGGCACCAGCTTGAGGATCTCCTCGGCGAGTTCGACCTCTCGCTCCGTCGGGGCGCCGAACGAGAAACCCTCGAGCACGGCTTTCTGCACGGCCTCGACAACCGTGGGATGGCCGTGACCGAGAATCATCGGCCCCCAGGAGCCGATGTAATCGATGTAACGCTTCCCTTCGCTGTCGGTCATGTAGGCGCCGTGGGCGCTGGCGATGAACCGAGGCGTGCCGCCCACGGCGCGGAAAGCCCGGACCGGGGAGTTGACCCCGCCCGGGATCACCCGGCGCGCGCGCTCGAAGAGGGATTCATTGGTGACGCCGGCCCGGGGTTCAATGGACATGCCGCGGATCCTTGGGCAGGTTGTCGTCGTCGGCAGGGGTGGCTTCGATCGCGGGGGCGCCGCCTTCCTCTTCCTCACCCGGCGGAAGGGCCCAGAAGAAGCGGTCAGGGATGACGTTGCCCATGCCGGGGCGAAAGCCCGCATCGAGTGATTGATCGAGGAATGCGAGCGATTCGCCTACGGCCGCATGGAGTTCGGCGCCCGAGGCCAGCAAAGCGGCGAGCGAGGCGGACAGGGTGTCGCCGGCGCCGACGAAGCTCACTTCGAAGCGTTCGAACTTCTCGCCGGTGATCGCGCCTTGCGGCGAGGCGAGCACGTTGTCGAGGAACTGGTCGGGCAGGGGCACGCTGGTCACCAGAACGAAGCGGGTGCCGTGCTCGGCGGCCGCCACGGCCAGCTCCCGGGGCGAGGCAGGACGCTCGTTGCTCCACTCGGGCAGCAGGAAATCGGTGAGCGTCTGGTGGCTGCCCACCAGCACCTCGGCTTGCGGGAGCACGAGTTCCCGGAATGAATCGAGGTAGGCCTGCTGCTCATCCTCGTCGATCCACGACAAATTCGGCATGTAGGCGACGAGCGGCACGTCCGGGTAGTCGGACAGCACTTCGGCGACCGCGCTCACCACTTCGGCCGAACCGAGGAAGCCCACCTTCCAGGCCGCGATGGTGATGTCTTCGAGGATGCTGCGGGCCTGCTCGACCACGACATCGGCATCGATGGCGCTGTGGTCGAACACCTCTGCGGTGTCGCGCAGCACGATGGAGGTCACGATGGGGAGCGCATGGGCGCCCATGGCGGCGATGGTGGTGACATCGCCCCCGAGGCCACCGGCTCCGCTCGGATCGGTGGCATTGAAAGTCATCACGCAAGCGGGGCCGGCGGCCTCTTGGGAAGGGTCGGCGGGATTGTCGGAGACAGGAGCGTCAACGGTCATGAGGGGGCATCCGTCAGATGGGAGCGAAGGAGTGACCGGGTTCGCCGGGAACTTCTAGATAAATGTGAGGAAAGTAGCGTATGTACCTTAAAACCATCGCATTTTTGGCATTTTGCGTGGCTACAATCTTTCCTCATTGTAGTGAGCTTGGTAAAGAATAACGTGAGTAAAGACGCGAGCACGATGCGGACTTGGATGTGTTTGATCTGCGGTTGGATCTACGACGAAGCGACGGGTGACCCCGAGCATGACATTGCGCCCGGCACCCCCTGGGAACAGGTTCCGATGAACTGGACCTGCCCGGAATGCGGGGCGCGCAAGGAAGACTTCGAGATGGTGCAGATCTGAGCCGTGCCCGGCTCCTTGGGAGGCACGGGCGCCTGAGAAGAATGCAGCCTTGCCCTGGCGGGCATTGAGGAGATTATCCGGTGAGCAATGAAGAAGCCGCAGCAGGGATCAAGGTGCTGGTGATCGACGACAGCAACACCATTCGGCGCAGCGCCGACATCTTTCTGAAGCAGGGCGGATACGAGGTCCTGCTGGCTGAAGACGGTTTCGATGCGCTCGCCAAGGTCAACGACCTGCACCCCGACCTGATCTTCTGCGACATCCTCATGCCGCGGCTGGACGGGTATCAGACGTGCGCCATCATCAAGCGCAACCCCACTTTCTCGAGCGTGCCGGTGATCATGCTGTCGTCGAAGGACGGGCTTTTCGACAAGGCCCGCGGCCGCATGGTGGGGGCCGAGGCGTACCTGACCAAACCCTTCACCAAAGATCAGTTGCTTCAGGCCGTCGAGCAGTACCGCATGAAGGTTTGACCAAACACGAGGCCGGTCCGACCGGCCTGCCCAAGGAAAGGTGTGAGCTGCTCACACCGCCAGATGGAGAACGAAATGCCGATCAAGAAGATCCTGTTGGTTGATGACTCGAAGACGGAATTGCACTTCCTGTCGGACCTGCTGACCAAGCGCGGGTTTTCCGTGCGCACGGCCGAGGGTGGCGAAGATGCGATGCGCCGCCTCGCCGAGGAAAAACCCGACTTGATCTTGATGGACGTGGTCATGCCGGGGCAAAACGGCTTCCAGCTGACCCGTGCCATCACGCGCGACGCGCGGTTCACCGACGTGCCCGTGATCATCTGCACCAGCAAGAACCAGGAAACCGACCGGGTGTGGGGCATGCGCCAAGGCGCGCGCGACTACATCGTCAAGCCCGTCGATGCCGACGAATTGATGGCCAAGATCAAGGCCTTCGACTGACCCCGTCGCGGAGAATGTCCTCCTTCTCGTTCCAAAGGCAGGTGAATGGCCAATAAGGAAGCATTGCGCGATCTGCAGACCCGCCTGGCCGACCGATTGCAGGCTGCCCGAACGCAGGAGCGCGGCAAATCATGGTTGGCTGTCGAAAGCGGTGGCCACGGTTTCTTGTTCCCGCTTCAGGAGGCGGGTGAAATTTTCCCCTTCGGTCCGACCGTCCCGGTGCCGTACACGAACCGGTGGTTCCTCGGCGTTGCAAACCTGCGGGGGCGTTTGCACGGCGTGGTGGACCTGGCCGGCTTCCTCGGTATCCGCGGCAGCGAAGCCGGCCGTGATCAATCCTGGTTCGTGGCCTTCAATGCGGCCTTGAACATCAATTCGGCGGTGCTGGTCGATCGGCTGGCCGGCCTGCGCAGCGCCGAGCAGCTCACGCTGCAGGCCGACGACGGTGAAGTTCGGCCCGCCTTCGTGGGAGGGCATTACCGTGACGAAAACAACCGGCTTTGGCGAGAGCTGAACCTCGCGGCCCTGGCCAACGAATCAGCATTTCTGAGAATCGCGGGCTGAGCGCCAAGAGCGCACAGACCATCCGACAAGTGGGACCGAGATAGGTAAGACGGAACGAGGAACTTATGAGCTTCCTGGACAAAATCAGAGGTAAGGGCAAGGGGCAGGATGATGCGGGTGGACCCGATCTGCCGCCCGACGAGGTGATCGCACTCGACGTGCCGGTTCACGATGAAACCGTGCCCGCCGCGGCCGACCCTCGGTCGCACGCCTCCACGGCTCCGGCTCATATCGATTCGTCGATCATCACCGAAGCGGCCCCCTCGGAGATCGCGGAGTTTTCCGAAACCCGCATGCCGCCGGCAGAGACGATCACCGGCTCAGGCACCGGTCTGCCGCTGATCGGCGAACAGGCCGTGGGGACGCAACAGCGCGTGCTCGTCGGCATGGTGCTCGCCGGCCTCGCCGGCCTGCTGATCACCGCCGGTGCGTCGATCTTCACCGCCACGAAGGGCGCGGCGCAGGTGGGCGCCTCGGGTCAGGCGCTGATGCAGTCACAGCGGCTGGCCAAATCGGTGTCTCAGGCACTGGTCGGCAGCGCATCGGCCTTTGCCGAGGTGAGGGAAAGCACGGACGTGCTTGCGCGCAATGCGCGCGGCCTGGCCACCGGCAATGAAACCCTCAGTGCAGCGCCAGGTTCGGTGCAGACCGAACTGGCACCGCTGCTGCCGCTGGTCGATGCGGCGGAAAAGAACGCCAAGACGGTGCTCGCGCAGGAAAAGATCCTCACGCAGGTCGGTCAGGCGCTGCGCGCCATCAACCGCCAGTCGTCCGATCTGCTCGAAATTGCCGAGACGGTGTCCTCGCTGAAGCTGCAGCAGGATGCATCGTCCGCCGAACTTTCCGCGGTGGGCCAGCTCGTGATGCTGACCCAGCGCATCGGCAAGTCCGCCAACGAATTCCTCACGATGGAAGGCGTGAGCCCCGAGGCCGTGTTCCTGCTCGGCAAGGATTTGAATTCGTTCAAGGAAATCGCCGACGGGCTGCTCAACGGCAACCAGGAACTCCGCCTGCCCGGCACGAAAGAACCGCAGACCAAGGAACGCCTCACGGCGCTGCTGGCGTTGTACGAAGAGACCCGCGTGCAAGCCGGCTCCATTCTTGGCAACCTGCAAGGCCTGGTGTCCGCCCGTGAAGCGCAGGCCGCGATCATCAAGGAAAGCGAAACCCTGCGCATCGGCCTCGAGAAGGTGCAGAGCGGCCTGGGTGAAGCCACCGCCTTCAGCACCGGTGCGCTGGTGCTCCTGCTGCTGTCGGGCCTGGTGCTCGGCGCTGGCGGCTACGGCCTCGTGGCCCTCTCGCTGCGCGACCAGCGCCAGCGTGCGGCGCTCGCTGAAACGCAACGGCTCGAAGCGGAACGCCAGGAGCAGGAAGCCAAGCGCGTCAACGACGCCAACCAGGCCGCCATCTTGCGTCTGATGAACGAACTGCAGACGGTGGCTGAAGGCGACCTGACGCAACAAGCCACGGTGACGGAAGATATCACCGGCGCCATCGCCGACTCGGTGAACTACACGGTGGAAGAACTTCGCACGCTGGTGTCGCAAGTGCAGGGCACGGTGGGCCGGGTGACCGAGACCACGCAGCAGGTGGAAGCCACCTCGACCGAGCTGCTCGCCGCCTCCGACGAGCAGCTCCGCGAAATTCGCGAAACCGGCGAATCGGTGCTCCAGATGGCGAACCGAATCAACGACGTGTCCGCCCAGGCGCAGCAGACGGCCCAGGTGGCCCGGCAATCGCTGCAGGCCGCCGAAACCGGTCTGACCGCGGTGCAGAACACCATCGGCGGCATGAACTCCATCCGCGACCACATCCAGGAGACTTCCAAGCGCATCAAGCGGCTGGGCGAATCCTCGCAGGAGATCGGCGAAATCACCGAGCTGATCTCGGACATTACCGAACAAACCAACGTGCTGGCGCTCAACGCCGCCATCCAGGCCGCCTCAGCCGGCGAGGCGGGCCGAGGCTTCTCCGTGGTGGCCGAAGAAGTGCAGCGGCTGGCCGAACGTTCCGGCGATGCGACCCGGCAGATCGCGGCCCTCGTCAAGACCATTCAGACCGACACGCAGGACGCCGTGGGCGCCATGGAACGGTCCACGCAGGGTGTGGTGGAAGGAACCCGGCTGTCCGACGCGGCCGGTAGCGCGCTGGGTGACATCGACCGCGTGTCGCGCCAGCTTGCCGACCTGATCGGACAGATTTCCAACCAGGCGCTTCGCGAAGCCGAATCGGCGAACGTGGTGGCCGCCAACATCCAGCACATTTTTGCCGTGACGGAACAGACCGGCGAAGGCACCCGGTCCACGGCCCAGATGGTGCGCGAGCTGTCCCGTACCGCTGAAGAGCTGAAGCAATCGGTCGCCCGATTCAAGATCGAGTGATCACCCTGGTGCCACGGGCCTCGGGCCGTGGCACCCCACCGACCTGACCCGTCACCGGATCGAACGCCCCAGTCACGCAGGCCACGATGAGCGACAAGCAAAGCGAAACTACCGATGACCTGAGCGCCTTGGCGTGGGTGCAGGAAGAACTGCGCCGCTCCCTGGAAGCTGCCCACAAGGCGTTGCGCCGGTTCATCAAGGATGCGGAGGCGGTCAGCGGCTCGGATGTCGATGCCGTCGACCCGGCGGTGCTGCGCACCGCCCACCAGCAAATCCATCAGGGCGTCGGCGCCCTGGAACTTGTCGGCCTGCCGGCTGTCGCGAGCGTGCTCCGCGCCAGTGAAGCGGCCGTCAAACGGTTCGTGCTGAAGCCTCAGAAGATGACGTCGGCCGATGTCGACGTGATCGAGCAGGCCTCGTTTGCGCTGCTGGACTACCTGCAGCGCCTGCTGGCAGGCAAGCCCATGTCCGCGCTGGCGCTCTTCCCCCGTTATCGGGACGTGCAGACCGTGGCCGGTGCCGATCGCGTGCATCCCGCCGACCTGTGGAGCCATGACTGGCGCTGGCGCGATGTGCCGCGTGAACGGGGCGTTGCGCCGCGCGCCGCGGATGCCTCGGCCCGTGCCGAGATGGAGCAGCAGATGCTGCTGCTGATGCGTGGCCAGCAGAGCACCTCGGCCGCCCGCATGAGCGATTTGTGCGCCGGCCTCGCCGCCGGTGCGAACGACCTCGCTGCGGGCACGCTGTGGACGCTCGCGTCCGGCTTCTTCCAGGGCCAGGCCATGGGCCTGTTGGCGAACGATGTGTTCAGCAAGCGCGTCGCGTCGCGGTTGCTGGCTCAGCTTCGCATTTTCGAGCGCGGCGAGACGGAAGTCTCCGAACGTCTGGCGCAAGACCTCCTGTTCTTCTGCGCCCAATGCGCCCTGCCCACGGATGGCCGTGCGGCGCAGCGTGTGGCGCTCGTTCGCGAGGCTTATGACCTGGCCGACCATGTGCCGGTCGACTACGAGGCCAGCCGCCTGGGCCGCTTCGATCCCGCATGGATTGCCCAGGCGAAAAAGCGAGTCTCGAGCGCGAAGGACGCCTGGTCCGGCGTTGCAGGCGGTGAGATGCACCGCCTGGGCGGCCTGTCCGAACAATTTTCTCTCGTGGGCGATTCGCTGCGCCGGCTGTACCCGAGCGGCGAACTGCTCGCCGAGGCACTCCAGCAGGCCATCTCCGATACCCAGCAAAGCGGAGCCGGGCCGCAGGTCGCGCTCGCGATGGAAGTGGCCACGAGTGTCCTGTACCTCGAATCGTCGCTCGAGGATGCCGACTTCGACCATCCCGAGCAGGCCCAGCGCGTTCGCCGGCTGGCGCAACGCATTGCCAGCGTGCGTGCGGGCCAGACGCCCGATCCGCTCGAGGCGTGGATGGAGGAGCTTTACCGACGCGTCTCCGACCGCCAGACCATGGGCAGCGTCGTGCAGGAATTGCGCGCCTCCCTTGCGGAGACCGAAAAGCAGATCGACCAATTCTTCCGCCAGCCCGCCGAGCGCGATCCGCTGATGTCCGTGCCGGGCCAGCTGTCGTCGATGCGCGGCGTGATGTCCGTGCTTGGCATGGACCAGGCCAGCCAGGCCTTGCTGCGCATGCGCGAGGACGTGGAGAGCCTCATCGGCGGCGAAGCCGTCTCGGAGCAGGCTGAGCAGGCGGCCACATTCGACCGGCTTGCCGGCAACCTGGGTGCCTTGGGGTTCCTGATCGACATGCTGGGTGCGCAGCCGCACGTGGCCAAGTCGCTGTTCGTGTTCGATCCGGTCACCGGGGCGCTGAGCCCGCTGATGGGGCGCAGTGCTGCCGCGCGCAACGCCACGAACCTCGCCGTCCCCAAGACGCCTTCCGTCGACGTCAGGGTCATCGGCCAGGCGCAGGCGCTGGCCGAAGCGGCGGTCAGCGAGCGCATGCCGCTCGATGAATTGTCGAGTGACCTGGAGCGCCTGCAGCACGAAGCGCAGGCTGCCGACCAGTCCGGCCTGGTGACCACCATCGAGGAAGCCCAGCAGAAGATCGAACAGGCCCAGGGGCTTGCCGAGGTCATCGAAGCCCGCGAGCAGCTTTCCGAAGCGCTGAACGAATTCGTCAGTACGGCCGGCGATGCCATCGGCCTGGAACCGTTGCGGCCTGTGACGCCACCCGCCCCGCCCGCGGCCGCGACGGCCTCGTCGGCCGCCACCGGGGACGATCTTGCCGATGACCCGGAAATGCGCGAGATCTTCCTCGAAGAAGTGCGCGAGAAGGTGAGCGAGGCCCGGCAATCGCTGACTCATCTGTCTGCTTCTCCGTCTGACGTCGAGCAGCTCACCGCGGTGCGTCGCGCTTTCCATACCTTCAAAGGCAGCTCGCGCATGGTCGGGCTGAAGGAATTCGGCGAAGCCTCATGGGCCTGCGAGCAGCTCTACAACACATGGCTTGCCGGGCAGGAGCCCGCCTCGCCCGCGTTGCTCGATTTCTCCCACAAGGCGCTGAACCACCTTGCCGACTGGATCGAAGCCATTGCCGACCAGAAGGCGGGGGGCTATCGTGCCGAACCGCTGGTGCAGGCGGCCGCGGCATTCGGTCGCGGAGAACCGGTCGCGGAGATCGTCGCCGAGCCCACCGAGGCGCCCGATCTGCCGTTGATGGCGCTCCAGTTCGAGGCTTCCGAACCAGAACCCGAGCCGGAGGGCGGGTTCGAGCCGGTGCCGGTTCCCGAGGCCATTGCGGCTGCCCCGGACGTCCTGTCCGATGCCACGGACCAACCCGAACTCACGTTCGATCTCGATTTGAGCGCGTTCGAAGAACCGCTCTCGACCGTCCAGGTCATCGTTCCCACGGAGGCGGTTGACCTGCCGGTTGTCGATCTGACCGCCGGCCTGGAGACCATGCCGGTCGATCTCCCTGCGCAGGATGGCGGCGGGCCTGACGCGCAACCAGTGGGCGCAGAGGCATTGCCCGCTGCCGAATCGGTCGAAATGATCGAGCTCGATCTGGGCGAAAGCTTTTTTGCCGAAGCCGAATCGCCCGCCGTGCCGGCCACCGACGAGCTGCCTTCGCTCATCGAGCCCGCCACGCCGGACGCCCTGGAGGCTGCCATCGAGGCGGTCGACGCCATCGAGGCGGCCCGCGCACTGGAGGCACCCGCCGAGCCCGTGGTTCTCGATCTCTCGTTCGACGAGCCGGCGGCTCCTGCCGCCACGTCGCCAGACGTCGCGCACCCGGGGTTCACGGACGATGATCAGGTCCGCGTCGTCGGGCCGCTTCGGATCAGCATTCCGCTGTTCAACATCTACCTGAACGAAGCCGACGAACTGTCGCGCAAGCTCACCACCGAAGTGGCCGAATGGGCGATGGAACTGCATCGGCCGGTTGGGGAGGTGCCCATTGCCCAGGCCCACTCCCTGGCAGGCAGCTCGGCCACGGTCGGCTTCACCGACCTGTCGCAGCTGGCACGCACGCTTGAACACGCGCTGATGCGCTCGCAAGCCATCGGACAAGGCACGCCCGAAGAGGCCCGCCTGTTCGTCGATGTGGCAGAAGAAATTCGCCGGCTGCTTCATCAGTTCGCCGCGGGGTTCCTGAAGGCACCGTCGCCGCAATTGCTGGCGCGTCTGGCTGAACACGAGGTGTCCTCCGCACGCCGCCTCGCCGAGGCGACTGCAGCGGTGGAAGACGAGCCGCTCGACGACGAGCCGGCGCCGGTTGTGTTGGAAACCGAGGTGATCGACCCGCTCCCCGTGAGCCTGGATGTGCCGGTGACCGACACCCGCCCGGGGGCTCTGCAGCCGCTCGGCAACGTGGCTGCAGCCGAACCCGCGCCGCCCGCGGCTCCTGCCGCCTCCCTGCACGCCGAAGTCCGCGAATCCGCCTTCGGACACCTGCCCGAACCGGGCGAACTCGGCCAATCCGAGTTCAAGGCCCTTGCCCCGTTGCCAGTGGATGCGCCCGCCGCGTCCACCACCCCGTTCCGTGGCGACGTTTCCGACGACGACGAGCAGGACATCGATGCAGTCGATGCGGTCGATGCCGAACTGTTCGAGATCTTCGAGGAAGAAGCAGCCGAACTCCTGCCTCAACTCTCGTCCGCCCTGCGTGACTGGGCACGGCAGCCTGGCCACACGGCGCACGCCGCATCGTGCATGCGCACGCTGCACACGCTCAAGGGAGGCGCCCGCCTGGCAGGCGCGATGCGCCTGGGCGAACTGGCGCACCGCCTGGAAACCGCCATTGAGCATCTGCTGCAGGCCGAATCCGCGTCCACCGCGGAGGTGGAGCGCCTGGAATCCCGTGCGGATGCGCTTGCTGCCAAGTTCGAAGCGCTGAAATCGCGCGATGCCGAGGCGTACGCCGAGGCGGCCCAATCCCTGGAGCCGCTGGCTCCCGTGGCACAGGCCTCGACCGCCCCTGTGGCGCTCGACGACATTCCCACGCTTCCGGTCATCGAATCTTCAGCTGCACTGATCCATCCTGTGCCGACGGACATTGCCGCCGGCGCGGGTACGTCACCCTCCCAGGTGCAGGAACCCGCCTCCCGGCCGGAGTCGGCTCCCGCGGACATCGACTGGTCTCGATTCGCCGGCGTGCAGCCCGAAGCCGAGGTGACGGCGCACCAGTCCCTGGCCACGGGCATTGCGGCGGTGCGCGTACGGGGACCATTGCTCGAGCGCATGGTGAACCAGGCGGGCGAGGTCAGCATCACGCGGTCGCGCATCGAGGCCGAGGTGGGCAACATGCGAGGGTCGCTGGGCGATCTGACGGACAACCTGGAGCGGCTGCGCCAGCAGTTGCGCGACATCGAATTCCAGGCCGAGACCCAGATGATCTCGCGCCAGGAGGCCGCCAAGGCGGCACACGAAAACTTCGACCCGCTCGAGTCGGACCGTTTCACCCGGTTCCAGGAACTCACGCGCATGATGGCCGAATCCGTGAACGACGTGGCCACTGTGCAGCGCACGCTGCAGCGCACGCTGGAAACCACGGAAGACGAACTCGCCGCCCAGGCGCGCCTGACGCGGGACCTGCAGGACGACCTGCTCCGCACGCGGATGGTCGAATTCGAAAGCCAATCCGATCGCCTGTACCGAGTGGTTCGCCAGGCCGCCAAGGAAACCGGCAAGCAGGTGCGGCTCGACATCATCGGCGGCGGCATCGAAATCGACCGTGGCGTGCTGGACCGGATGACCCCGGCGTTCGAGCACCTGCTGCGCAACTGCGTCACCCACGGCATCGAAGCGCCGGATGTGCGTACCACCGCGGGCAAGGATCCCACCGGCAGCATCGTCGTGGTGCTGCGCCAGGAGGGTAACGAAGTGGCGGTGGAGTTCCGCGACGACGGTGCGGGTCTCAACCTGCAGCGCATCCGCGACAAGGGCGAGAAGATGGGCCTCATTGCGCCCGGCAGCGAGCACAGTGACGGCGAGCTGGCCAACCTCATCTTCATGCCCGGGTTCTCCACGGCAGAGACGGTGACGGAACTGGCAGGACGTGGTGTCGGCATGGACGTGGTGCGTTCCGAGGTGAACGCCATGGGCGGCCGCATCGAAACCGCGACCGCGGCCGGGCAGGGCACGGGCTTCACGCTTGTGCTTCCATTGACCACCGCGGTGACGCAGGTGGTGATGCTGCGCTGCGGCAACGGCATCGTGGCCGTGCCCGCCACGCTCATCGAGATCGTGCGCCGTCTGTCCGGCGAGGAAATCGAGCGTGCCTACCAGACGGGCAGCTACACGCTGGCAGACCGTTCCATGCTGTTCTTCTGGTTCGGTGCGCTGCTTCAGCAGGCACCGGTGAGCCTCGAGACAGGCCGTACCCGTCCCGTGGTCGTCGTGCGAAGCGCGCAGCAGCGAGTCGCATTGCACGTCGACGAAGTTCTGGGCACCCAGGAAGTGGTGGTCAAGAACCTCGGGCCGCAGTTGTCGCGCCTGCCCGGCCTGGCGGGCATGACCTTGCTCGCCTCCGGTTCGGTGGCACTGATCTACAACCCCGTGGCGCTGGCCACCCTGTATGGCGATGCCGCGCGTGCCGCCACGCAGGCCGCCCGCCTGGCTCCCGAGCAGCACGTGGCCCAACCGATGGCGAGCGAACCGGCCAAGGTGGCGGCGCCGCTCGTCCTCGTGGTGGACGATTCGCTCACGGTGCGTCGCGTCACCCAGCGGTTGCTCACCCGGGAAGGCTTCCGGGTCGTGCTGGCCAAGGACGGCATCGAAGCCCTCGAGCGCCTTGCCGAAGAGCGCCCGCATGTCGTGCTCAGCGACATCGAGATGCCGCGCATGGACGGGTTCGACCTGGCGCGCAACATCCGCGGCGACGCGCGCCTGAGCGACCTGCCGATCATCATGATCACGTCGCGTATTGCACAAAAACACCGCGATTACGCGGCGGAACTCGGTGTAGACCATTACCTCGGCAAGCCTTATTCCGAGGAAGACTTGTTGGCACTGATTGCACGCTACACGACCCACGTCACCGCGCCGGTCTGACCTCTTCAACCATTTGTCCCGGATCCTCCCTACCTCATGTCTGAACTGGTCGACCACTTGGCGGAGATGACCGGATTTCGAGACCGGGACATCCTCGACGTCACGTTGGTCAATGCGCTTCGTGACCTGCTTCGCCCGGTCTCCGTGGCCATCTATCGGGTGGTTGGAGATGTGGGACGCGAACACTGGATCACGCGCGCCCGGCTCGGCGAAAGCGACGCCGTCGCCACGGCCGACCCGGTTTGGGCGGACTCCGGTCTCCTGCCCGGCCTCGACCAGTTTCCCGCGAGGATGCAGGCCATGGCGGGCGACACCGGCGTCATTTCACTGCCCGGAGGGGTGTGCTGCAGCATTTTTCCCGTGCGGACCGACCGCGAGGTCGTGGGCGTCATGGAAATCGAAAGCCGGCACCCGTTGAAGGACGACGATGTGCGCATGGTCAACAGCATCCTGCGCATCTACCGCAATGTCCATGGGCTTCTCGATTACAGCGAGCGCGACACGCTCACCGGACTGCTCAACCGCAAGACCTTCGACGAAGTTTTCCTGAAAGCCACCAGCGTGCCGCCAGTGAGGCCGGCCGTGGCGGACACCACCTCGTCCGACGGGCGCCGCCATGAACCGGCCGGCCACCGCCATTGGCTCGGCGTGATCGACATCGACCACTTCAAGGGCGTCAACGACACTTACGGCCATCTGATCGGCGACGAAGTCCTGCTGCTGCTGTCGCGCCTCATGCGCAGCAGTTTCCGTTTCCACGACCGCTTGTACCGTTTCGGCGGAGAAGAATTCGTTGTCCTGATGCGCTGCGCCAGCGAAGACGATGCCCGCCTGGCCCTCGAACGCATGCGTTCGAACACCGCGGCCTACCCATTCCCGCAGGTGGGCCGAATCACCATCAGCATCGGATTCACCGAAGTCAAGCCCGGCGACACCCCGAGCGGCGCCTTCGAACGTGCCGACAAAGCCGTGTACTTTGCCAAGGCCCACGGCCGAAACCAGGTCCAAAGCCATTCGGAATTGGTGGCCAAAGGCGTCTTGGAAGACGGCTCCAAGACTGGGGACGTGGAGTTGTTTTAGCCCCCCAGTCGGCTTGCGCCTCCTGCCCCCGAGGGGCGACCCCTGGTCGGCCGGCGAAGCCGGCCTCGTGGGTGGCTTGATCTGCGGCTTCGCTTTCGCTCGCCTTCCTGTCGCGCGCGGTTCGGGGCGTTGCTCGCTTTGCTCGCTCGCCTCTTGCTCTTTTGTAGCGGCGTTCGCCGGTATGACTTACCAGAATGTCACCCCGGCGAAAGCCGGGGCCCACCGGGTCCAGTGAGCCAACGGTGCGAAGCGAGCCGAGGCGCGCCGGCGCGGCCTCGCCGGAGAACAAGCCCCGCGCCAAGCAGAAAATCCTCACCCGCCACGGGTGCCGCGCCCCCCGGCAGCAAATCTCCCAACCACCCCAAACCGATTCAGCGTCTCCTGACGCGCCTCCTCATGCAGCACGATCGGCGCCGGATAGTTCTTCCCGAGAACGACGCCCGCCTCAGCCAGTTCGTGCGGCCGCGCGAGCCAGGGCGCATGGATGACTTCGTCCGGCAGTTTGGCAAGCTCCGGCAGGTAGCGCCGGATGAATTTGCCGTCATGGTCGAATTTGCGGCTCTGGATGACTGGATTGAAGATGCGGAAGTACGGCTGCGCGTCGCAGCCGGTCGAGGCCGCCCATTGCCAGCCGCCGTTGTTGGCGGCGAGGTCGAAGTCGTTGAGTTTTTCGGCGAAGTAGCGTTCGCCCCAGCGCCAGTCGATGCCCAGGTGCTTGACGAGAAAGCTCGCAGTCACCATGCGCAGGCGGTTGTGCATGTAGCCGGTCTGGTTGATCTGGGCCATGCCGGCGTCAACGAGCGGGTAGCCGGTGCGGCCCTCGCACCAGGCCGCGAACAACGCCTCTGCGTGCTTGCCGCGTTCCCATTTGATCGCGTCAAAGGCGGAATCGAAAGCGGAGTCGACCACGTGGGGATGGTGGTGCAGCACCTGGTGCCAGAAGTCGCGCCACACGAGTTCTGACAACCATTTGCGCGCGCCGGCGGTGTCGTGGGCGACGGCTTCGCGCGCCAGCTGCCGGATGCCGATGGTGCCGAAGCGCAGGTGCAGGGACAGGTAGCTTGGCCCCTTGATCGCAGGGTAATCCCGGGTATCGCCGTAGCGGTCCAATCGAGGCAGAAAGGAGGCCAGGAGGTCCTGGGCACCTGCTGCCCCCGTGCCGAGGCCGAGTTCGTGGAGGTTGGTGGGTTGAAAGCCGATCTCCGCGAGGGGCGGCAGTGTTGCTGGAATCTCGTCGGGCGCGGGGGCGAGGGCTTCCGCGTAGGGCTCGATCGGGTATGCCTTCAGATAGAACGGTTCCAGCTTCTTCAGCCATGCGTTCTTGTAGGGCGTGAACACGGTATACGGCTTTCCGGCGGCGTTCAGCACCTCGTTGCGCTCGAAGATGACATGGTCCTTGCCGGTGTGCAGCGCGATGCCGAGTTCGGCCAGCCGGCCTCGCACCTGGTGATCGCGGGCGAGTGCCGCCGGGTCATCGTCGTGGTTGGCATAGACGGCCTGCACGTGCAGTTCGGCGGCCAGCCGGGGCAGGGCGGTGCTGGCACGGGCGTGGCGCACGATGAGCCGCGCGCCAGGGTGAAGCGCACGCAATTGCGCGTCCAGTGCATGCAGGCTGTCCAGGATGAATTCCACCCGGCGGTCGGCGCGGGGGAGTGGATCGAGGATGTCCCGGTCGAGAATGAACGCGCACCAGACTTTGCGAGCGGCCTTCAAGGCGTGGAAAAGCGCGGCATGGTCGTCGGCCCGCAGGTCGCGCCTGAACCAGACGAGCGCTGAAGAAAGGGCCTTTTCCATGAGCACAGTTTGCCCGAGTGAGAAGCCGCCTGCCGACAACCGGCCGGGGGGCATAAAATCAGCGCATGTCCGCCATCAACTTGACCAATCAATTCCTCATCGCGATGCCCGGGATGGCGGACGAGACATTTGCTGGCGCCGTCGTCTACCTGTGCGAGCACACCGAAAAAGGCGCGCTGGGTCTGGTCATCAACAAGCCGATCGACATCACGCTGAGAAATCTGTTCGAGAAGGTCGAACTCACGCTCGACCGGGAAGACCTGGCCGAAGCCCCCGTGTACTTCGGCGGCCCGGTGCAGACCGAGCGCGGCTTCGTGCTGCACGACCGGCTCGATGGCGACGACGGCGAGGGCGGGCATTACAACTCCTCGTTGCAGATTCCAGGAGGCCTCGAGATGACGACGAGCAAGGACGTGCTCGAGGCGCTGTCGAATGGCGCGGGTCCGAAGCGCATCCTCGTCACGCTGGGCTACAGCGGCTGGAGCGCCGGCCAACTCGAAGAGGAGCTCAGCCGAAACGGCTGGCTCAATGTCGATGCCGAGCCGGACATCATCTTCGACACGCCCGTGGAGCAGCGCTACGACAAGGCGCTGTCGTTGCTCGGCATCGATGCACGCATGCTGAGCCAGGAGGCGGGGCACGCATGAGCGGTTCTGGCGCCCCGGCACCGGCATTCGCACACCGTTCGTTCCTGGCATTCGATTTCGGCACCAAGCGGGTGGGCGTGGCCAGCGGCAACACCCTGACCCGCAGCGCGTCGCCCTTGCGCACGCTCACGGCCGAGGGCGATGCGCGGTTCCAAGCCATCGGTGCGCTGATCTCCGAATGGCAGCCAGCCGCGCTCGTGATCGGCGTTCCGGTGCATCCCGACGGGCAACCGCACGACAATACTGCCCGCGCCCGGCGCTTCGGCCGCCAGCTGCACGGCCGTTTCGGTTTGCCGGTGCACGAAGTGGACGAGCGTTACACCACCACCGAAGCCCATGCGATGGGCGCCGCCGACGTGGATGCCGCGTCCGCCGCGCTCATCCTGGAGCAATTTCTGCGAGACACGCCATGACCGTCAACCAACTCGACGCCGAAGCGCTGTATGCCCAACTGCTCGCCGGGGTGCGTCCGCTGGTGCGCCCCGACACCGCCCTCGTGGGCGTATGGTCGGGCGGTGCCTGGCTGGCCGAACGCCTGCAGCGCGACCTCGGGCTCGAGGGCGAACACGGCGTGATTTCGAGCGCCCTGCACCGCGATGACTTCTCGCAGCGCGGCATGAGCAGCGCCGACCCCACGCGGCTTCCGTTCACCGTGGACGGACGTCCCATCCTATTGATCGACGATGTGCTTTACACCGGCCGCACCACCCGTGCCGTCATCAACGAACTTTTCGACTTCGGCCGCCCGGCCAGCGTGACGCTCGCGGTGCTGGTCGACCGTGGCGGGCGCGAATTGCCCATCGAGCCCGCCTTCACGGCGGCCCGCATCGAGGTGGCACCGGACGACCGTGTGCGCCTGGCGCGAGACGCCGCAGGCCGCTTCAGCTTCGACATCCAAGAAGGCGATTGATCCAGATGTTGCAACAACGCAATCCGCAACTGAACTCGAACGGCGAGCTGATTCACCTGCTCTCCATCGAGGGCCTGCCGAGCGCGGTGATCCACCAGATTCTCGACACCGCAGGCACCTTCCTGAGCGTCAACGATCGCGAGGTCAAGAAGGTGCCGCTGCTGCGCGGCAAGAGCGTCTTCAACCTGTTCTTCGAGAACAGCACGCGCACCCGCACCACCTTCGAGATCGCTGCGAAGCGGCTGAGCGCCGACGTGGTGAACCTCGACATCGCACGGTCGTCGGCCGCGAAGGGGGAGAGCCTGCTCGACACCATCGCGAACCTGTCGGCGATGCATGCCGACATGTTCGTGGTGCGCCACAGCGAAAGCGGTGCGCCGTACCTGATCGCTAAGCATTGCGCGCCCCATGTGCATGTCGTCAACGCGGGCGACGGCCGCCATGCCCACCCCACGCAGGGCTTGCTGGACATGTACACCATCCGGCACTACAAGCAGGACTTCACGAACCTGACGGTGGCCGTCGTCGGTGACATCGTCCATTCTCGCGTGGCCCGCTCCGACATCCATGCACTGACCACGCTCGGCGTGCCGGAGATCCGTGCCGTCGGCCCGAAGACCCTGGTGCCGGGCGACCTCAAGGAAATGGGCGTGCGCGTGTGCCACGACATGGCCGAGGGCATCCGTGGTGCCGATGTGATCATCATGCTGCGCCTGCAGAACGAGCGGATGAGCGGCGCCATGCTTCCGAGCGCCGGCGAATTCTTCAAGAACTACGGCCTCACGCCCGAGAAACTCGCGCTGGCCAAACCCGACTGCATCGTGATGCACCCCGGCCCCATCAACCGCGGCGTCGAGATCGACTCGGCCGTGGCCGACGGCCGCCAGAGCGTGATCCTGCCGCAGGTCACCTTCGGCATCGCGGTGCGCATGGCGGTGATGTCCACCATTGCCGGCAACAACGCCTGATTCCTGAGCACACCCGCAAGACCATGAAGATCCTGATCAAGAACGGGCGCCTCGTCGACCCTGCCACCGGCCGCGATGCGCCGGGCGACGTGGCGATCGCCGCCGGCCGCGTGGTGGCCCTCGGGACGGTGAGCCCCGAGTTCCATCCGAGCCGCACCATCGATGCCTCGGGCCTCGTCGTCGCCCCGGGTCTCGTGGACCTGGCGGCGCGCCTGCGCGAGCCCGGTCATGAGCACGAGGGCATGCTCGAATCGGAGATGGCTGCAGCGGTGGCCGGTGGGGTCACGAGCCTCGTGTGCCCGCCCGACACCGATCCGCCGCTCGACGAGCCGGGCCTCGTCGAGATGCTGAAGTTCCGCGCGCGCAACCTCAACCAGGCGCACCTGTACCCGCTGGGCACCCTCACGCGTGGCTTGGCCGGCGAGGTGCTGACCGAGATGGCCGAACTGGTGGAGGCAGGCTGCGTGGGCTTTTCGCAAGCCGATGTACCGATCGCCGACACCCAGGTGCTGCAGCGCGCGCTGCAGTACGCCTCCACCTTCGGCTACACGGTCTGGCTGCGCCCGCAGGACGCCCACCTCGGCAAAGGCGTTGCAGCCAGCGGTGCGCTTGCCACGCGGCTGGGCCTGTCGGGCGTGCCGGTCGTGGCCGAGACCATCGCGCTGCACACCATCTTCGAGCTGATGCGGGTCACCGGGGCCCGCGTGCACCTTTGCCGCCTGAGCAGTGCGGCGGGCATCGAACTCGTGCGCCGGGCGAAGGCCGAAGGCTTGCCCGTCACATGCGACGTCAGCGTGAACCAGCTGCACCTGACCGACATGGACATCGGCTACTTCAACGCCGCCATGCGACTCACGCCGCCACTGCGCCAGCAGCGCGATCGCGATGCCATCCGCACCGCGCTGGCCGATGGCACGGTGGATGCCCTCGTGAGCGACCACACGCCGGTGGATGAAGACGCGAAGAACCTGCCGTTCGCCGAAGCCGAGCCGGGTTCCACCGGCCTCGAATTGCTCTTGAGCCTAGCGCTCAAATGGGGCGAGGAAAGCGGCCTGAGCCTGTCGAAGGCGCTGGCCACCGTCACCTGCGAGCCGGTGCGGGTGCTGGGCGACGCGCTGGGCTCTCTCTCATCGAGCGCCGGCCGGCTGGTGGAGGGCGGCGTGGCCGACCTGTGCCTGTTCGACCCTGCCGCGCGCTGGACGGTGGTGCCTCAGGCATTCCGCAGCCAGGGCAAGCATTCGCCGTTCGCTGGCTTCGAGTTGCCGGGTCTGGTGCGCGCCACGCTCGTGGCGGGCAACATCGCGTTCGAATCGAAGTGACGGTCCCTGCCCGGGTCGGCCTGCCACTTGCCCTGTGGCGGCTTGCATGTTGTCTCGCCATGCTGGTGCGCGGGATTCTCACCTGCGCCTTCGTCTTCCCGTTCATCGGGCCGGCACAACGCATGTGGCACGTGGGCAAGTTCTCCAAGCACATGCTGGCCGCCATGGGCCTGCGCCTCGTTGTCGAGGGGGAGGCCCATCCCGGGCCGGTGCTGCTCGTGTCGAACCACGTGTCGTGGCTGGATATCCTCGCCATCGATGCCTCGCAGCCCGCCCGGTTCGTGTCGAAGGCGGACATCCGCCGCTGGCCCGTGATCGGCTGGATCGTGGCATGCGGCGGCACGCTGTTCATCGAACGCGAGCGCAAGCGCGATGCGATGCGGGTGGTGCACCAGGTGGCCGAGGCGCTGCAGCGCGGCCAGGTGATCGCCATGTTCCCCGAGGGGACCACGAGCGACGGCCATGGCCTGCTGCCGTTCCATGCCAATTTGCTGCAAGCCGCGGCGGTCACCCATGTGCCGGTGCAGCCCATCGCATTGCGGTTCAGCGATGCCGTGTCGCCCGTCAGCGCCGCGGCGCCCTTCATCGGTGACACGAACCTGATGCAGTCCTTGTGGGCCATCGTGTGTGCCCGGGGTTTGCAGGTGCGCGTGCAGCGCCTGCCGGCCATGGTCACCGAAGGCCTCGACCGCCGCGCCATCAGCGAGCGCACGCGGATTCAGATCGCCGCGGCGCTGGGCCTGGCGGAGAAGCCCGCGGCCGCAACATCCGCATGTGCCGGTTGATGCGCCGTTGAATCGGCGCACCACCGGCACGCCGGCCGTTCAGCCCTTCTTGCCCTGGTTCGCCACGGCCGCGGCGGCCGCCTTGGCGGCTTCCTCGTCGCCGAGGTAGTAGCTCTTGATGGGCTTGAGGTCGGCATCGAGTTCGTAGACGAGCGGGATGCCGTTCGGGATGTTCACGCCCACGATCGCGTCATCGGCAATGTTGTCGAGGTACTTCACGAGCGCGCGGATGCTGTTGCCGTGCGCGGCGATCACGATGCGCTTGCCGGCCTTGATGGCCGGGGCGATGCTGTCGTTCCACACCGGCAGCACGCGGGCCACGGTGTCCTTGAGGCATTCGGTGAGCGGAATGTCGTTCGCGCTGAGCTTGGCATAGCGCACATCCTGGCGCTGGCCGCGTGGATCGTCGGCTTCGAGCGCCGGCGGCGGCGTGTCGTAGCTGCGGCGCCAGATCAGCACTTGCTCGTCGCCATACTTCTTGGCCGTCTCGGCCTTGTTCAGGCCTTGCAGGCCGCCGTAGTGCCGTTCGTTGAGGCGCCAGCTGTGGACGACGGGCAGCCAGGTGCGGTCCATCTGGTCCAGCGTGTGCCACAGCGTCCAGATGGCGCGCTTGAGCACCGACGTGTAGGCGACATCGAAGTCGTAGCCTTCGGCTTTGAGCAACCGGCCGGCTGCCTTCGCCTGCTCGACGCCTGTGGGCGTGAGTTCCACGTCGGTCCAGCCAGTGAAGCGGTTTTCGAGGTTCCAGGTGGATTCGCCGTGGCGAATGAGCACGAGTTTGTACATGGAGAAGGGCATCGGTTGGACGAAAGAAGGCGAATTCTATAATTCGCGTTTGATCTCCAACCTGTGGGCGTTCCAGTGAAATTCTTTCTCGATACGTGGTACCTGTTCGCCGTGGCCTTGGTGTCGGGCGGTTTGCTGGCATGGCCCACGCTGCGCCGGGGTGCGCCGGCAGGTGGTGTGTCCGCCGCCGAGGCGGTCTTGCTGATCAACCGGCAAAAGGCCGTGCTCGTCGATGTGCGTGACGCCGCCGAATACGCCGCGGGCCACGTGGCCAACGCCAAGAACATCCCGCTCGCCACCATCCAGTCCAGCACGGCCTTGCCCAAGAACAAGGCTTTGCCCATCGTGGTGGTGTGCAACCGCGGGGCCGCGGCGTCGCGCGCCGTGATGATGCTGCGCAAGCTCGGCTACGAGAACGCACGCACGCTGGTCGGCGGCCTGGCGGCCTGGCGAGAAGCCAACCTGCCGGTCGAGAAATCGGCTTGACGGGAGTCCATTCGAGCCATGAAAGCCGTCAAGATGTACACGACGCAGGTGTGCCCCTTCTGCATTCGCGCCAAAAACCTGCTGAAGGCCCGCGGAGTCGAGAGCATCGATGAAATCCGCATCGACCTCGATCCTTCCCAGCGGGCCGCGATGATGGAACTCACCGGAAGGCGCACCGTGCCGCAGATCTTCATCGGCGACACCCACGTGGGCGGCTGCGACGACCTCATCGCGCTCGACCAGCGCGGTGGCCTCATGCCGCTGCTCGACGCCTGACCCTGCTCGAATCACTGTCACGGGGCCTCGTGGATAATCGCGGCCACCGCACAGCCCGCAGCCTCCGGTTGCGGGCTTTTTCTTGTGATTGAGAGACGACCATGGCAGACAACGACCAGACCCCCGTGTTCCAGATCCAGCGCCTGTACCTGAAGGACCTGTCCCTGGAGCAACCCAACTCGCCGCTGATCTTTCTGGAGCAGTCGCAGCCGCACGTGGACATCAACCTCGGCCTGGGTGTCGAGCCCGTCGGCGAAGGCATGTACGAAGTGAGCGTCACGGCCACCGTGACCACCACCGTCGGCGAGAAGACGCTGTTCCTCGTGGAAGCCAAGCAAGCCGGCATCTTCGAGATCCGCAACGTCCCGCAAGACCAGCTGCAGCCCATCCTGGCCATTGCCTGCCCGCAAATCGTGTACCCGTACCTGCGTGCCGTCGTGTCCGACATCTGCACGCGCGGTGGCTTCCCGCCGGTCCTGCTCTCGGAGGTGAACTTCCAGGCCATGTACGAAGCCCAGCAGCAACAGCAGGGCCAGCAAGCCAACTGATCGGGCAATGAACGTCTCGGTTCTCGGGGCCGGTGCCTTTGGCACGGCGTTCGCAGTGAACGTGGCCTCTCGCCACGCCACCGTGTTGTGGGCGCGCGATCCCGCCCAGGCGGCCGCCATGGCCGCCACGCGCGAAAACAGCCGCTACCTCCCGGGCATCGGGTTGCCCGAATCGCTGCAAGTCACGGCCGATTTCGATGCCGCCGTGGCGCATGCCCGAGAGGGCCTGATCATCATCGGCACGCCGACGGCCGCCCTGCAGGCCACACTTGAGCGGCTGCCGGCCGACGGCCAGGGCGTGCTGTGGCTGTGCAAGGGGTTCCAGGAAGGCTCGGGACGCCTCGGGCACGAAGTCGCCCAGGCGGTGCGGCCCGACCTTGCCCGCATCGGAGTCATCTCAGGCCCCAGTTTCGCCCTCGAGGTGGCCCGCGGGCAACCCGCGGCCCTGGTGGCCGCCAGCACGAACGATGCAGTCGCACAAATGGCCATCGACGTGCTGCACAGCGAACGCCTGCGCATTTACGCATCGAGCGATCCGGTGGGGGTCGAAGTGGGTGGTGCGGTGAAAAACGTTCTCGCCATTGCCACGGGCATCGCCGATGGCAT
Organism: uncultured Rhizobacter sp.; assembly: GCA_966212105.1. Taxonomy (GTDB): domain Bacteria; phylum Pseudomonadota; class Gammaproteobacteria; order Burkholderiales; family Burkholderiaceae_C; genus Rhizobacter. The sequence goes on from CBIHPH010000024.1 coordinate 41,266, forward strand.
GCAGCTCGGCCTGAATGCCCGTGCCGCGCTGATCACGCGTGGGCTCGCGGAAATGACCCGGCTCGGCATCGCGCTCGGCGCGCGTGCCGAAACGTTCATGGGCCTGAGTGGCCTGGGCGACCTGGTGTTGACCGCCACCGGCGACCTCTCCCGCAACCGCAAGGTGGGGCTCCTGCTGGCACAGGGCTTGCCGCTCGTGCGGATCCTGCATGAACTCGGCCACGTGTCCGAAGGTGTGGCCTGTGCCGCCACCGTGCTCAAACGCGCCCGCGAATGCGGCGTCACCATGCCCATCACCGAGGCCGTCGTCGATGTGCTCGAAGCGCGGCTCACGCCACAGCAGGCCATCCGCGCGCTGATGGCGCGTGAAGCACAGCGCGAGGTGTGATCCTGCAACGCCGCGACTTGCTGCTGGCAGCAGGGCTCGGCGCGGCGCCGTGGTGGGCGCGTGCTGCCGCCTGGCCGGCCCAGCCCATCCGGCTCGTCGTGCCGTTCCCGCCCGGCAGTTCACCCGATCTCGTCTCGCGCCTGCTGGCCGAGCCGCTCGGCCGTGCCCTGGGCCAACCGGTGGTGGTGGACAACAAGCCGGGCGCCGGTGGCAACCTCGGCACCGGGGTGGTCGCAAAGGCGCCCCCGGATGGCAGCACCTGGCTCTTCACGATCCAGGGGCCGCTGGTGACTGCGCCGCTGCTGTCCAAGCGCCTGCCATACGACCCGGTGCGTGAGCTGGCTCCGGTGTGCCTCGTCGCCACGTCCCCCAATGTGCTGGTTGTCGACCCACGGCTGGGCGTCGAAACACTGGGCGATTTCGTTCGGCTCGCGAAGCAGAACCGGGGCGCCTGGAACTACGGCAGCGTCGGCAATGGCAGCGCTTCCCACCTGGCGATGGAATGGTTTCGTACCCGTGCCGGCATCGACCTCGTGCACGTGCCGTACGCCGGCTTTCCGCAGGTGATCAACGCCATCCTCGGCGGGCAGGTGCAAGCCGGATTCATGGTGCCGGGGCTCGCGATGGCGCAGGTGCGTGCCGGCAAGCTGCGTGCGCTCGGGGTCACGAGCCTCGGTCGCGTGGCCTCCTTGCCCGACCTGCCGGCCCTGGCCGAGCTTGGTCATCCTGGCTTCGAGGCGATCTCCTGGCAGGCCGTGCTCGCACCGGCCGGCACACCGGCGCCGATGATCGAGCGCATGTCCCGCGAGCTGATCCGCATCATCAAGAGCGACGATTTCCGGGCGAAGCTGCTTGCGCAGTACTTCACGGCAGCCGGCACCACGCCCGAGGCGCTCCAGGGGCTCATGGCCACCGAGCGGGAGCGCTGGTCCGCGGTGATCCGGGCGGCGGGCGTCAAGCCTGAATAGAACGACCTGGCAAGCTGTTCGCGACAAATAGAGTTTGTGCGGTGGTGGCGCTGTGGCAAGCTGATCCGCAACACCGCTATGCAGCCATTGCGGCGGTCGAATCAATCTGGTCGGCTAACCGCTTGAGGCCAGGAGAGGTAACAACGCCCGGGCTGATCGGCCGGTGGATAGGTTCAGCCTCGACAGGCCCATCCATTGAGTTTGGGGTGGGTCGGATTGGCGATTCGTTCCGTCTTCGTCTTTGCCTTGCCCCTGTTGCTCCATGTATGGATGACTTTCCCGGTCAGGTAGTTTGAGCTGGTTCGCTCTTCGTCTCCTCCGTCGTACACGATGGAGCGCACCTCTTCACCGATAAGTTCAAGGTCGCTGAGTATTGCGTTGTAGCGAAAGTGCAAGGTAGAGCTGGCGTGGCGAGCGGAATCCGCGGTCTCCACTGCTTCAACAAAGAGCGAGCGGTCCCTGATGTCAAGGTTGTAGAACTTGCTCGGATGGCAGAACTCGCCGGAAACGGAGAGGATCCTGTAGCCCCCGCCTGGGACCCCAGTAACAACAACCAGTCTCTCTTCTCGGGACGCCTCACCGTCCTTGCTTCCGGTGAGCAACATGGCCACATCAGAGATTCCGTCGCCGTCCAAATCGCCTTGCGCGTCAGCCCACACGAAGTTGAGATGGCGTAGCTCGGGGGCCATCCTTGCAACGGCCTGGAGATGGTCCGGCGCATCTTTGGCGACGACCGGCACCGTGCAAAACCAAAACAGGAAAGTGATTGGTAGCGGCAATAGGTTTCGCATGAAAGCGCGTAGCGGTGGCAATAGGCTGAAAGCATCACCATCGTGCCATAGCGCGACGGCACTGAACAAAAAATCATCCGGCCCGCCTGTGTGCGTAGCCTGTACTGCATGTAGCGATGTTGGCTTGCCACCAACCGCCGGACGACTTGTCCTGAACGTCGGCTCAGGTTCGCAAGCCGCCGCCGCAGGCAGTTAAGCAAACGTAGGCTTCCAGCCTGAAGCTGCCACTGCGCAGCGGGAGGCGGACAATCTTTGTCCCGTCAGTAGGGCCGATGGCTGTCATGACAAAACGTACAATTTGTGCACTTGGCCTCTCTCTGGAGAGTGGCTGTGCCACCATGCCTCGACCTCATCCGTTTGAAAAGCGCGATCTCCTCCCCTGGGGTGTCTCAGCTGCTTGCTTTGGTCTGTCGGTGGCGTTCCCTTCCCATGCGGCTGCGATCTGGCTCGTTGGCATCACGAGTCTTCTTTTCCTGTTGGTCGTTGAACTCAGGAAGCCGGTCAACTACCACGCATTGGTCTTCGACACGAGGGGATATTGCTTCCGACTGCATGCCGACAGGGTGGAGCACGTGAAGTGGTCCGAAATTGCGGATGTCTTTTATCTCCGGCTGTTCAATGACTTTGCCAACCAAATCGACACGGAGTGGGAGTTCCACTTGCACGACGGTAGCCGAGCGACAGTGCTGGTGGAATGGCCGGATCGTTCGAGGTTTGCTCATGCGATCATCCGCAATCTCCCGCAGGTGTCCGCCGAGAAGGTCAGCAAGGTAACCCGGCGGCGGGACGAGGGCCGCTGGTCGGTCGTCGCCGATCCCGCTTGACCTGAAACCGCGACCGCTTCCACCTGAAGCGGTCGTTCCGCTGTCTCAGACACTGCCCGGATGAACACCGGATACAACCTATTGGAACTTCACACTAGGCGCCACCGGCATAGCCGTTCTGGCGCCACGCCTCAAAGACAGTCACGGCCACCGCATTGCTGAGGTTCAGGCTGCGCTGGCCGGCCCGCATGGGCAGCCGCACACGTTGAGCCGGAGGGAAGCTGTCGCGCAGGCTTGCCGGCAGCCCCGCCGTTTCGGAGCCGAAGACAAACCAGTCTCCCGGCTGCCATGCCGCCTCCGAGATGGGGTGGCTGCCGCGCGTCGTGAAGGCAAACAGGCGGTCCGGATCGGGGCGGGCCTGCGCGAGGAACGCATCCCACGACGCATGCCGCTGCACCGGTGCGTATTCGTGGTAATCGAGGCCCGCGCGTCGCAGCAACCGGTCGTCCATCGAGAAGCCGAGGGGCTCGATCAAATGCAGCGCGCAACCGGTGTTGGCGGCCAGGCGGATCACGTTCCCGGTGTTCGGCGGGATTTCCGGGTGGACGAGGACGATGTTGAACATCCGGAGATTGTGCCCTTGCCGCTGTCGCTCAACCGGTGGGCCGGGGCGTGCGTGCCACGACCCACACGCGCACCGACGCGGCACCCGCTGCACGCAGCACCCCGGCGATCTCGTGAAGGGTGGCTCCGGTGGTCATGACGTCGTCCACGACGGCCACGTGCCGGCCGTTCACCGCGGTGCGCCGACGCGGGTCGAGCGCGAATGCACCGCGCACGTTGGCGGCGCGCTTTGCTTCGGGCAAGGCAAGCTGATGGGGCGTGTCCGTCAGGCGCAGCAGCAGTCGGGCGTCAGCCGGCGGACCCATGCGGCGGGCCAATTCCCACGCCTGGTTGAAACCACGTTCGCGCAGCCGATGCGGGCCGAGGGGCACCGGCACCACGAGGTCTGGCTGCGGGGCGCCCACATGGGCCACAGCATGGCGAAGGCGGTGGGCGAGTGTGCCGGCCAGGTCGAGTGCGCCGCGGAACTTGAGGGCGAGCACCAGGCGGTCCCACGGGAAAGCGTAGTCGACGGCGGCCACGGCATGGTCTAACGGCGGGGGCGACACCAGGCATCGGCCGCAGGTGGATGCGCCGGCCGGCACCGGCAGCGCACACGACCGGCAGCGCGGCACGACAGGGGCGAACCGCTGCACGCAGGCCTCGCACACCCGTGGCGCGCCCCAGCTTCGGCAGATGGCGCAGAGGCTGGGTATTCGGAGCAGGGCATGGGTGAATGGCACCCGGGTCAATATACTGACGGCCCGATGAGTGCACCCTCCAGCTCCCCCGCGATAAGACCCCTCGACCTCGGACGGGTGCTGACGGCCCTCAACCGTCTGGCCGCCGGGGGCGTGCCGCCGTGGCTGCATGGCGAAGTGGCGCGTCGCATGGCCGAACGGCTCGACATCATTCGCCTGAAGCCATCGGTGCTCGTGGATTGGTGGGGGCTCGCAGGCGCGGGAGGGGACCTGCTCGCCAAGGCGTACCCCGAGGCCCGCCGCATCATCGTCGAGCCCACCGAGGCGTTGCGCGAGCGCAGCCGCCAGGCCTCCCGCAGTGGATGGTGGCCGTGGCGCCGTGCCGCGCCTGACGTGGTGGCCGCGGATGACCTCATGCCCGAAGGCGCGCAGCTCGTCTGGGCCAACATGATGCTGCACGCCGTGGCCGATCCTCCCGCCGTGCTGGCCCGCTGGCACCGCGCGCTCGCGGTGGACGGGTTCGTGATGTTCTCCTGCCTCGGCCCCGACACCCTGCGCGAACTGCGCGACCTCTATGCGGCGCTCGGCTGGCCCACGCCGATGGCCGCGTTCATCGACATGCACGACCTGGGCGACATGCTGGTCCACGCCGGTTTTGCCGACCCGGTGATGGACCAGGAGACGCTTCGCCTGAGCTGGGCCGACCCCGAAGCGCTGCTCGCAGAGTTGCGCGGCCTGGGCGGCAACGCGGCGCCCGACCGGTTCGCGGGCTTGCGCACGCCGCGCTGGCGCAAACGCCTCCTGGCCGAACTGGAACGGTTGCGTGGGAGCGACGGCCGGCTGCACCTGCGGTTCGAGGTGGCCTATGGCCACGCGTTCAAGGCGCTGCCACGCCGTGCCGCGTCCAGCGAAACGACGGTTTCTCTCGAAGAAATGCGCAGTCTCGTACGCCACCGCGGCGCCGGGACTTGAAAGCCAGCCGGTGGCCTGCGTTAAACTGCCCTGCTTGAATGACACAAGTCCGCCCGGGGTGCGCATGCGCCACCGGGCGAGCCGACGGCCCCGAATTGCAGTAGCTTCATGACCGTTTCCACTTCGTCCATCGCCTGGCCTTCAAGAGCAGACCTCACCGGTTTCCGCTTCGGTCGCGAGACGTTCGAAGGGGCCGGCACCCGGTCAGGGCCGGGTGCGGGCTGGTCCGTGGATTGGGTGTTGCAGCGTGCCACCGGCTGGGGCATGCGCCAGCTGGCGCCGTTCTATGCGGCGCTGTGCGGTTTGTCGCTGGCCGTGGCATCCACGTTCTGGACGCACGGCGCCCATGTGGTCATGCCGCTGGCCTGGTTGGGATTGATGCTGGTGGGCGCGTGCGTCTGGGCCCTGGCCCGACACGCGTCCGACCGGGAATGCATTGTGTTGCGAGGGGATCGGCTGACCGTCGAGCATGCATGCGGCTCGCATGTGGAGCGCGTCGAGTTCCTGACCGCATGGGTCCGGGTGGAGCCCGAGCACGGCGACCGGTCCCTGATCGAGTTGTCGGGCCAGGGGCGGCGGATTGCAGTGGGGCGCTTCGTGGCCCCCGAGCAGCGTCGCCAGCTGGCCGAAGAATTGCGCCTGGCGTTGCGTCGCTGGCATCAGGGCACGCGAGATCCGGCACCGGTGTGAACTAGGAAACCAGAACGACCATGAGGAAGACGATGAACTCATTGCGGCCCCTGTGGCACAAGGCCGGTCAGCTTTGCCTGGCACTGTGCGTCTCGCTTGGCAGCGGCGCGGCGATGGCCGTCAATGACCTCAAGGGCGGTCCCGCGGTGAACCAGATGGATCTGCATCGCCCGGTGACGCAGATCGCGATGGACCAGCGCACGCTGAACTACGGCATGATGTACACCTGCCTGGCGATCTTCGTCGGCGTGTTCGGGGTCATGTTCTATTCGATCTTCAAGCACCGCCGTTCCAAGGGAGCGAAAGCAGCGAACTTCCACGAAAGCACCACGGTCGAAATCCTCTGGACCATCGTGCCGTTCTTCATCGTGATCGCGATGGCCCTGCCGGCCACCAAGGTCGTCGTCGCCATGAAGGACACCAGCGCCGCCGACCTCACCATCAAGGCGACCGGCTACCAGTGGAAATGGGGCTACGACTACCTGAAGGGCGAAGGCGAGGGCATCGGCTTCATCTCCACGCTCGATGCCGGCCATCGCCAGGCATCCGACAGCGGCCATCCCGAACCGATGGACGACTACCTGCTCAAGGTCGACAACCCCCTGGTCGTGCCGGTCGACAAGAAGATCCGCATCATCACCACGGCGAACGACGTCATCCACGCCTTCATGGTGCCCGCCTTCGGCATCAAGCAGGACGCGCTTCCGGGCTTCGTGCGCGACACCTGGTTCCGCGCCACCGAAACCGGCGATTTCTACGGCCAGTGTGCCGAGCTGTGCGGCAAGGAGCACGCCTACATGCCCATCCACGTGAAGGTGCTGTCCGCCACCGACTACACCGCCTGGGTCCAGGCCAAGAAGAAGGAGCTTGCCGCCAAGGCCGATGATCCGAACAAGGTGTGGGCGCTGCCGGACCTGCTCGCACGCGGCGAAAAGGTGTATTCGAACTGCGCGACCTGCCACCTGGCCAACGGCAAGGGTGCCGGCCCCGTCAAGGCGCTCGACGGTTCGCCGGTCGTGCTCGACCCGGACCACGGCAAGCAGATCTCCACCGTGCTCAATGGCACCGCCGCGGGCATGCCCTCGTGGAAGCACTTGAGCGATACTGACATCGCTGCCGTGATCACCTACACGAAGAACAGCTGGTCCAACAAGACCGGGCAACTGGTACAGCCCAAGGACGTTGCGGCCTTCCGCAAATGATCCCGTCACCGAACAGCACCCAAAAGGACGACACATGAGTGCAGTACTCGACCCCCACGGCCAGGTCGCCGGTGACCACGCACACGACGATCACGCGCACGACCACCCGCACGGCTGGCGCCGCTGGCTGTTCGCCACGAACCACAAGGACATCGGCACGCTGTACCTGCTGTTCTCGTTCACGATGCTGATGATCGGCGGCGTGCTCGCGC
>CBIHPH010000025.1:0-46767 GCA_966212105.1 uncultured Rhizobacter sp.
GGGTCCTTGTTGATCGCGACGATCACCTTGGAATCCTTCATGCCGGCCAGGTGCTGGATGGCGCCCGAGATGCCTGCGGCGATGTACAGCTGAGGTGCCACGATCTTGCCCGTCTGTCCCACCTGCCAATCGTTCGGCGCATAGCCGGCGTCCACCGCGGCGCGGCTCGCGCCGAGTGCGGCGCCGAGCTTGTCGGCCAGCGGCGTGAGCACCTCGTTGAACTTGTCGCTGCTGCCCAGCGCCCGCCCGCCGGAGACGATGACCTTCGCGGCGGTCAGTTCAGGGCGGTCGCTCTTGGCGATTTCGGCGCCGACGAACTGGCTGAGGCCGCTGTCGGCCTTGGCCGCAGCAGATTCGACGGCCGCGCTGCCTCCCGTGGATGCCGCGGCGTCGAACGCGGTCGAGCGCACGGTGATGACCTTGAGCTTGTCGCTCGACTGCACCGTGGCGATCGCATTGCCGGCGTAGATCGGGCGCTCGAAGGTTTCGGGGCTGACCACCTTGGTGATGTCGCTGACCTGCCCCACGTCGAGGAGTGCGGCCACGCGGGGTGCGACATTCTTGCCGGCAGCCGTGGCGGGAAAGAGGATGTGGCTGTAGTCGGCGGCCAGTGCGATCACCTGTGCGGCGACGTTTTCGGCGAGGCCGTGCTCGAAGCCCGGGGCGTCCGCATGGATCACCTTGGCAACGCCGGCGATCTGTGCGGCGGCCTTCGCCGCGGCTGCGGCGATGTGGCCGGCGACGAGCACATGCACCTCACCACCCAACTGGGCAGCGGCAGTGACGGTATTGAGGGTGGCGCCCTTGATGGACTGGTTGTCGTGTTCGGCGATGACGAGAGCGGTCATGGTCTGGTTCCTGTGGCGTCGCGGGTGCACTTTGCACGTTGACTTGAAGAAGTGGACGGCGAGGCGCTGTGTGTTGGGAGCGGTGGGTCCCGGCGTTCGCCGGGATGACGGTGAGTTCAGCGGGATGACGGCGAGGTCAGAGCACCTTGGCTTCGTTCTTCAACTTCGACACCAACGTGGCCACGTCGGGCACCTTGACGCCGGCCGAGCGCTTGGGCGGCTCGCTGACCTTGAGCACCTTGATGCGGGGCGTGACGTCCACGCCGAGGTCGGCAGGCTTGACGGTCTCCAGAGGCTTCTTCTTCGCCTTCATGATGTTCGGCAGCGTCACATAGCGCGGCTCATTCAGGCGCAGGTCCGTGGTGACCACAGCGGGCAGCTTCAGCTTCAAGGTCTCCAGGCCGCCATCGACTTCGCGCGTGACGCTTGCGCTGTCGGCCGCCAGCTCCACCTTGCTCGCGAACGTCGCTTGCGGCAGGCCTGCCAGCGCGGCCAGCATCTGGCCCGTCTGGTTATTGTCGTCGTCGATCGCCTGCTTGCCCAGGATCACGAGACCCGGCTGTTCCTTGTCGACCAGCGCCTTGAGCAGCTTGGCCACGGCGAGAGGCTGCAGCTCGTCCGTGCTTTCCACGAGGATGGCGCGATCGGCCCCGATGGCCATGGCCGTGCGCAGCGTTTCCTGCGCCTGCGTCGGGCCGCACGAGACGGCGATCACTTCCGTGACGACACCCTTCTCCTTCAGCCGCACCGCCTCTTCCACCGCGATCTCGTCGAACGGGTTCATGCTCATCTTCACGTTCGCGATGTCGACACCCGTGCCGTCGGTCTTCACGCGAACCTTCACGTTGTAGTCCACCACCCGCTTGACTGCCACCAAGACTTTCATTCCGAAGCTCCTCAGATTCGCTGTTGATTAGCACGGATTCTAGGATTGACCGACGCCTGCACTGCGTCGGAGGCGGTTGAATAAACGAACGATCGTGCTATTTTTCGATTGTGCCATGACTCGAACCGCGGACGAGGCGTTTTTTTGCCTCGGGTAGACTGCGCGGCGCATGACCCCCTCCGTCCCCTCTTTGCCACCCGACGAACCCGCCCTCGTAGGTGTGTTCGACTCCGGGCTCGGGGGCCTGTCGGTGCTCAGCGTGCTGCACCATACGCTGCCCCGCCATCCCCTGCTCTACCTGGCCGACTCCGGCCACGCCCCCTACGGGGAACGCAGCGACGAATTCGTCATCAACCGCACCATCGCCATTGGCCGCCACCTGCTCGACTCGGGCGCGAGGCTGCTTGTCGTTGCCTGCAACACGGCCACTGCGGTGGCCGTCGCCGCGCTGCGCGAACGCTGGCCGGGCGTGCCACTCGTGGGGGTGGAGCCCGCCATCAAGCCGGCCGTCAAGACCTCGGCCACCGGCCGCATCGGCGTCATGGCCACCCCGGCCACCTTGCGCAGCTCGAAATTCCAGCAGCTGCTTCATGCCCATGGCGGCGGCGCCACCATCGTGCAACAACCCTGCCCCGGTCTGGCCGGGCAAATCGAACGAGGTGACCTCGACGCGCCGGAACTCATCGCGATGGTCGAATCGTTCTGCGCGCCATTGCGAGATGCAAACGTGGACACGGTGGTGCTCGGCTGCACCCACTACCCTTTCGTGCGCCGCCACATTCAAGCCGCCATGGGGCCTGGCGTCGAACTCCTGGACACGGCATGGCCGGTGTCCCAACAAGCCGCGCGACTGCTCGGCGTGCGTGACAGCGGCATTGATTCGACCGGCACCGTGCGGCTGGAAACCACCGGCGACGTCGCGCACCTCCAGTCCGTGACCGGCCGTTGGCTGGACTTTCCGATCGAATCGGTGACCAGCGCGGCAATCTGATTCATCAACGACGGAGCGCCCTACTTGCCGGGGCTCCAATGGTGTGCGTGCAGGTACTCCTGCACCGCATCGGCCCGATCGCCCACCTCCTTCACCGCATGGCGAACCTCATCGGGCGTGACGCCGAACTTGCCGGCCCAGGCGTGCACCTCCTCGTCTTCGTCGACGTTGATTCGCGCGTGCTCCTGGCCTCCAGGGCTTCGGGTGTCGTCAGGCATCTTGATCTCCTGAAATGGAGCCCAATTGCGGCAATCAGCGTGCCCGTCTTCTGGGAAGACCACTCGCGAAGTCAATGAGGCGTAGCCGAATGACGAAGGGCGAATTGTTCCTGCGCGAGAGTGAGCGAAAAAGTTGACGACAGCCTCGTTACCGCCGCACCCATGATGTTTCGACAGCGCGAGCTGCCGTAAAGCATTTCGGAGTGGCGCCATACCGACGTCGCGAAGGAGAACAGCATGTATGAACTGGGTTTGCTGATCGCGTTTCTGCTGTGGGTCGCGCAGACGATCAACCTGATCGCTCAGCTGAACTCGCGCATGGCGAAGAACTTTCGCAAGATCGGCTATCGCATCAGCTGGTCGACGATGACGCCGAAAGCCATGAGCGCCGCAGACCTGGAACGAGGCCCGATGGGATCGCTGCGCAAGTTTCTCCTCGTCACCGCGCTGAACCTCCCCTTCGTTCTGCTCAGCTGGTTGTATGCCGCCTACGTGGTGGGCGCCTTCCTGTATACCCGGATGAAGGATGCTGGCGCTTCGGAAAAAGTGCGCGAGTTCCGACGGCGAGTGCGCGAGATGGACCTGTCACGAGAAGAGATGGCGCAAGAGCTGATGGAGGTGACCGGCCAACCTCTTGCGGATCTGAACTGCTTCGCGGACAACGTGCCTCGCGGAGGCCGCTTTCGCGAAAACCATCTTCAGCAGCCTGCCTGGTCCGCCACACAGTGAACCCGTTGAGCTGCTGCTGGACCTTGTCGCGCTGGTGCGGGCAGGTTCATGAAGTGTTTCGATCAGCCGTGACCTCAACAAGGAAACCACCATGGGCAACTTGAGCGCAGGCATCGCACCCATGCTGATGGCAGTGAGTTCGTTCGCATCGGCACATGGTGGCGGCCTCGATGCGCAGGGGTGCCACCACAACCGCAAGACTGGCGACTACCACTGTCATCGCGCCCAGAACCAGAGGGTTGACGCCCGTGCGGCGTTGCCCAGTTCGCCAATCGCCCTAACCAACCCAACTCACACACCCGGTGCCGGAGTGGTTCAACCAGCAGCCCGGCCAACCTGCTACCTGGGACCTCGCGGTGGCACTTACACCATCACGTCGAGTGGCCGTAAGAACTACAGCGGTTGCTGATGAAAGAGCTCATCTCGGTGCACCGCTTTCTCGGGATTCACCGTGCTGCGGAGCGCGACGCCTGAGTCACCGCCCACCGTGCCAACACATGCGCCTCGTGGTACCCGGGACGGGGCTTGAACCCGTACGCCTCGCGGCCGCGGATTTTAAGTCCGCTACGTCTACCAGTTTCGTCACCCGGGCTGGGTGGAGGCGGATTATCGACCATCCGCGGTCTGTGTTAATTTGGTGATGCCGCGCAAGGCGGTGCAAGGGGTCTGCTCTCCTCCTTGCTCCCCACCTGCCACCATCGAACGAGGCGCACCATGTCCCCTCGCTTCCCTCCCTTGGCCTTGGCCGCGGCTTGCCTCGCCCCGCCTGCCTGCGCGCAGGACGAGCCGGAACCGCCCACGTTGCCCACTGTCATTGTGAGGGCGCAGACACCCGCCCCGCCCACGGCCCTCACCGGCTTCGGCGACAAGCCGCTCCTGTTGGTGCCGATGCAGGCCACGGTGGTCACGCGCGATCAATTGGATGAGTCCCAGGCGCGGCGGCTCGCCGACGTGCTGTCGTTCGAAGCCTCGGCCACCGACGCGTACAACTCGCCCGGATACTGGGACTTCATCGCAGTGCGCGGCTTCACGCTCGACCAGACCTACAACCATCGGCGTGAGGGTCTGCCCATTTCGGCAGAAACCGTGATACCGCTGCAGAACAAGGAACGGATCGAGATTCTGAAAGGGACAAGCGGCATTCAAGCGGGCACCAGTGCGCCGGGTGGCCTGGTGAACTATGTGGTGAAGCGCCCCACCGCCACAACGCTGCGCCGGGCGACATGGACGGCCGGCGAGCGCGGCACGCTCGGCGCAGGCGTCGATCTCGGCGGGCGCGGCGGTGAGTCCGATCGCTTCGGCTACCGGCTCAACCTCGCTTATGAAAACGCCAAGCCCGAGATCGTTCACTATGACCATGCCGAGAGCAGCCTTGCGGCATTGGCCACCGATTGGAGAATCTCGCCCGATTCGCTGCTGGAAGCAGAGGTCGAATGGTCGCACCAAATCGGCATGAGCTTGCCGGGGTTCAGCCTCACGGGCCAGACGCTGCCCGCCCCTCGCAAGCCCACCAATCTCAACAACCAGCCATGGAGCCAACCCAATCGGTTCGGCGCGCTCACGGGCACCTTGAGTTTCGACCGGACACTTGCCGCAGGATGGCATTGGGTGAGCCAACTCGGCACGCAACGCCTGAGGACCGATGACCGGCTGGCCTTTCCGTTCGGCTCGCAGTGCGGCAGCCCTGGGGGCTATTGCGACCGCTATGCCGCAAACGGCGACTACGATCTTTACGACTACCGCAGCGACAACGAACATCGGCGGGTCCACGCCGCACAAACGGCCTTGAGGGGGCGCATCGAGGGTGGTGCGGTTCGCCATGAGCTTCGCGGCGGCGTGTTGCTGAGCCGCCTGCGCGTCGACATGCAGCAGGGAGCCAACAACTTCGTCGGCGCAGGCAACATCGACGGCACGAAAGTGACGCCGCCTGACGCGACCATCGGCACCAACCAGGGCACCGACCGCACGGAACGGTCCCTCGAATTCTTCGCAAACGACGCGATCGACTGGGGCCGCGGTTTCAGCACCTGGCTCGGTCTTCGGCATGCGCGCTTGAACCGGGAGTCCGTCCGCACCGACGGCACCGAACCCACCCGCTTCAAGGACGCCACCACCACGCCCTGGCTGGCCGGGTCATATGCATGGCGACCGGGCCGGCATGTGTACGCCAGCTGGGGCAAAGGAAACGAGTCTTACGCCCTGCCCGGCAATGCGGGCGGGCAAACTTTCACGAATGCCGGTCAAACCTTGTTCGCCAAGAGCCGGCAGTGGGAAGTGGGCACGAAAGGGCAGCGCCAGGCAACCGAATGGGGCGCTTCCTATTTCGATGTGAAGCGCCCTGCCGTCGACACATCCGGCGCGCAGTTGGTGCTCGACGGCCATGACCGTCACCGTGGCATCGATGGTCATGTCGCCCATGCCATCGGGCCATGGCAATTGCACGCGGGTGCCATGTGGCTGAGAGCGCGGCGGGAAGACTCGTCCGACCCTGCCCGCAACGGCCAGCGCCCCACCAACGTTCCCGACCGCACCCTCAAGGCCGGAGTGCACTACCGCGTCGCTGCCGTTCCTGGCCTGGAGCTCCAGGCCCGTGTGACCCACGAGGGCCGTCGCAACGTGTTGAGAGACGGTTCCGTGGAACTGCCGTCGTGGACCCGGACCGACATGGCGGGCCGATTCATCCATCGGCTCGACGGCAAGACCCTGACTTGGACGCTGGGCGTGTTCAACGTGTTCAACCGCCGCGCTTGGAAGGAATCACCCACGCAGTACGACCATGTGTACCTCTTCCCGCTCGAGGCCCGCACGGTGCGTCTCACGATGCTTGCAGAAATTTGATGAAAGTACTTGCCTCACCGCAGAAAAAGCAGCTATACTGCGAGGCTCGATTCCTCAATAGCTCAGTCGGTAGAGCGCCGGACTGTTAATCCGTAGGTCCCTGGTTCGAGCCCAGGTTGAGGAGCCAAACAAATCAAGGGGTTACGTCGCAAGGCGTGACCCCTTGTGCTTTTGGATTTTGGAAAGATATTGGAGACGTTCCAGTATCCAGTGGTAGTACGGCATGCTCGTCGAGGTGGTCCAGCTCCGCGCAACCGGGATGAAGCTGAGCCCGGACGAAGTCGCTGAAGCCCCGCGTTACCGCGGGAACCTGACGGTGACGCGGCGCGGCGTACCTGCACCTCGGCGAGACCCTGAACCATGTGCTGAGCCCGATGACGGGCGTGCGCTTGGTTGCCCTCCGCGGCGATGACTTCATGCTCGTCGGCCGGCAGTACCGCAGCTACGGCAGGATGACTGACATGGATCCCCGAGCGTGGTGGTGCCGCGCTCTTCAGGTAGACCACTTGCCAACAGCTCCTTTCGTCGGGAAAGCGTGAACTGATCGATCCGGTCGTTGACCCATTGCAGCCAGAATGAGGCTCCACTCCAGGGCGAGAGAAATGAAGGCACGAGCATCTAAGGTCCCTCTCGACGCAACGTCGCTGAAGGCGCTCTCTCAGCATGAGCGCTATGTACTCGCTTTCGTAGGACACATCTTCAACGAGTTCGTATGGCTCCAGAAGATGCTGCACTGTAGTCCCGGACTTTTTCTGCGCGTGGGCCTTGCCCTCGAGCGCTGCAGCGAAGCGCAGATCAAACGGACGATGGCGCAGTTCTGGTCCGCGGTCGAATGCGAGATTCTCGAGCGAGTGGAGGAGCGGTATCGGATACTCACCGGTGAGGCAGCACCAAGAGTGCTGCGTTGCCAGCGCTGAACGCAGAGCACTGATGCAGTGCCTGGGTAAGCTCCTTTTTGCGCTGGCGCTGATCGCGGCCATCCTGACTGGTCCGCTTCGGCTGACCTGAAATCGCACAGTTCCTATCATCTGCTGCTGCCTCGGATGCGTTTGAAACCTTGCGCTTCGTAGTCTCTGACGCACCGCTCGTCGTTCGACTGCTCGATCGTGTAGCCGACGTAGCCAAAGGCCATGGAGCCGCCCATGCCGCCGCCACAGCGGGCGATCTGTCCCGTCGGCTCATGCCGAAGCATTACGACCGGCGTCGCACACGCAGCAACAGCACCCACCAAAGCAAGCCCAATCAGTCTTCGCATTTGGTCACTCTCGAAGATGAGGGCCGGCTCACATCGTCGGCGCGGCAACACTGCATTGAGGCATCAGCACGGCTTTCGTGGCCGTGTACGAGAACCCGCGGCGCTGGCTTCGAACCTTGGTTGAGACTTCGCCGGTCTTGACGTCGACGAAGAAGACGTGATGACTCGTGTTGGCCTTCATGGTGAAGAAGATTTTCCCGTCCTCCTGGGTCTTCCCAACGACGCGGTACCTGTCACCTGGGAAGAGATCTTCGGTCCATTGCACCTTGGCCTTGCGCTCATCGTTGAGCACATGGAAGTTTTGGCTTTGCGGCGAGACGTAACTGGACAACATCTCCAGTTGTCCTGCGGTGCACACCATGAGGAATCGCGGGTCAGACGACTTAAGCGCAGGCGCGGGCGGCGTTTCACAACCACTTCCGCCAAGCGCAAGCACCGTGGTAAGGGTGAAGGTCAAGCGTTTCATTTGTGCTTTCGGTGGAGACATCGGCAAAGCGTACGCAGTGCCATCGCGCGAGGCGAGTGAGAAAGCGCGTGTCCTCCCCCGAGCTTTGTCCCGCCCTTGGCAGTAGCTTCGCCCCCCTGTGCCCGAGGAGCGCCCCGGCATTCAAAGTTCTTCCGATTTGACAAGCACGTTCTCAACGAAGGACGCGTGACGTAACTGACATCGCCTTGCCCTGTCCAGCCCTTAGGCGCTGCGTGATGTACCAATCCGTGAAGGGTTGCCGCGCACGACAAGCGACCGGCAGAGAAACTATTGGCACGTGCGCGAGAAGATCGGGCCGAGGGAGAAAACGATGCGAAGCGTTCTGATGGCCGCCGCGACGGCGGCATTCGTCTGCGGCTGCTCTTCGGTCACCGACGTATCACCGATGGGCAACGACACCTACATGGTGGGCGGCAAGGCCGTAGGCGGCCACATGAGTCACACCGAAGTCAAAGGCATCGCGCTGCAGCGGGCCGACGACTACTGTCAGGCCAAGGGCAAAAATATGGTGCTGCAGGACGCGAAGTCGTCTGGCGCTCGCGGCTGGACTCCATTGGCCAGCGAAGTTGTCTTCAGGTGTGAGGAGCCAACCATGGCGAAGGAAGCAGTGCGCCAATGAAGCTTTGGCCATGGGCCGCGGACGCGGCAAGTCTGTTCGTGCTCGTCGGAATGCTCGAGGTGCCTCGACATCTCCACGGCCTGCTTGGGCGATCATCATCGCAGGTGCCTGTGGGTATGCTACGCACCATTGCCGTACCACCCGCTGAGTTGAATGGTGCCACCGGATCGACCAGCTTCTGCCGCACTGCTGGAGCATGGCCGCCTGATCTCGTCAACGGTACGGCAGGACACTTGGGGTTAAGGTCGTAAAAGGCGGATGAGTTTGGCGCGGGGAACCGCGTGGTGGGGTCGCTTCGCAGTACCCTCAACCGCTCCTCGATGAGGGCATACTGAACCAAGGCACCTTCGACCTTCATCGGCGAAGGCGCCAGGAAACCTATCGCTATGAGGAGTTAGATGATCGATTTCGACTCGCTGGGATTTCACGAAGCGACGGTGCTCCGTGTGACCGTCGGCCGCGAGTTTCTTGTGATTGAACTGGAAACCATTGCACAAGGCCCATCCCGTCCAGTAGTTCTCAATTTCACCTGTCTCGCACACTTGTCAGCGGACGGCGCTCCCGTTGAGAGCTTTCAGATGGAGCAATCAGACGGCGAAGTCATTTCATTCACTCGTCAGGACGGTCAGTTCGAGCTGATCGTGGAATGGAACGAGTTCTCTACTCGTTCATCACACGTTACTGCATGGCGTTGGGAAGGTCAGGTCGAAATCATCGCAGGCGGCTGAGTAGCCCAATATGTCAAGCTGACGTCGCCAACCTCTTACCTTGGATCGCGCAGCCGGCGCAGCGTTGCGCCGCGCTCCTCAGATTGAGGAAGTTTGCTCACTTCCCCGGCTGGGGCGGTCACGTCAACACCAAGCCTCTCTGAAATCCTCCTGGACACGTGGGGCGCGATGACCCACTGCCAGAGACATCTGCAGCAGTTGACCCGCATGGCTCAGCGCAGTGCCCAACCGCGCACTCGCTTCAAACCTCCACGTTCTGGAAGTGCCAGAGCTGGTTCGGATGTTGCGGAAGCTTGTCCGACAGGATCAGCCGTGCCTCGCCTCCGGGCTCCGCTGCGATCGCGTCCATCACTTTCTCCGAGCCGGACATCCTCAAATGGAACTCCTTGGAGAAGTGCTCGACCAGGAAGATGAAGCGGTGTGGGCGGGTGACGCTGAAAAAGGTCGCCAGTCTCAGCACGTCGTTGCTGTCGCCGTAGATGGCCAGATGCTCGCCGGGTACGGCGAACGCGATGCCGGCGTCTTGCCTGGTTTCATCATGGGATGTCCAGAACGTGGGGGCCCAATGCTGGAACGGGTCCAGCGGGTTCGAGCGCTCGATGCCGAGCTTGTGGCCTCGCCAGGTCAGCGCGCATGTCTCGTTCGAACTGCCGGGGGCCAGCGATATGATCTGGTAGTGGCGATGCAGGTCGGCCATGCTTCCCTCCTCTCCTCGTGGCTGGACGCTCGAAATGCTGCGCCCCACATGGAGCGCGCGCAACCCCCAAGTTCATTGGCCGACTCACCTTTCATGGGCGCAAGGCATTCATTCACCTCCCCTGGCCATCGAGCCCATGACTGACATCGAGCAGATCTACTACGGGCGGCATCGGACCACTTTTCGCATCGGCACTTACCTCGCGCTGGTGCGAATGATGGGCGTGAGGCATCTGGTCACGGCCTTGTATGGACACGCGCAGCTCGCGTCGGAGACTCACGTCCGCCTCTCACGCACGCGGCAGACCTTGCGCAGCTTGATTTGCTCGGGGTTCGACAGCCCTGCCGGCCGTCAGGCGGTGCAGCGGCTGCGCGAAGTGCATCGACACATCGATGCGGATGCCGAGGACTATCGCTATGTGCTGGCGACCTTCTTTCTGGAACCGCTTCGATGGAACGAATGCCATGCCTCGGCCAAGGTGACGGCGAAAGAGCAAGCGTTGCTGCTGTCTTTCTGGATGCAGGTGGGGCGGGCGATGGGCATCGCATCACTGCCGGAGACGCTGGCGCAATGGCAACGATTGCAGCACGAGTACGAGGCCCGTCACATGGCTTATTCGATCGAAGGCCATCGGCTGGCCCGGCTTTGTCTTCGTGACGTGGTCAAGCTGACGGTGCCTGCTGGCACGCAATGGATGTTTCGCTTGTTGATGATCGACACGCTGGAGCATTCGGTTCGCCGCACGCTCAGCATCCCCGGGCTGCGCTGGTTCGAGCGCCTGCCGGTGCGCATGCTCAAGTGGATGGCGTGATTCAACGCCGGGCCGAGGGCGCGGAGGCAGGCAGCACGGCCACAGCGGCCGTGGGTTTCGCAACGGCGCCACCGGTGAACCTCGGCGTCGATTCGAACGTGGCGATCACGGCCACGGCCCACAGCGCGAGCATCGCAGCGTTCATGGCGATTTCAACGAACGTCTTCATGAAGCGGACTTTAGGAACGAACGCCCGCCGGATAAATCCGTCCTGGCGAAACACGATGTTCCATCTTCGGCAACAAAGGCGTTTTCCTGAACACCTTTTGGAAGCCCTCTGTTTTCATTCCACGTGAGCAAGCAAGGCAAAGGGCCACCGAGGTGGCCCTTTGCTGCTCCGGGGTCCGCACGGGATGCGGCAACGGCGGCGTCGGTGACGGGTTCCGATGTCTGCCCAATGATGCAGCCGGTTGATCGCCTGAAGCTTCACAGTGTAGAGACCGATTCGGTGAATCCGAATCCCACGATTGATGGAATTTGCCCCTCATCCGAAGGGAGGTGCTTGTCGACTCGCCGCACAATCGGGTCTCCCATCGTTTTGCAGCCCCCTTTGCCGTGACCGGTCCCCGCTTCATTCCTGCCACCCTCCAGCCCACCGCGGAGCAGATCGCCATCCAGGCGGCCACCGACAAGTACATCGTGGTGGAGGCCAACGCTGGCGCCGCGAAGACGACCACCTTGGCGCTGCGCATGATGGAATCGGCGCAATGGGGCATTCCACCCGAGAAGATCATCGCGCTCACTTACACCGAACCGGCATGCGATGCTTTGCGCGGCGCGCTGAAGAAGCTGGGGGTGCCCCACGAGACGGCGCGGCGGTTCCGCATTGGCACGTTCGAGCAGTTCGCCACCAGCGTGCTGCGCCGCATCGAGGGCGGCACGCCGGAACAGCTGCTCACGCCGCAAGCGCTGCGGCCACATGTGCTGCTCGCGCTGCAGCATGTGGAAGACAACCCCGAGGAACGCTACCCGGATCACCTGCTGTTCCCCGCCGCGGGTGACGCGATGATCGAAGAGTTCTTGCAGCAGTCCATGCACTTGAAGGGCACGATGCAGCTGGACGTGGAACTCGATGACACCGGGATCACCCCGGATTCGGCGGAAAGCCTCGGGCGCAACTACGCATTGCTCAAGGCCTTTCGCGTGTACGAACGACAGCGCCGTCGTGGCTCCGTGGATCATCCGCTGTTCCGTGGCCCCGGGGACGCCACCCATGACCTTGCCCAGCTGATCTGGTCCGACAACCTGGAACGCCATGCCCCGGGTTGGCCCGTCGGCATCCGCACGTTGGTGCTCGACGAGATGCACGACTTGAACCAAAGCATGCATGTCATCCTCGACCGCATTCTCGATACCAACCGCGAGGCTTTCTTTTGCGGCGCCGGTGACCGCGACCAGGTGATCCACAAGGTGGCCGGTGCAGACGCCCGCTTCATGGGCGCAGCCCTGGAGGACGGCGGGCGCCGAAGGGTGCGCCGATGCCCGCTGACGGCCTCCTACCGTTTCGGCAGCCGCCTGGCCCAGGGAGCTTCGCGCCTGGCAGGCAAGCCTTATGCATCCCATGCGGAGGCCGATACGGTGGTCTCCATCGTGCCTTACGACCGCGCCGGCCTGTGCGAGGACGCCGTGGTGGCCGCCGCGCAGGCCTGGCGGGCGGAGGGCCGGCGCCAAAAGATGTCCCAGTTTGCCGTGCTGCTGCGGCACGGACACCAGTCGATCGCGCTGGAAAACGCCTTGCTGGACGCTGGCTTGCCCTATGTCACCGCAGGTTTCGACAGCTATCTCGTGCGCCCGGAGGTGCTGCTCGTGCGTGGGTTGCTGGCCGTGGCCACGGGCGATTTCTCCAGCATCGAAGACCCGGACACGCGACGCCGCATTGTCGAAGCGTTCGTGTTCTTCGGCGACGTGACGCTCACCGTGCGGGAGCACGATCGGGCGGACGGTCCGGCGCTGATGGCCCATGCCGTGCGCGCTGTCACGGAAGACCCAGCCATCTTGCCGCTGTTCTTCGAGAACCAGGTGCTCCGCAATGCAGTGCCCGAGGTGCGGCGGCGCCTGGAGGCCGCGGTGGCCGTGGCTCGGCAACACAGCGGGCCGGGCCTGCTGAAGGCCCTGCTCGACGCGCTGCAACCTCGAGAGCTCGCCGCGCGCGTGCTCGTGGGAGCGGGCCCGCTGCGCGCAGTGCAAGCCAACCTGGCCGGGCTGATGCGGTCAGCCGAAGGCCATGCATCGGCCGCCGCGTTCTTTCAGAGCCTGAACCAGGCCGAGCGTCTGCAGCGCGAGCGCCGTCAGGCGGACTGCCTCGTGATCGCACAGGTCGAGGCCACCAAGGGCCTCGAATTCGACCATGTGATCATTCCCCACTTGCGGCAGAACACCTTCCCCGATCGCGACACGCCGTTCGACGAAGAGCGCAATCTTTTTTATGTGGCGATCACCCGTGCGCGCCGGCGCCTGACGCTGCTGGCGCATGCCGAGGCGCCGAGCAGTTTCATCGCCGCTGCGGGATGGAAGCTGCCCGCCATGGCCTGACAGGCCCCTGGTGCACCGCGCGAGGCCCATTCGCTGGCAAGCCCGGCGCGCTGTTGGGCGCTGTTGGAAACACCCCCGCCGGGGCAAGTGAAGCTGCCCGAGGCCGCCGGGTGGGCGGCAAAAGGTCTGGTCACCCGCGCCTCGGCCCGCAACTGGGCCGGGTACGGCAGGATGTGACGCTGTCGGCTGACCTGCCGCCCTGGGCGCGCGACCTGGCCACCGACCCTCAGGCGTCCGGGGGGCTGCTTGTCCGCCGTGCACCGGAGGCGCTGGACGCCGTCTTGTCGGTGTTCCGGGCAGAAGCATTCAAAGAGGCTGCCGCGGTGGGCCGAACGGAACCCGGGCTACCGGTGCTTCGGATGGCCGCCTGAGGTGCCGTGTCAGCGGGCAGGCGGATCGGACGAATGCGAGGCGCCCTCGGGCCGGGGTTGCGTGTTCTTTGCGGCCGGGGCATTCACCGGCACTTCAGTGGGTGCGGGCGGAGGTGTGGATCCGGATGAACGGCTGCGGTCGTCGCCCACGAAGAGCAGAAGCACCGCCCCGGCCATGGCCATGAGCCATGCGAACGGGGACAAGGTTCGAAACCCGGCCGCGATGGCCGAATCGCCGAGGCATGCAGGCACACCCATCAACAGCACCCCGCCCACGATGAGCTGGATGGCGGCGCTGCGACGGCGGCGAGGTGTCCAGGCAATTCGACGACGGGATGAAGGCATGAGGGGGGAAAGATCGGACCCCCATGATAGTCAGACCCCGCCGAAATGCAGTGTGACCTGCGGCACACTGCGCGGCCACTCCTACCCCCGCTTCTAGGGGGGTCCATCCCCAGGAATGGGGTCCGGCGGGGGCCTTTGGCGGCATTACCATCGCAGGCGTTCAAAAAACCTCCGTTCGCATGCACCGTCGGCCGCCTGGCGATGGTTCGTGCCGCCTCATTTCCTGCACGCAGTCCCGCAATGAGCCAATCCAGCACCGCCGCCGACGATTCGCCCGACGCCGTGGCCGATCGCCTGCCCGCCGCCGATGCGCCGCTGAAGGTGCTCGTCGTCGATGACCACGCCTTGCTGCGCGTGGGCATCGTGACGAGCCTTCGCGCCATCGAGCATGTGCAGCTGCAGTTGCTGGAAGCCAGCAACTTGAGCGATGCGATCGAGATCTACCGCAACGAGGCGGACATCGCGCTCGTGCTGCTCGACCTGAACATGCCGGACAGCAAGGGGCTCCAGGGCCTCAAGCAGTTCGTCGAAACCTTCCCGCTGGCCAAGGTGGCGGTGATCAGCGGCACACAGGACGAATTCGTGATTGGCCATGTGCGCGCGCTCGGCGCCGTGGGTTATGTCACCAAGGGCCAGGACGCCGGTGCCATGTCTGACATCGTCCTCGCCTTGCTGGGCAAGCCCGTGTCCAACGAGCTGGGAGGCGGCAGCGGCCGTTTCCCGAAGTTCCCGAATTCTTCCCGGTACGACCGCGTGGCCGAACTCGGCCCGCGTCACCTGGAGATCCTGGAGCTGGTGCTGTCGGGCTGCTCGAACCAGGAGATCAGCACGGCCACCGGCCTGTCGCTCGGCACCATCAAGAACTACGTCTCGACGATTCTGCTGGCGCTCGATGTGAAATCGCGCTCGCACCTGATCAGCCTCTTCCGCTGAGCGTGAGTTTCCGCCTCTCACCGCCCGCATCCGGCGCCGCGCAGGACGCGGTGCTGGAAAATGCCCTCGAGCGCCGCCGGTCGCGCGTGCGTTCCACCCAGCTCGAGCGGCTGCTGCTGCGATCGCGGCAGCAGCTGATCGCGGGCTTTGCGCTGGCCCTCGCACTCTGGACTGGCCATTGGTACCTGACCGGCAACGCCGACGTGCTCGGGTGGGCCGCACTCGTTCATGGTGCGCAGCTGCTGCAATGGAGCGTGGCCCGCACCTTCCGGCAGCTCGGCCGCGCGGCACTCGTCGAATCCACCGCCTGGCTGCGCCGCTACCAGGTCACGCTGTTTCTTTCGGCGCTGGCCTGGGGCCTGTCGGCGCCGATCGTGCTGCCTCACGAAAACAACCTGATGGTGACCACGGCCTGGGCCATGGCGCTGCTGGGCATGGCCGGATTGGGCGCCCAAGTCGTGTCTGCCGTGTTGTCGGCCATTTATCTGTGGGTGGTGCCGCTGCTGTTGCCGATCGTGCTGCTGATGCTGCACCGGGGGGGGGTCGAGCAGGTCTGCGTGGCCGTCTTCGTGCTGGGCTTTGGCAGCATGAGCGCGTTTTGTGCGGTGTCACTGCACCGGCTGCTCAAGACGGCATTGCAGACCAAGCTCGACAACGACGCGCTGGTGAGGGCGTTGCGCCAGCAGGTGGTGCTGGTGGAACAGGCCGACCGCGAGAAGAGCCGCTTCCTCGCATCGGCAAGCCACGACCTGCGCCAGCCGATGCACGCCCTGGGCCTGTTCGCCGGCGCCCTGGACAAGCACCTCCATGGCACCGCCCTGCAGCCCACCGTCAAGAACATGATGCGGGCCATCGACGCGCTGGAGCAATCGTTCAGCGCCATGCTCGACATTTCCAAGCTCGATGCCGGCGTGATCGAGCCGAACCTGCAGTCGTTCCCGATCCGGGACCTGTTCCGCGTGCTCCACATGCATTGCAGCGGGCAGGCGGAGGAGCTGGGCTTGAGCCTGCGGTTCAAGCCGGGCGGCAAGATCGTCACGAGCGACCCCCAACTGCTGCAACGCGTGCTGAGCAACCTGATCCACAACGCCATCCGCTACACGCGGGAAGGCGGTGTGGTCGTCGTGGTGCGCGAACGCGGCGGCATGGACAGCATCGAGGTGTGGGACACCGGCATCGGCATCTCCGCCGAGGAGCTGCCTCGCGTTTTCGACGAGTTCTACCAGGTGACAAACCCGGGGCGGGCCGGGGAGCGGGGCCGGGGGGTGGGGCTGGGCCTCGTCTATCTGGTGGTGCTGCTGTTGGGGGACCGGCAGGAGGTGGATAGCAACCCAGGCAAGGGCACGGTGTTCCGCATCCTGCTCAAGCCCACGGAAATGGCCGACCTCGACAGCGTGGTCCTGGGCGCCGACACAGTGCCGTCCCCGATCGAGGAAAACCGCACGGTGCTGCTGATCGACGACGAGGAAAGCATCCGCACCGGCATGCGCGAGCTGTTGCAGACCTGGGGATACCAGGTGCTGGTCGCAGGCAACATCAACGAGGCCTGTACCGAGGTCAGGCGCCATGCCGAGGTCATCGATCTCGTGATTTCGGACCTGCGGCTCGCGAACCGGGAAGACGGCATCACGGCGATCGAACGCGTCCGTGAAGCGTACGGCGCCCCCCTGCCCGCGTTGCTGATGACCGGCGACACCTCGCCGGAGCAGGTCAAGCGCGCGCACGACAGCGGGCACCGCGTGCTGTTCAAGCCAGTGCGAACGCGTGACCTCCATTCCGTCCTTCGGGGGATTCCCTGAGCGCCCCGCGCGACCAACACTGGCAGCTTCGCTCACGGGCGGCCAAGTCCTTTCACGGAACATCATGTCCATGTCATCTCCGCGCACTCCGGGAACTGCCTCTGTGAACCTCCTTCGGCCGATGTTCTGCATGGCCGCCGGCATCGAAGTGACTTTCGGCTGATGCCGGCAAGGCCGGGCGTTCCTAGAGTCACGTCATCGCATCGAACGAACGGTTTTTTCACACCTTCCACCCATGAGTCTTCTGCCTGTCGATCAACTCCTCGCCCCGCTGGCCGACCACGCGCCCTGCGGTGAAGACCTGGAGTACGATCCCGCCTTCCTGGCGCTGGAAGAATTGGCTCGGGGCAAGCCGGAACAGCAATTCGGCGATACGGTCATTCCGGCGCAGGAACCTGACTGGCGGCAAGTGTTCGAGAACGCCCTGCCCCTGGCCCAGCGCACGCGGGACCTGCGCCTGGCCGTGCTGCTGGCACGCGCGGCGGCCCATCAGCACGGCATCCAGGGCTATGCCAGTGGGCTGTCGCTCGTGGCCGGGCTGCTGGAACAGCACTGGGATCATGTCTTCCCGGCCCTCGACGCCGACGACAACAACGACCCCACGATGCGCCTGAACGCCTTGGCGCCGCTGGCCGATGTGGCCACGGGCCTGGCCGACCTGCGCGACGCCGCCGTGGGTTCCGGCCGCATCCCGCTGACCGTGCGCCAGATCGAATTGTCCGCGGGCAAGACCGCGCCGGACCCCGACGAATCGGTGCCCACCGCCGAGGGCATTGCCGAAGCACTGAAGGCCATCGAAGCCCAGGCCCCCGGGGTGCTCGCGGCGCTGCGCACGCCTCACGCCGAGCTGCTGCGCATCGAATCGGTGGTCAGCGAGCACGTCGGCGCCCAAGGGCCGGACCTGAAACCGCTTCAGCAGATCGCCCGCTGGCTGAGCCAGGCGGCCTCAGCCGCGGAAGCCGATGCATCGGCCGAACCGGGCGATGCCAGCAGCGATGCGGTTGCCGACCCGGGCATCGCAACGGCAAGCGGCGCGGTGGCCGCCCCTGGCGCGCTGCGCAACCGGGACGACGTCGTGCGCACGCTGGACCGCGTCTGTGAATGGATCGAACGCCACGAACCCACCAACCCGGCCCCCCTGCTCATCCGGCGTGCGCAGCGCTTGATGTCCAAGAGCTTCCTCGACATCATCCGTGACCTGGCGCCCGACAGCATCGGCCAGATCGAGAACATCGCGGGCCCGTCCGGCGACTGAATCCAGGCGCCAACATCCCCCGCCGGCCCCACGGCCGCCACTTTTTCAACATTCCACTTGACCCCAGCGTAGAGGAGCCCACCATGGCCACCAGCAGTCAGAAGTTCATCGCTCGCAACCGTGCGCCCCGCGTCCAGATCGAATACGACGTGGAACTCTATGGTGCCGAGAAGAAGGTGCAACTCCCGTTCGTGATGGGCGTCCTGTCTGACCTGTCGGGCAAGCCCTCCGAGCCGCTCGCCCCCGTCGCGGATCGCAAGCTGCTCGACTTCGACGTCGACAACTTCGACAGCCGCATGAAGTCCATGAAGCCGCGGGTGGCCTTCCAGGTGCCCAACACCCTGACCGGCGAAGGCAACATGAGCGTCGACATCACGTTCGAAAGCATGGACGACTTCTCCCCTGCGGCCGTCGCGCGCAAGGTGGATTCGCTGAACAAGCTGCTGACCGCGCGCCAGCAGTTGTCGAACCTGATCACCTACATGGACGGCAAGACCGGCGCGGAAGAACTCCTCGCCAAGGTGATCGCCGATCCGGCACTGCTCAACAGCCTGGCCAGCGCCAAGAAGGCCGAAGACGAGCCGAAGGCCGAGTAACCCGCCCCCAGAACCAGACGGAGATTCGTGATGGCAGATGCACAAACCCAATCGTCGGCGCTGCAGGGTGTCGAGTTCCAAGGCGGCGATTTCGCGTCGCTGCTGAACAAGGAATTCAAGCCCAAGAGCGATGAGGCCAAGTCGGCGGTGGAATCCGCCGTGCTGACCCTGGCGCAACAGGCGCTGGCACAGACCCAGCTGATCGGCAACGACGTGGTGATGTCGATCGAGGCGATGATCGCCGAGCTCGACAAGAAGCTCAGCGACCAGATCAACCAGATCATGCACCACCCCGATTTCCAGCAACTGGAAAGCGCGTGGCGCGGGCTGAACCACCTCGTCAGGAACACCGAGACGGACGAGCAGCTCAAGATCCGCGTGATGAACATCTCCAAGCAGGAGCTGGGCAAGACGCTCAAGCGCTACAAGGGCGCTGCCTGGGATCAAAGCCCCATCTTCAAGCGCGTGTATGAAGAGGAGTTCGGCCAGTTCGGCGGCGAGCCGTTCGGCTGCCTCGTGGGTGACTACTACTTCAACCACGGTCCGCAAGACGTGGAGCTGCTCGGTGAGATGGCCAAGGTGGCAGCCGCCGCGCACACGCCCTTCATTGCGGCCGCCGATCCGTCGCTCACCCAGATGGGTTCGTGGCAGGAGCTTGCGAACCCGCGCGACCTGACCAAGATCTTCACCACGCCCGAGTACGCCGCATGGCGCTCGCTGCGTGAGTCCGACGATGCCAAGTACATCGGCCTCGCGATGCCGCGTTTCCTCGCCCGCACCCCGTATGGCGCGAAGACGGACCCGGTCGAAGAATTCAATTTCGAGGAAGACACCGGCAACGCCGACCACACCAAGTACACCTGGGCCAACTCGGCCTACGCCATGGCGGTGAACATCAACCGCTCGTTCAAGATGTATGGCTGGTGCTCGCGCATCCGCGGCATCGAATCCGGCGGTTCGGTGGAAGGCCTGCCCACCCACACGTTCCCGACGGACGACGGTGGCGTGGACATGAAGTGCCCGACCGAGATTGCCATCAGCGACCGCCGCGAGGCCGAACTCGCGAAGAACGGCTTCATGCCGCTCGTGCACCGCAAGAATTCCGATTTCGCGGCGTTCATCGGCGCGCAATCGCTGCAAAAGCCCGCCGAATACGACGATCCGGACGCCACGGCCAACGCCAACCTCGCCGCCCGCCTGCCGTACCTGTTCGCCACCTGCCGCTTCGCCCACTACCTGAAGTGCATCGTGCGCGACAAGGTGGGTTCGTTCAAGGAAAAGGACGACATGTCGAAGTGGCTCAACGACTGGATCATGAACTACGTCGACGGCGATCCGGCGAATTCCTCTGATGCCACCAAGTCACAAAAGCCGCTCGCCGCGGCCGAGGTGCAGGTCGAAGAGATCCCAGGGAACCCGGGGTACTACTCGTCGAAGTTCTTCCTGCGCCCGCATTACCAGCTCGAAGGCCTGACGGTCTCCCTGCGCCTCGTGTCCAAGCTGCCGTCCAACAAGGCAGCCTGACCCCGGCCATGGCCCCTCCGGGGGCCCCTTTCAACCCAGTTCCAACCCCGCGCCAGTTCCGGCGCTAGCAGTACCTTTCCCGTAAATCAGGAGCAATTGACAAATGAGCAGCGACTTTCACATCAAGTTTGACGGCGTCCAAGGCGAATCCGCCCACAAGGACCACAAGGGCGAAATCGAGATCCTGTCGTGGCGCTGGGACGTGACCCAGCCCTCGGGCGCCTCGATGGGCGGCGGCTCGGGCCACGGCAAGGCCGTTGCCGGCGAGTTCGTGTTCACGCACCGCTACGACAAGGCCTCGCCGATCCTGGTCAAGAACTGCATCACCGGCAAGCACTTCAAGGACGCCAAGATCACCGCCCGCAAGGCCGGCGACGGCCAGAAGACCTACCTGACGATCACGCTGAAGGAGGTGTTCATCACCAGCGTGGCCCCGACGGCCGTGTCCCAGGGCGACGTCATCGAAGAAGTGAAGTGCTCGTACAAGGTCGTGGAGCACGAGTACCAGCCTCAGGATGAAAAGGGCGGCATGACCGGCAAGGTCCTGATCGGCTGGGACGTCGCTGAGCGCCGCGCCTACTGATCTGACAGCCCTTCTTCACAAGGGCTTGCCTGCCCGGTCTCGGCACATCGTGCCGCGACCGGGCCTTGGTGCTTGAAAAAAGGGCGAAAGCCACCTCACTCCGGACCAGGAAGGAACCATCGATATGCCAACGCCACCATCCCCTGTCGCTGCTCAAGGCGAGGGCTTCGTCGATGCGTTCCTGTCCGTCCAGAGCAAGCGCGCCGGCAAGCTCAAGGGCGAAGCCATCGCAGCCGAGCACCAGGGCCAGATCGCTGTCACGTGGTGGAACTGGGGTGTTACCGCCAGTTCCGCGCTCGGGTCCACACAGGCCACCGCACGCCGCTCCTACCGCAACCTGACGGTGGGCAAGTACGTGGACAGCAGCACGACGGCCCTGCTCTCGGTGCTGGCCAGCAACGACGAGATCAAGGAAGCCAAGCTGATGGTGAGCAAGGCCGGTGGAGGCCAGCGCGACTTCTTCACCATCACACTGAACAACGCCCGTGTGACATCGGTCGACCTGGCTTGCGATACCACGGGCAAGTTGATGGAGACGGTCACCTTCAGCTTCAACAAGGTCAACGTCGAATACGAAATCCAGTCCGAGACCGGCAACCGGGGCTCGGGCTTCACCTTCCAGGACGAAATCCTGCCCGTCTGAGCGCGCCATGACCACACCCCAGGAATTCCTCGCTGCCGGCGATCCGGCCCAGGCCCTCGCCGCGCTCCAGCAACAGGTGCGCGAAAAGCCGGGGGACGCCAAGCTCCGCGTCTTCCTGTTCCAGCTGCTGAGCGTGCTCGGCCAGTGGGAACGGGCCCTCGCCCAGCTCGATGTGTGCGGCCAGCTCGACCACGGCACGCTGTCGATGGTCAACACCTACCGCGAAGCGATCAAATGCGAGGCCGTGCGTGCGGCCGTGTTCGCGGGCAAGACCACCCCCGTCGTGTTCGGCCAGCCCACCCAGTGGGTCGCGATGCTGATCGAGGCCCTGGCCCAGGATGCCCAGGGCAACGCGGCGCAGGCCACGCACCTGCGTGCGTCCGCCTTCGAGGCCGCACCGGTCACGCCGGGCACGCTCGACGGCGAATCGTTCGACTGGATCGCCGACGCCGACTCGCGCCTCGGTCCGGTGCTCGAAGTGGTGCTCAACGGTCGCTATACCTGGGTGCCGTTCGACGCCCTGTCGGCCGTCACCATCGAAGCGCCGGAAGACCTGCGCGACATGGTGTGGGCCCCCGTGCAACTCACGTTTGCCAACGGTGGCCAGAGCGTGGCACTCGTGCCCACGTGTTATCCGGGCACGCGCGAGCAAGCCGACGGCGCACTCAAGCTGGCCCGCGGCACGACCTGGAACCCGCTCGGTGACGAGCAGTACGCCGGTCTCGGCCAGCGGCTGATTTCCACGAGCGGACCTGAGGCGGGACTCCTCGACGCACGCGAGATTCGCCTGGCCCTCACGCCGGTCTGAGACCCGCATGAACCTCCGAGATCGCCTGCAACCGGCCTTGCTCGACCGCCTGACCGACCTGACGCCGCACTCGCGGGTCGAGGCCGAAGACAGCCGCATGATGAACAAGTCGCAGCTCCGCGACGCTGTGTTGCGCGACCTGTCGTGGCTGCTCAACGCGGTGCAACCGCTGCGTGGCCTGACGGAGACCCATGCGCAGGCCGCCCATTCGGTGCTGAACTACGGCTTGCCACCGATGTCGGGCCAGATGGCCTCGCGGGTGGACATCAGCCTGCTCGAACGCACCCTCAAGCAGGCCATCCTCCGGTTCGAACCGCGGGTGATGGCCGACTCGCTCGAGGTGAAAGCCCTCGACGCCACGAGCGTGCTGGACACCCACAACGTGATCGAGTTCGAGATCCACGGGTTCATGTGGGCCCAGCCCGTGCCGCTCGAGCTGCTCCTGCGCACGCAGCTCGATCTCGAAGCCGGCCAGGTGGAAGTGCGTGACGCAACCGCCATCCCCGTGCGCCGCAAGACCTCCTGACGCCCTCACGCGCCTGCCCGATGGATCCGAGCCTGCTCCGCCTGTACAACGACGAACTCAGCCATCTGCGCGAGGTCGGTGCCGAATTCGCGAAGGAGTTTCCGAAGATCGCCGCCCGCTTGTCGATGGACGGCGTGGAGGTCAGCGACCCGTACGTCGAGCGGCTGCTGGAGGGCTTCGCATTCCTTGCTGCGCGCGTGCAGCTCAAGATCGATGCGGAGCACCCGCGCCTGATCCAGCACATGCTGGAGACGGTCTATCCGGGCTTCCTGTCGCCGGTGCCGTCCATGATGATGGCCCGGCTTCGCCCGGACCTGCTCGACCCCAACCTGACCCGCGGCTTCACCATCCCGCGCAACAGCGTGCTGACGAGCGAGATCGTGCGCGGGCAGAACACCCGCTGCGAGTTCCGCACCGCGCAAGACGTCACGCTGTGGCCCGTGGAGATCGAGTCCGTCCAGTACTTCACGCATGCGCCCGACCTGCCGCTCACTCGCCTGCCCGGTGCGCGCCAGATACGCGGCGGCCTGCGCATCCGGCTCAAGACCCACGGCGGCATCAAGTTCAGCCAGATCGGCCTCGACAGGCTGCCGCTCTACATCGCCGCGCCCGACGACGTGGCCTTCCGATTGCATGAGCTGGTGCTCGGCAACGGACTCGGTACCTGGGTGGGCCACGGCGGAAAAGCCGGCATGTCGGCGCATGCCGATGCGGGCTCGCTGCAGCCGCTCGGCTTCGGCGACGATGAAGCGCTGCTGCCGGAGACCCTGCGCGGCTTCAGTGGCCACCGGCTGCTGCAGGAGTATGCGGCGATGCCGCAGCGCTTTCTTCAGTTCGCCGTCACCGACCTGGCGCGCCGCTTCGCATTGATCGACGGGGCGGAGGCCGAGCTCGTGGTGCTCTTCGGCAAGGCCGACGTATCGCTCGAATCGCTGGTCGATGCCGACAGCCTCGCGCTGTACTGCACGCCCGCCGTCAATCTGTTTCCCAAACGACTTGACCGCATCCAGATCGGCACCGGTGCCTGGGAGCACCATGTGGTGCCGGACCGCACCCGTCCGATGGATTTTGAGGTGCACACGCTCGAATCCGTCACGGGCTTCGGCACGGCACAGGTGGCGGAACAGAAGTTCCTGCCGCTGTATGCGGCCTTCCACGACGAATCGCGCAACCACGGGGCCTATTACACGGCGCGCCGCGAGCCGCGCCTGCTGTCCAGCCGCCAGCGGCTCGACGGACCGCGTTCGGCCTATGTCGGGCAGGAGATCTTTTTGTCGCTCGTGGATCCCGACAATGCCCCCTACCGTGACGACATCCGCCAGTTGTCGTTGACGGCGCTGGTCACCAACCGCGACCTGCCCACATTGCTGCCCGGCTCGGCCACGACCTGGACGCTCGATGCCGCCGGCCCCACCATCCGCATCGACACGCTGCGCGGGCCCACCCGCCCCGTGCAACGCATTGCCCGCGGCGATGTGGGCTGGGCCATGGTGAGCCTGCTGACCCCCAACTACCTCAGCATCGCCGGCGAAGACCCGGTGCGCGCGGGCGCCGCATTGCGCAGCCTTCTTTCGCTGCACGGGCCCGAACAGGACATGGCCTGGTCCAAGCAGGTCGACGGCGTGCAATCGGTGCAGGCACAGTCCGTGGTGAGGCGCCTGCCCTTCCCCGGCCCGCTGACGTTCGGCTGCGGCGTGGAGATCACCGTGGTGGCCGACGAACTCGGGTTCCAGGGGTCGAGCGCGTTCCTGCTCGGCGTGGTGCTCGACCGTTTCTTCGCACGCCACGCCTCGACCAACAGCTTCGTCGAGACCGTGCTGCGCTCGGCCTCGCGCGGCGAAATCCTGCGCACCACCCCTCGCGTGGGCACCCGGGCCGTGCTTTGATTTCCATGGACGCCTCGGACCTCGCCCGCAGCCGCCACGAACGCCAAGCCCGGCTGTTCGAAGCGCTCGCGGCCGAACCATGGGCGCACGACTTCTTCGCGGTGTTGCGCGAGGTGGAAGCCATGTCGCCGCAGCAGCCCCGGCTGGGCAAGGCACTTCGGCCAGGCGCCGAACCGCTGCGGCTCGGGCAGGACCCGGAGATGGACTTCGCGCCCGCGCCCATCATGTCGTTCAACGCCAGCGCCGACCGGCCACGCCTCGGCGTGCGCTTTTTCGGCCTGTTCGGCCCCATGGGGCCGTTGCCGCTGCACCTGACCGAATACGCGCGCGACCGCCTGCGCAACCATGCCGACGCCACGTTCGCCCGGTTTGCTGACGTCTTCCATCACCGGGCCTTGCTGCTCTTTTACCGTGCCTGGGCGCAGGCGCAGCCGGCGGTGCAGGCCGACCGGCCGGGTGACGACCAGTTCGCCAAATGGGTGTCCGCATTGTTCGGGCAGGCCCCTGCCCCGCTGCGTGGCGCCGACAGCGTGCCCGACCAGGCCAAACGCTTCGCGGCCGGCCACCTCGCTCGCGCGACGCGCAACCCCGAATCCATCTCGAAGGTGCTGCGGCAATACTTCCAGGTGCCCATCCGCGTGGAATCCTACGTGGGCCACTGGATGGCGCTGCGCCCGGGCGACCGCACCCGCCTCGGCAGCCCCGGCGCACGCCGTACCGCAGCGCTCGGCGTCAACGCCGTGGCCGGCGGCAAGGTGTGGGACCGTCAATACAAGCTGCGCCTGCACATCGGCCCGTTGACACTCGCGCAGTACCAGCAGTTCCTGCCCGGCCAGCGTTCCCTCGTGGAGCTTCGCGACTGGATGCGCCAGCTCGTGGGCTTCGAACTGCTGTGGGATGTGCGCCTCGTGCTGCAAGGCACGGAGGTGCCGCCCCTCGGCCTGAAACGCCAAGGCCAGCTGGGCTTGACCACCTGGCTGGGCCGCCACACCCCTCACCCAGACCGCGGCGACCTTCGCCTGCATCCCGCACGCCTTCGCGTGCCTTCCAACACCCAGGGAATTCACCATGGCTGAAATCAGTCGCACCGCGTTGTTCGGCAAGCTCAATCCGCTCGCCTACAAGGCCATCGAAGGCGCCACCGTCTTCTGCAAGCTTCGCGGCAATCCGTATGTGGAATTGCAGCACTGGCTGTTCCAGATCCTGCAGAACCAGGATTCCGACCTGCACCGCATCGTCAAGCACTTCGGGCTGGATGCCGCCGTGCTCGTCGCCGACCTGCAAACCTCCCTCGACCGCCTGCCGCGCGGCGCCACATCCATCTCCGACCTGTCGAGCCACATCGAGAATGCCGTCGAACGGGCCTGGGTCTATGGCTCGCTGATGTTCAAGGACACGCAGGTGCGCACCGGCTACCTGTTGATCGGCCTCTTGAAGACCCAGTCATCGCGCAATGCGCTGCTGGCCATCAGCAAGCAGTTCGAACGCATCAAGCTCGATGAGCTGACCGAGAACTTCGCTGCCCTGCTCTCCGGTTCGCCCGAACACGGCCAGGCCGCCAGCGACGGCTCCGGCGCCGCGCAACCCGGCGAGGCCAGCGACGCTATTGCCCCTGCCGCGATGGGCAAGCAGGAGGCGCTCAAGCGCTATGCGGTCGACCTCACCGAGAAGGCCCGCCAAGGCGAGATCGACCCCATCGCCGGACGCGACGAGGAAATCCGCCAGATCGTCGACATCCTGATGCGCCGCCGCCAGAACAACCCCATCCTGACCGGTGAGGCCGGCGTGGGCAAGACGGCGGTCGTCGAAGGCTTCGCGCTGCGCCTGGCGCGCGGCGACGTGCCGCCGCAGCTGCGCGATGTGTCGCTGATGATGCTCGACATCGGCCTGCTGCAGGCCGGCGCCAGCATGAAGGGCGAATTCGAGAACCGGCTGCGCCAGGTGATCGACGAAGTGCAGTCCTCGGCCAAGCCCATCATCCTGTTCATCGATGAGGCCCACACGCTGATCGGCGCCGGTGGCGCGGCCGGTACCGGTGACGCGGCCAACCTGCTCAAGCCGGCGCTGGCCCGCGGCAAGCTGCGCACGATCGCGGCCACCACCTGGGCCGAATACAAGAAATACTTCGAGAAAGACCCGGCGCTGACCCGCCGCTTCCAGGTCGTTCAGGTGCCCGAGCCGAGCGAGGAGAAGGCCGTGCTGATGCTGCGCGGCGTGGCCACCATCCTCGAAAAGCACCACCGCGTGCAACTGCTCGATGAAGCCATCGAGGCGGCCGTGAAGCTTTCGCACCGCTACATCCCGGCCCGCCAGCTGCCCGACAAGGCGGTGAGCCTGCTCGACACCGCATGCGCTCGCGTGGCCGTGAGCCAGCACGCCACGCCCCCCGAAGTGGAAGACGTGCAGCGCCGCATCGAGGCGCTGACCACGGAGCAGCAGATCATCGACCGCGAGGCCGACGTCGGCATCGACGTGAAGGCCCGCCACGACCGGGTGGCACAGCAGCTGGCCGAAGCCCACGCCTCGCTGGAGGTGCTGCAGGCCAGGTTCCAGCAGGAAAAAGGCCTCGTGGACCAGGTGCTCGCGCTGCGCGCCAAGCTGCGCCGGGCCGGCGACAAGGTGGACGGCAAGGAGCAGGCCGCCGACAGCACCCTCGAGCCGCAAGAGCGCGAACGCCTGCTCGCCGAACTGGCCGAGCTGCAGACCCAGCTGCGGCACCTGCAAGGCGACACGCCGCTGATCCTGCCGTCGGTGGATGAAACCGCCGTGGGCGCGGTGGTGCAGGACTGGACGGGCATCCCCGTGGGCCGCATGGTCAAGAACGAGGTGGAATCGGTGCTGCGCCTGGCCGACACGCTCAACGAGCGCGTAATCGGCCAGAAGCACGCCCTCGAGATGATCGCCCGCCGCATCCAGACCTCGCGCGCCAAGCTCGACAACCCGAACAAGCCCATCGGCGTGTTCATGCTGGCCGGCACGTCCGGCGTCGGCAAGACCGAGACGGCGCTCGCGCTGGCCGAGGCCTTGTACGGCGGCGAACAGAACGTCATCACGATCAACATGAGCGAATACCAGGAGGCCCACACCGTCTCCACGCTCAAGGGTGCGCCCCCGGGCTACGTGGGCTACGGCGAAGGCGGCGTGCTGACCGAGGCCGTGCGCCGTCGCCCCTACAGCGTGGTGTTGCTCGACGAGGTGGAAAAAGCCCACCCCGACGTGCATGAGCTCTTCTTCCAGGTGTTCGACAAAGGCTGGATGGAAGACGGCGAAGGCCGCCTGATCGACTTCAAGAACACGATCATCCTGCTGACGTCCAACGCCGGCAGCGACCTGATCATGAACCTGTGCAAGGATCCGGAACTGATGCCAGAGCCGGACGCCATCGCCAAGGCGCTGCGCGAGCCGCTCCTGAAGGTGTTCCCGGCCGCGCTGCTCGGCCGCATCGTGACGATCCCGTACTACCCGCTGTCGGAGGCCATGCTGGGCGAAATCGTCAAGCTGCAGCTCAACCGCATCAAGAAGCGCGTCGAGGCCAACCACGGTGTGCCGTTCACGTTCGACGACGCGGTGGTCAAGCTGGTGGTCAGCCGCTGCAACGAGGTGGAAAGCGGCGGCCGCGTCATCGATGCGCTGCTGACCAACACCGTGTTGCCGCGCATCAGCCATGAGTACCTGACCCGCCTGGCCTCCGGTGCACCGCTGCACCGGGTGGCGCTGACGGTCGACGGTGGTGATTTCGCCTACGCTTTCGACTGAGCCTGGAGACCGGCAAGCCCGTCAGCGAATCGCTGGCGGCTGCCGGCCGCCGTTGACCTTGGCTTCGACCGACATCGACATGAACGCAGACGAGTTCGTCCCCTGTCTCGGCAAGACCGATGACCACCCGGACATCCTTCGGCTCCTCGCCCGGCTGGGTGCGAAGAAGCCGGCGAAGCTGCCGCGCGGCAGCACCGAGGTGCGCGTCGATGTGCGCCACCTTGGCATCGAGATGGTGTTCGAGCCCATCGACGACAACCGCCGGCACGGACTGACGTTCGTCCGCGTGATATGCCATGGCAAGGACAAGCCCGGTGTCGGCGCGCTGCCCTTCGGTTTGACCTTCAGTGATTCGCGCAAGGATGCGCGCAAGAAGGTCGGCCCGCCCATGTCCAGCAGCGACGATTTGAACCGCGATGCGTGGGACTACCAGACCCACACGATGACCGCCGACTACGCGCGTGACCGCGGCAGCATCATGGCCTTGTCCCTCTCGATGCCGTTCGATTCCGAAGACGACTGAACGGCCAACCGAGGTCCATGACTTTCGTCGCTTGAGCGGCCTGTGCCGCTCTTCTAACGTGCCTCTGGCGTTCCCCTGCAGCACACCCAACCCGCCATGAACAAACAGATCACGGTCACCTCGCCGCTCTCGACCGAGCTGCGTGTGGAAACGCTCAGCTTCACCGCGGGCCTCAGCCAGCTCGGCGTGATGGAATTGGGCCTGCTCAGCGAATCGGGCGACCTGTCACCAGAAGACCTGCTGGGCAAACCCATCACCGTATCGATCAGCCGCGACAACGAGGAGCAGCAGCACTTCAACGGCTACGTCACGCGCTTCAGCATCGGCCGCAGCCGTGGCCGCCATTTCGGGTACCAGGCCGTCGTGCACCCCTGGCCGTGGTTCCTGACCCGCACGGCCGACTGCCGCATCTACCAGGAACTCGACGTCCCCACCATCGTCAAGCAGGTGTTCGACGACAACGGGTTCTCCGACTTCGACTTCCGCCTGTTCCGGAAGTACCGCAAGCGCACCTACTGTGTGCAATACCGGGAGAGCGATCTCACCTTCATCACCCGGCTGCTCGAACATGAAGGCATCTACTGGTACTTCGAGCACACCGCGGACAAGCACACCCTCGTGCTGGTCGATTCCTCCAGCGCCCATGAGCCCATCCCCGGGGACGCCCTGCTGCCCTACTTCGAGAACATCGAATCGGCACCGCCGGACCTCGAATACGTCTCCGAATGGACCATGTCACGCGAAGTGCGCACCGGCAAGACCGTGCTGCAGAGCTACGACTTCGAGCGCCCGTCGGTCGACCTGATGGTGGATGCGAACATCGAGCGCGCGCACGCGCAGCAAGCCTTCGAACGCTTCGACTACCAGGGTGACTACATCGTCAAGGCGGACGGCAAACAGCTGGTCGACGACCGCCTGGATGAACACCAGACGCGCCACCACCAGCTCGGTGCCACCTCCAACTGCCACCGCCTCGGCGTTGGCCATCGCTTCAAGCTCGACCGCCACCCGCGCCCCGACCAGAACGCGGAGTACCTCATCACCGGCACCACCGTGAATGCCACCATCGGCGGCATCGAATCCGGCGTCGACGGTGGCGAATACCACGCCACCTTCACCGCGATGCCCGTGGCGCAACAGTACCGCCCGCCGCGCGTCACCCGGGTACCGTTCGTGCAGGGCCCGCAATCGGCCGTGGTCGTCGGCCCGCCCGGGGAAGAAATCTTCACCGACAAGTACGGCCGCGTGAAGGTGCAGTTCCACTGGGACCGCTACGGGAAGAACAACGACAAGAGCTCATGCTGGGTGCGCGTATCGCACCCCTGGGCCGGCAAGCGCTTCGGCTCCATTCACATTCCCCGCATCGGCCAGGAGGTGATTGTCAGCTTCCTCGAAGGCGATCCGGACCAGCCCCTCATCACCGGCCGCGTCTACAACGCCGAACAGATGCCGCCGTGGGACCTGCCCGCCAACGCCACCCAGACCGGCATCCTCACCCGCTCCTCCAAGGGCGGCGCGTACGACAACGCCAACGCCATCCGCTTCGAGGACAAGAAGGGCGCCGAGGAGCTGTGGATCCACGCCGAGAAAGACCAGCGCATCGAAGTCGAGAACGACGAATCGCACTGGGTGGGCCACGACCGCAAGAAGACCGTCGACCATGACGAGACCACCCTCGTCAAGCACGACCGCACCGAGACCGTCGGCAACAACGAAACCATCACGATCGGCGTCAACCGCACGGAGAACGTCGGCAACAACGAAGTGATCGGCATCGGTGTCAACCGCACCGAGACGGTGGGCGCGAATGAAACCATCACGATCGGTGCCAACCGCACCGAACTCGTGGGGGCCAACGAGACGATCACCGTTGCGGCGAACCGCACCATCTCGGTGGGGGCCAGCGAAACCGCCACCGTGGCGCTGCAGCGCACCCATACCGTGGGAATCAACGAAACCATCGCCATCGGTGCGGCCCAGGAAGTGGCCATCGGCGTGATGCAGTCCATCAACGTCGGGGTCAACCAGTCCACCGCCGTGGGGGTGGACCAGAGCAACAGCATCGGCAAGAACCGAAGCTCGGACGTCGGCAACGACGACACCCTGACCGTCGGCAAGGACCTCGTCATCACCGCCGGCGACTCCATCACGCTCCGCACCGGTCAGGCCAGCATCACGATGAAAAAAGACGGCACGATCCTTATCAAGGGCAAGGACATCACGATCAACGGCTCGGGCAAGATCAACGTCAAGGCCAGCAACAACATCGTGATGAAGGGCTCGAAGATCCTGCAGAACTGACAACAAGAAGCACCACACCATGGGACGCAGAGACACCCTCGACACCGCCGCCGACGACCTGCTCGCCGCTGACGACCCTTCGACCTTGCTCACCCCGCTGCTCGCCGCACGTCCGCTGCGGCCGGCGGCCATGCCACTGCCCGAAGTGGTGGTGGGCGAGCTGATCGCGCTGGCCGACGACGGCCACACCCCGCTCGTGCGCTACAACGGCCAGCCCGGCACGGCCGCGCTGCGTGCCCGCAGCGTGCTCGACCTGCATGGCGCGCACGTGGGCCGCTCGGTGGTGCTTCAGTTCGAAGGGGGCGACCCTACCCTGCCCATCGTGATGGGCGTGCTGCGCGATGCGACCACCGCATCCGCCGAAGGCCCCGGCCAGGTGCAAGTCGATGCCGATGGAGAGCGAATGATCGTGCGCGCCACCGACCAGCTCGTGCTCCAGTGCGGCAAAGCCAGCATCACGCTGACCAAGGCCGGCAAGGTGCTGATCCAGGGCACTCACGTGTCCAGCCGCTCCACCGGGGTGAACCGGGTGCAGGGCGGATCGGTGCAGCTGAACTGAACCGGCGCGATGGAGCTCATCAATGCCACCCGCATGGTTGCGGGCTACAACCTCGGGCTGGAGCCGAGCGGGCGCGAGTCCCTCGTCGTTGTCATCAAGGGCACGTTCCGGTTTCCGGTGGAGGGGGAGCCGGCGGGGCATTTTGCGCTGCATGAAACGCAGGTGCCGCTGGTGATGTCCGACACGTTCACCGGTGCGCCTGGTTTGTCAGCACCGGTGCACGAAGTCGACTTCGCGCCTTACAAGCCTCGCTGTGACATCCTGCTGAATGCCAGCGCCTACGCGCCACAGGGCCATCCAGCCCAGCGTGTGGACGTGGGCGTGCGCATCGGCGATTGGCATAAGGTGTTTTCGGTCGTGGGCCAGCGTCGATGGGACTGCGGCATCGCCGCGCCGCGCGCCACCGCGCCGGAGCCGTTTGTCGTCCAACCCATTACGTATGACTTCGCGTACGGTGGCATCGACACACGACATAACGACCCGGCCCAACACGCTGCGTTCATGGCCAACCCGGTAGGTCGGGGTTTCCACAAGCACCTGCGCAAGGAATGGGTTGACGGCCATCCGCTGCCCTTGACGGAAGAACTCGGACGGCCGGTGACCGACGCCAATGGTGACTACCGGCCGATGTCCTTTGGTCCCCTTGGCCGGGGGTGGGCGCCGCGAGCGGCGTTGGCCGGCACGTACGACGATGCATGGCGAGAACACCATTTCCCCTTTTTGCCGCCGGACTTCGATACCCGCTATTACCAATGCGCTCCGGAAGATCAGCAGGTGCCGCTGGACTTCTTCGCCCGTGGCCCGTTGAACGTGATGCTGTCGAACCTGACGCCGGAAGGGCTCACGCGGTTCACTATACCGTCGCTTGCGGCACCCGTGACCATCTTCCCCAGACGGGGCGAACGGGAGCACCTCACCGCGTTGCTCGACACCGTGCTGATCGAACCCGATCGGCGCCGGTTCTGCCTCACATGGCGAGTAGCGCGTCCGCTGCGCAGCAGTTTGTTCGAGATCGCTCAAGTGCTCGTGGGCAAAAAGGGCAGCGAATGGTGGCAGTTGCGCGACAAAGTCACCTTCCCCATTCCCGTCGTGATGGTGCCCATGCCACACCGGACCGTTCAATCTCTCGCCCCTACGGCACGACCATGAAGAACAGTTCGCTGCTCATCGAACGCACCGGCGTGATCTGCTCCGTTGGCTTGACTGCACCTTCCGCCTGCGCAGCCATGCGTGCCAAAGTGACGAATCCGATCGAGACGAACTTCATCGACTCATTTGGCCAACACATCCGCGCCCACGAAGTGGCGCTCGAGCAACCATGGCGTGGCCTGACGAAACTCGCCCGTATGGCGGCCATGTCCATCGAAGAATGCCTCGCCGGCGTGCCCGACGAACAGCATGCCAACCTGCCGCTACTGCTGTGTGTCGCTGAACGTGAACGCCCGGGCCGCCTCGAGGGCCTGGAAGATCAACTGTTCGACACCATCGAGAGGCTACTCGGCCGCCGGTTCTCAACCCATTCATCCGTCGTGCCGCACGGCCGGGTCAGCATTCCGATGGCAATGGCAAGCGCGGCCAGACTCCTCGCCGAGGGAGCCTGCGATCGTGTGCTGTTGGTCGGTGTCGACAGTTTAATGAACTGGCCCACGCTGGCCGCCTATGAAAAGGCCGATCGACTGCTGACCGAACAAAACTCGAACGGTTTCATGCCGGGCGAAGGAGCAGCCGCGTTGCTTGTGTCGGAGGACAAGCGAGCACCTGGCCTGAGATGTACGGGTATCGGCTTCAGCGAGGAGCCAGCCCACATCGAATCGGGCAATCCGCTGCGCTGCGTCGGGCTGACCGAGGCAGTACGCCAAGCCCTCTCGGCGTCGGGGTGCCAGCTCCACGAGATGGACCTTCGGATCGCCGACCTGTCCGGCGAACAGTACTACCTCAAGGAAGCAGCACTTCTGCTCTCCCGGGCAATGCGGCAACTCAAGGAGTCTTTCGACATCTGGCACCCGGCCGAATGCACTGGCGAGACCGGCGCTGCCTCCGGCGCCATCATGCTTGCGCTGATCGAAGCGGCATGTCGCAAGGGTTATGCACCCGGCGTCCGAACATTGGCGCATTTCTCGGCCGATGCGGGAGGCCGCGCCGCTCTGACCTTAGAGTACGCGGGTGCCGCATGAGCAACGAGGTTTTCGCCAATAACATGGAGGTGTCTTGCAAGGCTGCGGCAGGAAAGTCCGTTTGTGCCTTCCCTGACGTCTGCTTCACACCGCCGCTTACGCCGGCAACGCCGCCCGGCATCCCCATTCCCTATCCCAACACTGGGATGGCGACCGACACCAGCAACGGCTCTACATCCGTCAAGATCTCTGGCAAGGAGGTCATGCTCAAGAACAAGAGCTTCTTCAAGCGCAGCACCGGTGACGAGGCCGGCTCGGCTCCCAAGAAGGGGGTCGTCACCAGCAAGATCAAGGGAAAGGTGTACTTCACCACGTGGTCCATGGACGTCAGGGTCGAGGGCGAAAATGTCGTCCGCCATCTCGACCTCACCACCCACAACCACGGTTCAGTGCCGGGCAACACCCCGCCCTGGCCGTACGTCGATGAAGTTGCCATGCCGGGCATCACCGAGGCGTGCAAGGAGGACATGGCCAAGGAGAAGAGCGCTTGCGAAGGTGTGTCCGACCCGTGTGCCGGCTTCAAATCAAAGCCGCCGTCGGGCAAGGGAAGCACTCGCGATGTGGTCAAGCCGATCGCGGACCGCATGTCCGATCAAGTCTCCTGTAATGACTGCCTGAACGCCCGCCGATGCAAGCTCTCGCCGTGGGAGCCGGCCCAGAACGCTGATGGACAGACGGTCAGGCCCACATGCTGTGATGGTCAGACTCCACACCACATTGTTGAAAAAAGTTCGTTCGGCGAGAACGAAGCCACTGTCCTGCTTGCTGGCGCACAGAACTACAACCCGAAGCTTGCGCCGTGCGTGTGCGCCGAGGGCACCGGCCATTCGAAGGGCGGTACCCATGAGCTGATGCACGTGTACCAAAAGGCCCGCACACTCGATCAAATCAAAGGTGAGCCGTTGCAGAAAATGCCGCTGCATGGCGGCGGCGAGACAGGCCCGCATCCCACTACCACCTATGCACAGGCACGCGAGACCGGAATCCAAGCTTTTCAAAAAGTGTTCGGAGATGCCGGCTGCAGCGAAGACTGCATCCGCAAGCAGTTGGATGCATACCATAAAAGCCAATGCGGCATGCAGGACGACACGCCGCTCAAGGCAGTGACCGAAGGGCCCTCACCGAAGACGATGTCGGTTCAGGAGGCCGATGCCGAAGTAGCGCGCCGCTCGTGGGAACGCTGGGTTTCGACCGGGCCCCAAGGGGCAGACTGAGGAGGTCATATGAGAAACAAGTTTGCGCAAATGGGCACCTACGTCACTGCCCTTCAAGACGGTGCGACGTCAGGCTGGGTCGTGATGACGATGGACGACGTGGCCGCCAAGGGCATCAATCAATCAGCGTTGATGAAACTCGACAATCGCGTGCTGACGCCAGTCGCGATGAAGATGTTCCGCACCTGCTTTACCGGCCCGGCCGCTGACGGCGATGCGGTGTTCGTCGGAGACGATGGCAACGTTACGGTGATGCACACCGACCGGTCCTTGCACGATGAGTTCGTCACCGGCAGCCTGCGTACGCCGCAGAACACTGGTCACCTGCGCGCAGGCACGTGCGTCGGCGAAGACCTTCTCGTCGTAGGCATGCAGCGACAGGTGTACCGCCGCGCCGCGGACGGAGGGTGGAGCGACTGGATGTCGGGCCTGCCGACCGACGAACCAAAGGGTTCGATATCCGGCTTCGAGGCCGTCACGGCCGTAGGACCCACCGAGGTATATGCAGGAGGCTGGGACGGCGAACTGTGGGAACATGACGGCACCCGCTGGGCACGGAAAGACAGCCCAACCAACCAGATCATCACAGGCCTCGGTCATGCGGCAGATTCGCCTGTATACGGCTGTGGCCGCAATGGCTTGGTATTGCGCGGTCGCCACGATGCCTGGGAGGTGATCCTGCACCGTCAGTGTCCTGACGATCTGTGGTCCATCGTGCCGTTCAAAGGACACGTCTACGCCGCATCGCTGCGCCGCTTGTACCGCATCACCAACGACACACGGATCGAGCTTGTTGACGTCGCCCACCTTGGCGCCGACTCCTTCGCCGAACTGATCTCGGACGGTGAAACCCTGTGGTCCGTGGGTGCGAAGGAT
This sequence comes from uncultured Rhizobacter sp., assembly GCA_966212105.1. GTDB lineage: Bacteria > Pseudomonadota > Gammaproteobacteria > Burkholderiales > Burkholderiaceae_C > Rhizobacter. The sequence continues at coordinate 36,312 of CBIHPH010000025.1, forward strand.
CTTCTTGCCTTCAACGGTTCCGAGTGGCTTCGCATCGCCTGATTGCTTCTATGAATGCCCTGCCTCTGCGGCTCCCGGTCCCTGCGATCGTTGACCAGCACTTGGAAAGCGCCATGCAGCTGCACGGCGTCCGACAGCTGCTGCTAGATGCACCTCATGCGCGGCTGCATCAATTGGCCCGCCTTGACGAACGTCTCCTCGCCCACCTCGATGGCCTAACGATTGCAAGCGAGACCGGCCAACGCATGACCGACGCCGTACTGGTCGCGCCGTTCGGCGGCGGAGAGGTGTTCGTCGCGGCCGTGCTCGCCCTCCAAGCGAGGGACGCAGCGCGACTCGAACGCCTTCTTGCACTCGCCGAAGCCTCGCCCGAAGCGGCACCGAGTCTAGTCGCAGCCTTCGGATGGGTCTCGCCGACGCACTTGCGCGGCGTCACGAGGGCCTTGCTCGATTCGTTGGGGCCTCTGCGCCGCGCCATCGGCCTGCAAGCCTGCGCCGCCCACCAGGTCGACCCTGGTGCCGTGCTGCCCACCGCCTGCACCGATTCAGACCCGTCGCTGCAAGCCATCGCATGGCGTGTCGCGGGCGAACTCGGTCGCACCGACTTGCTGCCAACCGCTTTGCAAGCCCTCGGAGACGCCGATGCCACCGTTCGCTTCGAGGCCGCGCATGCCGCCGTTCGCTTTGGCGATCGCGGCGCCGCCCCGGCCGCCTTGCGTGCGCTGGCAGAAGTTCCTGGCCCTCAGCAAGAAGCCGCATTGACGGCCTTTCTGCTGCTGGCCTCTCCGACCGAAGCGCACGCCTTGCTCAAGACCTTGCCTGCTGACACCACCGGCCAGCGACTGCGTGTGCGCGGTGCCGGTTGGTCCGGCGATCCGGTCTACGTGCCGTGGCTGCTCCAACAGATGGCTTCGCCGGCGCTGGCCCGGGTGGCCGGCGAGGCGCTGTCGCTGATCACCGGGCTGGATCTGGCCGAACTCGACCTCGAGGGGGCCGCGTTGGACTCATCGCCACCGGGGCCCAACGACGAACCCGAGGACGACGAAGTGGCACTCGACGAAGACGAAAGCCTGCCCTGGCCCGATGCCGAACGCGTGGCGCAGTGGTGGCAGGAGAACGGTACGCGCTTCCCCGCCGGCACACTGCACTTCGTGGGGCACGTGCCCTCGAAGGCATCGGTGTCAGCCGTCCTGGCCGAAGGCGTGCAGCGACAGCGCGTGTTGGCCGCCGACCTGATCGTCCTGATGCAGCCGGGCAGCCGCCGCTTCAATACGGCCGCACCGTCACATCGTCAGCAGCGCCTGCTGGCCTCACTCGGGGCGGCATCGGCATGACCCCGGGTCAATCGCCGCGGCCCCGGCCATCCCCCGCGACCGTGCACTACCGACACCATTCAACTGTCGCGTTCCCAGCCGTGCAACGGCTGCTCATGCGATCGAGGTAATACGCCCGCGGCCCCGGCAAGCGGCCCCAGGTGGTTCGAGGCTTGGGCCCGCCTTCCTCCCCGGCGTCAGGCGGCGTCTCGGTGTTCTTCGTGCGGCCCGTCAGGTAGTTGATGCTGAACTCGCCTTCCTCGCCTGTGTTCCGAAGGCGCGATGTGATGTCCAGGCCGATCAGGCGGAAGCGGTCTTCCTCGAGGCGAAAGCGGAATATGTAGTGTGCGGAGCCCCACGAGCCGCAGCTGGACCAGTTGCTCAGGTCGATGGTCAGCACCCCTTGGCGGATGGCCATGGCTTCTTCGCCCAAGGGATCGGCCAGACAGGGCGCCTCCGCATCGTTCTCACTCGGCAAGAAGCGATCGGTCTGCAGGCCCTTGCGCCATCCCGCCGGCCCCTGGAACAGCACCAGCAGCCGCCGCGGATTGAGGTTCAGCTGCGATGTGCCCAATCCATCGTTCCGATGAATGTTCGCAGGGTTGGTGCGTTCCAGAACGAGCACGGCGTCCTCACGGCCATCGCCGTCAAGATCGCCCTGCACCTGCTGGATCAGTTTCCAGCCCGCCGGCACCCAGGCCTTGAACAGGCCCTGTGGTGCGGCGCGACCGGCCGTAGGCCAGCCCATCGCCATCATCAGCACAAGAGGGAGCAGCATCAAACGCATGGGCAACTTCGGTCGTGAAAGAAATGGAGCGTAACGCCCTGACGCGACGACCTAAGTCACTGGCAGCGCATCGGCGCGCGCCGCACAGTGCGGGCACGCCCGCTTTTGGACCGGACCATGCCCGACCTGAACGTCCCCAGCCTCTTCGCCGTCCTCGGTCCCGTTCTTCTGTTGCTGGGCGCGGGCCGATGTCTGGCCACGCGCACATGGCATCCCCAAGGCCGCACCTGGCTGATCCTGGGGCTGATCTTTTCGGCGGTGGCGGTATGGTTGCGTCTTCACCCCGCCTGAATGGCGGCGGTATGACTTTCGTTGATTGCCAAGGAGGCCCACAACCGGGATAAACGAAGCTCGGGTGAGTCCGGCGTTGTCCATCGGCGAAGCCCCCGACTTCGGAGTTTTCCATGAACCTGGTGATCCAAGCTCACACCCTCAAAAATGAGCCCCTGTCACAGCCCATTACCGGCCGCTTCGATGAGCGGGGCGGCACCATCGGGCGCTCGGACACCAACACGCTGGCGCTGCCCGACCCCGAGCGCCACATCTCCCGGCTGCACGCCGAGGTGTGGTTCAACAACGGTTCCTTCTCGATCCGCAACGTCGGCAGCGCCAATGCCATCCTCGTCAACGGGCGCACCATCGCCCCCGGAGAAGGTTCCCCCATCGCCGATGGCGATGAGCTCGTGGTGGGCGCCTACACGTTGCGGGTGTCGCACCACGTCCCATCGCAGATCCGCCCGGCAGCGCCTGCGGTCGATGGCAGCACGGTGATCCGATCTTCGGCCGGAGAGTCCAAGACGAGCCCGCCGCAGCCGCGCGTCATTCCACGCCCCACCATGCCGCCGGCCACCTCGCCCGCGCCCACACCGGCGCCAGCCACGGCGGCCGATCCCTTCGCCGATCTGTTCGGCTCGGCCCAGCCCCCGGCACCCACACCTGGGCCGTCATCGGGCGACCCGTTCGCCGATCTGTTCGGTGGCGCCGCACCGTCGCCGGTGCCTGCCCCAGCACCTTCAGCACCGGCCACCCCAGCCGCGCAAGGCGCCGCCCGCCTGCCCGACGATTTCGACCCCTTCGCCGACCTGCCTCCACCCAAGGCCTCCACCGCTTCCGGCCTTGGCGATTTCATGTCCGGGGCGCCGGCTCCGGCCACCGGCAAGCCGTCCGACGCCGCTTTCGCCGACCTGCTGGGTACGCCGGAACGCTCCTCATCGTCGAGCCTCGACGACATGTTCGGGCTCGACAAATCAGGCCAATCGGGCAAAGACCCGCTGGCCGACTTCATGGCCCCCGGTGCTGGGCTGGGCGGCACCCAGGAATCCGCGCCTTCGCAGGATCCGCTGGCGATGTTCGGTGCCACGCCACCCGCCACTCCGGCGACACCTGCCAACTTCAATCACACCCCCGAACTGCGCGGTGCCTACACCCCGCCCGCGGTGCAGAAGGATCCGGTCACGGTTCCGAACCAGCGGGCCTCCGGCGCACCCAAGGCCCCGCCGCCGCGCCCACCCGTGTCCATCCCGGCGCCCCGCCCGGTGTCGCCCCCGGGAAGCGCTGCGCCGCCCCGCCAGCCCCCCTTCCCGCACGAGATGGCCGAGACCACGATGCCGCACATGCGTGTCACGCGGCCGCTGCCAGGCGACGACGACGAGTCTGTATCGGCCCCGATGCCGCTGAACCCGCTCATCGCATCCACCCCGTCGGCACAGCCAGACACGCGACCACCAGCGGCATCCACCACCACGGGGGTACCGGCGGCGTCCTTGGCCGCGCGCACGGGCACGCCGGACGAACTGTGGGCCGCCTTCTGCGCAGGTGCCGGCGTGTCGATCCCCCTGCCACAAGGCCTGAACCCGGACCTCATGCGCGTCATTGGCCAGGTGCTGCGGCATTCGGTCGACGGCACGCTCAAGCTGGTGGCCGTTCGCGCCACGGCGAAACAGGAGCTGCGCGCCCAGGTCACCACCATCCAGTCGCGCAACAACAATCCGCTGAAGTTCTCACCGGATGGCGGCGCGGCCATCGAGCAGTTGCTGCAGCCGCCCATGCGCGGTTTCATGGCCGGCCCGCAAGCCGTCAACGACGTGATGGACGACCTGCTGGGCCATGCGATCGGCACCATGGCCGGCATGCGTGCGGCGCTCGCCGGCGTGTTGGGCCGCTTCGAACCCGGCCAGCTCGAGGCCAAGCTGGGCGCAGGCGGCATGATGGACACCCTCGTGCCGATGAACCGGCGCGCCAAGCTGTGGGAGCTTTACCTGCAGCATTTCAAGCGCATCCAGGGCGATGCCGAAGAGGACTTCCACGAGCTGTTCGGCAAAGCTTTCATCCGCGCCTACGAAGACCAGCTCGACAGGCTCAACCGCCATCCGGACGTGTGATCACGGCATGACTGTTCCGCAGAAAGTTCATTGAGATGCTGCATGTCGAGATTGCTGCGTGCAGCGAGACCGGAGACCGCACCCACAACGAAGACGACCTGCGCTACGGCAACACCGGCCCGTTGTGGCACGCCGTGCTGTCCGACGGCGCAGGCGGCCACCGGGGCGGCGCCATCGCGTCTGACCTGGTGGTGCGCCTGACCGCGCTCGGGATGCAGTCGGCACCTCAGGCCACTCCCGAGACGCTCACACGCATCATCTGCGATGCCCATGCCGCGCTCGGCGAACAACAACACGGCCGCCGGGGCCACGAGCGCATGCACGCCACCGTCGTGGCCCTGTGGATCGACACCCGCCGCGAGCAGGCCGTCTGGACCCATGTGGGCGACTCTCGCCTCTACCTGCTGCGCCACGGGCAGGTCCAACGGGTCACGAACGACGACAGCGTCGTCGAACGCATGGTGCATGCCGGCTACCTCTCGCGCGCCGAAGCCCGCTACCACCCCCGCAAGAACCAGTTGTTGAGTGCGATGGGTTCCGCGGAATCGGTCGAACCCAACACCGTCGAGCACGCCGTTCCCATCGACGATGGGGATGCGTTCCTGCTGTGCACCGATGGCTGGTGGGATCACTTCGAGCCGCGAGACATCGAGACCGCCTTCGTCGCGGCGAAATCGCCCCAGCACTGGCTGGAGATCATGGCCGAACAGATCCGCCGCGCCGGGGTCACGGGCCAGGACAACTACAGCGCGGTGGCGGTCTGGATCGGTGATCCGGCCGAGACCACTTGTGTCGGCGAATACTTGTGAGGCATCACCCGATGACGGAAGGATCCCGGGGATGCCCTACATCAACTGCTTAAGCGCCTGCCCCCCAAAAAGCTCTCGCTTCGCAATTTCATGGACCATCGTGAAGCTGAGGCAGTGTCTTGTTTGTTAAAAGTGCACGGACATTCCAATGACGAACGAAGCAGAGGTCTACTTCGCGCTGTACGGGACTGAATTCGATCCCGAGGAAGCGACACGCCGCATCGGCCTTGAGCCGACAAAAGTCGCGAGAAGGGGTGAGCCGAAGAGCCGTAGGCATTCATTTTGGGAGGTTTCGTCCGGTCATGTCGAGAATGACATCTTGGACGTCCACGAGATGTCTTCGGCGCTTGTTGCGCTCCTCGCACCCTACGCGACGAAGATAGCCAGCACAAGGCGCGAACTGGGCCTTGAGGCGGTACTGGAAGTGGTCTTGTGGATCAGCACTGACGACTCGAAGCCCACACCGGCCGTCGGCTTCGATCAGGCAGTGATCTCTTTTGTTCACTCGGTCGGAGCGAAGATTGATGTTGATACCTACCGCAATGCGCCCTAACTTGTTGGTCGACACGGATGCCGCACGGGTGTGTCTGTTCCGTGGTCAATCCATCGCCCTTGCGCCCGACAACCAGCGGCCAGACAACTCTTCAAAACTCTCTGACATCGCGCCCCCAGGTTCGGGTACGTGGGAACGTAGCCTGTCAGGCGCGCGACGTGCGTTCCACGACGGGTTCATGGAACGCTTACCCAAGACCTGACACGCGCCCCTCTGCATGGCGTCATTGACCACCCGTCATCACACATGAAAGCGGGCCCGGAATGCTGCTGCCTCCCGGGCCCGAGGTCCCATCGTCTTGACTACCCGGCCTGCGACCGGGCACCTGCTGCCAGATGAGCGGCAGCAGCGCATCTTCAGCGCTTCTTGACAGGCGGCAGGTCGGTGCAATGCCCTTCGGCCGCCTCGGCGCACAAGCCAATGCTTTCGCCCAGCGTCGGATGCGGATGGATCGTCTTGCCGATGTCGATCGCGTCCGCGCCCATCTCGATGGCCAGCGCCACTTCGCCGATCATGTCGCCGGCGTGTGTGCCGACGATGCCGCCGCCGATGATGCGGTGCGTTTCCTCGTCGAAGATGAGCTTCGTGAAGCCTTCGTCGCGGTTGTTCGCGATTGCCCGGCCCGAGGCCGTCCACGGGAACACGCCCTTCGTGAACTTGATGCCCTTGGCCTTCGCTTCGTCTTCGGTGACGCCCACCCAGGCCACCTCGGGGTCGGTGTAGGCCACGCTCGGGATCACGCGCGCATCGAACGCCGCCTTCTCGCCGAAGGCCACCTCCGCCGCCACATGGGCCTCGTGCACGGCCTTGTGCGCGAGCATGGGCTGGCCAACGATGTCACCGATCGCGAAGATGTGGGGCACGTTGGTGCGCATCTGGGCATCGACCGGGATGAAGCCGCGGTCGCTCACCGCGACGCCGGCCTTGTCGGCGCCGATGCGCTTGCCATTGGGCACGCGGCCCACGGCTTGCAGCACCAGGTCGTACAGCTGCGGCTCCTTCGGTGCGCCCTCGCCTTCGAACGTCACCAGGATGCCCTCCGGCGTGGCCTTGGCCCCGACCGTCTTGGTCTTGAGCATGATGTTGTCGAAGCGCGGCGTGTTCATCTTCTGCCACACCTTGACCAGGTCGCGGTCGGCGCCGAGCATCAGCGAATCCATCATTTCCACCACGTCCAGGCGTGCGCCCAGCGTGCTGTACACCGTACCCATCTCCAGGCCGATGATGCCGCCGCCGACCACGAGCATGCGCTTGGGCTTCTGGCGCAATTGCAGTGCGCCCGTGGACGTGACGACGCGCGGGTCATCCGGCAGGAAGGGCAGCTTCACGGCCTCAGAGCCGGCCGCGATGATGGCCTGCTTGAAGCGCACGACCTGGCGCTTGCCGTCGGCCGCGGTCACAGCGAGGTGGTACGCATCGACGAATTCGCCCTGGCCGTTGAGCACGGTGACCTTGCGCATCTTCGCCATGGCCGCCAGGCCACCCGTGAGCTTGCCGACCACCTTCTCCTTGTGCTGGCGCAGCTTGTCGAGGTCGACCTGCGGCTCGCCGAACGCCACGCCCAGCGCGTCGAAATGCCTGGCCTCGTCGATCACGGCCGCGACGTGAAGCAGCGCCTTCGACGGGATGCAGCCCACGTTCAGGCACACGCCACCGAGCGTGGAATAGCGCTCGACCAGCACGGTCTTCATGCCGAGGTCGGCCGCCCGGAACGCGGCCGAATAGCCACCTGGCCCGGCGCCGAGCACGAGCATGTCGCACTCCACATCAGCCGAGCCGCCATAGGCCCCGGCAGCGACCGGCACCGGCGCAGCGGCCGCCGGGGCGGGAGCTGGCGCAGGTGCAGCAGGTGCCGGCGCGGGGGCAGCCGCCCCGGCGTCCTGCGCCTCAAGCGTCAGGAGCACCGAGCCTTCGCCGACTTTGTCGCCGAGCTTGACCTTCAGTTCCTTGACGACGCCGGCATGCGACGACGGAATCTCCATCGAGGCCTTGTCGCTCTCGACCGTCACGAGCGATTGCTCGACCTTGATGGTGTCGCCGGCCTTGACCAGCAACTCGATGACTGCCACTTCCTTGAAATCGCCGATGTCCGGCACCTTGATGTCGATGAGCGACATGGTTCTCTTTCTTGAAGGTGTCTTACAGCTTTACAGCAGCACGCGGCGGAAGTCGCCGAGAATCTGCGCGAGGTAGGCGTTGAAGCGCGCGGCGGCCGCGCCGTCGATCACCCGGTGGTCCCAGCTCAGGCTGAGCGGCAGCATCAGGCGGGGCTGGAAGGCCTTGCCATCCCACACCGGCTCGGTGGTCGAGCGGCACACGCCGAGGATGGCCACCTCGGGCGCGTTGATGATCGGCGTGAAATACCGGCCACCGATGCCACCGAGCGACGAGATCGAGAAGCAGCCCCCGCTCATCTCGGCCGGGCTCAGCTTGCCTTCGCGGGCCTTCGCAGCCAGCGCGTTCATCTCCTTGGAGATCTCGAACACACCCTTCTTGTCGGCATCCTTGAGCACGGGCACCACGAGGCCGTTCGGCGTGTCTGCCGCAAAGCCGATGTGGAAGTACTGCTTGAGCACGACCTGCTCGCCGTCGAGCGATGCATTGAACTCGGGGAACTTCTTCAAGGCCGCCACCGCCGCCTTGATCAGGAACGCGAGCATCGTGACCTTCACGCCCGATTTCTCGTTCTCCTTGTTCAGCTGCACGCGGAACGCCTCGAGTTCGGTGATGTCCGCGTCGTCATGGTTCGTGACGTGCGGAATGGTCACCCAGTTGCGATGCAGGTTCGCGCCCGAGATCTTCTTGATGCGCGAGAGGTCCTTGCGCTCGACCGGGCCGAACTTCGCGAAGTCGACCTGCGGCCACGGCAGCAGGCCCGGGAATGCGCCCCCGCCTGCGGCACCGGCCGGCGCCTTGGCCGCCTGGGCTTGGGTGCGCACGTCGCCGGCCATCACGCCCTTGACGAAGGCATGCACGTCAGCCTGAGTGATGCGTCCCTTCAAGCCCGAGCCCTTCACCTCGGCCAACGGCACGCCCAGCTCGCGGGCGAGCTTGCGGATGCTGGGCGAGGCATGCGGCAGACGTCCGGTGGGCGGCGGCGGCTCGGCCGCCGGCAGCCCGGCCGTGGGCACCACGCGACCGACGACCGCGGTCGACGGCGATTCCGGCGCTGCAGCAGGCACGGACACCGCAGCGGCAGGCGCAGGTGCGGGCGCTGCAGCCGATGCACCGCCACCAGCCACTTCCAGCGTGGCCACCACGCTGCCCTGGTTGATCTTGTCGCCGAGCTTGACCTTGACGTCCTTGACCACGCCAGCATGCGAGGACGGGATTTCCATCGACGCCTTGTCGCTCTCGACCGTGATGAGCGACTGTTCGGCCCGGATGGTGTCGCCGGCCTTGACCATCACTTCGATGACCGCAACATCCTTGAAGTCACCGATGTCGGGCACCACGAGGTCGATGACGCGCGTGCCGCCTGCGGCGGCTGCAGGCGCGGGAGCCGGAGCGGGCGCCGGCGTAGGTGCAGCGACCGGAGCGGGCGCGGGCGCTGCAGATGCAGGCGCCGCAGAGGCGGCCCCCGCACCTTGTGCCTCCAGCGTCAGCACGACGGAACCCTCGCTCACCTTGTCGCCGAGCTTGACCTTCAGTTCCTTGACGACCCCGGCCGCGCCGGACGGGATCTCCATCGATGCCTTGTCGCTCTCGACCGTCAGCAGCGACTGATCCACCTGGATGGTGTCACCGGGCTTGACCAGCAGCTCGATGACGTCGACTTCCTTGAAATCTCCGATGTCCGGTACCTTGACTTCGACCAATTCCATTCTTGTTCTCCGAGTTGTTGTGGTCAGGCGTACAGAGGATTGATCTTGTCCGCGTTGATGCCGTACTTCGCGATCGCCTCGGCCACCTTCGCTGCCGGCACGGCACCTTCTTCAGCCAGCGCCTTCAGTGACGCCACGACGATGTAGTGGCGGTTGACCTCGAAGTGCTCACGCAGCTTGTTGCGGAAGTCGCTGCGGCCGAACCCGTCGGTGCCGAGCACCTTGAACGTGCGGCCCTTCGGGATGAAGGCGCGGATCTGGTCGGCGTAGCTCTTCATGTAGTCCGTGGACGCGATGACCGGGCCGGCATGCGACTCGAGCTGCTGCGTGACGAACGGCACACGCGGCTTGTCGGTGGGGTGCAGCAGGTTCCAGCGTTCCACATCCAGGCCGTCGCGGGCCAGTTCGTTGAAGCTCGGGCAGCTCCAGACGTTGGCCGCCACGCCCCATTCCTTCTCCAGCAAATCCTTGGCGGCGAGCGATTCGCGCAGGATGGTGCCGCTGCCGAGCAGGTTGACGCGCGGCGTCTTCTTCGCACCGGCCTTGAGCAGGTACATGCCCTTGATGATCTGCTCTTCGGTGCCGGCGGTCAGGCCCGGCATCGCATAGTTCTCGTTGAGCAGCGTCAGGTAGAAGAACACGTTCTCCTGCTTCTCGACCATGCGCTTGAGGCCGTGGTGCAGGATCACGCCCACTTCATGCGCGAAGGTGGGGTCGTAGCTGATGCAGTTCGGAATGGTGCCGGCCAGGATGTGGCTGTGGCCGTCCTCGTGCTGCAGGCCTTCGCCG
>CBIHPH010000026.1:0-45085 GCA_966212105.1 uncultured Rhizobacter sp.
TGCCGGCGTTGTTGGCGCGGGCCCGCAGCACGAAGTTGACGATCTCGTTGCGGAAATCCTTCGGGTTCGCGATGCCGGCGGGCTTCTCGATCTTTTCGAGTTCCGCGTTCAGCGAAGCGCGGTCGAACACTTCACCGGTGTCCGTGTCACGGTATTCGTGGTCCTGGATCCAGTAGTCCGCATACGTGACATAACGATCGAAGATGTTCTGGCCGTACTCGCTGTAGCTCTCGAGGTACGCCGTCTGGATTTCCTTGCCGATGAACTCGGCGTAACGCACCGCAAGGTGCTCCTTGATGAAGGCGAGGTACCGCTGCTCGGTGTCCGCCGGGAACTGCTCGCGTTCGATCTGCTGTTCGAGCACGTACATCAGGTGCACCGGGTTGGCGGCCACCTCCGTGCTGTCGAAGTTGAAGACCTTGCTGAGGATCTTGAACGCGAAGCGGGTGGAAATGCCGCTCATGCCTTCGTCCACCCCCGCGTAGTCGCGGTACTCCTGGAAGCTCTTCGCGCGCGGGTCCGTGTCCTTCAGGTTCTCACCGTCGTACACGAGCATCTTGGAGTACAGGCTCGAGTTCTCCGGCTCCTTCAGACGGGTCAGCACGGCGAACTGGCTCATCATCTTCAGCGTGCCTGGAGCGCAGGTGGCTTGCGAGAGCGACGAGCCGCGCAGCAGCTTCTCGTAGATCTTGACCTCCTCGCTCACGCGCAGGCAGTAGGGCACCTTGACGATGTAGATGCGGTCGAGGAAAGCCTCGTTGTTCTTGTTGTTGCGGAAGGACTTCCACTCGCTCTCGTTGCTGTGCGCAAGCACGATGCCGTCGAACGGAATGGCGCCGAACCCTTCGGTGCCCTTGTAGTTGCCTTCCTGCGTGGCGGTCAGCAGTGGGTGCAGCACCTTGATGGGCGCCTTGAACATTTCGACGAACTCGAGCAGGCCCTGGTTCGCCAGGCACAGGCCGCCCGAGTAGCTGTAGGCATCGGGATCGTCCTGCGCGTAGGTCTCGAGCTTGCGGATGTCGACCTTGCCCACGAGGGAGCTGATGTCCTGGTTGTTCTCGTCACCCGGCTCCGTCTTCGCGATGCCCACCTGCTTCAAGACGGAGGGGTAGCGCTTGACCACTCGGAACTTGCGGATGTCGCCCCCGAAGTCCTCGAGGCGCTTGACGGCCCAGGGCGACAACACCCGATTCAAATAGCGGCGCGGAATGCCGTATTCCTTTTCGAGGATGGCGCCATCCTCGACCGGATCGAACAAGCCGAGCGGCGTTTCGTTCACCGGGGAGCCCTTGATGGCATAGAAGGGCACCTCCTGCATCAAGGTCTTCAGGCGTTCGGCGATGGACGACTTGCCGCCCCCCACCGGGCCCAGCAGATACAGGATCTGCTTCTTTTCCTCGAGGCCTTGCGCCGCGTGGCGGAAGTACGAGACGACCTGTTCGATCGCGTCTTCCATGCCGTAAAACTCGGCAAACGCCGGGTACACCTTGATCACCTTGTTGGCGAACAGGCGCGACAGGCGCTGGTCGTTGCGTGTGTCGATGGTCTGCGGCTCACCGATCGCCTTGAGCATGCGCTCGGCTGCGGTGGCGTAGGCCACGGGATTGCGCTTGCACTCGGCGAGGTACTCTTCGAGAGAGAGTTCCTCCTCCCGCGTGCGTTCAAAACGGGCGGCGAAATGGCTGATCACATCCATGCTGACCTCCTGGAATCAAGGCAACGTGCGGAGGGGCCCACCTCTGCACCGTTGGGGGAAGTTCTGATGAAACCCGTTGCAGGACTTCATCAGAGCTTTCCTTGGGGGTGTCAGCTCACTGCGTGACTGCTTTGTACCAAGTTCTGCCAAGCTTCGGTGATTGCGCGAACCATCATGCCCGGAGAAGCCGGGATTTTGCATAACTGTTCACGGCTTAGCTTATTCCAATGCCCTCCATGACGGCCGCTTTTCGCGGGCTCATTTCGAGTGTGCCCGTAGGTTCAGTTCGTGGCAGCCTTCATTCGAGTGAGCCCGGGGTGCCCGGGCGAGTTCCCTCGGTGATTGCGCTGTCAACGCACGGTTCCACCTTAGCAGATGTCATTCCTGCTGGAGACCGAGTTTCTGCAACAAGCCGTTGAGCTCGTCGAGCGAGCCGAACTGGATGGCGATTTCGCCTTGCTCGCCCCGCTTGGTGCGCTTCTTCACACGAATATCCACCTGGGCGGTGAGCGTGTCGGAGAGCTCCTCCTCGATGCGGGCGATGTCGCGGGGCTTTTCCTTGGCCACCCGGATCAGCGGTTGCTGGCGGCCACTCGCGGTACGGGTCACCAGCTTTTCCGCCTCACGGACGCTCAGTTTCTTCGCGACGATCTCGGCCGCGCTGAGGATCTGCTGGGCGCCATCCAGTGGCAACAGGGCACGCGCATGCCCCATGTCGATGTCGCCGGCCATGAGCATCTCTTGCACGGGTTCGGCAAGATGGAGCAGGCGCAGCAGATTGCTTGCGGCGCTGCGGGAGCGGCCCACGGCCTGAGCCGCCTGTTCGTGCGTGAGCTTGAATTCGTTGACGAGGCGCGCAATGCCCTGAGCCTCTTCGAGCGGGTTCAGGTCCTCGCGCTGTATGTTTTCGATCAGCGCCATGGCGGCCGCCGCTTCGTCGGGCACCTCGCGCACCAGCACGGGCACCTCGTCCAGGCCGGCCAGCTTGGCAGCGCGAGACCGCCGCTCCCCGGCGATGATCTCGAACCGGTTCGGCCCCACCGGCCGCACCAGAATGGGCTGCATGATGCCCTGCGCACGAATGCTTTCGGCCAACTCGTAGAGGGAGCCTTCGTCCATGCGGGTGCGCGGCTGGTACTTGCCGGGCTGCAGTTGGGCGAGCTTGAGCGTGCGGGGCGTGCCGTCGTCGGCCTGGACCGGAACGTCGCTGACTTTGGGGCCGAGCAGAGCTTCGAGGCCGAGGCCGAGGCCTTTGGGTTTCTTGGTCACCATGGCGGCATTTTCACTGATCCCTCAGCCCGCACCAGCGAACTGCGCCAGCAATTGCCGGCCTTCGGGCCAGTCGCCCAGGCCAGAGTCGCCATTGAGGTGTCCCCGGGCTCCCGCGGCCACCGCCGAGGCGCCCCACGCCGCCGCCATGGCCGTCGACCGCGCCGAGGTGCAATACGGGTCGTCGTCGCTCCAGACGACCTTGGCCGCAAAGGGCAGGGCCCGCCGCACGCTGCTGCGCCATGGCGCAAGCTGTGGAGGCAGGTCGTCACGATCGAGGTCGGGCGGGGCGACGAGCAAGGCCCCGGTCACACGCGCTGCATGCCTCGAATGCCCGGCCCATGCGCTCACCAGGTGGCATCCGAGGCTGTGCGCGACGAGGACGGCAGGGCGCGGGTCGGCCAACACAGCTTGCTCGAGCTGGGCGAGCCAGTCGCCCCGCTTGGGCCACAGCCAGTCGTCCTGTTCGACGCGCGTATCGCCATGCAGCAGCTCCCATCGGGTCTGCCAGTGGTCCGGGCCGGAGTTCTGCCAGCCGGGCAGCAAAAGCACCCGGGGAACAAACTTCGGAGCGGCCAAGTCAACTTCGATCATCGGTGTGCCTTATCCTTCACGACTCAATGAAACAAGGGAATCGACCATGAAGTATCGGGTGTTTGTCGACGGGCAAGAAGGCACCACCGGCCTGCGCATCCATGAATACCTGGCACAACGTCAGGACATCGAGGTGCTTCGCATCGATCCGGACCGCCGCAAGGACCCCGCCGAGCGCGCGCGCCTGCTCAACGCAGCCGACGTGGCCTTCCTGTGCCTGCCCGACGCCGCCTCGCGCGAGGCGGTCACGCTGATCACCAACCCCAACACCTGCGTCATCGACGCGAGCACGGCGTTCCGCACCGCCCCCGGCTGGGCGTTCGGCCTCCCGGAGCTCGCCCCCAGCCAGCGTGAGCTGATCCGCACGAGCAAGCGCATCGCGAACCCCGGGTGCCATGCGACGGCGTTCATCCTGCTGCTGCGTCCGCTGATCGACGCCGGCCTGGTCGCGGCCACGTCCGCCATCAGTGCCACGTCGCTCACCGGGTATTCCGGCGGTGGCAAGAAGATGATCGAGCAGTACGCAGCCGGTGGCGACCCGAAACTCGATGCACCCCGCCCGTACGCCCTGGGCCTGGCTCACAAGCACATTCCTGAAATGATGGCCCACACCGGGTTGAGCGCCGCGCCGGTGTTCGTTCCCGTCGTGGGACCGTTCCTCAAGGGATTGGCTGTGAGTGTGCCCTTGCACCTGTCGCAATTGCCTGCCGGCACCACGGCCGAGACCGTGCAAGAGGCCTTCGCCAAGCGCTACGCCGGCGAGCGCTTCATCCGCGTGCTGCCGGTGCGCGACCCGGACACGCTCGCCGACGGCTTCCTTGACGTGCAAGCGAACAACGATACGAACCGGGTCGACATCCTCGTGTTCGGCAACGATACGCAGCTGCTGCTGGTGGCTCGCCTCGACAACCTGGGCAAGGGCGCCAGCGGTGCCGCGGTGCAGGCAATGAACGTGCACCTCGGCGTGGACGAAGGCCTGGGGCTCTGATGCCCCGCCGGTGCCGCCCGGCCGGGATGGTCAGGCGGGCACCGCCGGTGCGGTCGGGGCCGCCACCCGATCGACCATCTCGCGTGCGAAATCGATGAACGCGTGCGCGCCCTTCGAGCCTGGATCGAAGACGACACCGGGCAAGCCGTAGCTCGGCGCCTCGGCCAGGCGAACGTTCCGCGGGATCACCGTGTTGAACACCTTGTCGCCGAAGTGGGACTTCAACTGCTCACTGACCTGCTGTTGCAGTGTGATGCGCGGGTCGAACATCACCCGCAACAGGCCAATCAGCTCCAGGCTCGGGTTCAGGTTGGCATGCACCTGCCTGACCGTGTTGACCAGGTCGCTCAACCCTTCGAGCGCGAAGTACTCGCACTGCATCGGCACCAGCACGCCATGGGCGCAGCACAACCCGTTCAAGGTCAGCAGGCTCAATGACGGTGGGCAGTCGATCAAGACGAAATCGTAGGCGTCACCGACGGCTTCAATGGCCGACTTCAGGCGGCGCTCCCGACGTTCGAGCCCAACGAGATCAACCTCGGCACCCGCCAACTCCCGGTTCGCACCGAGCACGTCGTAACCCACCTTCTCGCTGAATTGCTTGGCCTCGGCGATCGACGCACTCTCCAGAAGAACGTCGTACACGGTCAGCGGCAGAGCACGCTTGTCGATGCCGGACCCCATCGTGGCATTGCCTTGAGGGTCCAAGTCGATGACCAATGCACGCTGGCCGATCCGGGCAAGGCCCGCAGCCAGGTTCACCGTGGTGGTCGTCTTGCCGACCCCGCCTTTTTGGTTCGCGACACAGAAGATGCGGCTCATGGGAAGTTCCAGGATCGGAGGGTAGGGGGTCTCATCGAGCGTCAGGCTCAAAGGACGCAGGTGCGGAAGCATGCCTCATCCAGACCAAACAGCGCTCTGCATCCAGACCAGGCACATTCAATTGTTCCACGTGAAACACATCGATGGACGGTGGAAGTTCGGCCTCTTCGGTCAGCGGACGTTTGCCTTTCATCGCCATCCATACCGAATCGGGCCCCAGATGCTTGCCAGTCAGTGACGTGAAGTCCGAAAGTGAGGCGAAGGCGCGTGATGTCACCACGTCGACCGGAGCGATCTCCAACGACTCGACCCGGGCATGCTGGGCAGACAGGTTCCTCAGTTTCAACTCTCCGGCCACCTGCTGGATGAAGCTCGCCTTTTTGCCGACGGTGTCCACGCAAGTCACCGTCAGCTGGGGCAGGGCAATCGCAAGCACGACGCCGGGCAAACCAGCACCGCTGCCAACGTCCAAGACCCGGGCGGGGCGATCACCAAGGTGCCGAGTCAATGGCGACACCACGGCCAAGCTGTCGAGCAAGTGCATCGTCAACATTTCGGCCGGGTCCCGCACCGCGGTCAGGTTGTAGACCTTGTTCCATTTGGCGATCAGCGAGAGGTAGACCAGCAGGGAAGATTGCTGCGATGCATCCAGGGCCAGCCCCAATGCATCGAGCCCGGCCCCCAGGGCGTGCGGCTCAGGCGACTGCATCGTCGGGCGACCGGTTGATGTCATTGGCGGCAAAGCCTTGGAAGCGCCCCTTCTTCAGGTGAATCAAGAGCAGGGAGATGGCGGCAGGGGTGATGCCGGAAATGCGGGAGGCTTGCCCCAGGGTCTCGGGTCGCTGGGCCGCAAGCTTCTGCCGCGCCTCGAAACTCAAGGCAGTGACCTTGCTGTAGTCCAGGTCCGAGGGCAAGCGAAGGTGCTCGTAGTTCGCGGCGCGCTGCACATCCTCGTTCTGCTTGTTGATGTACCCCGCATATTTGATGCTGATCTCGACCTGCTCGATCACCGTCGCAGCGAGTTCGTCGCCAAGTTCTGCTTGCAGTGTTTCACGTGAAACACCGGCGGCAGGTCGAGCGATGGCTGCAATTTTCTCCAGCGTTCGAAAATCAACGTTTGGCCGTCGCAGCAGGTCGGCCAGGCTGTATTCGTGTTCGAGGGCTTTGCCGAGCAAAGTTTCTGCGTCGGAGACGGGCAGGGTGCTGGGCTGCACCCACGTCGACTTCAATCGCTCTGTTTCACGTGAAACAGCATCCCGCTTCCGGTTGAACGCGTCCCAGCGGGCATCGTCCACCAAACCCAGCGTGCGCCCGATGTCCGTCAGGCGGAAGTCCGCGTTGTCCTCCCGCAACTGCAGGCGGAACTCGGCACGGCTGGTGAACATGCGGTACGGCTCGGTGACGCCCTTGGTGATCAGGTCGTCGACCAACACGCCCAGGTAGGCCTGATCTCGGCCGGGTGTCCAAGCCGATTTGCCTTGCACCTGCAGTGCGGCGTTGAGGCCAGCAAACAGGCCCTGGGCCGCAGCCTCCTCGTATCCCGTGGTGCCGTTGATCTGGCCAGCGAAGAACAGGCCGCCGATGGATTTGGTCTCGAACGTGGCTTTCAGCGCCCGGGGGTCGAAGTAGTCGTACTCGATGGCGTAGCCGGGGCGGAGGATGTGGGCGTTTTCCAATCCCTGCATCGAGCGGACCGCACGCAGCTGGACATCGAAGGGCAGGCTCGTGCTGATGCCGTTGGGATAGAACTCGTGCGTGGTCAGGCCTTCGGGCTCGAGGAAGATCTGGTGCGAATTCTTGTCTGCAAACCGGTTGATCTTGTCTTCGATGCTGGGGCAGTAGCGCGGGCCGACGCCACCGATGATGCCGGTGAACATCGGGCTGCGGTCGAAGCCGGAGCGGATGATGTCGTGCGTCTGCTCATTGGTGTGCGTGATCCAGCAGGGCACTTGGGTGGGGTGCATCTCGGCGTCCCCCATGAAGCTGAAGACGGGGATGGGGTCCAAGTCTCCCGGTTGCTCGGTCAGGCGACTGAAATCGACGGAACGGCCGTCGATGCGCGGCGGCGTCCCGGTTTTCAACCGCCCCTGGGGCAGCTTCAGTTCCTTCAGGCGGGCTGACAACGAGAGGGCGGGGGGATCGCCCGCGCGGCCACCCGCATGGTTCTCAAGCCCGACGTGGATCTTGCCGTCGAGGAAGGTGCCCGCCGTCAGCACGACTGCACGGGCACGGAAGCGAATACCCACCTGAGTGACGGCGCCCACGACGCGGTCGCCCTCGACCATCAGGTCGTCGACCGCTTGCTGGAAAAGCATCAGGTTCGGTTGATTCTCCAGACGCCGGCGAATCGCCGCCTTGTAGAGGATGCGATCGGCCTGCGCACGGGTGGCTCGGACGGCCGGACCCTTGGAGCTGTTGAGAACGCGGAACTGGATGCCGGATTCATCGGTGGCCAGCGCCATCGCGCCGCCCAAGGCGTCGACCTCCTTCACGAGGTGGCCTTTGCCGATGCCGCCGATGGAAGGATTGCAACTCATCTGGCCAAGCGTTTCGATGTTGTGGCTCAGCAGCAGCGTGCGGCAACCCATGCGCGCAGCCGCCAGGGCGGCTTCAGTGCCGGCATGGCCTCCGCCGACGACGAGCACGTCGAACTCGTGGGGATACAACATCAGGAACTCCGGGGGAAAAAGAGGGGCCGCGGCTGCGCCGTATCACGGGAGCGGGCAAGGCGTGAATTTTAGGCCGTGGGCCTCCGGCCGTCACGGACTGGAAGGCCGCAACCGCCCGGAACGTGGTGTGGGCAGCGAATAATGTCGGGATGTCCGACCCCAACATCGCTCACGCTTGCCGCCCGGGTTGCGGTGCCTGCTGCATCGCGCCGTCCATCTCCTCGCCAATCCCTGGCATGCCGATGATCGATGGCATCGGCAAACCGGCCGGAGTGCGGTGTGTGCAGCTGACAGACGACCTTCGCTGCAAGCTCTTCGGGCATCCGGACCGGCCTGATGTGTGTTCATCGCTGAAGCCGGACGCGGACATGTGCGGGGATTCGCGGGAGCAGGCGATGCGCTGGCTGGGCCATGTCGAGGCGGCTACCGCCCCCTGCCGTTGACGGTCAATCGCGACCGGCCATCAAGCCCTTCCACAGCGGCGCCACGCGAAACTTCTCGGTCTCGCCCAGACGGTCGCTCACCAGCAGGCATTCCCGCTGCACGCTGCGCATGCGCTGCCGCAACTCGGCATGGGCGAGCTCCAGTTCGAAGCGTTCGGCTTCAGGGGCGTCTCCGGTGGACACATGCCACAGCCCGAGCGCATTCCAAGCAATGCGCAGCCTGTCCAACCGATGCATGGCCTGCGTGACGATGTCGATGATGGGGAGGGTACGGCCCTGGTCCTGCAGCTCCTGGCCGAGCTGCCGGGCCTGCAGCAACTGCCGATCGATATCGGCGAGCTGCTGGTACAGGTCGGCCGTGGTCCCTCGGCAGCCTGGCGTTTCCTTGGCGGCCCTTGCGGCATCCCAGATGAAGGAAGCCCACGTGGGATCAAACTCTCCCGGCACCACCCTCAATGCAAAGCTGGCGCGCGTCAACGGTGCATCGGGCCAGCGCAGGATGCCCAAGGTCACTTCGGTCACCGCCAGCACCCGGCCCAGCGTCGAGACTTCATCGCCTTCCAGGCGTGCCGGGTAGCCAGAGCGGTCCAGCCGTTCATGATGCTCTCCAACCGCGCGAGACAAGGCCGCTGGGTAGTCCGTCAGCGTGCTCAGCAACATCTGGCCCACCCGCGGATGGATGACCAGGTGCTTGTGCGCCATCAGGTCCAGCGGCTGTGTGTAATCCAGGTGTTGCGGATGGATGTAGACCTCGCCGATGTCATGCAGGAGTCCCCCCAACATGGCCAGGCGAATGTCTTGCAAGGCCCCCTGGCGGCTCGCCATCATCGCCCCCGCCAGAGCCATCGCGGCCACGGCGTGGGGAAGGGCGGCCGGTCGCGTCGCCTTCGATGCAGTGAGCATCAGTTGGGCCACGGAATGGAGCGGCAGGTGCTTCATCTGCTCCAGCAGCACACCCGACCATGGCCTGATGCAAAGCGCTATCGGATGATCGGAATCGATAAACTCCTGCAGATCATTGAGCAACGAGAAGGGGGTGACCCCGTCCTCGGCCATCAGGCACACCTCGAGCGGGTTCTGCAGGCGGCGATCGAGCAGCCGCTGGTGCAATGCAGCCGACACGGCCTGCCCTTGCGCCCAGAGCTTCACGCCGCGCACATCGATGATGTCGCGCGAAGCCACGATGGAATGCTGCTCGCTGGCCTTCACGAGTGCCGCCAGCACATTGGGGTTGGGGCCGCGGCCGGCCGTCTGGAATGCGTACATGGGAGGTGAAACCTATCGAGCCGCGGCGTTGACGCTGCGGAGGTCTTGCGTCACGGCGCCATCCTTGAGCACGATGACACGGCCGGCTGACGCGATCGTCTCGGGCCGGTGAGCCACGATCACACGCGTCAGTTCAAGCTGCCTGATGGATTGGTTGACGATGCGCTCGCGGTCCACGTCGAGTGCGCTCGTCGCTTCGTCAAGGAACAGGATCTGCGGCCGCTTGTAGAGCGCACGCGCGAGCAGGATGCGTTGCTTCTGCCCGCCCGAGATGCTCGCGCCCATGTCGCCGATGAGCGTGTGGTATCCCATGGGCATGGCCGCGATCTCGTCGTGCACTGCAGCCAGCCGGGCACATTCCTCGGCCCATTCATGATCGGGCTGCGCATCGAAGAAGCAGATGTTGTCGGTGATGGAGCCGGCGAACAGCTGGTCGTCCTGCATGACGGTGCCGATCATGTCGCGCCAGGCCCGCATTCCGAGCTGCTGGAGCGGGACACCGCCCACGAGCATGTCACCCTCCTGCGGCGAGAAGATGCCCAGCATCAGCTTGAGCAAGGTGGTCTTGCCGCAGCCTGAAGGCCCGACGATGGCGACCGATTCACCGGGCTCGATGGCGAAGCTCAGGTCGGTCAGCACATCGGGCTCCGAATCGGCGTAGCGGAAGCTGACATGGCGCAGCTCGAGGCGCGGTTCCAAGCGGCGGTCGCGCACAATGCCTCCGCCCATCTCCATTTCGGGGGAGGACAGCACGATGTCGGCCAGGCGTTCGCCCTGCAGGCGCAGCATCTTCAGCTCCACGAGCTTGTCGATCAGCCCGCTCACTCGCACGGCGAACTGTTCCTTGTAGGCGAAGAACGCGAACAGCATGCCCACGGAGAAGCGGTGGTCCATCACGAGCACCGCACCGACCCAGATCACCGCGATGCGTTCGAGCCCGAACACGAGCTTGTGGACGACGCCGAACATGAGGTCGAGCTTGCGGGTGGCGAGGTTGGCGTTCATCGCATCGACCACCCGGTTCATGAACTGCGCCTGGCGATCCTCCTGCCGATTGAACAGCTTGATCGACTGCACGCCACGCAGCGATTCGAGGAAGTGCGTCTCGCGCTTGGCGTCATGCACGATGCTCTCTTCGGTGGCATCGCGCAGCGGACGGAAGAACGCCCACCGCGTCAGCGCGTACACCGCCACGCACCCGACGGCGATGCCCGTCAGGGTGCCGCTGTAGACGAACATCATGCCGAGCGTGAGTGCCACGAGCAGGCCATCGAGCACGGCTTCGATGAAGCTCGTGGTCAAGGTCTGCTGGATGTGCTGGATGGCGCTGAAGCGCGACATCACATCGCCGGTGTGCCGCTTCTGGAACCAGCTCACGGGCAACCGCATCATGTGCGCGAACACGTTGCTCAGCCATTGCAGGTTCAGCGTGGACGACAGGTACAGCACGGCCCAGGACCGCACTGCGCCGGTGGCCACCTGGATCAGCACCAGAAGGCCGAAGCCCATGCCGAGTGTGACGAGGAGGTCGCGGTCGGCGCTCACGAGCACCGAGTCGACCACCCACTGCAGGAAGAAGGGCGCAAGCAGCATGAACCCTTCGAGCGCCAGCGCCAGGATGAAAATCTGCGCCAGCGAGCGCCGCAGGCCCGATACACGGCCCAGCAGCTTCTGCAGGCTGATGTGCTGCTTGTCGGTCTTCGGGCGGAAGTCCGCTGCGGGCACCAGTTCCATCACCACGCCGGTGAAGTGTTTCGATACCTCGGCCATCGGCATGCGCCGCACGCCGCGGGCCGGGTCATGGAACGTGACGATGTTGCCGCGCACGCCGGTGAGCACGACGAAATGGTTCAGGTCCCAGTGCAGGATGCACGGCACCTGCAGCTGCGGCAGGTGCTCGAGTTCGGCGCGCAGCGGGCGGGCGTTGAGTTGCAGCAGGCCCGCGATGCGCACCAGGTCCGCAAGCGTGGCGCCTTTGGCCGAAAGCGAGAAGCGGTCGCGCAGCGTCGGCAAATCGATGCGAAGTCCGAAGTGCGATGCCACCATGGCGAGGCTGGCCAAGCCGCATTCGGCGGCCTCGGTCTGCAGCACCAGGGGCACGCGGCGGCTGGAGAATCCGAACTTCAAGTCGTCGAGCATGGTGTCCTCACGCTGGCCAGGTCAGTGCAGCACGCCTCATACGCGGCCCGTCAGGCTCAGCACAGGCTCGAAGATCCATTCGATCAAGCGGCGGCGGTCGAGCAGCACGTCCGCCTCGAGCTGCATGCCCGGCGTGAGCGTCTGCGGCCGGCCATAGGCCTGGACCGCCTGTCGATCGAGCGACACAGTGATGCGGTACATGGGCTCCTGGGCGGCCGACACAGGCAACCCGCTGAGCTCCGCGGCCGGCAGCGGCGTGCGCGAGACCTGCATCACATGGCCCACCTGGTGGCCGAACTTCTGGTACGGGTAGGCGTCATAGCGAAGCAGCACCGTCTGGTCGACATGCACGAAGCCCATGGCGCTCGATGGTGCGAACAAATGCGCTTGCAGGGCTGCACCAGTGGGCACCAGGTTGGCGAGCACGGCCTGGGATGCAACGGATTGGCCGGGCTCCACATTGACCGCGGAGAGGCTGCCGTCCTGCGGTGCACGCACCACGATGCGCCGCTGCGCTTCATTCTCAGCCGAGGCCTGCGCCAGCTCAGCCAGGTCGCGTTCGATTTCGCCCAACGCCGCCTGCTCGCTCAATGGCAGTTCGCGCTCGCGTGCGTCAAGGGAAGCGATCTCGCGGCGATGCGCCGCCTGCTGGCGCTCGAGGGCCTGCAGCTGAACGCGCAAGGTCAGCACATCCTCTGCCTTTGCCTGCACCTGGGCAGACGACACGAACTGGTCGGCCTTGAGCGATTCGAGGCGCTCGAGCGCCTCCTTCGCGAGTTGGAGGCGCTGGCGGTGCAAGCTTGCCTCGACGTCCATTTGCGCCAACTCGCGCTGCATGTTCTCGCGCTGGAGTGCCAGCGCACTGATCTGTTCGGTCAACAGCTGTTGGCGGCGCTTGCCCGCCGCCTGCAGGCTGCGTTCGCGTGCGGCCAGGCTGGCCTGGACAGCTTCATGGGTGTCGCCTTGCGGCGTGGCGCGATCGAGCGACAACACGAACAACACATCACCTTGCTTGACGAGCTGGCCTTCGACAGCGCGCCGTTCGAGCACTTGTGCCGCTTGGGGGGCGGTGAGCCGCATCACACCGAGGTCGGGGACGAGGTAGCCCGTGACTCGGGCCTTGCGGGTGTATTCACCCACGCTGAAAAAGATGGCAACGGCCACGGCAGTGGCAACAACCAGTACCGTCAGCACGGTGAGCGATACGGGGCGAATCAGCTGGATGCTGCCCAGCCACCCCTGACGCCGACCTTCGGCAACTTCAGGGCGAAAGAGGCTGGGCATGGGTACGAATCCTGGACGCTCCGAAACGGCGCGGGGGGCGGGGATTCAACACGCTAGGAGTTGATCAAGAAGCACAGGTGACGCGCAGCAATGTGCCGATCACCAGGTGCCTTTGGGCGCCCGCGCGTTGCCCGCGCCACCCACTTGCTGAAGCTGATCCGGCAACAACGGCGTCGGAGCGGGCAGCGGTGTGGACTTGCGGCCTTGCTTTTCGGTCGACTTGGCTTGAACAGTGCTGGATTGGATTTGCATGATCTGCTCCGTTTGATGCGTGCATCTCGCTGAATGCACGGAACAGATTCCAGCAGTGGCCCTCTTGCGTCGGTAGTGTCAGCTCTTACAGGTCGCCCCCCGGCGGCGCCGCAAAAGAGTGAAAAAGTCACCGAAGCAGACCGAGCCGCAAGGCCTTCAACACAGCCTGATGTTTGTTCACGCAGCCGAGCTTGTGCATCGCGTTGTTGACGTGAAGCACTGCGGTGCGTTCGCTGATGCCGAGGATGTTGCCCACTTCCCAGGCCGTCTTGCCTTCCATGGTCCAGCGAAGCGATTCAAGCTCGCGCGGCGTGAGGTTGGTCGCCAAGGATTTGTCGGTTGAGACGGGGACGAAGATGCGCGCGGCGGCTTCCTGCGCATGGACGGTGAGCAATTGCAGGTCGGCGACGATGCGCATCAGTTCGTTGGGATCGCCCGGCATTTGCTGGTCGCGTTCGACGCCGAGCACGAAGTGCCGTCCTTCGGGCATGTGCAGGGCCATCGTGATGCCGGCACAGTAACCGTAGCGGGCCTGTTCTTCCCAGATGTCGCCCTGGCCGCTGTCGGTGTATGTGGACTGGTTCCAGATGATGGGCACGCTCTGCCGCTTGCAGTGCTGCATGACGGGGTCGCGTCGGCCGTTCTCCCGGTTCACGAATGCACCGCGAAACGCCTCGGGCGCGTTGTCCACGGTGATGAATTCGGACTCGGCCAGCACATGGTCGAGCACCAGCGTGGCGGACACCGTCTGGAAACCCAGACGCTGCGTGAACCGGATGATCTCGGACAGGAACTCTTCGCGGCTGCCCGCTTGCATCACTGCCATGTAACCACTTTGAAGCATGAGCCCCTCTCTTGCATAGCCACCACATCTGGACCGCCGCGGCGGCCTGCTTTGATATGCCTTCCCTGTCAGGCTTTACAGATGCCAGGGTTTACAGCTTGTGAAGCCATGCCCCCGGGCAAGATCATTGGCAGATCGCAATGCTCAGGGATCGTATAGCGACCCGTCAACCCCTATGACGCCAGCCTGGATCGTGTGTGCCTGGCCTCCAGTCCTTCTGACAGCGCAATCCACGTCCGATCTTCAGTTCGTGCACCTCGGTACGAGCGTGCTCAATCCGGGCGATATCACTCATCCCAGCATGGGTCAAACGCTCTGGGGCAACCCTTCGTCAAAAACCGTCGCAGGGGTTGCCTGGGATTGGGTGGAACTGCAGCAAGGCGTGTTCGCGATGGCGGACCCGCTTGGTCTGATCACGAACCTGCGCCTGATCGGACCGCGCGGCGAAGCCCTGTCGAACACGCAGGTGGCGCTGTATTTGAACGAACTGGTGCGCACGTTGCCATGGCAGTCCGAGGTGCAGCGGGCGTTGCAGGGAGAGCAGCCGGTGCAGTCTCATTGAAAGCGGCCGATTCGCCCCTGCACGGAGTCAATGCACGGCGGCGGCACGCAGTGATCGCGCAACCGACATCACCCCCAGGAGGCTCAGCACCAAGCACACCCCCAGCGGAATGGCGACCATGTCGAAGGGCACGGTTTCACCCTTGAGCATTCGACTCATGACGGTGTGCTGGGCCAGTGCGGGCACCCACAGGTGCCACGGGGCCTCGCCTTCCTGGTTGAAGACCGTCACGAGCGGCAACATCGAAACGCACATCACCAGCACCGAGCTGGCCGCCTGCGCCTCCTTGAACGTCCGGCAGCGGATGGCGAGGGCCATCAACAGCGCCGACAGCGCGCAGGCAAGGGGCACGAGCGTGGCGATGAACAAGCCGGCCTCGATCCACCCGAACTGGAACAAGGCCTGGAGCGTGTCACTCCGCAGCAGCCACTGGGCGGGCAGGAAACTCAGGCAGCTCAGCACGGCGATGAGCGCGGAAACCGACGCCACCGCCAGCCATTTGCCAGCCACCACGGCAGCGCGGGGCGCAGGCGTCATCAGGAGCGGCTCCAGCGAGCCCCGTTCACGCTCACCCGCCGTGGTGTCCAGGGCCGCGTTCAATGCGCCATACAGCACCGCCATGAGCACGAAGAAGGGCAGCATGGCCGTGAGCTGCGATGCACGCGACTGCTGGCTTGCCAGATCTCGCCCGATCACCTCCACCGGCTCCAGCACCTCGGCGGCCACCCCGCGCAGCGCCAGGGCCAATGTGCCGCGCTCGCGCGCAAAGCCTTCGACCAGGCGGCGCACGCGCCCGGCGCCGACTTCGGCCTGCCGGTTGCCGCTGTCGGACACCAGTTCGAGCACCGGCCGGTCGCCGTGGAGAAGGGCCTCCTCGAATCCGTCAGGCACCACGAGAACCGGTTCGCCCAATTTGGAACGGCGCAACAGGTCTTCATGGTCCTTTGGCGCGGCCTGCACGGTGTACGTCTGGCGCTCGAAGTAGTTCTTCAGGGTCGGCGCATGTTCGATGCCGCTGACCACCACCACACGCTTTTCAGCCTGCGTCTCGAATTGGGCGAGAAGCCCCGACATCACGATGAGCACCAGCGGCCCCAACAGCACGCTCGACACGAGCACGACGATCAGGGTGCGCCGGTCCCTCAACGCATCGACGATCTCCTTGCGATACACCGCCCACATCCTCTTCATGCGCTGCCCGCCTCGTTGAATGCCAATGCCACGAAGGCCTCTTCGAAGTCCGTCTGCGACGTGGCTTCCAGCAGCGATGACACAGTGCCCGTGGCTACCGTGCGGCCATGGGCGACGATGGTGACACTGTCGCAGAGCCGCTCCACCTCTTGCATGATGTGCGTCGAGAACACGATGCACTTGCCGCCTCCCGCGGGAGTGCTCAAGTGCCGCAGCGCCTCGCGCAAGGCGCGTGTGGCCATCACGTCGAGGCCGTTGGTGGGTTCATCGAGCACGATGTTGGCGGGGTCGTGGACCAAGGCGCGCGCGAGCGCCGTCTTCATGCGTTCGCCCTGACTGAATCCGTCGGTGCGCCGGTCGAGCAGCGGGATCAGGTCCAGCATGCGTGCCAGTTCCGTCGCGCGAGCTTCTGCCGTGTCACGCGGCATGCCCTGCAGCAGCCCGTAGTAGACGATGTTCTCGCGAGCCGTCAGTCGCGGGTACAAGCCGCGGGCATCACTGAGCACGCCCATCTTCGCCATGGCCTCTCTCGGGCGGGCGACGACGTCCACGCCGTCGACCGCCAGGCGACCCGCATCGGGTTCGATCAGCCCGGCCAGCATGCGCAGCGACGTGGTCTTGCCGGCGCCGTTCGGCCCCAGCAGGCCGAGGATGTGGCCGTCAGGGGCCGTGAAGCTCACGTCCACCACGGCGCGCACCGGGTCCGGTGCCGGGCGGAACCAGCGGCGTGGCGGCATGAACTGCTTCGCAAGGTGCTGCACGGTGATCACGGCGTGGCCTCCACCGGCAGCCGCACGGGTCGCAACGCGGGAGGCCGCGGCACCGCCTTTGCGCATGCCGTGTCGATCCGCAGTGCCGAAGCATCGTCCGGCGCGTCGAGAAACCGGAACCAAGCATCGCGCAGGCAGCCGAGCGCAAGCAGGCCGTGGCCGGCGTTGTCGACCACCACGTGCATGGCCTGGGGACCCAGCGCTGCTGCCACCCGCTCGCCATGGCGCGGTGGCGTGGCGGGGTCCAGCCCGCCGCTGAGCAGCATCACGGGCACGGGGCTCTGCGGGACGGTGTAGAAGTTCCCCGGCACATCTCCACGAGGCCATTCGGCACACACCCGGCGGTAGAACCGAAGCTCGCCGTCGCCGAAATCCTTGCCCTGGCCTTCGATACCGACGGGTACGCGCGGCATGTCTTCGGCGCACACGACGGAGAAGTGCATGCCGGCGGCGATCTCATTGCCTTTGCGGGAATTCAAGTTGCTACCAAGGCCGGTCAGGCCCTGCACCTGGCCCTGCGCGGCCGTATGGATGGCCGCCGGCAACGCCGATGAGAGCCCCGGCACATACAGCGCGCTGCGCACGACAGAGAGCACCATGTCGCGCGTGAGCACCAGGCGCTCGGGCCGGCCGGTGACGGGGTGGGGCACCTCGACTTCGCGCGGCAGACGCGTCAGCAAGTCGTGCCAGTCCTGGCGCAGCGCCGGGAAATCGGCGGCACATCCGGCCTCGCGGGCGCACGCCTCCAGCATGGCATCGAGCACCGCCTGGCCGTCGATCGATTGGCTCAGCGGCAACACCATGTCGGGCGGGGCCACGCCATCGAGCACGGCGCGCCGGACATGGGCAGGAAACTGCCGCAGGTAGTCGAGCGCGGCGCGCGTGCCGTACGACGCGGCGACGATGTTGATGCGTTCGGCCCCGAGTTCGCGCCGCACCGCGTCCAGGTCCTGCATCGCGATGGTGGTGGTGAAGTACTTCAGGCCGTCCGCGCCGCCAAGCGCCGGGCGAGCCGCGAGGCGGTCACGGCAAGCCAGGAGATCGCGTACCTGCCGGTCAGGATCGGTCTGGTCGGCAAGGGATTGGTGCCGGGGATTCTGGCACTTGAGCGGTTCGGAGCGGCCGGTGCCGCGCTGGTCGACGAAGACGAGGTCGCGCCGGTTGTTCAGACGCTGGAAAAGCGGCAAAACCTGGGCGAGCACCTCGGACGCGCCTTGTCCCGGCCCGCCGGGGATCAGGAACACCGGATCGGGCAATTTGCGGCGCGCAAGCGCCGGCACCACCACGTAGCGAATGTCGAGCGCCGGCCCCGTGGGACGCGCGGGATCGAGCGGCCGGGTCACCCGACCGCACAGCACTTCGAAACGGTGGCCGTCGACGCGGCAGGGAGTCAACGGCGCGTCGGCCCGCGCGGAAGCGGCCCCGAGAAGCGCGAGCATGAGAAAAAGCGCGCGTCGCACGCTCACTGGCCGAGCAGGCGTTTGAGTTCACCACTTTCGATGAGGCGGTCCAGGTCCTGTCTGCCCCCCACCAGCATGCCTTTGACGAACACCATCGGGAAGGTGGGCCAGCCGGTCCACATCTTGAGTGCATTGCGGCGGCGCCACTGGCTGAAGTAGCCCCCGTACTCGAGGTATTGGTGGGAGACGCCGGTCTGGTCGAGCGCCTGGCGTGCCTTGCGGCAGTGCGGATTGCCCGCCATGCCGACCACGAGCACCGCATTCGAGGCCGCGGCGGCTTGCACGTTGTGCACGATGTCCGCGTTCAGGTTCGTGATCCGGTTGCGGATCGACGGGTGCATGCGTGATTCTTCAAGGATTTGGCGCGGCATCGGCAGACTCCAGGCTCGACGGGAAAGAGCCCGAAGGTTAGCCGATGCCGGCCTTCAAGTGGCGAGCACACCGCGCTGGTAATCCTCGAACGCCTGCTGGATCTCAGCCTGCGTGTTCATCACGAAGGGACCGTACTGCACGATGGGCTCGTTCAGAGGCCGGCCGGCAACCACCAGCACCCGTGCCGGCACACTCGCGGCCGACATCAGCCGCACGCCATCGGCACCGTCGTCGTTCGCGAGGATGGCCATGCGGTCCGCCTCGACACGCGTGCCCATCACCTCCACGGCGCCGTCGAACACGTAAAGAAAAGCGTTGTGCCCGACTGGAATCGGTTGCTCGAAGGCGGTGCCCGGTGGCACGGTCACATCGAGGTACAGGGGCTCGGTGGTGGGCCGGGTCACTGCGCCGGTGACGCCATGGCTTTGGCCGGCAAGCACGCGCACCGTCACCCCACCGTTCAGCACGACGACCGGCACCTCGGCGGGCGGCACGTCGCGGTAGTGGGGCGCGGTGAGCTTGTCTTTCGCGGCCAGGTTGACCCACAGCTGGAAGCCGGCCATGCGGCCTTCTTCCTGCTCCGGCATCTCCGAATGCAGGATCCCGCGGCCCGCCGTCATCCACTGCAGGCTGCCAGGCTCGAGCAGGCCCACATTGCCGACGCTGTCCTGGTGTCGCATGCGCCCGGCCAGCATGTACGTCACCGTCTCGAAACCCCGGTGCGGATGGGTGGGGAAGCCGCCGATGTAGTCGCTGGCGGCATCGCTGCCGAATGCATCGAGCATCAGGAACGGGTCGAGGCGGCGCTGCAGCGGCTGGGTCAGAACCCGGGTCAGTTTCACGCCGTCGCCGTCCGAAGTGGGTTGGCCGCGCACCAGCCGTTCGACGGTGCGCGATTGAATGCGCGTGTTGGTATCCATGAATCCAATGTAGGGGCCCGCGGTGGAATTCACATGGCGGCGATTTGACGCCAGCAGTCAAACGGATTGCATGGTCGCGCCGGGGGGTCTAATGTCGCATTCGTTCCCATCCGGAGATCGCATGAAGCTCTACTACAGTCGCGGTGCCAGTTCGCTGTCGCCCCACATCGTGTTGCGCGAAGCGGGTCTTGTGTTCGATCTGGTGCGCACGAGCACCAGGACTCATCAGATGGAAGACGGAACCGACTTCCACACGGTCAATCCGAAGGGCTCCGTTCCCGTGCTCGAAATCGCCAACGGCGAACGGCTGACCGAGGGGCCGGCCATCGTGCAGTACATCGCCGACCAGGTTCCCCAGAAGCAACTCGCCCCGCCCGCCGGCACCATGGCGCGCTACCGCCTGCAGGAGTGGCTCAGCTACATCGCCACGGAACTGCACAAATCGTTCGGTCCGCTGTTCGTGCCGGCCATGCCCCCGGAGGCCAAGGAATTGTTCAAAGGCTGGCTCCGTGAACGCCTGGCCTGGGTCGACAGCCAGCTCGCAGGCAAAGAGTTTCTACTGGGCGACACTTTCACGGTGGCCGACGCCTACCTCTACACCGTGGTCAACTGGACCCCGCACGTCGCCATTCCAACCGACGAACTGCCTCATCTGCTGGCCTTCATGGCGAGAGTGGGCGCCCGCCCCGCCGTGGGGGAGGCTTTGAAGGCCGAGGGCCTGATCTGACGCGTCGGGGAGGGGCGCGGAGGAACACGAACGGGTCTCGGCGTTTTCCTACAGCGCTGTGGAACGCCGTTCGGTACAAACGAAGCATGACGCGCTTTCTCCACTCGGCCCCGCCGAAAGCCGGGTTTTCGTTCAAGGTGCTGACGGTGAATACGCACAAAGGGTTCACCCCACTGAACCGCCGGTTCGTGCTTCCGGAGTTGCGGGAGGCCGTGCGTGCCGTGTCGGCCGACGTCGTCTTCCTGCAGGAAGTGCAGGGCACTCACATTCGCCACCCCGAGCGATTCCACAACTGGCCGGAAACACCTCACTACGAGTTCCTGGCGGACTCCATCTGGCCGCAGTTCGCCTATGGCCGCAACGCCGTGTACCCGCATGGTCACCACGGCAACGCGGTGCTGTCGAAGTACCCCATCGTTCACCACGAAAACCACGATGTATCGATCGCAGGGCCTGAGCGCCGCGGCCTGCTGCATGTGGTCATGAAAGTGCCAGGGCGCGAGCACAAGCCCGAGATTCACGGCATCTGCGTTCACCTCAGCCTGCAGGAGTCACACCGTCGCAAGCAGCTGGACATGCTGTGCCAGATGGTGCGCACCGAGGTGCCTGATGACGCTCCGCTCCTCGTCGCAGGCGACTTCAACGACTGGCGCCGCAATGCACACCGCATCCTCGAAAAAGGCGCGGGCCTGCATGAGGTGTTCGTGAAGGCCCACGGCCGGTCCGCGCGCACGTTTCCGGCGCGGTTTCCCGTGCTCCAACTCGACCGCATCTACGTGCGCAATGCTGCAGTGCACGCCCCTTTCGTGCTGCCGAGCAAGCCGTGGTCTCACCTGTCGGACCATGCGCCGCTCGCCGCGGAGATCGCGTTGTGAACACCAGCTGGACCACCGGCAACCGCTTCGAGTTGCTGGAAAACGGCGAGGCCTTTTTCCCTGCCGTGTTCGACGCGATCCGACAAGCCCGCAAGGAAGTCCTCCTGGAGACGTTCATCGTGTTCGAGGACAAGGTGGGCTGGGAACTGCACGGGGTGCTCCATGATGCAGCCCGGCGAGGCGTCAACGTCGACGTGCTCGTGGACGGGTACGGCTCATCCGACCTCACACCGGCTTTCGTGGAACCGTTGACAGAGGCCGGCGTGCGCCTTCGCGCCTTCGATCCGAAGCCGCGCTTTCTCGGCATGCGCACGAACGTGTTCCGCCGCATGCATCGCAAGATCGTGGTGGTGGACGGGGTGGTCGCGTTCGTCGGCGGCATCAACTTTTCGGCCGATCACCTTGCCGACTACGGCCCTCAAGCCAAGGAGGATCATGCCGTCAGGGTGGAAGGCCCCATCGTTGGTGAGATCCACAGGTTTGCCCGATCGGTCATCGCCCATGAAGAGCACCGCCGGCATTGGTTCCATCGCCAGGTCCGCACGCCACGCAACCAGGTCAGCAGCGAGGGAGCCGCACTGTTCGTGATACGCGACAACCAGGACCACCGCACCGACATCGAACGCCACTACCGCGTGGCCATCCGCGCTGCACGCAAGGAAGTGATCATCGCCAACGCGTATTTCTTTCCAGGGTACCGGCTCCTCAAGGAGTTGCGCCGGGCGGCACACCGGGGGGTGAATGTGCGCCTGATCCTGCAGGGCGAGCCCGACATGCGCATCGTCAAGGCGGCCGCGGAGATGCTGTATGACCATCTTCACCGCGCCGGCGTGCGGATCTATGAATACTGCGCGCGCCCGCTCCACAGCAAGGTGGCGCTGACGGACGACGAATGGGCCACGGTGGGCTCCAGCAACCTCGATCCGCTGAGCCTGTCGCTCAACCTGGAAGCCAACCTGATGATCCGCGACCGGTCTTTCAATCGGCACCTGCGTGCGCAACTGCAAGACCTGATCGCGAACAGATGCAAGGAAATCACCGCTGAGCAGCTGCCCCCGCGCAGCCTGTTTCACCTCGTGCGCAGCTTCTTCGTCTTCCATTTCCTGCGCCGCTACCCGGCCTGGGCGGGGTGGTTGCCGGCCCACGCGCCGAAGGTCGTGATGCCTCGGGCTGGCGACGTGCGCACCGCAGGCAGCCTCAGCGGGATGGCGCACGTGACCGAGACGACCGAGGCACCATGAACCCGCCCTCCGTCGTCGCCGGTGCCACGTCTGTGTGGCCCGTCGTCAAGCGGGTGTTGACGGTCGTCTTCTTCGGTTTCGTGACTTGGCTGCTCTTTCGCCACGCACGGACGATAGCCTGGGCTCACGTGTGGGCGTCGATGCGCGAGATGCCACATGGGGTGGTGGCGCTGGGCGCAGCCCTCGCCGTGGCCAGCCACCTGCTGTACAGCACGTTCGATCTCTTCGGTCGCCACCTGACCGGCCACCCGCTCAAGACGGGCCGGGTGATGGTCGTCACCTTCATCAGCTACGCATTCAACCTGAACCTGAGCGCGTTCGTGGGCGGGATCGCGTTTCGCTATCGCCTCTACGCGCGCCTCGGTCTTTCCAACGAGGTGATCACCCGCGTGCTGACGATGAGCATGTTGACGAACTGGCTTGGCTACACGGCACTCGCGGGCGCGGTCTTCTTGTTCAGGCCGCTGGCACTGCCTCCCGACTGGAAGCTCGGCAGCGAAGGCCTTCAAGCCCTGGGTGGCTTGCTGCTCGCCGTCGCCGCAGCCTACGTCCTGGCCTGCGCGGCATCGAAAAAGCGCAGCTGGACCCTGCGCGGGCATGAACTGACGCTACCGTCCTGGCGGGTTGCCGGGATGCAACTCGCGGCGTCGTGCACCAATTGGCTGCTGATCGCCGGCATCGTGCACGTGCTGCTGCAACAACGGTTTTCCTACTCCACCGTATTGAGCGTGATGCTGATCGCCGCAGTGGCCGGCGTCATCGCCCATGTGCCGGCGGGCATCGGGGTGCTGGAAGCCACATTCATCACGCTGCTGTCGCACCGGATGCCCAAGGGCGAATTGCTGGGGGCGCTGCTTGCGTACCGCACGCTGTACTACCTCATCCCCCTGATCGTCGCCTCAGTGACCTATGTGTTCGTCGAGGCCCGTGCGAAGGCCTTGGCCCATGATCCCCTCCGGCCAACGGCGCCCCCTTGAAGCACTCACCTGGGCACCGCCAGGGCCTGCACCAGCAGCCGCCCCTTCGCGTGGGTTTCATCGAGTTCGGCCTGGGGCAGCGAATCCGCCACCACGGCGCCGCCCACCTGCACCATCACGCGGCCTTCGGCCACCACGGCCGTGCGGATCACCACCGAGAGGTCCATCCCGCCACCCGCATCGAAGTACCCGATTGCGCCCGCGTACGGCCCACGCCGCACCGGTTCCAGCGATTCGATGATCTCCATGGCCCGTACCTTCGGCGCACCCGTCATGGACCCCGGAGGCCAGCAGGCCCGCAGCAACTCAGGCGCACCGAGCCCTGCGCGCAACCGTGCGCGAACTGTCGACACCATCTGCCAGACGCTCGGATGGCCTTCGATTTCGAACAAGCGTTCCACCGACACACTGCCCGTGTCGGCCACACGGCCGAGGTCATTGCGCATCAGGTCCACGATCATGACGTTCTCGGCGCGATCCTTGATGCTAGCGGCCAAAGCATCGTGCGCGGCACGGTCGCGCTGCGGGTCCGCATCGCGCGCGCGGGTGCCCTTGATGGGCCGGGCCACCACGTCACGGCCATCGAGTTTCAGGAACCGCTCGGGCGAGACGCTGGCAATGGCCAGGCCCTCACTTTCGAGGTACGCCGAGAATGGCGCCGGGTTCAGTGCGGTGAGCCGCGTGTACAGCGCCCAGGGGTCACCGGCAAACGCCCCTTCCAACCGGTGCGACAGATTGGCCTGGAAGATGTCCCCGGCCGCGATGTAGTCGAGCACACGCTGGACGTCAGCCAGGTAACGGGCCGGAGCGGTGCGGGATGCGAGCGGCCCCGCCTGGAACCGGCCGGCCGCGGGATCAGGGCCTTGCAGGCGGGCAAGCGTTTCGGCCCATACCGACGCACGTCCGGCTCCGTGTCCGCCGGTGGTGCAGCTCCACCACCGGCCTGCCGCATGGTCGTAGGCCAGCACGTGATCGCACACGTGCAGGCGCAGGCGGGGCAGGGCAGGGTCGGCCGCGGCGATCACCGGCAAGCGCTCCACCTGGCGTGCCAGGTCGTACCCGACAAATCCGGCCAGCCCGCCTGCGAAAGGCAGTCCATCGGGCAACGCCTCCGTGTGAGCCATGCCGGCAAGCACATCTCGCAAGGCATTGAACGGGTCGTCCCAGGTGCCCAGGTGGGTGCCGTCGGCGCCGAGCAGCACCGTCTGGAATTCCCCTGTCTCCAGCGTGGCCACCGGCGGGCCGGCCACGCACGACCAGCCGGACAGCCCCGGCATCGATTTGCTGCTCTCGAGCAGCACCGTGTCACCACGGCCGCGCAGGCGCGCGCACACCGCCTGAGGAGACGCGGTGAGGTCAAGGGGTACGATCCTGGGCGTCAACTTTGGCAAAAAGAGATCCTGGGCGCATGAGTGTAGAGCGACAACCATTTCCCGCCGATCCGGCACACGCGCCCCTGCTGCGCGCATTGCTGGCCCTCGACGGTTCCACAACGCGGGTGTGCGAAGCGCTCGCACGCCAGTCGGTCGGGGTGCAGCTGCACCATCAGCGGCAGACGGCCGATGTGCCGGCCGCGGTGCGGGAGCAACTGGGCGGCGGCCGCTGGCTGGAACGGGTCACGAGCCTGCATGCGCATGGCCGCGTGATGATGGACAACCTTTCGTACACCCGCCTGGACGCCGTGCCTGATTGGTTCCTCGCGGGCCTCGACGCCGGCCAGGCCCCGGTGGGCCACCTGCTGCAGCGCCTGTTCGTGCAACGCGAGACCGTGCCGGGCTCCGACGCCTTGTCCGAGGTGCTGTGGTCTCACGTGGGCCAGCCCGACGCCCGCGCAAGCCGCAGCTACCGCGTCGTGATCCCCACCTCGCCGCTGATGCTGATCTTCGAGGTCTATCGGGCCGGCATGGTGCAGGAGGCCTGACATGCTCTCGCTGATCGAACGCAGCCGGCGCGCCGTCTGGCACCCCTGCAGCCAGATGAAGCAGCACGAGACCCAGCCGCTGCTGGGCATCGCCCGCGCCGAAGGCCCCTGGCTGTACGACACCGACGGCCGCCGCTACCTCGACGGCATCAGCTCCTGGTGGGTCAACCTCTTTGGTCACAACCATCCGCACATCGTCGCCGCATTGACCGAGCAGCTCGGCCGCCTGTCGCACGTGATGCTGGCCGGCTGCACGCATGAGCCGGTCGTCGAATTGTCGGAACGCCTCGGCGACCTGACTGGCCTCGGTCACGCGTTCTATGCGAGTGACGGCGCGTCGGCCACCGAGATCGCGCTGAAGATGAGCGCACACAGCTGGCGCAACCGCGGCCGCCCCGGCAAGAACCGCTTCATCGGCCTGGCACACGGATACCACGGCGAAACCGTGGGGGCGCTGTCGGTCACCGACATCGCGTTGTTCCGCGAAGCCTATGGCCCGCTCGTGAGGATCAGCAACACCGTCCCGAACCCCGACGCCCGGAACGCCGCGCCCGGCGAATCGGCGGCCGACCATGCCCGCCGCTGCGCGAACGCGCTCGATGCGTACCTCCAACAACACCATGCCGAGGTGGCCGCGTTCATCGTGGAGCCGCTCGTGCAGTGCGCCGCCGGCATGGCGATGCACGACCCCGACTACCTGCGGCAGGTGCGAGCCCTCTGCGACCGGTACGAGGTGCATCTCGTCGTCGACGAAATCGCAGTGGGGTTCGGCCGCACCGGTTCGATGTTCGCGCACCAGCAGGCGGGCATCCGGCCCGACCTCATCTGCCTGTCGAAGGGCCTGACCGGCGGAACGCTCGCCCTCTCGGCCGTCTTGTGCACCGACGCCATCTACGACGCCTTCTACGACGACCGCACCGCCCGCGGCTTTCTGCATTCGCATTCGTACACCGGCAATCCGCTCGCATGCCGCGCCGCGCTGGCGACGCTCGAGATCTTCGACCAACGCGATTGGCTCGTGCACAACCGCGCCACCGCCTCCAGCCTGACAACGCTCTGCGAACCCATTGCACACCATGCGAAAGTCAAGGCCGCGCGCCAACTCGGCATGATCTGGGCGTTCGATGTCGACACGGACGAGCCGACGTTCTCGCGCCGCTACCACGCCGCCGCACTGGAACGCGGCCTGCTGCTCCGTCCGATCGGCTCAACGCTGTACTTCATGCCGCCTTACGTGCTCGATGAGGAAGCCACCGCCTGGCTCGCCACCGGCGCACTCTCCGCACTGGAAGCCACCGCATGACCACCGCGTTCTTCATCACCGGCACCGACACCGAGGTGGGCAAGACGCTCGTGAGCTGCGCATTGCTGCACCACCTTCGCGGGCGGCATGCGCGCGTGGTCGGGATGAAGCCCGTGGCCGCCGGCACCATCCCATTTCCCGGTGGCCCCGACAACGAGGATGCCGTGGCCTTGCGCGCCGCCGGCACGCTGGCCGTCCCCCGTGCGCTCGACAACCCATACTGCCTGCCTCTGCCCTTGTCGCCGCACCTTGCCGCACGGGCGGCGGGGCAAACGATCAGCATCGACTTGCTGGCCGACCGCTACCGGCAGCTGGCCGCGCTCGCCGATGCGGTCGTGGTCGAAGGTGCGGGCGGCTTTCACGTGCCGCTGACCGACACCGAGACCGGCGCCGACCTGGCCGAGCGCCTCGCGCTGCCCGTGGTGCTCGTGGTGGGCCTTCGCCTCGGGTGCCTGAACCATGCATTGCTGACGGCCGAGGCGGTGCGCGCCCGCGGTTTGCGCCTTGCCGGCTGGGTGGCCAACCGCATCGATCCAGCCATGGCCTCGGTGGAAGACAACATCGCCACCCTGGCTGAACGGCTCGGTGCGCCGATGTGGGCCGATGTGCCCCGCATGGCTTCGCCGCGCGCGGACCAAATCCTCTGGCGGGAGGGCGCCGGACAGACCTAAGATGCAGGATTGTCTCCATCCTGTGCCGTGATGATCGACCCCATCGCCGAATTCCAAACCGCCCTCGAGGGCCTGGCCGCGGCCCACCTGATCCGGGCGCGCCCCGTCATCGAAGCCGTGGACGGGGCACACCTGCGTGTCGACGGCCACAACGTGCTGGCCTTTTGCAGCAATGACTATCTTGGCCTCTCGCAACATCCGGCGCTGATCGAGGCAGCGCGCCAAGGCGCCCTCAAATACGGCGTGGGCGCAGGCGCCTCACCCCTTGTCAGCGGCCACAGCGCCGCCACCGACGCACTCGAACGCGAACTCGCCGCCTTCGTCCGCTTGCCGAGGGCGCTGTACTTCGGCTCCGGCTACGTGGCCAACGTCGGCCTGATCCCGGCCTTCGTGGGCCGGGGCGACGCGGTGTTCTCGGACGCGCTCAACCACGCCTGCCTCATCGACGGCATTCGCCTGTCGCACGCCGACACAACGGTCTACCCGCACAACGACCTTGCCGCGCTCACCGAAGCGCTGCAGCGCAGCACGGCGCGGCGCAAGCTGATCGTCACCGACGCCGTGTTCAGCATGGACGGCGATGTGGCACCCCTTGCCGACATGATCTCCCTGTGCGAACGCCATGACGCCTGGCTGCTGATCGACGACGCCCACGGCTTCGGCGTGCTCGGTCCCGACGGCCGCGGCACGGCCGCCCACCTCGGCATCGACTCACCACGCCTCATCTACATGGCCACCCTCGGCAAGGCCGCAGGCGGCGCGGGCGCCTTCGTGGCCGGTCATGCCGTCCTCATCGAATGGCTGATGCAACGCGTGCGCAGCTACATCTTCGCCACGGCCACTCCCGCGATGATCACCGAGGCGCTGCGTGCATCCCTCCGGGTGATCGAACAGGAGGCCTGGCGGCGGGATCACCTGCACCTCCTGATCGCGCGCCTGCGCGCCGGCACGGCAGACCTTCCGTGGGACCATCCCGAGTCAGGCACCGCGATCCAGCCGTTGATCATCGGCGGCAATGCCGAAGCGCTCGCGGTGATGAACGCCATCCGGCAACGTGGCATCTGGGCCCCGGCCATTCGCCCGCCCACGGTTCCCGAAGGCACGG
Organism: uncultured Rhizobacter sp.; assembly: GCA_966212105.1. GTDB lineage: Bacteria > Pseudomonadota > Gammaproteobacteria > Burkholderiales > Burkholderiaceae_C > Rhizobacter. The sequence continues at coordinate 28,362 of CBIHPH010000026.1, forward strand.
CACGGCTGCGCATTTCGCTGTCTGCCGCGCATTCGGAGGCCGACGTCGATCGCCTCGTCGCCGCGCTGCACGAGATTGCCTGACGGGTTCAGGAACGCGTCTTGCCGCCCGGAGACGCTCTTCCAGACCCTCCATGACCCGACGTTGGGAACTCGACGCACTGCGCGGGCTGATGCTCGTGCTGATGGTCCTCACGCACCTGCCCACCCGCGTCGCCGTGCCACTCGGGCAACCCTTCGGGTTCGTGTCGGCAGCCGAGGGGTTCGTCATGCTGTCGGCGTATACGGCTGGCATCGTTTACACCTTGCGCGCCCGGCGCGACGGCGAGCGAACAATGCGCGAGGCCTTCCTGCGCCGCGCGCTGAAGGTCTATGCGTGCCAGGCGGCGCTGCTGGCATTCCTGTTCACCGTGGTCGCGTTCATCGACATGCTGGTGCACGGGGTGGACATCGACAACCTCATCTCGTTCTACCGCCAGGCGCCGGCCACCGCACTGCTCGGTGCCGCGTTGCTGCTGTACAACCCGCCGCTGCTGGACATCTTGCCGATGTACATCCTGTTCATGCTGGCGAGCCCGGTTCTGCTGCTCCACGGGATCCACCAGGGATGGGCCGGCATCCTCACGGGCAGCATCGCGCTGTGGTGCGGATCGCAGTTCGGGCTCGGTGGCTGGTTGTACGGGCAGATCGTCGCCTTCACCGGCCTGCCGGTGCCTGTCGACCAGACCGGGTCGTTCGCTCCGCTGGCCTGGCAGTTCCTGTGGGTGCTCGGCCTGTGGATGGGGTCCACAGGCGTCACCCGCAACACCGCCACCCAGCCGTTCCCTCGCGCGATGGTGACCGCCGCCGCCGGATACGCCGTGGTGTGCCTCGTGTGGCGCCATGCCATCGGGCAAGTGCCATTTGGCGACCATCCTGCCCTGAACCTTTTGTTCGACAAATGGCATCTCGGCCCGCTGCGCATGCTCGACTTCCTCGCACTGACATTGCTCACCGTGCATTTCGGCCCCTGGCTGAAAAGCCATGTGCCGAGGCTGAGGTTCCTCGAGGTGTTCGGCGCCGCCTCTCTCACCGTGTTCTGCTGCCACCTGGTGCTGGTGTTGACGGCGCTGGCGCTCGTGGGAGAGGCCAAGCCCGAACGGCCCCTGTGGATGGACGGCTCGATCCTCGTGCCCAGCTTCGCCGTGCTCTATGGCGTGGCGCGGGGACAGCAGTGGTTCGCGCGACGAGCCCTCACTTCACGACGTCCGACAGCGCAGCCCGCCAGACCGCATATCCGAGTTCATTGAGGTGAAGCGCATCGGCTTGGAACAACTCCTGCCGCGGCTGGCCCTGGGCATCGAGCATCGCCGTGAACACATCGACATACGTCAACTCAGGGTCTCCCGCCATGTACGCGCGCGCCAGCCCGTTGGCCTCGCGGACCTGCGGTATCAACGCTGCCCGCAGCGGGCTGGGTTTGATGGACATGTAGGCGATGCGGGTGCCGGGCAGGGCGCTTCGCACGCCCTCGACGAACGCCCGCAGGCTTGCCATCACGTCATGGGGAGAGCGGCCCTCGACCAGATCGTTGTCCCCCGCATACAGCACCACGAGCCGCGGCTTGTAGGGCACGACCAGCTCCCTGACATGCTCCGCGCAATCGAGCAGCCGCGATCCGCCGAACCCACGCTGCACCACCCGCACGTGCTTGAACTGAGCCTGCAGCGAATGCCACAACCGGATCGATGAACTCCCGACGAACAACACCCCACCGGGTTCCGGCGCGTGCAGGCGGTCCTCGGCCGCAAAGGCATCGATGTCGGCCTGCCAGCGCTTGTGTGGCAGCGTCAACTTGGCCGTGGCCGGCGCCGTCTGCCCGTGCGCGACAACACCCGCGCTGAGCAAGCCCGCGATGGCCAGACCCGTCTTGATCCAGGTCTTCATGCGAACCCTTCAAACCCGCCCGAGCAGCCTGCTCTCGGCCAATGCCAACGGCTCAGGGCGACCCGAGAGTACGAGCGTGTCACCCGCTGCCAGCCGAAGCTTGTCATCGGGACGCGTCACTGCGCCGGAGGCCCGGCGCACCGACACCACACTGACCCCGAGCGCATGCAACGCGAGCGATTCGAGTGTTTCGCCGAGGCTCGCGGCTGCCGGCGGCAAGCTCACGCTGAGCAGCCGGGCCTGCTGCCGCTCATCCGCCGTATCGTCGTCGGCACCATGGAAATACCCTCGCAACAGGCCATAGCGGGCATCGCGCTGATCCTGCACGACGCGGATCACCCGCCGCATCGGCACACCGACCAGTGCAAGCGCATGGCTCGCAAGCATCAGCGACCCCTCGATGGTCTCGGGCACCACGCCCGTGGCACCGGCGGCCTGCAAGCGCTCGATGTCGGCATCGTCACGGGTGCGAACGATCACCGGCACCTTGGGTGCATGCTCCTGCACGAGATGGAGGATCTTCAATGCGGACGCAATGTCGTGGTAAGTCACCACCACCGCATTGGCCCGTGCAAGGCCGGCGGCCATCAAACTCTGCAGCCGGGCCGCATCCCCGAACACCACGCTCTGGCCCGCCGCTGTCGCCTGGCGCACACGATCAGGATCGAGGTCGAGCGCCATATAGGGAATCTGCTCCTGCTCCAGCAGGCGCGCCAGGTTCTGACCGCTGCGGCCATAGCCGGCGATGATGATGTGCGCCTCGGTGTTGATGGCGCGCTTGGCGATGCGGGTCATGGCCACGGATTGCATCAACCAATCGCTCGCGCTCAATCGCATCACGATGCGATCACTGTGCATGATGAGGAACGGCGTGGCAAGCATCGACAGCACCATGCTCGCAAGCACCGGGCTTTGCAAGTGCGCGGGCAGCAGATTCTGCTGCGTGGCCATCGTCAACAGCACGAAACCGAATTCGCCCGCCTGTGCGAGGTAGAGACCGGTGCGCAGGGCCACCCCGGGCGAGGCGCCGAACAACTTCGACAAGCCTGCAACGAGCAAGAACTTGAACAGCACCGGCAAGAGCGTCAGCAGCAGCACGAGACCCCAGCGCTCCATGACGATCTCGGCGTTCAGCTTCATCCCGATCGTGATGAAAAAGAGACCCAGCAGCACATCATGGAACGGTCGGATGTCGGTCTCCACCTGGTGCTTGTACTCCGTCTCGGCGATCAGCATGCCCGCCACGAACGCCCCGAGGGCAAGCGACAGCCCGGCATGCTCGGTCAGGTAGGCCAGCCCCAGCGTGACGAAGAGCAGGTTCAGGATGAACAGCTCTTCGCTGCGACGCCGCGCCACCAGTGTGAGCCACCAGCGCATCACCCGCTGCCCTCCCACGAGCAACACGGTCAACAGCGCGGCCGCCTTGAGCCCCGCGACCGCGAGCGACTGCACGAGCACCTCGGGGGAGGAACCCAGCGCGGGGATCAACACCAGCAGCGGCACCACGGCCAGATCCTGGAACAGCAGCACGCCCATCACGCGCCGACCGTGCTCGGATTCCAACTCCAGACGCTCGGCCATCAGTTTCACCACGATGGCCGTGCTGCTCATCGCCAACGCGCCACCGAGCGCCACCGCGCTCTGCCAGCCGAGCCCCCAGTTGCGGCCCGCCATGGCAAAAGCCCAGGTCATCACGACGTTGCCCACCACCGCCGCCAGAATCGTGGTGGACACCTGCGTCAGCCCCAGACCGAACACGAGCGTGCGCATGCTGCGCAGCTTCGGCAGGTTGAATTCCAGACCGATCACGAACATCAGGAACACCACCCCGAATTCAGCGAGGTAGCTGATGCTGGCAGAGCCCTTCGCCAGGGCCAGCGCGTTCGGGCCGATCAACACCCCGACGGCGAGGTACCCCAGCATGGGCGGCAGTTTCAGCGAGCGGCAGGCGGCCACGCCGACGACGGCAGCGACCAGGTACAACAACACCAATTCCAGGGTGGATGCCATCAGAAGGGACGGGGAGGGGGAGGGTGCCTACAATCGCTCCATCCTACTGGACCCAGGCTCCTCATCGTGCCCAGCACTGCCGTATCCCCCGAAACTTTTGACGCACCACGCGCATTGCGTCTCGCCCACGACACCTTCGAGATCGAATCCCGGGCCTTGCTCGGGCTGAAGGCGCGCCAAGGCGACGGTTTCACGAATGCCGTGTTCGCCATGCTGGGTTGCTCGGGGCGGGTGGTCGTCATGGGCATGGGCAAGAGCGGGCACGTCGGACGCAAGATCGCCGCCACGCTCGCCTCCACCGGCACCCCCGCCATGTTCGTGCACCCTGCGGAAGCAAGCCACGGCGACCTGGGCATGGTCACCAAGGGCGACGTCGTGCTCGCCATCTCCAACTCCGGTGAAAGCGACGAACTGGCAGCCATCTTGCCGGCGCTCAAGCGGGTGGGCATCACGCTCGTGGCCATGACGGGGCGCCCCGCGTCTTCGCTGGCCAGCCATGCCGACATCGTGCTCGACAGCGGGGTCGATCAGGAAGCCTGCCCGCTCAACCTCGCTCCCACCGCCAGCACCATCGCGCAGATGGCCCTCGGCGATGCGCTGGCCGTGGCCTTGCTCGATGCGCGCGGTTTTCGCGAGGAAGACTTCGCACGCTCACACCCCGGCGGCAGCCTCGGGCGCAAGCTGCTCACCCATGTCCGTGACGTCATGCGCAGCGGCAACGATGTGCCCCGCGTGGCCCTCGACACCCCCTTCGTCGACATGATGAGGGAGATGACACGCAAGGGGCTCGGCGCCACCGCGGTGGTCGATGCCACGGGCGAGGTTCGCGGCATTTTCACCGACGGCGACCTGCGCCGCCTCGTCGAACGCGGTCAGGACCTGCGCGGCCTGATGGCCCGCGAGGCGATGCATCCCAACCCCCGGCTCATCCGGGTTGACGCACTGGCCGTGGAGGCCGCCGGATTGATGGAACAACACCGCATCACCAGCGTGCTCGTCGTCGATGCCGCCGGCCAATTGGTCGGCGCACTCAACACCAACGATTTGATGCGCGCCAAGGTCATCTGATGCACACGCCCGCTCTCTCGTTTTCTCCTGAGCTGTTGCTGAAGGCCCAAGGTATCCGCGCCGCGATCTTCGACGTCGACGGCGTGCTGACCGATGGCCGCATCTATCTCGGCACCGATGGTGAACAGTTCAAGGCCTTCAACACCCTCGACGGACATGGCCTGAAGCTGCTGGCCCAGGGCGGCATCGAACCCATCGTCATCACCGGACGCGATTCACCGGCCGTGCGCCGGCGCGTGAGCGACCTGGGCATCCGCCATGCGGTGTATGGCGCGCACGACAAACTGGCCGCCGCCGAGGGCCTGATGGCGGCCTTGCAGATCGGCTGGCCGCAGCTCGCCGCCATCGGTGACGACTGGCCCGACCTGCCGCTCATGACCCGCGCCGCTTTCGCCTGCGCTCCCCCCAACGCCCATGCCGAGGTGCTGGCCGTTGCGCACCACATCACCGCCGCAAGAGGCGGCTACGGCGCTGCCCGGGAGTGCTGCGACGTGCTGTTGACCGCCTGCGGCGCGTACGCCCGGCTGCTTCACGGCCACCTCATCACGCTCGACGCCTCGCCCTGACCGTGGATACCTTGCCCGCCAACCTCGCGCCGCCGGAAGCCGACCTGTCGCCCGCGCCGCAGAAACAGCCCTGGACCTGGCAACTGGTCCAGATGGCCTCCACCTACCTGCCGGTGATGCTGATGGCCTTGCTGGCGATCGGCACCTGGTGGCTCGTCAAGAACACGGTGCCGCCGACCGACGACCTCCCCGCCGCGGCACCACGGCACGAACCCGACTACGAGATGCACCATTTCTCCGTACAGCGCTACACCCCCGCCGGCAGCCTCGAGGCACAAATCGAAGGCGAGACGCTGCGCCACTACCCCGACACCGACACGCTCGAGATCGACAACGTGCGCATGCGAGCCATCGATGAGGCCAACCGCACCACGGTCGCGACTGCGCACCATGCCGTCACCAACGGGGAGGCCACCGAAGTGCGCCTGATGGGCCAGGCGGAAGTCGTGCGCGAGGCCACTGCCACCGAGGCGCCCATCTATTTCCGCAGCGAATTTCTGCACGCCTTCCTTGAAACCGAACGCGTGTTCTCGGACAAGCCCGTCGTCGTGACCCAAGGCGGCACGGAAGTGCGGGCCGACGGCATGGAGTACACGCATGCCGACGGCGTGATCCGCTTCACCGGCCGCTCGCGCGCGGTGATCGACCCTCGCCCCGTCCGGCCATGACGGCGCCGCTGGTCTACATCACCGGTGCGTCGAGCGGCATCGGGCAGGCGCTGGCCCGGCGATACCACCAGGCCGGCTATCGCCTCGCGCTCGTCGCCCGACGAGGCGCTGAAGTGGAGGCCTGGGCACGCGCCGAGGGCATCAGCGCCGCAAACTGCAGTGTCCATGCCGCCGACGTGCGAGACATCGATGCCATCACCGCGGCAGGCCGCGCCTGCATCGCCGCCCAAGGGTTGCCCGACGTGGCCATCGCCAACGCGGGCATCAGCCTCGGCGTCGACACCGCCATTTTCGAAGACCTGGACGTGATGCGCCGCACCTACGAGACGAACAATCTCGGCATGGCGGCCACGTTCCAGCCCTTCATCGCGCCGATGCGCGAACGTGGCGCCGGCCGGCTCGTGGGCGTCGCCAGCGTCGCAGGCATCCGGGGTTTGCCGGGGCATGGGGCCTACTGCTCCAGCAAGGCCGCAGTCATCAGCTACCTCGAGAGCTTGCGCGGGGAATTGCGGGCGTCCGGCGTGCGCGTGGTGACGGTGCTGCCGGGCTACATCGCCACCCCGCTCACTGCAAAGAACCGCTACAGCATGCCGTTCCTGATGCAGCCCGACGCATTCGCGGACCGGGCCTTCCACGCCATCACCGCAGGCGCCAGCTACCGCGTGATCCCGTGGCAGATGGGCATCGTGGCCAGAGTGCTGCGGGCGTTGCCCAATGCGGTGTACGACCGCCTCCTCGTGGGCCGAGCGCGCAAACACCGCGCGGGTGAGTGAACCCGTCTTGCGGGACCTGACCTCGGCGCGATCAGGTCAACGCCCACAACAGGCCCCAAAAGCAAAGGCGGCAACGCCGAAACGTTTGCCGCCTTGAGGTTCGCAGACCGCCTCACGACTGAGATCGCGGGCGTCTGCTCGAGGGAACGATCAGTAGCCGCCCGAGCGGCCACCGCCGCCGTAGCCGCCACCCGAGCGACCACCACCGCCGTAGCCACCGCCCGAACGGCCGCCGCCACCGTAACCGCCGCCACCACCACCGTAGTTGCCGCCGCCACCGCCGCCGCCGTAGCCACCGGAACGACCGCCGCCACCGTAGCCGCCGCCACCACCGTAACCACCGCCCGACCGGCCGCCGCCGCCGAAGCCGCCCGGACGCTCTTCGCGGGGACGTGCTTCGTTGACCACGAGGGCACGGCCGTCGAGGTCCTTGCCGTGCATGCCGCTGATGGCCGATTGCGCTTCGGCATCGGAGCCCATTTCGACGAAACCGAAGCCCTTCGAACGGCCGGTGTCGCGGTCCATCATGACCTTCGCGGAGGCCACGGACCCGAATTGGGCGAAGGCCTGCTGGAGATCGTCGTCTCGAATGCTGTACGAGAGGTTACCAACGTAGAGTTTGTTGCCCATGGAGAGCGCCTTTCATTTCCTAAGTTTCAGAGAACCATGTGGAGCTTTAACCTATCCCGAACCTCAAGCGATGGCGCTGCTTCCAGACACAGAATCTGCATTATCAAGTAATTTCTCGAGCAGTTGCAAATGATGGAAACCCCCTAGGAAATGATGTTCTGGCCGACTGTTGTTTTCGCGGCTTGCTTGTAAGAAATTTCCTGCACCGGCGCGCGGTTCAGAGGCGATATGGATATCTGCAATCCCTCAGGCGGACGGCTTGTCGCCGGGAACACCCCGGGATCAATCCCTTTTGTCCCTTTTCACACAAGGTTTCAACCGGACGGGCCGTCAATGCACCATGGTTGCGCATGGGTGGGATTGAACGGCGCAGTTTTTTTTGTTATTTCCCCGCCTCCTATCAAGTGCTGATGACACGCTTTTGATCGATATCGGCGCTTCGCGGATCGAGCTGGGCCGCTGCGAGGCACGGGCGGTTCCGACCGCCCGGCTTCACCGTGACTTCACAAAGCGCTTCACGCCGGCTTCACTGCATCGGGCCACACTCTGCTGTCCAAAAAACACGGGGGAGTGCCCATGAAACTGAATTCCACGCTGGTCAAGGTGGCGACGCTGCTCGCGATCGTCGGCCTGTTGATGCTGGTGCTCGCCGAGGTGGGCGGACTGGTCGACGAACGCCAGCAACGCGCCATGCAGGCCCGCTACAGCATCGAGCAGGCCCAGGCCGGCCGGCAGGCCTTGTTGGGGCCGGTGATGCGCGCCGTGTGCCATGAAACGTGGGAAGCCACCGAAACCAAAGGCAATGCCACCGTGACCACCACCCAGCGGCGCGAGTTCTACCCCACGTACACCCCCGAGCGCCTGGACATCCAAGGCGAGGTGGCGATGGAGGCCCGGTACCGCGGCCTCTTCAAGGTCAACACCTATGTGGCCAACACGACCCTGACTGCGCAATGGAAGCCGGCCCGGCCTCAGGCCGAGAACCCGAAGGGACGGGTCACCTGCGAGACGCCCACCATCTCGGTGGCCTTGAGCGACAGCCGAGGGCTGCGCGAGGCGCAGATGCGCATCAACGACAAGGAAGTTGCCGTGCTGCCGGGAACACCGTTCGAAAAATTGAAATCGGGCTTCCATGCCCTCGCGCCGAACCCACTCGAGGAGACGCTCACCACGAAGGTGACCTTGCAGATCGTCGGCACCGGTGACCTGGCAATCGCTCCGGTGGGCGACAACAACCAGGTGGCGCTGGCGGCCAACTGGGGGCACCCATCCTTCGGAGGTCGCTTCCTTCCGGTCAAGCGTGAAGTGCTCGAGGACAGGTTCACCGCCCAATGGCGCATCTCCGCCCTGGCCAGCAGCGCGGGCCGGGATTTCTTCGCGGGCGAAGCCTTGTGCGCCGGTGTGTCTGCGACCGAAGGTGAACCGGCAACCCGCTACGCCGCAGCGCCGGATGCCGCCCCGGCCTCGGGCTGCATCGAGACCTTCGGTGTGAACTTCATCGACCCGGTGAATACCTATTCACTCAGTGATCGTGCCCTGAAATATGGCTTGCTGTTCATTGCATTGTCGTTCGTGTCCGTTGGGATGGTGGAAGTGCTTCGCCGCCTGCGCGTGCACCCGGTGCAGTATTTGCTCGTGGGCAGCGCGCTGAGCGTGTTCTTCCTCCTGCTGCTGAGCTTGTCGGAGCACCTCTCGTTCGGGTTGTCCTATGCGGTGGCGGCCACGGCTTGCGTGTCGCTGCTGACGTTCTACGCCGCACACATCCTGGGCGGCTGGCGCTCGGGGCTGCTCTTTGGCCTCGGCATCGGCATCCTCTACGGCGCGCTCTACCTCTTGCTGCACATGGAACAAGCCGCCATGGTGCTCGGCTCGGCGCTGCTCTTCGCCGTGCTCGCCGCGGTGATGGTGTTGACGCGTCGGGTGGACTGGTATGCCATGGTTCGATCGAACGCATCCGCCTCATGACAGCAAGAGCCGGCGGGCACGGTGCAAGCGGACGAACAGGTTGTCCTGGTTGATCGCCAGGGCGCGGCATACCGTATCGGTGGTCTCGTCCTGCAGCACACGCAAATGCATCACATCGCGCAAACCTGCCGGCAGCGCCTCGATTCTTGCCAAGGCGCGGTTCAGCCGCTCACGCTGCTCCGCCCGTTCGTCGGGCCGGGGCTGCGGACAGGGTGTGGCCAGGGCATCGTTGTCGTCATCGCCCTCGTCCAGGCAAACCATGCCTGCCCGCTGGCGAATCAGGTCGACGACCTTGTGCTTGAGGATACCGGTCAGCCATGAACGCAGCGCCGAACGACCCGCAAACGGGGCACGGCCTGACAACACCGCCTCGAAGACGTCGTGGACGAGATCCTCCGCAAGCATGGGGTCGTGCAGACGGCGTTGCGCGAAACGCACCAGGTAGGCACGGTGGGACACCAGTTCGCTCCAGGGAACGGCAGCGATTGGGGCGGCGAGGGTGGCGTCGATCGGGGGCATGGGGGCTCCATCAGCGAGGTGTGAACGCACTGTCGCGCCCGCACCTCGCGCAGCCCTCACCAAACCTCACAGGAAGATCACATTCGCGTAAGAACAGGCGGCGCCGGACGACAATCCGGTCATGCCCGCCACCGTGCTCGTTGCCGAAGACCAAACCGACATCCGGGAACTGCTGACCCTCCACCTGCGGCAAGCGGGGTATGAGGTGACGGCGGTGGCCGATGGTGAGGCCGCGCTCGCCAGCCAGCATGAAGGCGGCCACGATCTGCTGATCCTCGATCTGATGATGCCCCGCCTCGACGGCCTGGAGGTGTGCAAGGCGCTCCGGGCCCGGGGCCGCACGATGCCGATCCTGATGCTCACGGCCAAGTCCACGGAGCTCGATCGTGTGCTCGGCCTGGAACTGGGCGCAGACGACTACCTGACCAAGCCCTTTTCGCTTGCCGAGCTGCTCGCTCGTGTCAAGGCGTTGCTGCGCCGGGCCGACCTGATGCGCGCTGCCCAGACCAGCGGACCGTCCACCAGCCCGCTGCGCAATGGTGACCTGGAGATCCTCCCCACGAAACGGCAGGTGCGCTGGCAAGGCAGGCCGCTCGAATTCACCGCGCTCGAATTCGACTTGCTGCTGCATTTTGCGAGTCACCCGGGCCACGTGTTCTCGCGCGGCCAGTTGCTCAATGCCGTGTGGGGCTACACACACGACGGGTACGAACACACCGTCACGACGCACATCAACCGGCTGCGCGCCAAGCTCGAGGCCGATCCGATGCATCCGCAACTGATCCTCACGGTGCGGGGCGCAGGGTACAAGATGCGCGATCGCCCATGAGCGTCCGCCTCAAGATCACCCTGACGATCTTCACGACTGGCATCGTCACCGCACTGGCCGTGATCGCCACCGTGGTGCTGGCCTTTCAGCGCTTCGAGCATGAAACCACGTACCAGCGGGCCACCCGCTTCCTGGGCCGCGTGGTGGCCATGCACGACAACCTGATCGAGATGCATCAGCGGCGCCCGGACGACTTCAACAGCTTCCTGCGGAACCTGGTGCTGTTCGAGCCAGACACACAGCTGTACCTGCTGGACCCGGCCGGTACCGTGCTCTCCAGCACGGGGGAGGTCCCGCTCCCCCCTGGCTTTGCCGTGGCGCTCGGGCCCGTCAAAGAGTCGATCAACCAGCCGGCCGCGCCCTATGTGATGGGCGACGATCCGGAACGCATGGACGCCAACGCCGTCATCGCGGCACTGCCGCTCACGAGGTCCACCATCCGGGCGGCCGATCCCGTCGCCGGATACTTGTACCTCGTGGCCCACCGGAACGCCGAACCTGCCACCCGCTGGCAGGCCCTGCGCGCCAGTGTCGGTCGGCCGGCGCTCGGGTTGATCCTCGCAATCGTCGGGTTCACGACCCTCCTGGCCGGGCTCGTGGTGGCCTCGGTCACCCGCCCGCTGCGCCAGCTGATGGAGGCGGTGGCCGCCTTGTCCCGCAAGGGCCTTCAAGAAAGCGTGGCCGAGGCTGTTCTGTTGCTGCCGCCGCCCACCCGCGACGAGTTCGGCCAACTGACAGGGGCGTTCAGCGAAATGCTCGGCACCCTGCGGTCGCAATGGGACACGATGCGCCGGCTCGACCATTTCCGCCGCGAAGCCGTCAGCAACCTCTCGCATGACCTGCGCTCCCCGCTCACCGCTGCCGCCGGTTGTCTGGAGACGCTGGAAAGCCGTTGGGCCGGTGATCCCGCGCGCGCCGAGGAACACCGGCTGGCCGGCGTGGCACTGCGGAACACGCGGAACGCGGCGGGCCTCGTCAAGGCCCTCGGCGACCTGGCGACGCTCGATGAGCCGAGCTTCCAACTGCGGCGGGAGCAGGTGGACCTGCGCGAACTGCTTGACGACATCGCGATGCGGTTCCAGGAGCGGGCCATGCGCAAGGGCGTGACCCTCGAAAGCCCTCCCAGGGACTCCCCCGTGGTCGCCCGCGTGGACATCGAATTGTTTGAACGCGCCCTGGCCAACCTCGTCGACAACGCGCTGAAGTTCTGCCCGGCCGGCTGCCGCGTCTTGCTCACCGTTGAGGTCCATGACGGGAACATCCACGTGAGTGTGACCGACAGCGGCCCTGGCATTCCGGCCGACGAACTCACGCATCTGTTCGACCGCTTGTACCAGGTACGCACGAGCGTCGAGCCCGCCTCCGCCGACTCGGGCCGCGGCCTGGGCCTGGCCATCGTCAAGCGCATCGTGGAGCTTCATGATGGCAGGGTCGGCGTCGCCAGTGAACCGGGCCACGGCACCCACATCACCATCCAGCTGGCCTTAGACCACGGCCAAGGGCACAGATCAAGCTCAGGAAACACCTAATGGGCCAAGCCGCACCGATGCAGTAAATTAGCCCGATACAGAGAGAGATGCGGAGGAGACATCACGCATCGCAAGAAGGGCGTCCGGGCTGACCCGGCGCCCTTTTTTACTTGGTCGCGCTCCGAAACATGCCGCTGGTCCGTCCATTCACGGGTCCGAATCTGCGAGACTGCGGGCCTGCCCACGCCCTCGCTCGCCCCCTGTCTCCCCTTCATGCTTGAACTGTTGTCGGTCTCCGTGGCCTCCCTGCTGGCCGGCTTTGTCGATGCCATCGTGGGCGGAGGAGGGCTCATCCTCATCCCCGCACTGTTCACGGTGTTCCCCTCGGCGGCGCCGGCCACCCTTTTCGGCACCAACAAGTCCGCCGGCATCCTGGGCACGGCGTGGGCCACCGTTCAGTTTTCACGGCGTGTCAAGATGCGTTGGCATGCCCTCGCGCCCGCCGCCTTGGCCGCGCTCGTCGGCAGCTTTGCCGGCGCCTGGACCGTCACGCTCGTGAGTGCAGAGGGTCTGCGCAAGGCGCTGCCGTTCGTGCTCCTCGCCGTGTTCCTCTACACGCTCGCACGCAAGGACCTGGGCCGCACCCATGCGCCCCAATACGAAGGCCGCAAGGAGGCGTTGCTCGCCAGCGCGGTGGGCGGTGCCGTCGGCTTCTACGACGGCTTCTTCGGCCCGGGCACGGGCAGCTTCTTCGTGTTCCTCTTCGTGCGTGTGCTGGGCTACGATTTCCTCAACGCCTCGGCCAGCGCCAAGCTGCTCAACACCGCGACCAACGCGGCCGCCATCGTGTTGTTCGCGTTCAAGGGCCATGTGTGGTGGCACATCGCGGCGGTGATGGCCATCGCCAACGTGACCGGCAGCCTGCTCGGCACCCGGCTCGCCCTCAAGCACGGCGCAGGCTTTGTTCGCGGGGTGTTCATCCTCGTGGTGGGCCTGCTGATCCTGAAGACCGGTTGGGACGCACTGTTTCGCAGCATGGGCTGAACCGCGAAGGAAGCCCGATTTACCCCGTTTGTTCACCTTTACGGGGTGTGGCACGGTGGTTAGCATGGTTCAGACTTCCTTGACCTTGGGACTGCAACCATGTCGTCAGTCGACCCCAAACTTCGCTCGCTCAACATCGACATCCCCGCCCAGCCCGAAGCGCTGGTGCAGTTGTCCTTGCTGCTCGCCGAAGACGACGTCAACGTGCAAGCCATCGGCCGCCTCATCGAGGGCGACATGTCACTGGCCGCCGCGGTGATGAAGGCCGTCAATTCATCGCTCTACGGACTCAAGGGCCGCGTGCAAAGCGTTCAACAGGCCGTCACGTACCTCGGCACCCGTGAAGTGGCGGCCGTCACCTTCGAATTCGGCCTGCGGGCTGTCTTCCCACCCGCACCCGAACTCGACGCCGTGTGGCAACGCGCCGCCGTGCGCGGCCTCCTGATGGGCCGCATTGGCCAGGCGCTCAGCGTGGACCCCTGGGGCGCCCATTCCGCCGGCCTGTTCGAAGAGTGTGGCAAGGCCGTGCTGTTCAAGCACGCCCAGGAGCAGTATCGCGGCCTGCTTGGCCAGGCGCAGAACGACACCGAGCTCGTCGACCTGGAGCACGAGGCCTTCGGGGTGAGCCATGACGCCTTGGGTGCCGCCCTGTGCGAGAGCTGGGGCTTGTCACCCGGTGCCGTTGCCAGCGTGCGCCATCATGTGCGTGTCAACGCGCTCTACCAGTTGCCGGCTCAAGCGCCGCGGCGTTCCATCTGTGTGTTGTCCGCCCTCGCCAACACGCTGATGACCGACCCGGACCGCCTGGAGGAGGTGGCTCAGGCCGTGGCACCGCAAGCCATGCTCGACCAGACCCTGGTGCTGCGCGGCGCCCGCAAGGTCAAGCAGCAAATCGAAGACGCCGAAGCCAGGGCGTCGTGAACTTCAGCTGATCGGCATCTGCCGCGTCACGTTGGCCCGCATGCGACTGGCCAAGACGCCGCCCGCCGCCCGAACGATTTCAAGAGCCAGGCCCGGAGACCGTTGAGTCAGCTCATCCAGGCGCGGGCCGCGAAGTGCCCAGACAATGCACGGCGTCATGGCTTCCACGTTGGCCATTCGCGGGCCGTCGGTGAAGATGCCCGGTTCACCCACCACCGAACCGGGGCGCAGGATGGCAACGCGGCTGCTCCCCGGTGGGCCACCGGTCATGAACACCTGCAGCGACCCCCGGCCCAGGAAGTACATGCTCCGGTCGGTGTCACCCTGCTTGATGAGCAGATCGCCGCTGCGGATCTCATGCTGAGTCAGGTACGGTCCGATGGTTCGCCATTGCTCCAGGTTGAGACGCGCGTGGAAGGCGTCTTCCGTGTTGAGCGTCTGAATGGCCTGGACCAGTTCGGAAAATTCCATGGTGAAGCGCCCTGAAGTGAGGCGTTGATTATCGACAGGGCGCGACAGCACCACAACCGGTTGCGCAGCTCCGACCGACCGCTTGTCCAGGCGATCCGCCCATGTGTCGGGCGAATCCCGTGAATCACTTGCCGATGCAGAACCGGCTGAAGATCTCGCCCAGCAAATCATCCGGCGTGAACTGCCCGGTGATCTCGGACAACGCATCGTGCCCGAGCCGCAACTCTTCGGCCAGCACATCGAGGGCCGGCTCGTCACTGCCTAGCAGCGCCTGGGCCTGACTCAAATGTGCTTGTGTGCGCTGCAGCGCGGACACGTGCCGTGCCCGGGCGATGAACACCCCTTCGGGCTGCGCATGCCAGCCGGCGAGTTCGAGCAGCGTGGTGCGCAGGCTGTCGAGGCCCGCACCCGTCTGGGCGGACAGCACCACATGGCGCCCCGACACTTCTCCGCTGCGCGGCGGCGCGGCCGCATCGCGCTTGTTGAACACATGCACCAGCCGCTCCGGTGATGGCAGAACCGCCAGCAGCCGCTCGGCGATGATGTCGTCCCCGACGTCGTAGCTGAACTCACCCACACGGGTCAGGTCGTGCAGGAACAGCACCGCATCAGCGCGCTCGATCGCATCCCAACTGCGTGCAATACCGATGCGCTCCACCTCGTCGCTCGCCTCGCGCAGGCCCGCCGTGTCGGTCACATGCACCGGGATGCCTTGAATCTGGATCGTCTCGCTGACCTTGTCGCGCGTGGTGCCCGGCACCGGTGTCACGATGGCGAGTTCGGCCCCGGCCAGCGCGTTGAGCAGCGAGCTCTTGCCCACATTGGGCTGCCCGGCGAGCACGACGTGCATGCCCTCGCGCAACAAGGCCCCTTGACGGGCGCGGTCCAGCACGGAAGCCACCGCGGTCGCCATCGTGTCGAGCTGGCCCCGCGCATCGGCCTTCTGCAGGAAGTCGATCTCCTCTTCGGGAAAGTCGAGCGTGGCCTCGACCAGCATGCGCAACGTCACGAGCGCATCGCGCAGGCCACCCACCTCCCGCGAGAATGCCCCGCTCAACGAGCGGCCGGCAGACCGTGCGGCGGCCTCCGTGTTGGCATCGATCAGATCGCTGACGGCCTCGGCCTGTGCGAGGTCCATCTTGTCGTTCAAAAACGCGCGCTGGGTGAACTCGCCCGGTTCGGCCAGGCGCAGTCCGGATTGCTGCCCGGCCTCCAGGCAGCGTGCCAACAACAACTGAAGCACCACCGGCCCGCCGTGCGCCTGCAGTTCGAGCACATCCTCGCCCGTGTATGAATTCGGGCCGGGAAAGTACAGCGCAATGCCGCGGTCGATGGGCTGGCCTGCCGCGTCCAGGAATGCCAGGTAGCTGGCATGGCGCGGTTTCAGGACCTGGCCGCACACCGCGGCCATCACCGCCGACACATCACGCGCGGAGACCCTGACGATGCCGACGGCCCCCCGTCCGGAGGCAGTGGCAATGGCAACGATGGGATCGGCATGTCGAGACAGCATGGCCCCGATTGTCGAACACTTGCGCGCCAAAAGCACGAAGGCCCCAGGTGGACACCCGGGGCCTTCCCATCGCAGAGCTCAGCCGGCTACTTGCTCAAGCCCAGCTGCTTGTTGATCAGGTACTGCTGCGTGATCGACAAGATGTTGTTCGTCAGCCAGTACAGCACGAGGCCGGCCGGGAAGAAGAAGAACATCACCGAGAACACGAGCGGCATGATCCACATCATCTTGGCCTGGACC
The DNA here is from genome assembly GCA_966212105.1 of uncultured Rhizobacter sp. Lineage (GTDB taxonomy): Bacteria > Pseudomonadota > Gammaproteobacteria > Burkholderiales > Burkholderiaceae_C > Rhizobacter. The sequence goes on from CBIHPH010000026.1 coordinate 44,973, forward strand.
GGATCCGGCGGCGTGGGGTTCAACCAGGTCTGGAGCAGGCTGGTGGCGGTCATCAGCAGCGGAAGGATGAAGTACGGGTCCTTCGCGGACAGGTCCGTGATCCAGCCGATCCA
>CBIHPH010000027.1:0-44788 GCA_966212105.1 uncultured Rhizobacter sp.
TAGGACATCGTCAGGCTATTAATTGCAAAGCCCTCGTCTTGTGACGAGGGCTTTTTTGCATTGTGCGCCCAGCATGGGTGCACTCGAGGCGATGCCGATGCGGCAAGCATTGCGTCAGATGCTCGCGCAAGCGGGGCGGGCGGGAGTAGCCAGCGGTGAAGCCGCGGGTGAACCGGCCAGCGATGAAGCTTGGCGCCCGGGGCGTGCACCGCAGGACACGGGGTTGGCGCTGCTGGAAGCGGCGCTGACGAGAGAGAACCTACAGCGGGCGCTCAAACGAGTACGGGCCAACAAAGGCGCAGCAGGGGTCCGACGGACTGGACATTGACCAGACGGCACGGCACCTGGTGACAGCGTGGCTCGGGATTCGAGAGCAACTGTTGTCAGGGACGTACCGGCCCAGCCGGTAAGGCGGGTGACGATCCCGAAGCCCGACGGTGGCGAGCGCGAGCTTGGCATCCCGACGGTGACGGATCGGCTGATCCAGCAGGCACTGCTGCAGGTGCTGCAACCGATCCTGGACCCCACCTTCAGCGAGCACAGCTACGGCTTCCGGCCGGGGCAGCGTGCGCACGACGCGGTATTGGCCGCACAGTCGTACGTGCAGTCAGGCCGGCGCGTCGTGGTGGACGTGGACCTGGAGAAATTCTTTGACCGGGTGAACCACGACATTCTCATTGACCGACTACAGAAACGCATCAAGGATGCTGGAGTGATCCGGCTGATCCGCGCGTACCTGGACAGCGGAATGATGAGTGATGGCGTGGTGCAGGAGCGAGGCCGGGGCACACAAGGCGGGCCACTGTCGTCGCTGCTGGCCAACGTGCTGCTTGACGAGGTGGACAAGGAACTGGAGCGGCGGGGCCACTGCTTCGTACGCTACGCGGACGATGCGAACGTCTACGTTCGCAGCCGTCTCGCGGGCGAGCGGGTGATGGCACTGCTGCGCAAGCTCTACGGGCAACTGCAACTGTCGATCAACGAAACCAAGAGTGCAGCTGAGGGCCATCCAGCTCAAGCACTGGAAGCGCGGCACGACCATCTTCCGGGAACTGCGCGCTCTGGGAGCAAGCGAAAATGTTGCCAAGCGGGTGGCGGGAAATTCCCGACGCTGGTGGCGCAACAGTGGGCAAGCTGCTTAACGGCGTGATGACCGTTGCTTGGTTCGACCGACTGGGATTACCCCGCCTCTCATAACCTCAACTTCTCGAACCGCCCGGTGCGGACCCGCATACCGGGTGGTGTGGCAGGGGTGCAGTCAACAATGGCTGCCCCCTATGCCGATTTGATCTTCAGGACCGCAGGACCGCAGGATCGCAGGTGATTCGCTTCCGTTGCATCTCACTCTGGCGAGTGCGAGCGAACGCAGGTCGCGTGATGCTGAAGCTTCTTACCCGAACATAGCCTGACGCATGCAGCGGGGTTTGCAACGCAAACTCCTCCCCCGGGTCAGTTTCTGCGGGCCGCGACATGGCGCCGTCCACTATTTCGCGCGCAGCTCTCTGCGCAAAATTTTGCCGACAGCCGTCTTCGGCAAATCGGCCCGAAACTCGATCTGACGCGGGCGCTTGTAAGACGTGAAGTTCTCGATGCAATAGCGGTTCAATGCCTGTTCCGTCAGGGCAGGATCCCGGCGCACGACAAACAGCTTGACCGCTTCTCCTGACTTTTCATCGGGGATGCCCACCGCGGCACACTCCAGCACGCCAGGGTGAAGCGCCACGATCTGTTCGATTTCGTTCGGGTACACGTTGAATCCGGATACCAGAATCATGTCTTTCTTGCGATCGACAATTTTGACCAGACCGGCCTCGTTCATGAAACCGATGTCTCCGGATTTGAAGTAGCCGTCCGCACCCAGGGCTTTCGCGGTTTCTTCGGGTTGGTTCCAGTATCCAGCCATCACCTGGGGGCCTCGGATGCATATCTCGCCGACCTCACCGAGGGGCACTTCGTTTCCCTCGTCGTCGCGTATGGCGATCTCCGTGGAAGGGATCGGCAGGCCAATCGCGCCGGTGAACTGACCATCGAGGCGGTTCACAGTGGCGACAGGAGACGTCTCGGAGAGGCCGTATCCCTCAATCACTGGGCAACCCGTGACCTTGAGCCATTTTTCCGCCGTGGCTTGCTGGACGGCCATGCCGCCGCCGTTCGAGATGACGAGTTGAGAGAAGTCGACCTGAGCGATGTCTGGTGCATGGGCAATGGCGTTGAACAAGGTATTGACCGCCGGGAACATGTGGACGCGGTGCTTCTTCAGCACTTGGACGAAGGCAGGAATGTCGCGTGGATTGGCAATCAACAGGTTCATCATCCCTCGGCGAGCACCCAGCATGTAGCAGGCCGTCAAGGCGAAGATGTGGTACAGCGGCAATGCGCAGACGATGACCAGCGGCTTGTCTCCCAATTTGTCGAGCACCGGCATGAACCAGGCCTCGGTCTGCAGGATGTTGGCGACGACGTTGCGGTGTAGCAGTGTTGCCCCTTTTGATACGCCGGTGGTGCCGCCGGTGTATTGCAGAAAGGCGACGGTGTCGGGTGTGAGAGGGGCGCGCTTGAGCGGAAGTCCGCGGCCTTCAAGGAGCGCCGTGTTGAAGCGCGTGACCGTGCGGCCGCCGCCTTTCGTGAGCTGGAAGGGCGGCACCATCTTGCGCACTTTACGCACCACGAAGTTCACCATCCAGCCCTTGGCGCCGAGCATGTCGCCCAGCGCGGCGAGAACGACGTGGCGGATATTCGTGCGGTCGACGACTTGTTCGAGTGTGGCGGCGAAATTCTCCAGGAGGATGATGGCCTCTGCGCCCGAATCCTTCAACTGATGCTCAAGCTCTCGGGCGGTGTACAACGGGTTCACGTTGACCACCACCATGCCCGCGCGGAGGATCGCTGGGATAGCGATCATGTACTGCAGTATGTTGGGCATCATGATCGCGACTCGTGCTCCGGGCGCGAGTCCTTTGGCCTGAAGCCAAGCAGCGAGCGCCTGCGAGCCATGGTCGACCTCGCCGAACGTGATGACCCTGTCCATGCTTTCAGCAGCTGGGCGCGCCGCGTATCGCCTGAATGATTCGTCAAGCAGGTCGACGAGCGAGCTGTAGGCCTTCCAATCGATGTCAGAGGGAACGCCAGGCGGGTAACTCTTCAACCAGGGCTTGTGCATGGGCGGTGCTCCAACGCAGACGGCTGCTACCGATGTTCGGAGGTTCATTGCAACGCGAACATGGTAGATGCACCAGCGAAGCTGGGTCGATCAGTCAGGGCATTGCTGACGGGCGTTCCAAGGCAACGGGCGCAAAAAAGCCCGGCCACCTTTCGGTGCCGGGCTGCGGTTGGGTGTGCCTGTCGATTACCAGTCGGCGTCGCTTCGCTTGGATTTTGTTGGAGGGACCGGATCGCCCATGTCGTCGTTTGAGGAACGGCGGCCCCTCGAGGCTGGACGTTCCGTTGCAGCGACCTGAGGCGCCTTGCGGACGATGGCTTCGCGCAGCAGCAGGCCACCGGGCGGAACCTGTTCGATGGCAATGCTGACAGCTTCGAGGTGTCCGTATGACAAGGTGGGCGTGACGCGGTCGATCACGACTTCACAACACGGTGCCTCGGTGCGTCCGAGCGATTGACCGGTCTGCGGATCGCGCAGCTCTGCACCGAGCGCGACGACTTGATAGCGACTGCCCAGTTTCACAGCGTTGGCGCCCTGGCTGAGGATGACCGAATTGCCTTCGCGCGAGACGATGCTGACGGGGAAACTGCTCGCCATGATCGATGCGACCACTTGCTGCGCGATGGCCGATTGCATGGAGGAGAGGGTTTTGTTGCTGTCGACCGAAACCCCGAGGGTCGTGGGGGCGGTGGCAGGCAATTGATCCTGCAGTGAGTTGGCCAACAGCACTTGACGTGTGGCGACGTTGACCAGCTTCTGAGAGACGGCCCAGCCACCCGAGTAGCTGACAAGCTCCCGGTCGGTTGCCCGCAGCTCGCGGCTGTGACGGGCATATCCGAGCGATCGAATGCGGCCGATCCAGATCAGATCGGCACTGAAAGCTTGGCCCAGCTTCCCGAATTGCGTGTTCGGAGTATCTCCGGCTTCGACCATATCGAGTTCCTGCTGCACTTCGGCATCGAACTCGCGGTCGAGCACGGCGAAGCGGCCGGACTGGGCCAGGGTTTCAAGGATCTTGCCTCGGATCTCTTGGGCGACTTGCGTGGCGGGCACAGAGCGGCCGCCCACGGTGAACGACTTGGCGTCGAACCGAATGGGTGCGACGACGAGCTTGATCTTCTTCGCCTCTGCTTCGGGGGGGGTGTACTTGGCCACCTGGGCTTCGATCCACACCTTGTAGACGCCGTTGGCGTCCGGCCCTTCGGCGCTGTCAAGCTTGAAGCCGGTGATGGCGCCGCGGGTCTGCTGACGCATGACGTCGGCGAACCCGGTGGCCCGGATGTTGACTTCGCTGTACGGCGTGGCCGCATCGAGTGCGAACTTGTATTGCTCGGTGTTGAGGTTCACCGTGGTGCCGTTGACTTGCAGAATCGCGGTGCGGATGGCGTCGTTGACGGCCGCTGCAAGTGATTTGCCCGTGCCTGGGGCCCGGGTGGCCTGCATGCTGGTTTTGCCAACATCCAGGCCGGCCACCATCGGCGGGGGTGGCACGGATGCCACCGCCACCGATGCGGCGGACGCTGCGGCGACCGGCGCACTGGCGGCCGCTGCAGGAGTTTCAGGTTTCGTGTCCTTCTGATCACACGCACCGAGTACCAGGCACGCGCAAGCGAACATCAGGCTGCTGAATTTCATTGACGAATCGCTCCGCGGTACTGGGACACGGTGATGGAGATCAGAGCGCCGCGGTCGCGTCGGCGGGCACGGGGATGTCGTTGCTCTTCGCGTAGGACACCGCGGTGTTGAGCGTGTTCGACAGGTTCTTCATGTGGCCCGGCGTGGACGACACGATGTACCGGCCGGCGTTGAGCTTGCTGGCCGCACCCAGGGCGGCCGCCGCGCCACCACCGGTGATCGCGCTCTGGAAGTTGGCGATGGGTCCCTTCAGGGCGGCGTACTTGGCGATGCCACGGCCGAGCGTGCCGAGACCGTCGGCAAACTTCTTCTTGCCGGCGTTGTCGAGCTTGACGTTGCCTTCCTTCAGCTTGGCCTGGATTTCCTGCGAGGCCTCGCTTTGCATCGTTTCCGATTGCTCGAGGTTTTCCTTGGTGGCACCGGCGCCGAGTGCGTCGCTGGTGGCTTGCAGCTGGGCGGCGCGGTCCTTCAGGCCCACTGCGTCGGCCATCTTGGCCTGGGCGTTCAGCACTTCCTTGTCGGCCGCGACATAGGCGCGCACCAACTGATCTTGCTGAGCAGCAGCATCGCCACCGCCCGAGGAATTGGAGCTGCCGCCGCCGAGCGACGGGACTTTCGGCAACTGCGCCACGGACAGGGCGGGGGCCAGGAACATGGCGGCAATGGCAAGGGCGACGGTTTTCTTGGCGATCATGAATGGAACTCCTTGGGTGTCAATGTCAAAGGGTTGCAAGATGGGGCTCGCGTTTCAGCGCACACCCACGTTGTTGATCTGGCTCACGAGCTCTCGGGCGGCGTTGTCGGCAGCGAGCTTCAGCGCGTTGGTCTGGGCAACGGCTTCCGTCGGACCCGTGCCGGCGAATTGCACCGGACCGACAGACGACACGACACGCGGGAAACGTGAGTTCAGGTCGAGGATCTTGCCAGAGACGGTCACGTACACGCGCACGAGCCCGGTGCCAGGGTCGACATCCTTCGTACCCACGTCCAGCGTGCCGACTGCCAGGTACGGGATCTCGGCGTTCTTCAGGCCTTGGGCGGTGTTGCGCAGCGTTTCGGGGCTCAGGTCATTGCCCGTTTCGTAGTCGCGTTCGATCGCCTTGACGCTCAGCAGGCCCTTCGATTGCGGTTCGACATAAGCAGCTTCCACGACGTCGAAGCCCGCCTTGGCGAAGATGCCGGTGAACTGAGAGTTCAGGCTTTGAGCGGGGATCAGGCGCCACGTGCTGTCGTCGGACTTCTGCGTGGTGCTGCCGCCGGTTTCGGTGGTCAGCGAGCGCGAGGCCGAGGCGTTGACCGAACGGTCCACAGCGGTGTTCGTCTTGACGCTGCCGCGGCCGACACGCTCCGATTCGGAGGTCTTCTCACGGCCTTGCACGCTACCCGACGCTTCAGCACGCACTTCGGCACGTTGCACGACGCGCGCGTCATAGCTCTTCACGGATGCCACTTGGCGTGCCATGAACACGAAGGTCAGCGGCGACTTGTTGCCGGCCGGCGTGGCACCGATGGCCGAGTTGGCCTTGAGCGTGTTGCGCAGGCGCGCCACGTTCAATTCGATGCGGACGACGGCGTTGTACTGCTTCTTGTCCGGCATGTCCTGGTCGCTGATCAGCGTGGCGCTGAGCACGAACTTCTCGAGGTTCTCGAGAACCTTGTCCCGGACGTTGTCGAAGTTGGCGCTCTCGGAGTCACCGCTTTCGGCGTAGTAGCGTTCGACGGCCTTGACCTGGGCTTCGCGGAAGGCCTTGTTCTTGTCTTCGGGCGTGAGCTTCTTGGCGTAGGTGATGGTTGCCGAGCCCTTGGCGTTTTCGACCTGTGCCAGCGCGAACTGTGTGCTGAAGGCCAGCAGCGCCAGCAGGAGGATGCGGATTACTTGCATGATTGAAGTACTGTCTTGGTGGCTGAAATTTGGGCGTTGATGTCGGACGTGGGCGTAGCGGCCGATTTGATCCATGGATCATCCTTGCCGCCGAGCACCGCGGTGAGCTTGCCGAAGAGGCCGCGCACCGAATCGGCGTAGGCGGGGAAGTCGTCGATCTCGCTTTGTGTCACGGGCACGAGCTTGACTTCGCCGTTCTTGAATTTCGAATCGAGGTAGGCGCGGCCGGAGACCGGTTCGACGAGCTTGAGGTCCACGTACGTGCCGTAGATGTAGCTCGCGCCGGCGACCGATTCGCCGCTCTTGATGCGCTTGAAGCCGGTCAGGTCCACGGAGAATGCGTAGTCGGCCTCGGGGATCTTCAGGTTGAACACGGTGCCGTCGGCAAAGCGCATTGCCATTGAATTGCCGATGGCATAGCCCTTGGCGAAGGGCAACACCGGCGTGCCGGTGCGGCTTGCAATCATTTCGCTGAGTTGGTCGGCGAGCCAGGTTTCGGCGGTGTTGGGCGTGTTCTTGAGCGCCTCGGGCAGCTCGTTGCGCGCTTCAGGCGAAATCGTGACCTTGTTGACCTGCAGGAAGCGTGGCACGTTTTCGGGCAGCGTGGCGGCGGCGAGCTGGTTGGCAAAGCGCTGCACGAGGCCGGCCTTCTGGCCATCGCCGAGGAACAGCTTGTTGACGCGGTCGTCCAGCTCTTCGTCGGACGGCGGGGCGGCGAGCACGTCCAGGTACGCGACCGTGATGGGGTATGAGCGCAGCACCGTCATCGACTTGAAGTCGAAGAACAGTGCCTGGCCGCGCAGGTTCACGAAGAGCTTGTAGGCCCGGCCGAACCGTTCGTACGACACCGTTTCGTTGGTCATCACCAGCGACACGGCAATGGCCTGGTCCCGGCCCTTGAGCTGGGCGAGTTCACCTTGCTGGACGGTGAAGTTGTTGATCTTCGTGGTGTTGAGCGTCTGACCGATCAGCTTGTCGATGGACGTGTTCTGGGCCGCCATCTGCTTGGCGAACCGCTGGGTGTACGGGAATCGGGAAGCGATGGATTGGTAGTCGCCGGAATAGGAGAAACCTGCGAGCGAGACGGTGGCGGCCGCATACGCCGGAAGGCCGACGAACGCGAGCAAGGTGAACAAGATCTGCCTCAAGGCAATGTCCTTCGAAGTGGAGGGGTGGTGCTGATGACGGCCCGCTGGTTCGGGCTGGACAGTGGCTCGGGCGCCCGTCGGGGCGGCATTTTCACATGGCCCATGCTGGACGAAAGGCGCCTGAGTGCGGGGGGAAATCCGGATCTTTTGTAACTGGTTGTGTTCGCCGCGAGCCCCTGATGCCACTGCTAGCATCGTGATCATGCTGGCCCGCCTGCAACGTTTTGTGACCTTCTGCCTCGTCGCGTTCGCGGCTGCCTGGGCGGGGCTCGCGGTGGCCTTTGGGCGCCCGATTGCGGCTGCAGGCGGCGTGCTGTTGATTGTGTTCGGCTATCTCGCGTTCATGGGGCTGGAGTTCGTGGTGGTTGCATGGCAGCACAAGGACGATCCGGCCCCCCGCGCGACCGCCGGCCAACTGTTTCGGGCATGGTGGGGCGAGGTGACCACGTCGCCACGGGTTTTTTGCTGGTCGCAGCCATTTCGATCCAACGCCTGGCCCGATCACATACCGGAACGTGTTTCGTGCCGCGGTGTCGTGCTGGTGCACGGCTTCGTCTGCAACCGCGGCTTCTGGAATGCCTGGCTGCCGCGACTCAAGGCCTGTGGCGTACCGTATGTGGCGGTGAATCTCGAACCGGTGTTCGGCGGGATCCGTGACTATGCGCTTGCCGTGGGTGCTGCGGTGTCCCGCATCCAAGCGGCCACCGGTCAAGCGCCCGTGGTGGTGGCTCACAGCATGGGCGGGCTTGCGGTGCGCGCCTGGCTGGCCATGGAGGGCGGTGATGTGCACCGCGTGATCACGATCGGCTCGCCGCACCATGGCACCTGGGCCGCGCGGTTCAGCCTGTCGTCGAATGCGCGTGACATGCGGCGCCAGAGTGAGCTGCTGGCATTCCTCGAATCGAAGGAAACCCCGGAGACCCGGGCCCGCTTCACCTGCTTCTACAGCCATTGCGACAACATCGTGTTTCCGCCGTCGACTGCGACGCTGGAGGGTGCCGACAACCGGCACGTGGAAGGTGTGGCGCATGTGCAGCTTGTGGATCAGCCGGTGGTGTTCGATGAAGTCCTGCGCTGGGTGACGCCGAGTTCGGGGCCTGAGCAGGGGGCTGGGTTCACATCGAGCAGTGTCGGCGAACCATCAGCGGCCAGACAATCACACTGAAGGGGGGCGTTGCTGGATTCGAGACGGTTCACGCGTCTACCTTGTGAACAAATTGCAGCGCCGCATCGTGCGAGAGGTTCAGCAAGCGGGCCAGGTCGGCAATGTCGTCGGGAATGGCCGCGTTGTCCCACCCCTCGGCACTGTGGCGGGCCAGGCGGATCGCCAGCACGACGTTCTGGACGGTCGGGTGCTCAGCCTGCTTGTCGTCCGTGATGCGGATCAACAGGTCGGGCAGACGCCAAGCCTTCATGAGGGCATGTTGCAGGTCGCCCAGTTCGATGTTGAGCACGGCCCGCTGTGCGGTGGCGGAGCGCAAGGACGGCGAAGCCTGCTGTGCCGCACGAATGCGCAGAGCCAGATGGGGGGCATGGCACCACAGCAGCATCTCGGCGAAGTCGTGCAGCAGGGCGGCCTCGTGAATGACGGCCGCATCGAGGTCCGTGCGGTGCACGGCGAAGGCAAATGCGAAGCGGGCGGCACGGTGCGCGCGGCGCAGCACGTTTTGCAGGCCTTCCAACGCCGCTGGAATGGATGCGAGTCGGTCCTCCACTGCGGGTTGCGGCCCGAACGCGGCAAAGAAGGGGGAGATGCCCATCATGACCACCGCAGCGGTCACCGTCTCCACATCGGTCACACGTCGCTCGGGGCGGTGCGTGGCCGCATGCGCCAGGATCTTGAGCGTCATGAGCGGGTCGTCGGCCACCATTTCGCCGACCAGGTTGGCATCGACCTGGTCCTCGTTTGAGCGCATGGCTTCCAGTGCATCGGTGGAACTGCCGAGCACCGGGATCTCGGCCTGCCGGAACCAGGTGGTCCAGGTGTCGAGGTCCGGCAGCGGCGTGTCCAGCGGCACGAAAGTGTTCACGATTTCCTCACGGACAGGGTCATCCGGTTGGATATCGGCAAGACGGAGACCGGCCTGAAGGACGAGCCCTTCAGTGTTTACCCAGGGCGGCTTTCACATCCAGGCCGACCTTGCGGTTGACGAACTGGAGGGTGGCCACCTTCGACAGGTCGACCTCACCCGGCTTGTACAGGCCCGCCTTGACCATCTGCGCATGGAAATCGCGAATGCGAGACAGGTTCATCGCGCCGATGCCCTGTTCCAGTGCCTCGCCTGAGTCCACGATGCCTTGTTCTTTCATCAATGCCACCGAGGTTTCGATTTCCTCGAGCGTCATCTCAGGATTGTCCTTGAGCATCAGTGCGTTGGCGGCACGGCGGTCGCCATACAGGTATTTGACCCAACCGATCGCGGAGGCGTCGACGAAGCGGCGCACCAGGTCGGGCTTGTCGCGGACCGTGTCGGTGCGGGTCTCGATGACGGTGGAATACGTGCTGAAGCCATGGTCGGCCAGGAGGTGCACCACCGGCTTGAACTTGCCCTGGTTCTGCACGTAGATGGGTTCTGCGACCGAGTAGCCTTGCTGGATGGCCTTCGGGTTCGCCAGGAACGGACCGAGGTTGTAGTTGTAGGGCTTGAGCGCTTCATCGCGAAAACCGTGTGCGACTTTGAGCCACTGCCACCAGCTGAATTGCCCGTCCTTCGCGATGAGGGCCACTGGAGCGTTCTTCAGCGAAGCAAAGGTGTCATAGCCCTGGCCAGGATGGGCGATGAGCGCCTGCGGATCCTTCTGGAACATCGCGGCCACCACCACGGTGGGAACGCCGTTCTTGACGTTGTCGAAGCTGTGCAGCAGGTTGCCTGTCATCAGGAAGTCGATGCGGCCGGCAGGCAGCAGCGGCCGGTTGTTCACTTGCGGTCCGCCGGGAATCAGCTTGACGTCCAAGCCGTACTGCCGATACGTGCCGTCGGCGATGGCCTGATAGAAGCCGCCGTGCGCGGCCTGGGCTTTCCAATTGGTGGCGAATGTGACCTGGTCGTTGGCGTGCGCCACGCCAGCGAACAGGATCAGCGCGGCAAGCGTTGGGCGGGACAGGATCGTCATGGGAGGCTCCGAAGGGTCAGGGGGCGGACCGGGGCATTTCCGATGCGTGCCACGGGCCCAGCAGGGCACGGGCCAGCCGATCGAACAGCCAGAAGATCGCCACGCCAGTGAATACCAGCAGCACCAGGGCTGCGAACATTTTGGGAGTTTCCGTGCGGAAGCTCGCTTCGAGGATGCGTGACGCGAGCCCGGTTTCGCGCCCGGCGGCACCGGCGACCATTTCTGCCGTGACCGCGCCGATCAGGCTCAGGCCGCCGGAGATTTTGAGCCCGGCGACGAAGTACGGCAAGGCAGTGGGCACGAGGAGCAGTCGCAGGCGCTGCCACGGCGTGGCCCGGTAGAGGCGAAACAGGTCACGGTGCCCGGCGTCGGCGGCTCTCAGGCCGATGACGGTGTTGGAGAGAATCGGAAAAAACGCCGCGACCCATGTGCAGAGCAGCAATGCCGCCGTGGTGCTCTCCACGTAAATGAGAATCAGCGGCGCCACTGCGACGACGGGCGTGACCTGGAGCACCACGGCGATCGGCAGGAACGCCCGCTCGAGCGGCCGCGACAGTGCGAACACTGAGGCGAGCAGCACGCCGCCTGCGACTGCGAGGATGAGGGCGCCGAATGTGACTTTCAGCGTGAACCACCAACTGCCTGCGAGCGATCCGGCATGGGCCCAGAGCGTCTGTGCAACGAGGGAAGGCGCGGGCAGGGCGTAATGAGGAATGTCGGCCAGTCGCACGAGCAGTTCCCAGCCAACGACGAAGCCGGCCAGCGCCGCGCCGGGCAGCAGCCGGTCAATCATTTCGCGGCCGGTCATGCCGGGCTGCCTGACATGGCGGCTTCCAGGGATGCCGACAGGCGTCGGCACGCATCCGCGTACCTGGCCGAAGTCCTGAACCCCGGCGCGCGAGGGTACGGCTCGTCGATGCTGACGCTGTCGATCACTCGCCCTGGACGTGCCCCCATCACGATCACTCGTTGGCTCAGGAACACGGCTTCGAACACGCTGTGGGTCACGAACATCACGGCCATCGGGGCAGCCTGCCAGCCCGACAGCAGGTCGGCGTTGAGCCGTTGGCGGGTGATCTCGTCGAGGGCGGCGAACGGTTCGTCCATCAACAGAACGTCGGGGTCGGTGACCCTTGCGCGCGCGATGGCGGTGCGCATTTTCATGCCGCCTGACAACGCGGCCGGTCGAGCGTGGGCGAAGTCGGCCAAGCCCATCTGCCCGAGCAAGGCCTCGATGCGGGGAGCGGCCGCCTGGCGTGACACGCCCGCCAGTCGCAGTGGCAGCCACACGTTGTCGAACACGTCGGCCCAAGGCAGCAGGGTGGCGTCCTGGAAGACGAATGCGGTCCTGGCGCGATTGGAGGTGCGCCATGCCGGCGCATCGACGCGACCGCTCGTCGGCGTCTCAAGACCGGCCACGAGGCGCAGCACAGTGCTCTTTCCGCATCCTGAAGGGCCGAGCAGGGACACGAATTCGCCTGGCGCGACGGTGAGCGAGACCGACTGCAACGCGCGGGTGCCAGAGGAAAAGGTCTTGTCGACGGCTGTCAGCGAAATCACGGCATCGGGCATGGCGCGAGTGTGCCGCAAGCTGGTTCGGTTCCTTCGTGCGGGACGAGTTGTAACGACTTCTGCCAAGAACGGCGCCATGGACGCTTGGTCGCCTGAACTGGTTGCAATTGCAGTCGTTTACGGGGGTGTCGAACGGCATGGAAATGCTTAGCATCGAATCGACGCCGCCGCGATGGCGGTTCGAAGACAGTGAACGATGGATCAGTCACGGTCTGGTGTTCGGCATGCGGGCACTGGGCTTGCTGCAGTTTCATACTGGAGCCGCTTGTCGCGAGGTCACCATGAGCACCATGCTGGCGCAACGTCACCCGAACAACCTTCTGTGCAAGGGGCATTGGGCAGGGGTGGTCGCTGGCGTGCCGATGGCCTTGAGCGGGCTGGGTGTCGGTGCGGCGCGGGCCGATGACCTCATGGCTGCTTCGACCGTCAGCACGGCACCGGTCGCAGGCGAGCCGATGAATTCACTGCTCGGGCGCGTTGCAGCGGCCGTCGCCCCGCCAAAGGTCATGGTTGAGCAGACCCCCGTGGTGGACGGCGAGCGTGCGTTCACTTTGGGCGGGGTCAGCTATCGGTGGTGGACCGCCCAGGGGGCGTCGAACTTCGGGCTTGGGATCGGGGCCGTCGGGAACTTCGCGGGCTACGACCTCGCCGGCACGCCATCGCTTGGAAGCAGCTCCCCGTTGCTCATGGTCGGGTACCGCTATCAGATGAACACTCGCTCCATCCTGTTTGCCGACGCATCCGGCGTGCGGCGCTTCGATGCGGACACGACGGACAGGTACAGCACCAAGGTGGGGGTGGAGTGGAAGGCTCGCAGCAACGGTCTGGGTCTCGACGGGGCGTCGAGGAGCTTGACGTTCCAGCTGGACTCGGGCTACCGGATGTCGCTGAAGGTGCGCCGAAATGGCATCGGTGTCTATCTGAAAGGGCAGTTCTGAGGGTGGGATGGCCCCGGGGAGCGGGACGGCGACCGTTGGTTCCATGCGGGACCGACGACTTTGTCACGCAGGTGGCTGAATGTGAGAGAGCGGGGGCGTCGGGAGCGCCGTCCCGCTGGTACCGTTCTTCGTGCGTTTTCGTCCGTCCCATGCCGTGAGGTGCGGGGCAGCACATTGGATCAAGGGGCGCGCGGATGGATTTGGCTTGGATGGCCTTGGCGGGTGTGGCTGCGGGGCTCGGAATGGTTTTCGGAGGCGCTGTCGCATGGCAGCTGTGCTCGCGCCGCGCCGCGCGCCGCCAGCGCCAGCTCGCTGCCGCCGCGCGCGAAAAGCATCTGGCCGGCACGGAGCGGTTGCGTGCGGCGAACGCCCGGCTGCAGGCCGCCCTCGACGAGGAGAAGCTCGCAGTGAAAGGCCGTCTGTCCAGCGCAGCGGCTGAGCATCGTGCTGCGCTGGCGCGTGCCGAAGGGCAGCTCCAGTTCGCCTATGCCGAGATCGACCGCTTGCAGGCGTCGGGCAGGCACGCAGGTTTGCCCCCCGGACACACCGATGTGCACGGATTTGCACTGACGCTTCCCTTTTCGCGGTGAACTGCAGTTGCCAACACCCCCTTTGGGGGCCCCGCACGTGAGCGGAGGCGGCCGGGGGCTTTCGTAGAATCCCGACTTTGGAGCCAATCGAGTGAGATCAATGGGCACGAGCGTCGTGACCCAACGGGGACATGAGCCGGCGCACCCCGCGAAGTGCCTGCGAATCGCCCGACCCACCCGATGAACGTGTGAACCTCGAATTTTCGATCTCTTCATGGGCCGCCTGTGGTCCCGAACTCGCAACGCCCGATTCGTGGCGGGCGTGGGCGGCCGAGCCGCGGGTGCCCACCGGCGAGGCGCAGGCGAGCCTCCCGCAGGTGCCTCCCATGGTGCGGCGGCGGTTGAATGCCCTGGGTCGCACGGCGCTGCAGGCGGCCTTCGATGTGCACACGCCTGCGCCGGAGGTGCCGGTGGTCTTCGGCTCCCGATATGGCGATGCCGGGCGCTCTCTCGAGCTGCTGGCCGAACTGGTGCGAGGCGAGCCGCTGTCTCCCACTGCCTTCGGTCTCTCGGTGCACAACGCCATCGGCGCCATGTACTCGCTGATTCGAGGAGATCGAGCCAACTATGTATCGGTCGCTGCCGGTTCGGGCACGGCTGCCGCAGCCGTCGTCGAGGCGGCAGGCCTGCTGGCCGATGGCGCACCCGAGGTGCTCGTGGTCTTCTGTGATGCGCCGTTGCCGGGTGCCTATGCGGTGTTCGAGGACGGCCCGACCACCATGCACGCCTGGGCCTGGCGGGTGACGCCGCCGCTTGCGGGGCAGGAACGTTTCTCCTTGTCGGCCGCACCGGCGGCAGGCGCCTTGGCCCCGGAATACCCTGAACTGCCGTTCGGCCTCGACGTGATGCGTTTCGTCGCGTCCGGAGCGCCGTGCCTGCAACGCGTTGCCGGCGAAACGGTCTGGACGTGGCGGCGCCACCATGCGTGACCACCTCGATCGCGTCTGGCGCATCGCCGGCACCGGCCTGTGCTTCTCGGCATTCGGCCTCGGAGGCTTGTTGCTGCGCGTTGCCGTCTTCCCGCTGGTCCGGCTGGTGACACCCGATCGCGAACAGCGTGCCGTTCGGGTGAAGGCCATCATCCGCGGCACTTTCCGGGTGTTCGTGGCGATGATGTGCCGCGTGGGTGTCTTGAGCCTGGAAGTGCACGGGCTCGACAAACTCAGACGCGGCGGGTGCCTGATCGTCGCCAACCATCCGTCTCTCGTGGATGTGGTCTTCCTCGTATCGCTCATCGACCGAGCCGATTGCATCGTCAAGGGATCGCTGGCCCGCAATCCTTTCACCCGGGGGCCCGTCGTGGCGGCCGGATTCATCTGCAACGACAGCGGTTCGGGCCTGGTGGACGACTGTGTTTCATCGCTTCGGCGAGGCAACAATCTGATCATCTTTCCCGAAGGTTCCCGCACCCCTCTGTCCGGCGTGTTGCCGCTGCAACGGGGCGCCGCCAACGTCGCGGTGCGAGGCGAGGTGGACATCACGCCCGTGCGCATCCGCTGCCATCCGCCCATGCTGACCAAAGGCACGCCCTGGTACCGCGTGCCGCCGCGGCGTGGCCACTTCATCATCGAGGTGTGCGACGACATCCCAGTGGCGCCGTTCCTGCAGGCGCGGTCCGCCGCCATCGCGACGCGCCAGCTGACCGACCATCTGACCAACTACTTTTCCCAGGAGATTCGCCGTGCCCCCACTTGAGCTCGAGATCAAGGAGCTGATCATTTCCGCGCTTTCGCTGGAAGACATCCGCCCCGAAGACATCGACGCGGAAGCCCCGTTGTTCGTGGAAGGGCTCGGGCTCGATTCCATCGATGCGCTGGAACTGGGCCTCGCGCTCCAGAAGCGCTACGGGGTGCACATGTCGGCCGATTCCGCCGAGACGCGCAAGCACTTCTCGAGCGTCAAGGCCCTGGCGGCGTTTGTGGCGGAGAACCGCAAACCCGTTGCTCCGACCTGATCTTTGCCCCATCTCTCTTCAAGCGCCGCCGCCATGACTAAAGACGACATCTTCCAACGGATCGTCACCATCCTCCACGAGACGTTCGACATCGAGCCCGACCGCATCTCGCCGTCGTCCGCATTGAAGGATGATCTCGACATCGACAGCATCGACGCCGTCGACCTGATCGTGCAGCTCAAGCCGATCGTGGGGAAGCGACTGCAGCCCGACGCCTTCAAGTCCGTGCGCACGGTGCAGGACATCGTCGACGCGCTGTACGTGCTGGTGCACGACTCAGCAGCCTGATCGCGTCCGGCCTCGACTTTCTCGATGTCCGTCCGCCCATTGACCGTGCTGGTGGGCCTGGTCACGCTCGCCTACCCCTTTCTGGTTTACGCCGGTGTGGAGCACTTGCAACCGCAGTGGCTCGCCTTGCTTCTCGGAGGCATGGCGCTGCTGCGCGCCCTGGTGTCCGGCACGATGTTCTGGTGGGCAGCGGCCGCCGGCGCCGGTGTTCTGGCGGTGCTGGGTTTTGCCGGCAATTCGCTGATGCCCCTGAAGCTGTACCCATTGTTGGTCAATGCGGTGATGCTGACCGTGTTCGCCGTGAGCCTGCTGCGTCCGCCCTCGGCCATCGAGCGCATGGCTCGCCTGACCGAACCCGACATGCCGCCGGAAGGGGTGGCCTACACCCGGCGCGTCACACAGGTGTGGTGCGGTTTCTTCGCCGTCAACGGCCTGATCTCGCTGGGCACCGCGCTGTGGGGCTCCAACGAAGTCTGGGCGCTCTACAACGGGCTGATCAGCTATGGTCTGATGGGGCTCTTGTTCGCTGGTGAATGGCTCGTGCGGCGCCGTGTGCGAGCGCGCATCGAAGCGAAGGTGGCCCATGGCTGAGTGGCTGCCCCTGACCGAAGTGGCTGCGCGCCCCGGTATGGCCGACCGGCCCGTCGCGCATGTGCGCGGTGAATTGATCGGCCGGCGCGAATTCATTTCCGGCGTGCAGGCCTGGCGCGCTGCGTTCGAGGCGGCACCTGGATCACGCGTCGCCTTGTATTTCGAGGATACCTTCGCGTTCGCCTGTGCCTTGTTCGGGGCCTGGCACGCGGGCAAGCATGTGAGCCTGCCGGGCGACGTGCAGCCCGCCACGTTGAGCCGCCTGCTGCCGAGCGTCGACGCATGGGCGGGCGACCTGCCTCGCGCCTTGTTGCCCCAGCACGGCTCACCTCATGTGGACCTGGCGCCGCTCGACCCGTTGCGCAGCGGGCTTTCCGTGCACACCTCGGGTTCCAGCGGCGAACCGTTGTCCATCGCCAAATCGCTCGCTCAGCTCGATGCCGAAATGCAGACCCTGCAGGCGGCCTTCGGCGCGCAGCTGGATGCGCGTGGCCCGGCCCGTGTGTTGGCCACCGTGTCGCATCAGCACATATACGGCTTGCTCTTTCATGCCCTGTGGCCGCTGGCGGCTGGCCGGGTGCTGCAGGCTGAGCGTCTGCCTTATCCCGAGTCGATGGCGGCCCAGCTCGGTGGCGGTCCGACAGTCCTCGTCACGAGCCCGGCGCACCTGAAGCGATTGCCGGAGGCACTGGACTGGTCCGCGGCCCGCTCCGGGCTCGTCGGGATTTTCTCGTCCGGTGGCCCGTTGTCGCTTGAGTCCGCGGCCTCGGCAGCCGCACTGCTCGGGCATTCACCGATCGAGGTGTTCGGCAGCTCCGAGACCGGTGGCATCGCATGGCGGCAGCGCGCCATCCATGGCGATCGCTGGGCCCCGTTGCCGGGTGTCGAATGGCAAGCCGTCGAGGACGGTCACCTGGCGGTACGTTCACCTCACCTGGCCGATGACACTTGGTACACCACCGCCGACACGATCGAACCCGATGGTGAAGGTTTCCTGTTGCGTGGCCGTGCCGACCGCATCGTGAAGATCGAAGAAAAGCGCATCTCGCTCACTGCGATGGAGCAGGCCCTCCTTGCCGCGGGCGATCTCGCTGACGCGCGCGTGATCGCGTTGCCGGGCGACCGGTCGCTGCTCGCGGTCGTCGGGGTGCCCAGCGCCGCGGGCCGGGGTTGGCTGGACCAGGGCAAACGAATGCTGAACGACCGCTTGCGGGCGCAACTGCTCCAAGTCGTCGAGCGCGTGGCCTTGCCTCGCCGTTTCCGGTACCTTGATCAGCTGCCGGTCAACGCCCAGGGCAAGACGCCGCTTTCGACACTGCAGGCCCTGTTTCGAGCTGCGCAGCCTGAACCGGAATGGCTGTCTCGGGAGCCGCTGAAAGCGGTGGCCCGGCTGGACGTCCATGGGGACCTGCTGGCGTTCGAGGGCCATTTCCCCGGCACACCGTTGTTGCCGGGCGTGGTGCAGATCGACTGGGCCGAAAACTTCGGGCGGCAGTGCTTCCCGTTGCCGCGCCGGTTCCTGCGGCTCGATACGTTGAAATTCCAGCGTCCCGTGCTGCCTGGCACTCAGGCGGACCTCACGCTGACTTGGCGCCCGGCCGACCGCGTGCTCGGATTTGCCTATGTGTCGGAGGCCGGGACCCATGCCTCCGGCTCGATTGTGTTTGGAGCAGATGATGATGCGTGACGGCGGGGCCTTCCTGCCGGTGGTTGTGATTCCCGTCTACAACCACCCCGATACCATCGGCGGAACGGTGGCCGCTGTGCGCAGCCACGGCCTGCCGTGCGTGCTGGTCGACGATGGGAGCGAACCCCATTGCGCGGGCGTGCTGGACGCGCTCGCGGCCGCCGGTGACGGGGTCACGCTGGTGCGGCTTCCAGTGAACCAGGGCAAAGGCGGGGCGATGATGGCCGGCCTGCGGGAGGCGCTGCGACTCGGGTACACGCACGCACTGCAGATCGATGCGGACGGGCAGCACGACGCAAACGACATCCCCAGGTTCGTCGCAACGGCCCGGGCGCGGCCGGGGAACGTCATTTGCGGCACGCCCTTGTACGATGCCTCCGTTCCGAAGGGGCGCTTGTACGGCCGGTACATCACGCATGTGTGGGTCTGGATCAACACCTTGTCCTTCGAGGTTCGTGACTCGATGTGCGGCTTTCGCGTCTACCCGCTGAAGGTCACCGTGGCGGTGCTGGACGGTGCAAACATCGGTCGGCGGATGGATTTCGACATCGAAGTGCTCGTGAGACTGGTCTGGCGAGGCCTTCGGCTGGTCAACCTGCCCACGCGCGTGACGTATCCGCTCGACGGCATCTCCCACTTCAAGGCGTTGCGTGACAACGTGCTGATCTCGCGCATGCATGCGAGGTTGTTCTTCGGCATGCTCGTGCGCTCTCCCTTGCTTTTGCTGCGCAAGGTGACCCGGTGAAAACAGCGCATTGGGCCGATCTGGGCGAATGCACGTTTGCATGGGGGATGCGGTTTCTCGTCTTCGTGCACAACGTGCTCGGTCGCGTGCCATTCCTGCTGGTGCTGTATCCCGTGGTCTTCTACTACCGCATGGCCAAGGGCGTGGCCCGGCGCGCGTCCATGGAGTATTTGCAGCGCCTGGACACTGTTCATGGCAGCCTGGGCGGGGCGCCGTCCTGGCGACATGGGCTGAGGCACTTCCTTTCGTTTGCCGACACCCTGCTCAACAAGATGCTCGCGACGAGCGGTCGCTATCGCTTCGATCGCCTGCGTTTCGTGGGCGTCGATGCGGTGCTCGGCATGATCGCGCGCGGCCAGGGAGGCGTGTTCGTCACCGCACACATGGGCTGCCTCGAGATGTGTCAGGCAGCGGTCAATCACCAAGGCCGGCTTCGCCTCAATGTGCTGGTGCACACGGCGCATGCCGAGCAGTTCAACCGCCTGCTGGGTCGACTCGACCCGGACGGTCGCGTTCGCCTGCTGCAAGTGCGGGACATCACCCCGGCCACCGCCGTGATGCTGGCCGATTGCGTGGCCCGTGGCGAATTCGTGGCCATCGCGGGCGATCGCGTGCCTATGGGCGGTGGCCGCACGGTGCGGGCACCGTTCCTCGGCTGCGAAGCCGACTGGCCGGTGGGGCCCTACGTCCTCGCCAGCTTGCTCAAATGCCCGCTGTACCTGATGGCATGCGTGCGCGATGGCGACGGCTACGCCGTCCATTTCGATTGCCTTGCCGAACAGGTGGTGCTTCCCCGCAAATCCCGCGACGAGGTGTTCGCGGCGCTTGCCGGCCGTTTCGCCGAACGAATCGAAAACCTGGTGGCCAAGGCGCCGTACGAGTGGTTCAATTTTTTCCCGTTCTGGGGTTCCCGATGACAACTTCCACCCACGACCTTCCTCGCGTCCTGTTCGACGGCAGCCCCCTTGCCCTGGCCGACATCGTCGCACTGTCCGCCCGCCGCGCGCGTGCTGAACTGTCCAGCTCGCCGGCGTTCACGGGGCGCATTGCGCGGGGTGCGGAGTTCCTCGACCGGTTGCTGCGCGAAGACGGGGTTGTGTACGGTGTCACCACGGGCTACGGCGACTCATGCACCGTGACGATCCCGCCCGAGCTGGTCGCCGAGCTGCCCCATCATCTGTACACGTACCATGGCTGTGGGGCAGGGCGGTTCCTCACGCCGGAAGAAACGCGCGCGGTGCTTGCGGTGCGTCTGGCTTCGCTGGCACAGGGCATGTCCGGCGTCAGCATGGCCTTGCTGCAGCAGCTCGAACAGCTTCTCGTTCATGACGTGCTGCCGCTGATTCCGTCGGAAGGATCTGTGGGGGCGAGCGGCGACCTCACGCCGTTGTCGTACGTGGCCGCCGTCTTGTGCGGCGAACGGGATGTGCTGTACCAGGGCAAGGTCAGGCCCGCCTCCGAAGTGCTGTCGGAACTGGTCATCGCCCCGCTGCGCCTTCGCCCGAAGGAGGGGCTCGCCATCATGAACGGCACCGCGGTGATGACCGCGCTCGCCTGCCTGGCGTTCGAACGCGCCGAAAGGGTGGCCCGCCTCGCCACGCGGCTCACCGCCTGCAACGTGGTCGCAAGCAGCGGCAATGCCCATCACTTCGACGAAACCCTCTTCTCGGTCAAGCCGCACGCCGGGCAACAGCGCGTGGCCGCGCGGCTTCGTGCCGACCTCGACACAGGCACCGGCGACCGCGCCAGCCGCAACGAGCAGCGCCTGCAGGACCGCTACTCACTTCGCTGCGCTCCGCACGTGATCGGGGTTCTCGAAGACGCGCTGCCGTTCTTCCGCACGCTGATCGACAACGAACTCAACAGTGCCAACGACAACCCCATCATCGATGGTGAAGGCGAGCGTGTGTTGCATGGCGGCCATTTCTACGGCGGACACATCGCGTTCGCAATGGATGGATTGAAAAACGCGGTGGCCAATGTGGCCGACCTGCTCGATCGGCAGATGGCGCTGCTGGTGGACACCCGCTACAACCATGGGCTGCCGTCGAACCTGTCGGGCGCGACCGGTCCGCGCGCAGCGATCAACCACGGGCTGAAGGCGCTGCAGATCAGCGTGTCGGCGTGGACGGCGGAAGCGCTGAAGCAGACCATGCCGGCCTCGGTGTTCTCGCGTTCCACCGAATGCCACAACCAGGACAAGGTCAGCATGGGCACGATCGCTGCGCGCGATTGCCTGCGCGTGCTCGACTTGACCGAGCAAGTGCTCGCCGCCATGTTGATCACCGCGCGCCAAGGCCTGGCGCTGCGCCGCCGGGTGGAGCCCACCCTGGTGCTGTCGCCTGCCTTGTCCGCCTTTGAATCCCGACTGGCCGACCATGTGCCCCTCGTCGTGGAGGACCGTGCGCTCGACCGCGATCTTCAGGCTTTGCTGCAAGCCCGGCACGACGCCGTCTGGAACCCATGACCGTCGATCCGCCGGTTGCAACCATGAACCAGCCCGACCTGACCCACGAGCACACGCTGCGACCGGAGTTCTACGACGTGGACCCGATGGACATCGTGTGGCACGGCAACTACGTCAAATACCTGGAGGCAGCGCGCGCTGCGCTGCTCGAGAAGTTCGGCTATGGCTATCACGCCATGCGTGATTCAGGGTATGTGTGGCCCATCGTGGACATGCGACTCAAATACGTGGGCTCCGCGGTGTTTGGCGACCCCATCGTCGTGCGCTGCGAAATCGTGGAATGGGAGAACCGCTTGCGCATCAACTATGTGATCCGCGATGTGGCCACCGGCCGCAAGCTGACCGAGGCCTACACCATCCAGGTGGCTGTGGACATCGCAACCCGCGAAATGTGTTTCGTCTCTCCGCCGGTCCTGTGGGAACGCCTCGGGGTTTCTGGCTTGGAGCAGGATCGATGAAGCGCCGCATGTTCTGTGTGGCCGTCGCGGCCGTGATCACAACCACCGTGGCTTCTGCCGCCGACGGCGCCTTGCTCTCGCAGGTGCGCCAGCGGCTGGTCGACGCACCGGTGCTCAAGGGCACGTTCGAGCAGCGCAAGTCGATCAAGGGATTTCGCAACCCGCTCTTGTCGCACGGGGATTTCCTCGTCGCGCGTGACCGCGGCGTCGTGTGGGCGACGCGGGAGCCGTTTGCGTCGGCGCTGATCGTGACGCGTGACCGGCTCCTGTCGCGCCAAGCCGATGGCACGGTCAACACGAAGGTCGACGCGAGCCATGAGCCCGGGATTAGCGCGGTCAATGAAATGCTGTTCGCGCTGATGTCTGCCAACCTGTCCGCCCTGTCCGCCCGGTTCGACATCGATGGTTCGCTTGTCGGCAAGGATGGTTGGAAGCTGGTGTTGCGGCCGCGGGAGGCGGCTCTCTCTCAATGGGTGAGCCGCATCGAACTGGACGGCGACAGGTTCGTGCGCAAGGTGCGTTTCAGCGAAGCGTCTGGCGACAGCAGCGAAATCGTGCTGGCCGGGCATGCCACCTCCACCGCCTTGACACCCGACGATGCAGCCCGCTTCAACTGAGCGGCGCGCCTGGGCCGTCGCCGCATTCGTGTGGCTGGCGCTCGTGCTGGTCGTGGCCGTGCACCAATGGCAGTTCTGGCGGCACCCGGGGTTCGACACCGATGTGCTGGCGCTGCTTCCTGAAAACGAGCACGAGCCGGAAGTCAGCGAGGCCACGCGCCGTCTTGCCGATGCAGCCTCGCGCCAGGTGATCGTGCTGCTGGGGTCGGCGGACTGGGCCAAGGCTCGCGCCGCCGCCGCTGCCTGGCGCACCGGCCTGGCGGCGGGCCCCTCTCCACTCAGACCTGCAGCGGGCCTCGACACCCGCACGCTCGACAGTGCCGTGGGCTTCTATCGACCATGGCGCGATCGCCTGCTCACCCCTGAGCAACGCCATCAGCTCGGCGAGTTGCCTGCCCAGGCGTGGCTGCAGAAGGCAATGGCCACCTTGTATCAACCGGCCGCCGGGGCGCGTTTGACCGATTGGGCCTCTGACCCTCTCGGCCTGTGGATGGGATGGTGGTCCGAACGTGCGGCCGACACACGGCTGCGCCCCCGAGACAACGAACTGTGGCTGAGCGCGGACGGACGTGAATGGATTGCGCTGCCTTTCGAGGTGACTGGCGGTGCCTTCGCGCTCGATGGCAATCCGGTGCTGGGCGATGCACTCGGCCGGGCCGACGCCGCTGCCAGAGCGATCGACCCCGCGGTCACGCTGTTGCGTGCCGGCGTGCCGTTGCATGGCGAAGCGGCCGCCGTGCAGGCCAACGGAGAAATCAACACCATCGGCTGGGGATCGCTTGCTGCCGTGCTGCTGCTGGTATGGCTTGCATTCCGTTCCTTGCGCCCCATCGTGCTCGTGGCCCTGTCGCTCGGCATCGGCGTGGCGGCCGCACTGTCGGTCACCGCATGGGTGTTCGGCCAAGTCCATCTGATCACGCTGGTGTTCGGTGCGAGCCTCGTCGGGGTCGCAGAAGACTACGGTATTCACTATTTCGCCACGCGCCAGGGCCATCCGGATGTGCGCCCGCGGTCGATGATGCGCCAGCTGCTGCCCGGGCTTGCGCTGGCCCTCGCCACCAGCGTCATGGCTTACCTGACACTGGGACTGGCACCGTTCCCCGGGCTCCGGCAAATGGCCGTGTTTTCGGCGGTGGGCTTGGCGGCCGCCTTCCTCACCGCGGTGTGCTGGTTCCCGTGGCTCGATCGTGGTGCCGTGCGCTCCACGCGATTCGCCGCCGCCGTGGCGCGAAGCCTGGCCGTATGGCCGCGCCTGAAACTCTCCCGCGGGGCGCTCGTGGCCTATGCGGTCGCCTTGTGTGCCTGCATCGGCGGGTGGTCTCAACTTCATACCCGCGATGACATCCGCCAACTGCAGGGCTCTCCAGCGGCGCTGGTGCAATCGCAAAGAGAGGTGGGTCGCCTGCTCGGCGTGCC
The DNA here is from genome assembly GCA_966212105.1 of uncultured Rhizobacter sp. Taxonomy (GTDB): domain Bacteria; phylum Pseudomonadota; class Gammaproteobacteria; order Burkholderiales; family Burkholderiaceae_C; genus Rhizobacter. Next base: position 24,263 of record CBIHPH010000027.1, read on the forward strand.
GAGCCCCGCACAGTTCTATCTTGTCCGCGGGGTCGCACCAGAGCAGGTGCTGGAGCGGGAAGAGGCGTTGAAGGCGAGGCTTGACGATCTCGTGCGCTCTGGCCGGCTCGCAGGATATCGAGCGGTGTCCGACTGGGTGCCGTCGGTCGCACGACAGAATGCCGATGCCCGATTGACAGCGCGGATCGAGGGCGACGTGGTGTCTTCGCTCAACGGGCAACTGGGCGAATCGCTGGCGCGGGCGGCGTTCGATGCGGCACCGCTCACGCTGGACCGATGGCTCGCCGATCCGGTGTCTGCGCCGGCCCGGGACTTGTGGCTCGGCGCCGTGCGCGGTGGCGTCGCGAGCGTCGTGATGGTGCGTGGTCTGAGTGACCCGAAGCTGCTGCCGCAGCTGGCCTCTGCGGCCGACGGGCTGGATGGCGTGCGTTGGGTGGACAAGACGGCCGAGGTGTCCGACCTGCTCGGACGTTACCGCGGGGCGATGACGTGGCTGCTGCTGCTGGCCCATGCCGCGGTGTACGCGGTGTTGTGGTGGCGGCTGCGGCACCTCGCATGGCGTGCCGCGGTGCCGACGGTCATTGCCACCGGACTGACCATGGCCATCCTCGGGTGGATGGGGCAACCGTTCCAGCTCTTCAACGTGCTGGCGCTGGTGCTGCTGCTCGGCATCGGCGTGGACTACGGCATCTTCCTGCTCGAACACGATGGCGACCCGTCGGCCTGGCTGGCCGTTGCGCTGGGTGCGGCCAGCACCTGGCTTTCGTTCGGGCTGCTCGGCCTGTCGGCCACGCCGGCACTGCGCGCGTTCGGGTTGACCTTGCTGTTCGGGGTGTTGCTTGTCTGGATGCTTGCGCCGATGTTCCGACCCGGGGTCAGTGACCGATCCTGACGCGCACGGCAGGCATGGCCATTTCGCGGCCCATCATGGCGCGAGCGTAGAGATACTCGCGGCGATCGCGCTCGCTCAGGCCGTCCATGTCGACGTGACCTTCTGCATCGCAGGGGAAGGCCAGCACTTCGCCGTTGGGCACCAGCGGCTGAAAGCGCAACTCGTAGCAACATGGGTTCATGGACGATGTATTCATGGTTTTGCTCCTCTCTGATCGCGGTCGATGACAACCTCGGAGTCAGAGTAGGCGCACACCTATGCTGCTGCCATGCCCCATTTGTGGGAGGCCGTCATCAAACTGACGGAAGTCACAGCCGTTCGTGAAGTAGTACCTGCCTGGTACCCACCTCATTCAGGGGGTGGCGGCCGCTCTGGCCGCAGCTGTGCCGCGCGCAGGGTCCACGCGCCGCAGGCACAGCAATCCACCCAGGAAGAATGCAGCCGTGGCCGCCATCGCCATGCGATGGTTGCCTCGAGTGAGCAAGGCCAACACGCCGTAGGTGACTGGCCCCACGATGGCCGCCAACCGCGTCGCGAAGGTCCACAGCGAGAAGAATTCGGCGCGGCGGTCCGCCGGGGTGAACTGGCTGACCATCGCCCGGCCGGCCGATTGGCTCGACCCCATGCACAGGCCTGCTACCACCGCCGCCGCCCAGAAGAGCCGAGGCCCGGTGGCCATGACGGCGAGCGCCGTCATCGCGATCCAACCGAAGAGCGTGAGGCGCAACGCCGGCTTGTCGCCGATGCGGTCCTGCCAGTAGCCGAACCCGAAGGCACCCAGGGCCGAGGCGATGTTGACCAGGAAGATGAGGAGCATCGTGTCGGCATCGGTGAAGCCGATGGCCTCTTTCGCAAAGACGGCTGCAAGCGTGATGACGATCGAGATGCCCGCCTGGTAGCTGGTGCTGCATGCGAGGAACCAGAGGAAATCGCCGTAGCGGCGGGCTTGCCGAAAGGTGGCGGCCAGCCGTTGAAGCGAATCGGCGATGCCGGACCGTTCGCTGGGTGACAGGGCCGGCTTCGCGCGCTCCCGCAGCAGGGCGAAGGTCGCCAGCGATGCGATGGCATACACGCCCGCCGTGATGAGCATGGTGACGGGGACATAGGCTGTGGCCGGCACCCCTTGTGCGCGGGCGGACAGCACGTAGGCGAGCGACAGGCCGAGCGCCAGCATGCCTCCGAGGTAGCCGAGGCTCCAGCCCCAGCCGGATACGCGCCCGACCGAGTCGTGCCTTGCCAGCTCGGGCAGGAACGCCGCGATGAGGGACTCCCCATACGAGTACGCGACGTTCGACGCGATGACGGCGAGCGCGGCGAACCACAAATCTCCCGGCCCGGCAAACGCGAGGGCGCAGGTGCCGAGCACGCAGGCCATGGTGGCCAGTGCAAGCAGGCGCTTCTTCGCGGCGTGCAGATCGGCCCAGGCACCCACTGCGGGCAAGGTGAACATCACGATCAGGCTCGAGGCGGCCACCGTGAGGGTCCAGGCCAGCGTTCCCCATGAAGCGCCGCCGGTCACCACCGATACGAAATACGCATTGAACACGGCGGTCAGCACGACGGTCGTGTAGCCGGAGTTCGCAAAGTCGTACATGGCCCATCCGAACACCTCGCGCTTGCGCACGCCATCGTTGAGCGCGTTCTGGGGAAACAAGGCCATGCCCGGCAGTGTACCGGCGCGTCACAATGGCGCATGGTTTCCACATTTGTTTCCCAGGGTTCGCTTGCGCAATTGCGCGCCTATCAGTTCGCAGGCCTGTTGCCAGGTCCGCGGCTCATCGTGCTGGGTGGCGTGCACGGCAATGAGGTGTGTGGTCCCATCGCCATCCGGCGGGTGCTCGCTGAGTTCGAGCGCGGCGAGCGGGTCGTGCGGCGCGGGCTGCTGACATTCGTGCCGTTGGCCAACCCGCTTGCTGCCCAGCAGGGCAGCCGCGAAGGCGAACGCAACCTGAATCGGCGGCTCGCACCGAGTGCCGACCCGCAGGACTACGAGGACCACGTCGCCAACGTGCTGTGCCCGTGGCTTGCCGCCCACGACGTTCTTCTGGACCTGCATTCGTTCCATACCGCCGGCCGGCCGTTCGCGATGATCGGCCCGCCCGACAATCCCGGACCGCTGGAGCCGTTCGCCCATGCCGATGCGGAAACCCGGTTGGCGATGCACCTGGGCCCCACGCGGCTGGTGGAAGGCTGGCTGGACACCTATGCGCGCGGTGTCGAACGCCGGCGGGCCCGCGGTGCATCGGCATTCGAAGCTGATCCCGGCTACGGCATCGGCACGACCGAATACATGCGCTCGTGCGGCGGCTATGGCATCACGCTGGAATGCGGCCAACACGAGGATCCGGAGGCGCCCGAGGTGGCTTACCGGGCCATCGGTCAGGCATTGGCCGTGTTGGGCCTCACCGGGGATGTTCCGCAGCCGCCCGCCAGCGAATTTCAGTTGCTGACATTGACCGACGTCACCGATCGACTGCATCCGGGCGATCGGTTCGCACGCGAGTGGTCGAGCTTCGACGCGGTGCGATCCGGCGAGCCCATCGGCATCCGTCACGATGGCACCGTGCTCCACGCCCCGGGCGATGGTCACGTGGTTTTCCCGAACCCCCGGTCAGAGCCCGGGCAGGAATGGTTCTACTTCGCCCGCCCTGGCAGGCGTGGGCAAATCCCCACTAAATCGGACTAGAAAACGGAGTCCCCTTCTTGGGTGAATCGGGTGCCGCTGCAATCGGCGAAAATCGCCCGCTTTGAAACGGATTCGTGGGGCCATGAACGAGGCGTTGTTTGCCGAATCGATGATCGACTGGGCGGCGGTGGACCTGCCCGACGCCTGGCCCGATCGGCTTGACTGGAGTCGCCCGACGACCATCTGGCACATGATTCGGCGGGTGCTGAGCCGTTCCCGCGGGCGCGTGACATTGCCTGAGGGTTTGCCCGGGAGGGAGCGCATCTCCAAATACATCCTCCAGGAATTCCACAACCTGCCCAACGGCAACTATTCGAAGCGCATCAGCGCCGGCTATGCACGAGGATTCGACCGAGCGATGCTCGGCACCATGACCTGGGGCCGCGCGCGGGTGGCGCAGGCACTGGCAGGCGCCCGGCGCGTCATCGACCTCGGATGCGGCGCCGGCCACATGGCCGGCACATTGAAAGCGGCCGGTGTGCCGGAGGTCTGGGGGCTTGACCCCTCGCCGTACCTGCTGCAGTGCGCCGCCAAGACGTACACGGGCATCGGCTGGTTGCAGGGCATGGCCGAACGAACCGGCCTGCCCGACGCGTCGGTCGACGGCGTGTCCATCTGCTTCCTGCTGCACGAAGTGCCTCCGAAGTACCTCGAAGAACTGCTTGCGGAATTGCGCCGCATCGTCCGGCCCGGCGGTCGTGTGGTGATGCTGGAGCCGTCGCCGGTGCAGTGGCGCCTGTCATGGTGGTCGGTGCTGCGCGCGCATGGCTGGCGTGGCGCCTACTTCAAATGGATGTCGCTCCGGGTTTTCGAGCCGTTCCTCGAGCCGTGGCACCGCCAGCCGTTCGCCGAGCGTCTGGCCGCTCACGGCTTCCGAATGGAAGTCGACGACATCGGTTGTCCGTTCCGATTTATGCAAGCGGTCCGCGAAGGCGGGCCGGTTGAACCTTCCTCCTCCCATTGAACCGGTCCCCCCACATGTCCATTCATCAAGAACAAGCCGACATCCTCATCATTGGCGCCGGTCCGGCCGGAGCGGTCGCCGCAGGCCTTCTGCGCAAGCAGGGGCGCCAGGTGCTCATCGTCGAGCGCGAGCAGTTCCCGCGCTTTTCCATCGGCGAGAGCCTGTTGCCGCAAAGCATGGCCTACATCGAGGAAGCAGGCATGCTGCGTGATGTGGTGGAGGCGGGCTTCCAATACAAGAACGGTGCGGCGTTCGCCTGCAACGGCCACTACACCGATTTCGATTTCCGCGACAAATTCTCCGAAGGCTGGGGCAGCACCTACCAGGTGCAGCGCGCCAAGTTCGACAAGGTGCTGGCCGACGCGGCGGAGCGAGCGGGTGCCGAGGTGCGCTATCGGCAAGAAGTGGTCGAAGTGGACGTCGAAGGCGCACGCCCGCGGGTGACGGTGCGCGGCCCGGATGGCCACACGCGCAACATCGAAGCCAACTTCCTGCTCGATGCCAGTGGCTTCGGCCGCGTCGTGCCCCGCCTGCTTCGGCTGGAAACGCCGTCTGACTTTCCGGTGCGGGGCGCCATCTTCACCCATGTGCAGGACAACATCCCGCCCGGCACGTTCGATCGTCAGAAGATCCGTGTCACCGTGCACCCGAAATTCCCGGACGTTTGGTACTGGACCATCCCGTTCTCCGACGGCCGGTGCTCGCTGGGTGTCGTGGCGCACAACGACTTCCTGACGAAATACTCCGGCACGGAGAGCGAACGCCTTCGCGCGCTCGTGGCCGAAGATCCCGCACTGTCGGCCCTGCTGGCCAACGCGGTATGGGACACCCCCGCGCGCCAGATCGTGGGCTATGCCGCCAACGTGAAATCGCTCTGGGGCAACCGCTTCGCGCTGCTCGGCAACGCGGGTGAGTTCCTTGATCCGGTGTTCTCCAGCGGCGTCACCATCGCATTCAAGTCCGCCAGCCTGGCCGCCCAGTGCCTGCGCCGCGAAGCCGCCGGCGAGACCGTCAACTGGCAGAGCGACTACGCCGAGCCGCTGAAGGCCGGGGTGGACACCTTCCGGGCCTATGTCGAAGCCTGGTACGCCGGAAGTTTCCAGAAAATCATCTTCCACAAGGACTCCTCACCCGAAGTTCACCGCATGATCTCGTCGATCCTTGCCGGATACGCCTGGGACACCAAAAACCCGTTTGTCGCGGAACCAAAACGACGTCTCGCCGTTCTGTCTGAACTTTGCGGTTGACCCGCCGGGATACTCGGCGGATTTGATCGGACTGGGAGGTCCCTTGCTGTCGAACAAGCGCTTTTCTCCTGCGGGCCAGTCGGCCCTCGATGCCCGCTTCGAAGCTCAAAAGATTGCCTTTGGGCCGGTCGTGTTTCACTGCGTGCGCCTGGCCTGGAAACACGGCATGCTCCAGGCGCTGTCGGAGGCGGGCGACCTGGGGCGTTCCATCGAGGAACTGGCGAACACGGGCCGGTGGCCCGTCTACGCCTTGAAAGTGCTGCTCGAGTCTTGCCTGTCTGCCGGAGTGGTGAGCCGCGTGGAGGGCCGCTATGTGCTCGACAAGGCTGGCTACTGCGTTCTCAGCGATGGGGTCACACAAGCGAACTTCGACTTCGTGCACGACGTCTGCTACCGCGGGCTGCACGACCTCGATGAATCCTTGCGCTCCGGCAAGCCGGCGGGGTTGGCCACGCTCGGGCCGTGGCCCACGGTGTACGAAGGCCTGGCCCACCTGCCGGAACCCGCGCACACGAGCTGGTTCGCGTTCGATCATCTTTACTCGGACACCTCCTTTCCGCTGATCCTGCCCGATGTGTTCGCCACCGATCCGAAGCGCGTGATGGACATCGGCGCGAACACCGGCAAGTTCAGCATGGCTGCGATGGCTGCCCATCCCACTGTCGAACTGCACCTTGTCGACCTGCCGGGCCAGCTCGCCGTGGCGCGTGACAACCTGGGCGCCGCCGGGCACCGGGGCCGTGCGCATTTCCACCCCGTGGACCTGCTGCGACCGGAAGCCGGGCTTCCCGGCGGCATGGACATCGTGTGGATGAGCCAGTTCCTCAGCTGTTTCAGCGAAGCGGTCGGTGCCACCATCATGCAGCGGGCCGCCGACGCACTGGCTCCCGGCGGCCAGGTGCTGGTGCTGGACACGTTCTGGGACCGCCAGCGCTACGACATTGCCGCGTACTGCCTGATCAACACATCTCCATACTTCACCTCGATGGCCAACGGCAACAGCAAGGTCTACGAATGCGATGACTACGTGCGCATGGCAGAGGGGGCTGGCCTGCGCCTCGTTGCATCGCGCGATGGCATCGGCTACTGCCATTCGCTGCTGCGCTTCGCGAAGGTGGCGCCATGACGTGGCGTGCGGCGGTTCTCGCGCTGGTGCTGGTCCTCGCCGGATGTGCCTCGCCGATGCGGCCGGCACCGGACGAACCCGGTGCAGATGCCGCGCCCATACTGCGGCTGCCGCCGGCATCGCTCGGGCGTGAACTGGCAGCCCAACAGCAGCTGGCCGTCACGGTGAAGGGCAAGACGAACCGCATCGACGTTCTGCTCGAGGCCGATGCCAGGGCCGTGCGCCTGGCCCTCGTCAGCATGGGGCAGACGGCTGCCCGCCTCGAATGGGACGGCCAACGCCTGACCGAGACCCGCTCGCCCTGGCTGCCCGCAGTGGTGTCAGGTGAACGCATCCTGAGCGACCTGCAGCTCGCACTGTGGCCCGAGGAGGCTGTTCGCGCCGCGCTGCCTGCCGGCTGGTTCCTCGATGTGACCGCATCTGGCCGGGTGCTGCGCCAGCACACCACCACCGTGGCGACCGTCGCCTTTCCTTCGCCATCGCGCATCGAACTCGATCAATTGCGCGATGGGTACCACCTCGTGATCGACACCCGCGGCATGCCATGACCCCTGTGTATCTGCAATCCATGGGCGTTGTCAGCGCCCTCGGGCTCGGCGCTGCGGCCATGCGCGACAACCTGTTTTCGACCCGCTTCAACGGGGTCGTGGAGACCGACCGCTACACGCCTGGCCGGCCGTTGCACCTCGGGATCTTGCCCGCGGATGTGCCGCCCCTGTCGAACGCCCCTGCTCGCCAGCGCAGCCGCAACAATGCGGTGCTGGCGTCCGCGCTTGCCGAGCTTCGCCCGCAAGTCGACGCGGCCATCGCCCGCTTCGGGCCGCAGCGCATCGGCGTCATCCTGGGCGTGAGCACGTCTGGCGTCGAAGAGGGCGAGTGTGCCAGCCGTCTGTGGCAGCGCGAAGGCCGCTGGCCCGAAGGTTTCGACTATTCGCTGCAGGAGATGGGCAACGCGGCGGAATGGTTGTCGCGCGAACTCGGTGTGTGCGGCCCGTCCCACGTCATCTCCACCGCCTGTTCATCGGGTGCAAAGGCGCTCGCATCCGGAGCCAGGCTGTTGCGCGCCGGTCTCGTCGACGCGGTGGTGGCCGGCGGTGTCGATGCATTGTGCGAATTCACGATCGCCGGCTTCAGCGCCCTGGATTCGGTATCGGCCGACCGCTGCAATCCGATGTCGTCGAACCGTGCCGGCATCAACATCGGCGAAGGGGCCGCCCTGTTCCTCATGGGCCGCGATCCCGGGCCGGTTCGGCTGGCCGGTTGGGGCGAGGGGTCCGATGCCCACCACATGTCCGCGCCCGATCCCTCGGGAAGGGGCGCGGTGCACGTCATGGAGCAAGCCCTCGCAAGGGCCGGTGAGCAGGCGCGTGCCGTGGATTACGTCAACATGCACGGTACGGCCACGCCGTTGAACGATGCCATGGAAAGCGCTGCCGTGGCCCAGGTGCTGGGCACCACGGTGGCCAGCAGCTCCACGAAACCGCTCACTGGCCATGCGCTGGCCGCAGCCGGAGCCATCGAAGCCGCCATCGGCTGGATGACGCTCGTCGACAATCCCACCGGCCGGCTGCCGCCGCATTGGTGGGATGGCATGCACGACGCCGCGTTGCCCTCCCTGCACCTCGTGGCGCCCGGTGAGGCCCTGGGGCGCGCGCCGCGCCTCGTGCTGAGCAATTCATTCGCGTTCGGCGGCAGCAATGTCGCACTGTTGCTGGGAGCAGGTTGACATGTCCTTGAGCCCCATCGAATGCTACGTGCCGCACCGCGGCCCGATGCTCCTGATCCACCGCCTGCTCGACGCCGGCCCGGCGCATGCCGTCGCGGAGGTCACCGTGCCGGCCGACGGGCTTTTCGTTCGCGACGGCCGCGTGCCCGGCTGGGTCGGCATCGAATACATGGCGCAGACCATCGCGGCGTGGTCCGGCGCGCGAGACCTTGCAGAAGGCCGTGAGCCACGCCAAGGTATGCTGCTCGGCACCCGGCGCTACCACTCAGCGGTGTGCGACTTCGTGTCCGGCTCCGTGCTTCGGGTGGACACCCGCCAGGAGTTCGTGGCCGACAACGGCCTCGGCATGTTCGACTGCCGCATCTTCCACCAGGACGACGAGTTGGCCACGGCTCGCCTGTCCGTCTTCGTGCCTGAACACGGCGCCAGCATCCTCAAAGGTATTTCCCCTTGAAGTCCGACTCCACCATCCTCGTCACGGGATCCAGCCGCGGCATCGGCCGGGCCATCGCGCTCAGACTCGCCGCGGCCGGGCACGATCTGGTCGTGCACTGCCGCAACGGCATCGATCAGGCGCAGGCCGTGGCCGATGAAGCGCGCGCGCTGGGCCGCGCGGCCCGCGTGCTGTCGTTCGACGTGGCCGATCGTGCCGGCGCCTCTGCAGCCTTGTTGGCCGACATGGACGCCCATGGCGCGTACTACGGCGTCGTCTGCAACGCCGGCATCGCCCGCGACAACGCCTTCCCGGCGATGACCGGCGAGGAGTGGGATGCCGTCGTTCACACCAACCTGGATGCGTTCTACAACGTGTTGAACCCGATCGTGATGCCCATGGTCCGGCGCCGCAAGGCCGGCCGCATCGTGACGCTGGCGTCGGTCTCCGGTCTCGTGGGCAACCGCGGGCAGGCCAACTACAGTGCGGCCAAGGCCGGCATCATCGGCGCCACGAAGGCGCTCGCCATCGAGCTGGCCAAGCGCGACATCACCGTCAACTGCGTCGCGCCGGGGCTGATCGATACGGAAATGATTTCGCCGGAAGTACAGGAAGAAGCAATGAAAATCATCCCGATGCGCCGCATGGGCCGCCCAGACGAAGTGGCCGCGCTCGTGGCGTTCCTGATGTCGCCCGATGCGGCCTACATCACCCGCCAGGTCATTTCGGTCAACGGGGGGATGGTGGGATGAAGCGAGTCGTTGTCACCGGTGTCGGCGCGCTGAGCCCGCTCGGCCATGATTGGCCCACCGTGCGCACGCAACTGCGCAGCCTGCGCAACAGCGTACAGGTCATGCCCGAATGGCTCGCCTACGAAGGGCTCAACACCCGGCTTGGGGTGATGGCCAAGCCGTTCGACCTGCCCGAGACCTACAACCGCAAGACCATGCGGAGCATGGGCCGCGTGGCGATCCTCGGCGTGCGCGCCACCGAACTCGCGCTGGAGGACGCCGGCCTCTTGAACGACCCGCTGCTGGGCAGCGGGCGCCTTGGCATCGCGTATGGCTCGTCCATCGGTTCGCCGGGCGCCATCGGTGCCTTCGGCAAGATGATCACCGGCAACACCACCGAGGGCATCACCGCCAACACCTACATCAAGTCGATGGCGCACACTGCGGCGGTCAACATCGGGGTGTTCTTCGGCATCACGGGGCGGGTGATCACCACGTCGAGCGCCTGCACATCGAGCAGCCAGGGCATCGGCTACGCCTACGAGACCATCCAATCGGGCAAGCAGGTGGCCATGCTGGCCGGTGGCTCCGAAGAACTGCATGCCATCGACGCGGCGGTGTTCGACACACTGTTTGCCACCAGCGTCCGCAACGATGCCCCGGATCTGACCCCGCGACCATTCGATGCGGCCCGCGACGGCCTCGTGCTGGGCGAGGGCGCCTGTACGCTCGTGCTCGAAGAACTCTCGCACGCGCAGGCACGCGGGGCGAAGATCCTCGCCGAGGTGATCGGCTACGGCACCAACAGCGATGGCAAACACGTCACGCACCCCAATGCCGACACCATGGGCGTGGCGATGCAGCTGGCGCTCGAAGACGCCGGGCTGCCCGCCTCGGCCATCGGCTACATCAACGCGCACGGCACGGCCACCGACCAGGGCGACATCATGGAGTCCCAGGCCACTTGCAAGGTGCTCGGCGAGCGCGTGCCTGTCAGTTCGCTCAAGAGCTACATGGGCCACACGCTCGGGGCCTGCGGATCACTCGAGGCCTGGATGACGCTCGAGATGATGCGCGATGGCTGGTTCGCTCCCACGATCAACCTGACCGACATCGATCCGCGCTGCGCACCGCTCGACTACATCACCGGAAACGGTCGGGATCTCGAGACGGACATCGTGATGAGCAACAACTTCGCGTTCGGTGGCCTGAACACCTCGTTGATCTTCCGGCGTTGGCCGCGCTGAGCTCCGCCATCCTCTGGGTCGACCGCACGGCGCCACTCGCCGCCGAAGCGGAAGACGGGATGGCGCATGCACTGTCCGCACCCGAACGGGACCGGCTCGACCGCATCACATCGTCAAAGCGGCGAGCCGAATTCCTGGCCGGGCGACTGTTGCTGCGGCGCCTGCTGGCCGACACATTCGGTGGCTCGCCGTTCGACTGGGCGCTCTCCGCGCCCGACGGCCTGCCGCCCACGGTGCTCTCGCCTGCCTGCGCTGTTCATCTGGCGCTGAGCCACAGCGGCGATTGGGTGGCCGGGGCACTGTCGGCCACGCCGGCCGGCCTTGATCTCGAGACCCCGGGCCGTCCGCGTGACACGTTGACGTTGGCTCGGGCCGTGTGCACTCCCCATGAAGTGGCTGACTTGCAGGCGCTCGACGGCCCGGCTCGCGATGCTGCATTCCGCGAACTGTGGACGCTCAAGGAGGCCTGGCTCAAGCGCCGTGCCGAAGGCGCGAGCCCGGGGCGGTTGGCTGAGGTGGCCACGCGGCGGGGCGATGGCGGAGAGGCCTGGACCTGGGTGGACGCCCGCCTCACATTGGCCTGGGTGCACGAAGGGGGCCTTCCGCGGTGGCACCGACCCGGCCCGTTCGGAGAACAGCCACCTGCGCCTTGGCAGGTGACCGACCTCGGTCACTGAAAGGCCACCTCGGCGAAGCTGCGCAGCTTGCGGCTGTGGAGCTGAGCCACCCCTTGGGAACGCAGCAGTTCCACCGCGCGGATGCCGATCCGCAGGTGCTGGTCCACCCGCTCCCTGTAGAAATGGTTTGCCATGCCCGGCAGCTTGATCTCCCCATGCAGCGGCTTGTCGCTCACGCACAGCAGCGTGCCGTATGGCACGCGAAAGCGGAACCCATTGGCTGCAATGGTGGCGCTTTCCATGTCGAGCGCGATGGCCCTGCTCTGGCTGAAGCGGCGCTCGGGCGTGGTGGCCGAATGGTGCGAGGGCAGCAACTCCCAATTGCGGTTGTCGGTGCTCGCCACCGTGCCCGTGCGCATGATGCGCTTGAGCTCATAGCCCTTGAGCTGCGTGATTTCTTCCACCGCTGATTCGAGCGCCACCTGCACCTCCGCGAGCGGCGGCACGGGAACCCACAGCGGCAGGTCTTCATCGAGCACGTGGTCCTCACGGACGTAACCGTGGGCGAGCACATAGTCGCCGAGTGCCTGCGTGTTGCGCAGCCCCGCGCAGTGACCGAGCATGATCCAGGCATGCGGGCGCAGCACGGCGATGTGATCGGTGATGGTCTTCGCGTTGGCAGGGCCCACGCCGATGTTGACCATGGTGATGCCGGAGCGGTCGCTTCGCATCAGGTGATACGCAGGCATCTGCGGCAGCCGGGGGGGCGCGATGCCGGTGTCGTCTCCCGGTTCGCTGGGCAGGCCCGTGCGTCGCGTCACCACATTGCCGGGCTCGACGAATGCCATGTACTCGCTGTCGCTCTTGGCCATCGCCTCGTGCCCGAGGCGCACGAACTCATCGATGTAGAACTGGTAGTTCGTGAACAGGATGAAATTCTGGAAGTGATCGGGCGCCGTGCCTGTGTAGTGACGGAGCCGGTGCAGCGAGTAGTCGACCCGTGGTGCAGTGAACAAGGCCAGCGGGAACTTGAGCTTGCCGTCAGGTCCCGGTTCTGGTTCGTGGGTGCCGTTGGCGATGCCGTCGTCCATGGCGGCGAGGTCGGGCAGGTCGAACTGGTCTCGCAGCAACAGCCGGCGTTCTCGGGTCAGGCTGCCTTCGAGGTGGTCGTTCTCGGCGAGCGAGAAGTGCACCGGGATCGGTTGCGAGCTGAGCCCCACCTCGAGCGACACGCCATGGTTCTTCAGCAGCAGCATGAACTGTTCGTGGTAATACTCCTTGAACAGGTCCGGGCGTGTCAGCGTCGTCTCGTAGGTGCCTGGGCCGGCGACGAAACCGTAGGCCAGCCGGCTGTCGGCACGGGCGACGGTGTCGGTATGCACACGCAGATAGGGATAACACGCCCTCACATGCTGGGTGAAAGATTCTCCGGCGACGAACCGCTGCAGACTGTCGCGCAAATAGCCGATGCCTGCGTTGTAAATGGTGGACGCGTGGGCCAGTGCGGCATCGGCGTCAGTGAAGGATTGCGCTTTGAGGAGGGTCGGGGTGGCCATGGCCTCCATTGTGCGGCGTCCGCAAGGCCGCAGGGGTGCCGCGCGCTGCATGAATCCCACGAAGAACACGCCTGATCGCGCGACCTGTGAAATCCTGCGAGCGATGCGAGGGCGCTCCCCGGCTGATCACACCAAGCCAGGGGGCGGTGAAACGGGCATGATGCTGGCGCCCGTGCTCGCCTGGTTCACCACCCCTTGGACCACCCAGGCGAACGCCAGCAGCAGCGAGAGCACCAATGCGATGGAGAGTGGCACCACCAGTGAACGCAACCAATCTGGCATCCGGGAGTTCATTGCGCCACCTGGGATTTGGCGGGAGGCCACGGCGCATCGGGCCAGTGCTGTGCCTGCAGCGCCGGGTGCGCTGCCTCGTATCCGATGGCTTCCTCGGCCAACGACTCGTCGCGATAGGCCTCCGGGGCCGTGCCACCGTAGTACCAGCGGCGTACGTCTTCCATCCACGCTTCGTCGTTGCTCATGGGGTGCTCCAGGGGCTTGTCATCGCCTCGATTCATGCGACGGCATCGTGCAGCCGAAGTCGCATTCCGGGTATCAGGAGACCGAGCGACGCCTCGTAGGAGGATGACTACACTGGGTCGTTACCCACCGCAAGGACGTGCCATGGCCATCGGCAACATCATCACCGCACTCAAGGTCGTTCCCTGGGCCGATGTGATTGCTGCTGCGCCGGCCATCGTCAAGGGCGCGCGCAAACTGTTCTCCCGCACGGAGCAGCCGTCCCCCACAGCCCCGCCCGAGGCAGGCCCGGACGAGCGCCTGCGGTTGTTGGAGGGGCGCGTCCAAGACCTGGTCGAACGCGAGCAGGCCTCGGCCAAGCTGGTCGCGGCATTGGCTGAACAGAACGCCTTGCTTGTGGAAGCCGTCGGCGTTCTTCGCGCCCGGATGCGGTGGCTCCTGGCCGCCAATGCCGTTCTCCTCGTGATGCTGATGGTGGGCCTGGCGGTGTCTTGGGGGCGGTCTGGCATTGCCTGACACCGTGCCTCATCCGGCAAACAAGCATGCATCACCGATGGCGGGTTAACCCCCCGTGTTGGCAGGATGGATGCGATGCTTTTGGGCGAAGATGGCATTCACTCGTACATCGGTGAGGCAGTGTGCATGGCAAACAAACCCCCCATCCGGGTCGGCATCGGCGGCTGGAGTTACGCGCCGTGGCGCGAGACCTTCTATCCCGAGAACCTGCCGGCCTCCAAGGAGCTTGCATGGGCGAGCCGGCAACTCTCGATGATCGAAATCAACAGCACGTTCTATGGGTCGCAGAAGCCTGCCACCTTTGCCAAGTGGCGCGACGACACGCCCGCTGATTTCGTCTTTTCCGTCAAAGCCTCTCGCTATGCCACGGCGCGCCGAGTGCTGGCCGAGTCAGGCGATTCGGTGAACAGGTTCATCCACAGCGGCATTGCCGAACTCGGTCCCAAGCTCGGGCCCATCGTGTGGCAGTTCGCTGACACCAAGGTGTTCGACCACGACGATCTGGCCGCCTTCCTTGACATGCTCCCGGACCAGGTCGATGGCCTGCCGCTGCGCCATGTGCTCGACGTGCGTCATCAGAGCTTCGCGGTGCCAGAGTACCTTGCGCTGGCACGCCGGCATGGCGTTGCCACCGTGTTCGCTGATTCCGATGAGTACCCGATGTTTGCCGATCTCACCGGTCCCTTCGTGTACGCCAGGCTCATGCGAACACAAGCCACGCTGAAGGCCGGCTATGCCCCCAAGGCGCTCGATGCCTGGGCCGAAGCCGCCCGCTGCTGGCAGGAGGGCGGCGAGCCCGCCCACTTGCCCCGGGTGGAGTCGCCCGGTCCGTCGGGCGCTCCACGCGAAGTGTTCATGCTGTTCATCGCCGGGGCAAAAGAAAAGGCGCCGCTGGCGGCCAAGACCCTCCTCGAACGGCTCGGCTGGACGCCGCCGCCACCCACCTGAGTTCGTGCGCCGAATCGCTGGCAGGTGCGCCTGTCGGCTACGACGGCCGGTGCTCCGCGGCGGTCGCACGGGCGCGTTGGTTGGACATCGGCACGTTGTCCATCGGCAAGGCCTGGCCTGCCTGCACCGCGGCGAGCCACTCCGCCGTCGTGGCCACGGCCGCGAAGTTGCTGTGCAGCACCACGATGAACGCGCGGTGAATTTCCTCGGCGCTTGCGCGGCCGGCGCTGTTTTCGTACGGCAACGATCCGGTGGCGTCCGCCAGGAGTTCGGCCTTGAGTCCAAGGTGCGAAGCCTGCATCACGGTGGATACATCGCAGTTGTGGGTCATGTAGCCCACGATGGTCAAGGTATCGACGCCGCGGGCACGTATCCAGGCCTCGAAGTCGGTGTCCTTGAAGGCGCTGGGATGGTGTTTCTCGATCCAGTGGTCGTGTGGACGCCGGGCGATCTCCGGATGCAATGCCCATGTGGGCGTGCCTTTGCGGAACACCGGTGCACCGGCCGGGGAGGTGTGCTGCACCACGACCACCGGGATGCCGGCGGCGGTCGCCGCATCCATGGCGAGGCCGATGTGGCGCAGGCTGGCATCCACTGGTGGGTACTCGATGGGCAGGTGGCCAGTGAAGTATTCGTTCTGCACGTCGATCACGACGAGGGCGCGGCGAGGAGCGTTCATGGTTGATGTGGATCGAGGCGGCCAGAAACATGGCCATGGACGCCATTCTCGAAAGTGCCTCCCGGGTGCAACAGTGGCCCGGATGACATTGATCGATAGAATCGGGCCATGGCCTCCGCTCCCACCGTCGCAGTGATCTCGTTTGCCGGGATCAGCCCCTTCCATCTGTCGGTGCCTTGCATCGTGTTCGGCGAGGACCAGACCGACGGCGGTCTGCCCCGGTTCGACACCCAGGTGTGCGGTTGCGAGACAGGGGCGTTGGACACACGAGCCGGCTTTCGCATTGAGGTGCGGCAAACACTGGATGCGCTGGCGGGCGCGGACGTTGTCGTGGTGCCTTCGTGGCACGGTGATCTGCGCCCGGCGCCGCCGATGCTCCTCGACGCGTTGCGCGACGCACACGCGCGCGGTGCCATCATGGTGGGGTTGTGCCTTGGCGCGTTCGTGTTGGCCGAGGCCGGCCTGCTCGACGGTCGCCCGGCAACCACCCATTGGCTCTTCGCTTCACAGTTCGCCGAGCGGTATCCGATGGTGCGGCTGAACGCAGACGTGCTGTATGTGGACGATGGCGACGTGCTGACATCCGCAGGCACGGCCGCAGCGCTCGATTGCTGCCTGCATCTGATGCGCCGACTGTGCGGGGCCGAGGTGGCCCGGCGCGCCGCGCGGCGCATGGTGGTGGCTCCGCATCGGCAGGGGAACCAGGCCCAATTCATTGCGCAACCGGTGCGCGCCGTGGTGCAGGGAGATCGCCTGTCGGAACTGCTGGACTGGCTCGGCGGTCATCTCGACGAATCCCACACGCTCGATGCGCTGGCCCAGCGTGCCCGGATGAGCCGGCGAACATTCACCCGGCGGTTCCGGGAGGTCACCGGTACCACCGTCGGCCGTTGGCTTGCCAATCAGCGGCTGGCGCTCGCGCAGCAACTGCTCGAGACCACGCGCCGCCCCATCGACCACATCGCCGTCGAAGCGGGGTTCGGCACCGCGCTTTCGATGCGCCAGCATTTCGCGGCGGCGCTCGACACCTCCCCGTCCGCGTACCGGCGCGAATTCCAGGGGGTGTCGCGTTGAGCGGCAACACCTTCACCGTTCACGTCGAGCCGCTCGGCATGGCATTCGAAGCGGCGCGCGACGAGACGCTGCTCGTGTCCGCGCGCGCCGCCGGCATGGTGCTGCCGAGCTCCTGCCGCAATGGCACCTGTCGGGCCTGCATGTGTCTGGCGGTCGCCGGCCGGGTGAGCTATCGCATCGAATGGCCGGGACTCAGTGCCGAGGAGAAGCGGGACGGGTACATCCTCCCGTGCGTGGCTCGCCCTGAATCCACTCTGACCCTTCTCGCCCCGCATGCCAGGGTCGCCTGACCTATGCTTTGGGCGTTCAGCTTGTAACCGGGCGATGGGTGAGTGAGTGCTATCCTCGTTCGTGAACTGTTTGACGATCAGGGATGCAATGAGAAAATTTTGGAAAGCAGTCGGAGCGTGCTCCATCGCGGCGTCACTTGCGGCATGCGGAGGGGGAGACGATGCCCCCGAGGACTCCTCGTTCGTGAACGGCAGCTTCACCACATGCGATCCGGTCGAGGGGGGCATGCTGGGGTCCGTCCGGGTGAGCGTCACCATCACGGACACGAGCATGCAAACCACACACCACGTCTATGCCGGCAGCCGCAGCTGCGGGGGCCCGGAAGCTGCGGTGGTGACATTTCCGGTTACGCAGTTCGCTGACGCAGGCACCAAGCTCGTGGCGGGGCCGAACGGGGGCGAGCTCGTGGCGCGCAAGGCCATCTTCACCGATCCAGCCGGGAGCGTCCAAGCGGACGTGTATGTCGACCACAGCACCGAAAACGGTGTGCTGATCATCCATGATCCCAACTCGACGGGCGATCTGTACCACGTCAGGCTGCAGCAGCAAGCCCAGTCCGGCAAGGATGTGCTCGTTCGTTACAACGGGGTGCTGTATTTCGGTGGCGACGAGGTCGACTCAGAGCAGTACCCCGTCCGCATCGACTATTCGCGGGGCTTCGCGCCGTTCTGACGCCTTGGGCGAGCAGGCATGATGAGGTCTGCAAGCGCCTCGGGCTTTCCCGGGGCGTTTTCAGATGAGAGCGCTCTTTCCGGAGTTGCTCTCGAAGATCATCTGACCTTCAGGCCGGCCAATGCGGGATCATCCGGCGGATAGCGCAGGCCAAGACTTTCGAACGTTCGCTTGAGCAAGTTCGCGATCATCAGGTTGCGATGCGTCTTCGAATCCGCCGGCACGACCGTCCACGGCGCCCAAGGGGTGCCTGTGGCCGAGATCAGCGCTTCGTACGCGGCCTGATAGTCGTCCCACTGCTTGCGCACGGCGAGGTCGTCGACAGCGAACTTCCAGCGCTTGGTCGGATCGTCCAGACGTTCCTGCAGGCGTTGCCGTTGCTCATCTTTCGAGATGTGCAGCATGAACTTGCACACCGTGGTGCCAGTCTCGGACAGCAAGCGCTCGAAATCGTTGATGTGGGCGTAACGCTGTTTCGTCTGCGCTTTCGTGATCCAGCCGTTGACCGGTGGCACCAGCACGTCTTCGTAGTGGCTGCGGTTGAACACCATGATCTCACCGGCAGCAGGCACGTGCTGGTGAATCCGCCAGAGGAAATCGCGGGCGCGCTCGGCCTCATTCGGTGCTTTCCAGCTGACCGTCTTGACACCGAGGGCACTCATCCGGCCGAACACGCCGCGAAGCGTGCCGTCCTTGCCGCTGGTGTCCGTGCCCTGCAAGACCACAAGGAGTTTGTGGCGGCGGTCCGCGTACAACAGGTTCTGCAACGCATCGAGTTCAACCGCGAGTTGATCGACGAGCGCGCTGTCGCGCTGCTTGTCTCCGGATGAGAACGGCTTCTCCGAGGGTGACATGCGGGAAAGCTTGAAGCGCTTCGCGCTGATGCCGGCCTCGGCGTGCTGGTAAGGGCTTGCGTCCACGTGTCCGGAAGGCATCGACCCGGCTCCTGATCCCGAGTTCATCGAACTTTCATGCCAGTGTAGGGCAAGTTGTCCCACCCAGGACGGGGGGAGGCGTCCGCGTCGAAAGCCTGCACAATCCGCCGCAAACACCGGGACGGGTGCCGCGGCACCAGCAGTTCCGGACCCAGAGACAGCAGGAGTTTCCCAATGGCCGCCCGATCCGTTCCCGTGAAGACCCCGGAAGCTGTGGCAGAGCTGGGCAGCCGCCAGCGACGGCTGAGCCAGCGTCATCGCACCGTGCTGCTGCTCGTCGACGGCAAGCGCAGCGAAGGGCAGGTGCGTCGAATGGCATTGCAGGCCGGTGCGGCCGAATGCTGCTTCGATGAACTGGTCGAACTTGGCATGATCGAGCTGACAGTGTCGGACGCCGAGCCGCCCGCCAGCGCCCCGATGCCGCTCGCTGACGGACCGGCGCCGCAGCAGGCCGCTCCGAAGGGGCCGCTCGCTGGTCCCGATTCCGTGGTGAGCCTGCTGCCCCCCTCGCTCACCCTGGTGCCCGAATCCTCGCTGATCGATTCCAAGATCCAGGAGCTGCCGAACGGGAACCGTGAGGCACTCCAGGTGCTGCCCGGCGAGGGCCAGGACGTGGCTTTTGAGGAGGCCCGGGACCTGATGATGCGGGCGGTGCGTGCCGAAGCACCCGTGGCCGGCTCCCTGACATTGTTGCGCCTGCGCCGTGCCCGAACGCGTTCTGACCTCGAGGCCCTGCTGGAAGAGGTAGAGTTGCGGATCACCAAGCCTTTCAAGGGGCTGTGGGCCACCCAGACGATGTCGCATGTTCGAGAAATCCTGTCGACTCAAACGGTGACTTGATACAGCCCTCGTGCCTCGCATGAGTTTCCTGGCCATCGATGTCGGCAACACCCGTCTCAAGTGGGGGCTGTACGCGTCTCCTTTCCCGGGCGCCGCCCTGATCGCCCATGGCGCGGCCTTTCTCGAGACGATCGACACGCTTGCGGAGACCGACTGGAAGCATCTGACCGTGCCAGGGAGCATGCTGGGCTGCATCGTGGCGGGTGAGAGCATTCGCCGCCGGGTCGAGGAGCAACTCGAACTGTGGGACATCGACCCGCGCTGGGTCGTCTCGTCGGCCCACGCGGCCGGCGTCACCAACGGCTACGACCATCCGGGCCGTCTCGGCACCGACCGGTGGGTCGCGCTCATTGGGGCGCGCCAGCGCGTGCTGTCACACGGAGGGGCCCGCCCGGCGCTGGTCGTGATGGTGGGCACCGCTGTCACCGTCGATGCGCTCGATGCGGAGGGCAACTTCGTCGGGGGGATGATCCTGCCGGGGTTCGGTGTGATGCAGCGTGCGCTCGAGATGAGTACCGCCGGCCTGAAGGTGCCCACTGGCGAAATCGTCGACTTCCCCACGAACACAAGCGATGCACTCATGACCGGCGGCTCCAGTGCGATGGTGGGTGCAGTGGAGCGCATGCACCGCAAACTGCGTGAACGGTGCGGGCAGGAGCCGGTGTTGCTGATGAGCGGCGGTGCTGCGCCCAAACTCGCGGCCATCACGGACCTGAAGTTCGAGACGGTCGACAGACTGATCTTCGATGGCCTGCTGACGCTCCAATCCCACCGCTTGGCACTGTGAATTTGAGGCCCCCCAGTCGGCTGGCGCCTCCTGCCCCCAAGATGCTATGGAGAGGACCACCAAGGTCCACCGCGTTGTTTTA
>CBIHPH010000028.1:0-44235 GCA_966212105.1 uncultured Rhizobacter sp.
GTCACGGTGGAGCTGGAGACAGTGGTCGTGCGGGGGATTCGCAGCCGAAGCGCCTGAGCAAAATGCGTGGAAGCTGGTGTTCAAAGCGCTCTTTGGATTACCTTTCTGGCGCGACAGAAAGGTAATTCGGCTGCCGGGCCGAGACCCGGCGCGGCCTCGCCCAGAGAACAAAATCCTCCAAAGCGACAAGCCAGTCGCCTCTGGCTCACCCCCCGATATTGGCTTTTTGGGATAGACGGGTTATTGCCATGCAATGGAACATCACGCCTCGTGTCACATTCGTGACCCGTTTCGCGGTTTTGACCGCGCCGTTCGTTTCAGGGAGCTCATATGAAAATTCGATTCGCCCTTTCCGCCGCCGGTCTGCTGTCTCTGGCAGCGCTGCCCGCCCACGCGCAGATCGAGATCCAGTTGTGGCATTCGTTGATCGCCGTCAACAATGAGTGGGTCAATGACCTCGCCCGTGACTTCAATGCAAGTCAGTCGACGTACAAGGTGGTGCCGACGTACAAGGGCAGTTACGATGAAACGCTCCCGGCCGCGGTGGCTGCGTTCCGTGCCGGCACGGCGCCTCATATCCTGCAGGTCTATGAGGTGGGCACGGCGACGATGATGGCGAGCAAGGGGGTCGCTGTCCCCGTCGGCCAGGTCATGAAGAGTGCCGGCATCCCGTTCGATCCGGCGGTGTACATCCCCGCAGTGGCGAGCTACTACACCGCGCCGAACGGCCAGATGCTCAGCCTGCCGTTCAACAGTTCGACCACGGTCTTCTATTACAACAGGGATGCGTTCAGGGCGGCCGGCCTCGATCCGAACAAGGGTCCGGCCACCTGGCCGGAGGTGGCACTGGCGGCGGCCAAGCTGAAGGCTTCGGGGCACAAATGCCCGTATACCACCGCCTGGCAGGGATGGACGCAGCTGGAAAGCTTCTCCGCCTGGCACAACATCGAGTACGCCAGCCAGCGCAATGGCCTGGGCGGCATGGACGCCCGGCTGCTGCTGAATTCGCCGCTGCACCTTCGCCACATCGAGAACCTGGCCAACATGGCCAAGCAAGGGCTGTTCGTCTACAAGGGCCGCGGCAACGTGCCCGAGGCCGCCTTCGTCTCGGGGGAATGCGCCATGATCACCACGTCGTCCGGCTTCCTCGGCACCGTGCGCAAGAACGCCAAGTTCGCCCACGCCGTGGCCCCGCTCCCCTACTACCCCGATGTGCATGGGGCTCCGCAGAACACCGTGATCGGCGGTGCGAGCCTGTGGGTGATCTCCGGCAAGAAGCAGGCGGAATACAAGGGCGTCGCCGAGTTCTTCAAGTACATCTCCAATCCGGAGGTGCAGGCGGCGAGCCACAAGCGCACCGGTTACCTGCCCGTGACCACCGTGGCCTATGAACTCACGGAGAAGTCGGGCTTCTACAAGGACAACCCGGGCTCGGAAGTGGCCGTGACGCAGATGGTGCGCAAGGTGACGGACAAGAGCCGGGGCATCCGCCTCGGCAACTACCCGCAGATCCGCAACATCCAGGACGAGGAGCTCGAACAGGTCTGGGGCGGCCGGAAGAGCCCCAAGGAAGCCCTGGATGCGATCGTCCAACGTGGCAATGAGCTGCTCGAGAAGTTCGAGCGCGCGAACCGGCGCTGATGGCATGGAAAAGCGCGCTGTCTTCCGATCCCGCTGGTTGCCGTGGGCGCTGCTGGCGCCGCAGGTCGCCATCATCGCCGTATTCTTCTTCTGGCCGGCAGGCCAGGCGCTGCTGCAGTCCCTGCAGCAGTCCGATGCCTTTGGCACTTCGGTGGACTGGGTGGGCCTCGACAATTTCCGCGCGCTGCTGGCCGACCAGCGCTACCTCGCGTCGTTCAAGGTCACCGCGGTGTTCTCGATCCTTGTGGCCGCGGTCGGCATCTCGCTGTCGCTGGCGCTGGCGGTGTTCGCGGACCGCATCGTCCGCGGCACCGTGATCTACCGCGTGCTGCTGATCTGGCCCTACGCCGTGGCGCCGGCCGTGGCGGGTGTGCTTTGGCTTTTCCTGTTCGCGCCGAGCGTGGGCATCGTGTCGTACGGCCTGAAGGCCATCGGCTTTTCCTGGAACCATCTGCTCGACAGCGACCACGCCATGGCGCTCATCGTGATCGCCGCCGTGTGGAAGAAGATCTCGTACAACTTCCTGTTGTTCGTGGCGGGGTTGCAGAGCATTCCGAAGTCCCTGATCGAGGCGGCAGCGATCGACGGCGCCGGGCCTTGGCGCCGGTTCTGGACGATTCAGTTTCCATTGCTGTCGCCCACGACGTTCTTCCTGCTGGTCATCAATATTGTCTACGCCTTCTTCGAGACATTTGCGATCATCGACGCGTCCACCCAGGGCGGCCCCGGCAGCGACACCGCAATCCTCGTGTACAAGGTCTATTACGACGGGTTCAAGGCCATGGACCTCGGCGGCTCGGCGGCACAATCGGTGGTGATGATGGCCATCGTGGTGGTGCTGACGATCATTCAATTCCGATTCATCGAAAAGAAAGTGAACTATTGATGTCCGCGGGTCCCACGAAGTTGACTTTTGCGGAACGCGGCAAGCCGGCGCGGCCTTCGCCGCGCTGACGGGCACCCATGGTAGAACGCCGCCCCACCCTTGGCATCCTGGCCCATGTCGTCCTCATCCTCGGCGTGCTCGTCGTTGCATTTCCGCTGTACGTGACCTTCATCGCGTCCACGCAAACAGCCCAGGATGTGGTCCAGACACCCATGTCGCTGTTGCCGGGCGGGCATCTCGTGGAGAATTACACGGCCGCACTTCGCGGCCGCAGCATCGGTGCGGGCTCCACGGCACCGGTGGCTCGCATGATGTTCGTGAGCCTCGTCACCGCGCTGCTGATCGCATTCGGCAAGATCGGCATCTCGCTGGTGTCGGCGTTCGCGATCGTGTACTTCCGGTTCCGCTTCCGGATGGTGGCGTTCTGGGCCATCTTCGTGACGCTGATGCTGCCCGTGGAAGTGCGCATCTCGCCCACCTACAAGGTGGTGGCCGACCTCGGCATGCTCAACACGTTCACCGGGCTGACCGTGCCGCTGATCGCGTCGGCCACCGCCACGTTCCTGTTCCGCCAGTTCTTCCTGACGGTCCCCGACGAGCTGCTGGAGGCGGCCCGCATGGACGGCGCCGGTCCCTTGCGCTTTTTCAAGGACATGCTGGTACCGCTGTCTCGCACCACCATGGCAGCGCTGTTCGTCATCCAGTTCATCTATGGTTGGAACCAGTACCTGTGGCCGCTGCTCGTGACCACCGATGAATCGATGTACCCCGTGGTCATCGGCATCAAGCGCATGATCGCGGGCGGCGAAGCTGCCAATGAATGGAATCTCGTGATGGCCACCGCCATGCTCGCCATGATCCCGCCCGCGCTGGTCGTGATACTGATGCAGAAATGGTTCGTCAAGGGCCTTGTCGATACTGAAAAATAGCCTGGTGCCTGACCCGCCACTCACCTGTGCGGAAAGGGCATCTGGAAGAAGAACAACATGGGTTCCATCTCGATTCGCAATGTCACCAAACGCTATGGGCCCGCTGGCAAGGGTCCCGCTGTCATCCACGGCATCGATGCCGATATTGCCGATGGCGAGTTCATCGTCATCGTGGGCCCCTCGGGCTGCGGCAAGAGCACACTCCTGCGCATGGTGGCTGGCCTCGAGGAGATTTCCGGTGGCGAGATTGCCATCAGCGGCCGCGTCGTCAATGATGTGGAGCCGTCGGAGCGCAACATTGCCATGGTGTTCCAGAACTACGCCTTGTATCCGCACATGACTGTGTACGACAACATGGCCTATGGACTGAAGATCGCCAGGCTGCCCAGACACGAGATCCGCAGGCGCGTCGACAAAGCCGCCGGCATCCTGCAATTGGCACCGCTGCTCGAGCGGCGTCCGCGCGAATTGTCGGGCGGCCAGCGCCAACGGGTGGCGATGGGGCGCGCCATCGTGCGCGAGCCGGAGGTGTTCCTCTTCGATGAACCGCTGTCCAACCTGGATGCCAAATTGCGGGCCCAAACCCGCATCGAGATTCGCAAGCTGCATGCGGAACTCGGCGTCACATCGTTGTTCGTCACCCACGACCAGGTCGAAGCGATGACGCTGGCGCAGCGCATGATCGTGATGAACGCCGGCCGGGTCGAGCAGATCGGCACGGCCGAAGCGGTCTATGCCCGCCCGGCCAGCACGTTCGTGGCCGGCTTCATCGGTTCGCCGCCCATGAACCTGTTGCACGGCCGCGCGGAAGGCCGTCGTTTTCATCTCGGAGGCCAGACGCTTGCGTTGGTCGACCCCGCGCCACGCGACGGTGAGATGATCCTGGGCATCCGCCCCGAGCATGCAGCGATCGACGGCAACGGGGGCTGGCCGCTGCAAGTGAACCTGATCGAATTGCTCGGAGCAGAACGGCTCGTGCACGGCTGCGTTGCAGGCGTCGATTTCACGTTGCGCATGGATGCCACTTCAGCATCGCCCCAGGAACACAGCACCGTGGGACTGCGCTGGTCGTCGCGGCAGCTGCATTGGTTCGACGCCAACACCGGCGCCCGCCTTGAAGGATGACGTCCATGCCTCTTTCTCCCTGGCCCTACCCGCTGTGGATCGCACACAGGGGCGCCGGCCGGCTGGCGCCGGAGAACACCCTCGCGGCGTTTCGCGTGGGCGCCGGTCACGGCTATCGGGCGTTCGAATGCGACGTGAAGCTCAGCGCCGACGGCGTGCCGTTCCTGATCCACGACGCCACCTTGCAGCGCACCACCTCATCCCAAGGCGCTGCCACCGCCCTGACATGGGCCGAGCTCTCCCGGCTCGACGCCGGCAGTTGGCACGGTCCCGCCTGGGCCGGCGAGCCGCTGCCATCACTTGAGGGCATCGCCCGGTACTGCCTGCACAACGGCTTCGCACTGAACATCGAACTGAAGCCGCCTTCGAGAGAAACGGCCCGTGCCACCGGCTGCGCGGTGGCCGAGGCCGCCGAGAGCCTGTGGGCAGACACGGGCATGGCGCCGCCGCTGCTGAGTTCATTCGAGCCCGAAGCGCTGGCCGGCGCCCGAGAAGGCGCCCCGCAGCTGCCGAGGGCACTGTTGCTCGACAGTTTGCGTGACGGCTGGCTGGGCGAGGCCGTCGGCCTCGGCTGCGCGGCGGTGGTGGCCCATCACCCGCTGCTCGATGCCGACGTGATCGGCCGCATCCATGATGCGGGTTTGAGGGCGCTCTCCTACACGGTCAACGATCCGGCGGAGGCGCGCCGCCTCATCGCCTGCGCCATCGACGGCCTGATCACCGATGCGGTGGACCGGTTTCCACCTGCAGCACTCGGCACCGCAGGCGCCTGAAGCGGAGGCCAAGACTTAGGCCTCCGTTGACCGGCCCGCCACGTCACGAGCATCTGGAGAATCTGAAAGACAAGGCACGAAGCACATGTCAGGACGCATCCTCCGTCAGTGTGGCGGACCGTTCGTGCTCACTGCGGGCGCCACCGCTCGTTCCGGAAGTAGCCGGACGCCACGGATCCAGGTGGGTCATCACATCGAGGACCCGGTGCCGGGCCATGACGCGCTCGCGCGCCGCCACGGCAATGGCATGCCCGGCCTCGACGGTGAGGGTGGCATCCACATCGAGGTGCGCGTCCACCACGATCAGGTCTCCCATCTTGCGCGTGCGCACCGCATGCACGCCCGCCACGCCGGGGGTTCCGGCCAGGGTATGGCGGATGGCCGCGACCTCCTCGGCATCGGCCGAATGATCCATCAGGTCATGCAGCGCACGCCAGCCGAACGTCCAGCCCATCCGGGCCACGAGAAAGCCCACGATGGCTGCGGCAATGGGATCGAGGATGGGGTAACCGGCAAGGTTCCCGGCAATGCCGAGCCCCACGACGAGCGACGATGCGGCATCCGAGCGTGCGTGCCAGGCGTTGGCCACGAGCATGCTCGAACGCACGCGCTTGCCCACGGCCAGCAGGTACCGGAACAGAAGCTCTTTGGCGACCAGCGTGCCGCCAGCCACCCACAGCGCGGTCACGTGCACCGTGGGCACGGTGGCGGAAGGCCCCACCTTGCCGGCCGCTGACCACAGCATGCCGCCTCCGACCGCAACCAACAGCAGCCCCAGCACGAGCGACGCAGCCGTCTCGAAACGCTGATGGCCGTAGGGATGCCCCGCATCCGGATCCTTCTGGCCATGGTGACTGGCAAACAGCACCACGAAATCGGCCACGAGATCCGAGAACGAATGAAGGCCGTCGGCAACGAGCGCCTGCGAATGTGTCTTCAAGCCCACGGCGACCTGTACCGCGGACAAGACCAGGTTCACCACCACGCTGGTCCATGTGGTGCGTGATGCGGCGGCCGCACGCTCAGCGGCGGCCTGCGCGACGAATGGGGGATGACCGGGTGTCATGCCCGCCTCGGTCACGGCAGCACGGTTGCCCGGCGCGCATAGCTCACGGTCAACATCTCCCATTGGTGCCCTTCAGGTTCGTTCCAGTAGATGCTGCGACCGCCGAGCAGCGTACTGACCTCGTGATCCACCGGCCCACGCACCGAGCTGCGGTAATCGATCCCGGCGGCGATGAGGCGGCCGAGGATGGCATCGAATTCCGCATCGCTCACGCGAAAGCAGAAGTGATAGATGGGGAACGCCTCGTCGGTGTCCTGGAAATCGAGCGTCAGCCCATCGTTGACGTAGACCGCGGAGAACGGGCCGATCGTCGTGGCCGACCAGGGCACGCCGAGCAGCTCCGCGAGGCGTTGCGCGGACGCCCGCTGCCGGCGCGCAGGCACGATGGCATGGTCAAGTTCGATCGTCATGGGCAACCTCCTTCGATCCGTGTGCCGAATCAGGGGCGTGCCCCTTGCGGCGCGCTTTCGACGGCCAGCACCCGCCGCCCGTCTTCACTCAGGAAACAGTGGAATACCTGCTCGCCCGCCAACCCGCCGTAAGCGTTCCGAGGATTGAAGCGGACTGCAAACTTGCGGGCGGCCGTGGGCTTGTCGGCATACCGGATCACTTCGGTGCCGAGCTTGGTCACGCCAAGGACACGGGCCCCTTCGGGGTCGGCCAAGCCAAGCCGTGACAACCCCTCCGTTGCGCAGAGCGACTCGCCTTGCGGGCCGGCCGGCGCGTCCGGCGCAGCGGACGACGGAAGCTTCTTCGCCGCGGTATCCGCCGCGCAGGGGGTCTGGCTGTAGGTGTTGCCGCAGCGATAAACCGGCTCCGCATGGACGGACCACGAGAACAACGCGCCCAACAACACCACGAGGAGCTTCATCGGAACCGCCAGCAAAAGTGACCGGGTCAAGTCACTATAGTGCAGTGTTTCAAGCCATGCGTCGCTGCTCGCTGAAGAGCCGAACCGCCAATGCGGCGAGCACGAACCCCATGACGTAGCGCTGGACCGACAGCCAGGTGGGGTTCTTCGAGAACCACAGCGCGATGCGTGCGGCAAAGAGCACCACCAGCAAGTTGACGGTCGATCCGATCAGGATCTGCAGGCTGCCGAATCCAAGGCTTTGGGCCAGCAACGAGCCGTGCTCCGGCGACACGAACTGCGGCAGCACCGACAAGTAGAAGATGGCCACCTTGGGATTGAGGACGCTGGTGAGCAACCCCATGGTGAACAGCTTGCGGGGCGATTCATCCGGCAGACTGCCGGCCTCGAACGGTGAGCGGGCGCCAGGTTTCATGGCCTGCCATGCCAACCATGCCAGATACAGCGCACCGGCGATCTTGAGCACCTCGTAGGCCAGGGGCACGGCCATGAACAGTGCCGTGAGGCCCACGGCGGCACAGCACATGTGAACGGTGAAACCAAGCACCACACCAAGCCAGGAGGTGACTCCGGCCTGCTTGCCCTGGCACAGGGAGCGCGAGATCAGGTAGATCATGTTCGGCCCAGGCGTCAACGCCATCAGAAGGGCCGCTCCGGCAAAGACGAGCAAAGACGTGGTCAAACTCATGTGATCTCCATTGGCCAGTTGGGCGCACCGCGAAAGCGTGACCTTCGCGGGCGGTGATCACACTATACGGTTTTGGGCAGAACCGGCGTCGGCGTCAACCATGGACAAGGCAAACCGGCATCGCCGTACGTGCGGATCACTTCGGAGATGATCACCTGGTAGCCGTCCAGCCACTGGTGCTGTGATGCCTTCGCCTCGATGTGACGCGGATGCCGAACCAGCTGCTGCAAGGCCTCGAGCGACGCCCAGTAGTAGACGTTCGAGACCAACCCCGTCTGGTTGTTCTCCCAGGACTCTTCGCCCAGGTAGCCTGGAATCGATCTGGCGGCTGAGGCGATCTCCTCATCCAACCGATGGAACGCCTCGTCGAACTGCTTCTTGGCGAAGATGAACGTCGACGAATACAAGGGGGCGTGGGATGGCGTGTGCTGGGTCAAGGGCGCTGCGCCCGCCGGGCAAGGTTCATCAAGGGGTGGCTTCATTCAATGCATTGTCATAGATCCGCAAGTCATGCGGGGAAAAGCAGCAGAAGATGACCTCTTGAATGGAAACCAGTTCCCCCAACGCGGAACGCACCGTGGCCACCGCCACCGCGGCGGCAAGCGCCACGGGATAACCGTAGACGCCGGTGCTGATGCTTGGAAAAGCGATGGAGGCCACACCGGTTGCATCGGCAAGCGTCAGGGCGCGCCGATAGCACGAGGCCAGCAGCTCGGGTTCGCCGTGTCGACCGTCGCGCCACACCGGTCCCACGGTATGGATGACATACCGGGCGGGCAACCGGTAAGCCTGCGTCAGCTTGGCCTCGCCCACCCGGCAGCCACGGAGCAGGCGACATTCTTCGAGCAGTTCAGGTCCGGCAGCGCGGTGGATGGCACCATCCACGCCGCCACCGCCCAGCAGCGAGGAATTCGCCGCATTGACGATGGCGTCCACCGCCAGGGTCGTGATGTCCGCCTGAAGGGCGCGCAGGGTCGCAGGCATGGTTGAACGGTTTGATGGATCTGGCATTCAACTGTACGGCACCGCAGCGCGCTGGGGTGGACCGCTCAGCGCCCGGTCACACCGATCGGCCGTCGAACGGTTTGACCGACAGCGTCGAGGGTTCCACCCCGTCGAGGCAGTGAACGTTGATCGCGGCCAAAGGGCCGCTGCCTTTCGGGGGGACGCCTTCCCCATACGGCTGGATGCCGCAGGTCGGGCAGAAGCGGTGCTGGATGACGTGCTTGTTGAACGTGTACGTGCTGGCGTTCTCCTCCGGCGTGAGCAGTTTCAGCTTCTCGCGCGGCACGAACCACAGCAGCCCGCCGCGCCGCTGGCACATGGAGCAATTGCAGGAAATCACCTGGCCGATCTCGCCCTCGACTTCGAATGCGATCCGCCCGCAATGACAGCTTCCCGTGTAACGCATGTGCTTGTTCCTTGTTTTGGAGAGTTGAATCAAGAATGATGCCCCGATCGCGATGGCCCTCAGGGACGCACACCCCCTCACCCACGGGTGTGTCTTGCCATGATGGCCAGTGGAACGCCATTGTGCTGCGTTCGCTCCATGGTTTCCCACCCGAGGCGGGCGTACAACGATTCATTGCGTGGCGTGAACAGGTAGAGGGTTTCGAAACCCAGGCGTGCCGCCTCCTGAAGGGCGTGCAGCGCCAACGCAGACCCAATGCCCTTGTTGCGATGCCCGGGCGGAACGACCACGGCCGACAGCCACGGCGTCAAGTGCTTGTGCGTGAGGGTGGAGGCCAGGATGCTGGCGGCCCCGACGGGAGCGCCCTCGTCCGACACCGCGACGAACACCAACGGGAGCGACGCCGATGCAACAGATTGGCGAAGTCGTTGCACCCGCTCTTCGAGCTCGACCGATGGGGTCAGGTAGCCGAACTCCATCTGATGCCATGAGGCCACGAGCGGGATGTGGGCCGGGCAGTCGGCCAGGTTCATGATGCGCATCGTTTTCAATCAGCGGTCAACGCCTGTGTTGGAGGAAGTAGCTTGCAATGCCGCAGCCGGAGCCTGCCCTCCGGATGCGCTCACCTTCTTCAAGCGCCCCCACTCCGTGCAAAGCCCTTTCACCTGTGCGGACAGCGTCCGCAGGGGCACCGCGGGGTGGTGCTCGTGGAGCTCACGCACGAGGGTGGTCGACCACCCGGCCGCAACGATCCGGTCCACTTCCTCGTACCGGAACATGCGGTACCGTTCGCGCACGCTCACCTGGGCAAGCAGCCGCTCGATGTCTTGCAACACGAACCCCAGCTGGCTTTCCGTTTCATGGGTGGCCACGTGGAACAGGTCGTCAATGGCAGCCGCCTCTCTCGGATGCACCTGAAGATGCGCGTTCTCCAAGGCCTGTGGCACAGCCCGCTCGACCGCGCGGAGCAGCATGGCAGCCTCTCGAAGTTGCGCAAGAAGATCGGCAAGGGATGGTGGCTGATCCGGCACGCTGTGGCTTGTCAAGGTTCGACAGGGACGGTGGTGGAGGCCGGCCTGCCCGAGGCCCGCACCAGGCGCTTGCGCGTGAGCGACTGAACAAGGACGGCAACCCCCGTCGACAGGGCGAATGATGCCGCCACGCCCATGCGAGGGAGCGTCAGGCAAAGGCACAGGCAAAAGCTCGAAGAGGAATACAAGCCGGCAGACATCGCCCGCAGCAGCGAGGCAGCGAACGCGGCCCCTTGGTCCCGATGGCAGAAGACAGCCAGGATCGTCCCCATCACCGGAAAGACCGCCAGCAAGCCACTCCATTGAAAACCCAGCGTGCCGGAGACGAGCGTGACGCCGACGGTCAGCAACGCCCCGGCCACCATGCGCAGGACGACTTCCCGAGCGCCAGGGTTCCGCGCCGCGGGCAAAGGACGAACCGCCGGAAAAAGATGCCTGGCACACGAGAGGGTGGCCGCGGCGACGAGGCCTGCCACGAGCGGCGACAGGGGCATCAGCGAAAGCAGCGAGGCTGCCGCCGCCCAAGCCAGCAAACCTGCCAGCAGCGCGACCGGCCAGCCAGACCGTTGGGACGCATGCGCATAGGCCACGCTGAACGACAGCAGGGCCCCCACCGCCGCGAGCGCCGCCGCAGCGGCCCCGGATGCGAACGATGTGCCGTGCGCCATCGCCAGGAAAAAGAGAATCGGCCCCGTGACCAGCGGCAGACCGGCGAGCCAGCCGGCCACATCGGGCCCCCAGCGCTTGCCCGCCAGCGAAAGCAGCATCAAGAAAGAAGGGACCAGACAAACCTTCAGAACAAGCACCGGAAACCACCTGAGAGAGCAGAGAAAAAGACGTGCGCATGCGATGCGCGGCGGGACGCGTCACGCACTCCCTGCCACCTCGGTGCCTTGATGAGAGAGAACCTGCCAGTGTCCCTGTGTTCGAGTCCAGAGCGTGGAGCGGCGTGTGACCCGTGAGCCTTGGTGCAGCGTGTAGGTCATCAGGTAGACGTCCTCCGCGATCCTGGCACAGTGGGGGTCCTGCACGGCCCAAACATCCGTGGTCGGGCGCTCATGCCGCTTGTCCAATGTGTCGAGGACGAACTGGCGGCTGTACCGTCGACCGGAAGCTCCGACCTCCCAAAACATCGGAGCTGCAAGCTTCTCGAAATCGCTGCGGGAACATCCGAACTCGGGCCGATGAAAAATCGGCTCGCGTTGAAGCAACTGCGCAAGCACCGGTCTGTCCTCGAGAGCCGTCACGAGGACCGGCTCCATCTCGGCGTCGACCCTGCCCTCGCCCTGTCCGTCGATGACCTTCACGCTGAAAACTGGCATGGATTTCTCTCCATGGGTCACAGGCAGCGCATTCCGTGGTCACACGGGCCGCAGTTGGTCCGCCAGCGACCGCGTTTTCTCGGTGATGACATCGCCCGTATGCCGTGTGGATTTGCGCTCGATCAGCATGATGTGGCACTCCTCCTCCGCGACGGGATTGTGTCGAACGCCTTTGGGAACCACGTACATGTCGCCTTCGCCGAGCTCCACATTGCCACTTTCCAGTTCGATGCGCAGCCGACCCTTGAGTACCAGGAACAGCTCATCTTCGTCTTCGTGGCTGTGCCACGCCAGCGAACCCATGAGTTTCGCCACCTTGACATAGGCGTCATTCACTTCACCGATCACGCGGGGAGACCAGAACTCCACGAGCGTTGCCGCGATGTTCCTGGGGGTGGTGACGTCGGACATGTGTCATTCCTGCAGATGGCTGATCAGGCGGCTTGCGCTCGGACCCCACGGGCACAGGAGTCAACCGCGAGTGTAGCCATACAGCGCCTGAAGCCGCCGGTGCCTGTGGCGAAACACCCACCTGTAGACGGGCATCAGCAGTGACGTGGCGAACGGCACTCGGCCTTCGACCGTCACGGCATCCTTCACGATGCAACCCGCCTCCGTGGCCGTGGTCGTGCGTTCATGCTGCCATTGCCTGTTCCACCAGGAATGAGACCGCTCCAGGAAGCCACATCCTCGGGGATCGATCGCTTCGAGCCGAAGCGAATGCACATCGACCGGCAACACGCCGAACAGCAGAACGATGCTGCGGAACAAGATATCTCCGGGCGTCCACTGATGCAGCGGGCACCGCACCCAATGCGCAGGCGAGGTCATGCGCACCAGCGGCCACAGCTCCGCGTTGACAGTGGACATGGACATCCTTGCCCAGAATGCTTCAGGCGGGATGCCAATTTCGGTGCAAACGACGAACGAGGGCATGTGCAGGCGAGCGTTGTGAGCCGGCGACCGGCGGTACAAGCCAAGCCCCCTGGCCGTGGGACGGGAACCCGGGTTTCAATCCTCGGCGGCGTGACAGGCGACACAAAGCTTGTTGCCATCGGGGTCCCTGAAGTAAGCCCCATAGTAATGTTCGTGGTACTCGGGCCGTGGGCCCGGCGCACCTTCCGAAACGCCACCATGGGCGAGGGCCACCGCATGCGCCTCATCGACGACGGCCCGGCGCTCCGCGAGGAACGCCACCATCTGGCCATTGCCTGGTTCGTGCGCCTGCTGGTCGTACGGCCGAGCGATCACGAAGAGGGGGCGAGGTCCCGGACGAGACTGCCAGCCCGCCCAGGGACGAGCCGGCTCGCAAAAACGTGCTTCGTTCCCGAGCGCCCGCATCAACGGGGTGTAGAAGGCCAGCGCACGTTCGAAATCGCTGACACCGATGAAGACGTGTGAAAACAAGCCGCCTCCTCAATGGCCATCAATTCGAAGGGCCCGCGAAAGCGGTCAGATTCATGGTCATGAGCGCACCTTGCTTCGGCAGGTCCGCCACGCAAATCACGGTGCGGGCAGGACGGTGGTCGCCGAATTCCTCCGCGTACGCCCGATTCATCTCCTGAAAGTCTTCCACCCGCTTCAGAAAGACATGCACATGCATCACGTCATCGAGGGAGGCATCGACTTCAGCGAGCATCGATCGGAAGTTCTTCACGATCTGCCTGGCTTGGCTATAGGCATCGGGGCCTGCCATGTTCTTCGTCTCGGGATCGACGCCTGGGGTTCCGGAGATGGTGATGAACGGACCGGCTTTCGAGAGATGGCTGTAAGGCCCGATGGGCTCGAACATTCCAGCGGGCGAGAAGGTTTCGACTGGCATTCGTCAATGAAGTGAAGTGATTGAAAGGCGGAACAAGGTCGCCCCGGGGCGGCGATGCATCCATCATGCCACCAACGAGCGCAGCTCCCGTCGGGCCGACCGATCGGTCCTGCATCAGGCCCCGAGTTTCAGCGATGCGTCCTGCGAAGAAGCATCCGCCAGTTCGACGCGGTTGCGCCCGCCGGCCTTAGCTCGGTACATCGCCGCATCGGCCCGCGACAACAGCGTCTCGAGACTCAAGCCTTCTCCACGGGAATCAGCCACCCCTACGCTCGCGGTGATGTGCACTTTCACGCCTTCTGCGCAGGTCACGGGGGAGGCAGCGATGGCAGCGCGCAAGCGCTCGGCGAACTGCATGCCCAAGTCACTGTTGCAGTGACTCAGCAGCAGCACGAATTCCTCACCGCCATAACGCCCCACGAGATCACCCGTGCGCAATTCCCGCTGCACGACTTGCGCCACATGCATCAGTGCGCAATCACCGGCAGCGTGCCCCAGTCGATCGTTGAAGGCCTTGAAGTTGTCGATGTCGAACAGAATGGCCGCAACAACATGGCCATGCCGGCGAGCGAGTGCCAGCTCGCGTTCCGCGGCTGCAAAGAACGCGCGCCGGTTCGGCAAGCCGGTCAGGAAATCGGAGTTCGACTGGGCACGCAGTTGTTCGATCAGTCCATCCCGCTCCTGCTCCAGCCGTTCGCGCTGCTGCGTCTGCTCACGCAAGGTGTGCACGGCGCCGATCACTGCCGCGATTTCGTCGTTGGCCACGGGCCGGGGCAGCTTGGTCTGCAAATCATTGCGCGCCAAAGCCTTCAGCGCCTGGGTGGTCTCGGCCAGCGGCCGCAAGACGCGGTGGTGCACCACGACCATGGTGGCCGCGAGCACGATCACCACCAACAGCGATACCGCCCCCACCAGCAGCAGCAGACGCCGCGAGCGTTCGAGTTCACCCTTCGCGCGCTCGGCAGCCCGGTCCATGAGCACGTCACGCAGATTGAACATCACGTTCATCTCGGGCACATAGAGACTCGCGAAGGCGGCCGGATCCAGATCGTAGACGCCATGGCTCTCCCCGGCGGCAATCACCCGGTCCACCAACTGCCCTGCGATGCCGAAGTAGTGCTCCTGGACCACATCCCAGGCCTGCGTCACGCCAGCGGACTGGCCCGGCCCCTGAATGCGCACACCGAGAAGAAACCTCAGTTCATCGATTCGCCCCCGGGTGCGCTCGATGGCCAGCCGCTCTTCGGGCGTGAAGGGCTTTCGCCGCGCGAGCGCTGCGGTGAAATGCGAGCCGAGCAGACCGGAATACTCACGCAATTCCGAAACGAGGCGTGCGCTCTGCACGTCATCGCTGAGGGCCGGGAAAGCCTGTTGCGCCTCGTTCGCCAGCATGCTGACCACCGGCGCCAGAATGGGCACCAAGGCCACCATTTCGTGCACCACCGCACGAATCGATTCAGGCGAGCGCTGCTCCTTCGGCACGGCGATCGTGCGGTCTACCGCACCTCTCGCCTTCGTCAACGCGGCGCGTGCCACCTCCAGCCGTTGGATGGCATCACGGCGCAAGGCCTCGGACGCCACGGCCGGCAGCGCCTGCCCCAGCGCGAGCCAGGCCGTGTCCGTCCTTGCACGCGCCTCCTGCAACGCCTGCACTCGCTCGGACCGCGGCGGCAGTGCCTCGCCGAGCATGCCATTGGTCGGACCGCGTTCACGGGACACCATTTCGGCGGCCACCAGGGCCAAGCGAAGCTGCTTCACGGACTGCAGGCTCACACCCGCGCGCTCATCGCTCTGCCACGCCGTCACGGACAAGCGCCCGACCAACGCCGCCGTGGTGAGCGCGAGCAGCGCTGCCAGCAAGGGGAGGAGTCGGCTCAAAAGCATGGGCGATGTGTCCGTGAACGCTGACGCAGCACAACCCTGCCGGACACGACCGACAGTGCGTCAGCACCTGTATCGGCAATATCCGACAGGACTTGAGGGTCAACGCCCCCGAGGCCCCGCTCCCCCGGGGCGACCGGGTCAAGCCACCTTCACTCCTGACGAACCGTCCAGGTTTCAGGCAGGTCCACCCAGTCTTCCATCTTTCCGTGCGTGATCGAGTGCGTCGGCTCGGGAAGCCCCGCATCTGCAAAACACCCTCCGGCAATGCCGATCAACCGAGGAAGCGACGAGATGTACCAAAACAGCGTGGTTCCGCACCGCTCACAGAAATGGCGCTCCTGATCATGGCCCTTGGCTGCATGATGAAAGGCGTAAACCTGGGTCGTGCCTGCCCTGGCTGTGACGCTTTCCTTCGGAAAGTACGCCGAGATGCCAAAGGCACTCCCGGTGCGGCGCTTGCAGTTGGTGCAATGGCAGACGGCGTGGATTTCAGGGTCGCCGTCCACGGTGATTGAGATCTGGCCGCAGGCGCAGGTGGCGGTTCGTGGCATGCAGGATGATGAACGTAGATTCGTCTGAAAAATGCGCGGCGGAACTTCAGCGGACAGCCGCCGGACGCGC
Organism: uncultured Rhizobacter sp.; assembly: GCA_966212105.1. Taxonomy (GTDB): domain Bacteria; phylum Pseudomonadota; class Gammaproteobacteria; order Burkholderiales; family Burkholderiaceae_C; genus Rhizobacter. The sequence goes on from CBIHPH010000028.1 coordinate 16,071, forward strand.
TTGCGAGCACCACCTGCGCACAAGTCCGACTGGTGTCCTTCCAGCAGAGCCGTTCTATTCAGCTTCGTGACAGACGGCCTCGATGTTGTGCCCGTCCGGATCAAGGACGAATGCACCGTAGTAATTCGGATGATAGTGAGCGCGAATGCCAGGCGCGCCATGGTCGGTGCCTCCGGCTGCCATGGCCGCCTTGTAGAACGCATCGACCATTTCTCGAGACGAGACACGGAAGGCAATGTGCAGCGCAGGCCGATTGGGGGTGCCCCCGCTGATCCAGAAATCAGGCTTGGGCGGCTCGCCGAAGCCTGCGACATCCGTGTGACCCGTGACGGATGCTGGAAACTCCATGATCAATGAATAGCCAATGGCGCCCAGTGCGTCGCGGTAGAACGCTTTGCTTTTGTCGAAGTCGCTGACGACAACTCCGGTGTGGTCAATCATGCCTTGCTCCCGTGTTTTCGAGGTCGCACATGGTAATTGTCGAACGCCTCTTGTTCCACCAGCACGAAACCGTGTCTGGCATAGAAGCGATTCGACTCGCTCTCACGCAAGGCGCCAACGCGCACCTGACATCCCAACGCATCGGCTTGAGCAAAAACGCGAGCGAGCACGGCCGCACCGATCCCTTTGCGTTGATGGGAGGGACGAACGTACAAGTGATCGAGGGTCAAGCCTTGCTCATGCGGCCGGACGACGTAAAAGCCCACCCGCTCGCCGTCCATCACCACATGCCAAGTATGTTCAGGCGAAAAACCGGTGAGAAAGCGCTCTCGCGCGCGGACCGGATCGAACCGTCCGATCCGCTCCAGACTTTCACGCATGGCCTCCACGCGAAGCGTGGCCAATGCCTCTGCATCGGCAGGTGATGCGGCGGTGAACAAGATGGATCGCGCTTCGTGCATGAGGTCGTCCGGTGTTGTCATGGGTGGTGGACCGGCCAAGCGGAACGCTCTATGTCGCGCACGAACTGCCTGATGGCAACCGCCGCTTCAGCGGGTGCCGCCTGCAGCAAGAAATGTGGCGCGTCGATGGCGACGACGCGCGTGCTCGGCTTGAGTTGCGAAATCAACCTCGATGCGGCAGCGGGGACCGCCCTATCGTGAATCGCGCGCAGGTACATCGTCGGAACGACGGTCGCGCAGAGTTGCTTCGACACATCCACCGAAAGTACAGATCGCAGCCTTGCGCGGAATGCACCCGGTGACACTTGTCCCACAGCTTGAGCAAACGCAGAACGCAACGCTGCAGTGGAAAAGGACCCCAACAGGAGCCTCGCCAAGACCCCGACAGGTATAGCTGAAACAGGCACAGCCCCCATCAGGGGGCGCAGCGCAGCGAACAGCGGTAACGGGTTGCGTGCGAACGTGCAGCACAAGACGAGACCTTTGAGGTGCAAGGGCCGTGATGCCGCCAACGAAATCGCGATGGGCCCGGAGAACGACTCGCCCAACAGGACGAAGGGGCCGTCCACTGGAAGGGCCGCATGCGCAATGGACTCCAACTCCGCATAGCCCATGCCCACCGTCGGCGGATAGCGAACGATCTTCACGTCGAAATCGCTCCCCAACTCTGAGACGAAAGGTGCGAACAACTCGCCGGTGCCGTCCATGCCGGGCAGAAGTACCAACGTGATCATTGCATGATGTCCATTCGCCTGGGCGCCGGCCAGCGTCCCTTCGGCGCAGCTCATTCGGCCCCCGAACTCCCACAGCTCAGTTGCTTCATTCCCGATCGGTCCAGTCTGTAGCTGAGCCTTTCGAGCACAGGCCGGGCGCCGAGCCCTTCGTAAAAGGAGATGCCCCTCGCGTTGGCCGCATTGACAGGCCAGTCGATGCGCGAGCAACCGTTTTCCAAAGCAAATCGAGCCACCCACGTCATGAGCGCCCCGCCAACGCCCTGGCTTCTGGCAGACCTGCGCACAAACAGCTCCTTCAGCTGGCAGTGCTTGCGCTTGTCGACCGCAGGTTCCACGAGCGAATAGACCACCGTGATGGCGGCCAATCCCATCACGACACCGTCAGCCCCCGAGGCCACGACCAAACGATGCGGCGACTCTGCACTCAAGAGATTCTCGACGAGGTGCTCTTGCACAAGGTCTCGGGACACCGCCGAATTGTCGTTGTAGTAAGCGTGCAGTTCGCAGAGCAGGTCTATCAGTGATTCATGCTGCGCCTGAGAGACGAGGCCCACGTGCATGCAGCTCTCCTTAGAGGAACCCGGAGCGGATCAACCTGTGACGGTTGTGCCAGGCGAGACGTCAACGAAGAAGGGCCATCGCTTGGACATCGTGGTAAACGCCATCGAGAAAGTTCGCACGACGAAGAACACCCTCGCGCTCGAAGCCAAACTTTTCATAAAGGGCCATGGCGTTCGCATTGTCCGCGCGCACCGTCAACTCCAAACGCGTGAGTCGCCGCTCCCATGACTTTTGAATGATTGTTTTCATCAACTCAGCACCGAGACCTCGATGCCTGTACGCAGGCAAAAGGGCCATGCCGAGCACGCCGATATGCTCTCTCGCTTCACCAAACATGGCGGAGACATCCGCCCATCCGATCACTCGCTCGCCTGCCACGGCCACCAGGTGCGGAAGACCCGCCGCCGCCAAACCGCGATAGAACGCGAGCGACTGTTCCAGAGGAGGCGCCTGCGTGAACGCCAGGAATCGCTTCTCACGAGCAATGACATCCACTGCTTCGTGGAGAGAGCGAAAGTGAAATTCGGAGGGTTGAATGATGTCGATGCTCATGAGGGCGATGTTCAAACGATCAAGGAGTATCCCTGCGCCTGGAGGCCGGCTGCGCGTACCAGGCTCACGGAAACCAGTATGAAGACGGCGTGCAGGCATTGGACTGGCCAAACGGCCACTTCACTCCTACCGGCCTGAATTCTGCCCAGCGGCCATACTTGTCGTCGCCGATCGAAGACACAGGACGCAACCATCCCACATGGGCGCAAGACACCACCCATGCCAGGATGAGAAGAGCAGACACTGCACCCGCGGCGCCGATGCGGACGCGCTGGTTTTTCGTTCTGGACATGAAACGCGAATTGAATGCGCGGCGAACAGCGGGATAAGCCAACAGGGAAAGAACGGCCAAGTTCAGCGCATAAATGTGCGGCATGAAGAGGAATTCCAGTGACGAGGCACCGCTGTATGTCAGATAGGGCAGCGGAATTCCGGTGGCCGCAAAAGCCGGACCGTCAGCTGGATCCATGCAGTACGGCTTGGACCATTCAACGGTGATCAAGCGCTCGAACAATGCCACCAGACCGAGCGTGAGCCACAGTGGAGCATGAGTGCCAAGCAGGCGACCAGGTAAATGCATGTTTTGACATCCCATAGCCCCCGGATTCGGGCTTCGGCTTTTGTGTTCGTCAGGCGCCTGCGCACCGAAGTAGCAAAGTTGCGCGCGACGACGAAAAACCTCGCGCTCAAACCGGAACTTTTCATTCCCAATGGCAGCGCGATTCGAAACTGGGCAACGCTGACAGAGGCTTTCCATAGAGGTGGAGGTGATAGGTCGATTGACATCCTCCAACGCGTGTCGAATGCAGCTCGGAAGCATGCATGCAAAACACTTCGCCGGCACCCACACTGACCTCAGACGTCTTGCGAATGCAGGTGCTTTTTCCCGGCACCCGCTCATACAGCGTATGGACTTCGCTTCCTCGAATGCCCACGATCACCGCCCATGTCTGATGTTCGTGCGGCATGCTGGTGACGCCTGCGCCATCGGACACAAGATACAGCGACGGCCCACCAGATTCGCTGACTGCGACCGGGTACAGGACGTCCTGGCCCGCGCAAGCTTCCGGACAACTCGACTCGTCTGCACGACACACCGCCCACAGTTCGCGCAATGCGTGGGCGACAGCCATGAGTTCCGCCGAGGTCGGCTCATGGGGAGTTCCAGCCTGTAGCGACAGGCGGTTCACGAAATCCTTGAAATGGGGATGCATGAGGCTTCTCCTTCTTGGGCCAGAGTGGACCAAGGATTTCGATCTGAACAGATGGCATCTCCAAATGCCTACGACGCCAGGATGGCCCAGCGCTCATGGTCTCGCCAGCGGCCGCCAATCTTCAGGTACCGCGGTGAATAGCCCTCCTTTGTGAACCCGCAGGCTCTCACCAATGCGATCGACCGTGTGTTGTCCGGCTGGATGTTGGCTTCCAGCCGGTGAAGCTTCGCACCACGAAACACCTGGCGCACCACCGCTTGCAGCCCCTCGCGCATCAAACCTTGCGCTTCATGACCGACAAATGCGTAGTAGCCCAGATACCCACTTCGGAAGAGTCCGAGAACGATGTTTGTGACGTTGACCACGCCAACGATCCGACCATCGTCTCGCCGGCACACCAGATGTGCCAGGTTTCCAGACTGAGCCATGCGCTCCAGGTAAGCCCGAAACTGCGAGGGCGATGAAGGCGCGACCGTCCAAGGCTGATGCAGTTGCTGACTGTCGCGCGCTGCGCGAACGAATTCAGGCAGATCGTCGAGCGAAGGCGGGCGGATGTCAATGCGCGACTTCATGTGCAGCCTGAGGTCTGCTCCACGGAGGTGTCAAGAGGCATACGCTTCGGCTCTGAGACCGAACATTTCCAGAGACGACAACTTCGCACCTTTCAGCTCGGCGCCCGCATTGAGTGCATTGTTGACGGCTGCAACGACCGAACTTCCCTCCGCGATGCTGCGAAAGAGATCTCGCGGACCATTGTGATAGACAAATGTCCCCAGCTCCAATGCCAGCGCGAAGATCGGTTCGGCAGCAAACGGGATTTCGACCCAGCACCCCTCCTGGTCACGCGCCTTGAATGTTGTCGGAAGGATCAGCTGTTCGATGTGATTCACGAGCACCAGTCCAAATGCCTCGGGAAGCCAATCGATGGCGCGCCGGGCAAGGGATTCATCCTGCAAGAGTTCCAAGACCGCAGACTCGCATTCGACATCGGGGAGCGTGGCCATCAAGCGGGCCACTTGCTCCATTTGCTCCTTGGATACGGGACACATCGCTTGCTTCGGTCAGTCGCACGTCTCGTCTCGAAGCAATTGCTCAAGACGCCTCGGGTAGTTGTTCAGGGAGTCCTTCGTGACGGCGAAGTGCTCCGTGTCTTCAAATGCAACCTCGCTCAAGCCCGAGCCATCGAACAGAATGATCTTGGCATGGGGGTATGAAAGCAGTATGGGGGAATGCGTCGCAATGACGAATTGAGAGTGATCTTCCACCAATTGGTGAATGACACTGAGCGCAGCAAGTTGGCGGTTCGGTGACAAGGCAGCCTCGGGTTCATCGAGCAGGTAGAGGCCATTGCCGCGAAGCTTGTTCAAGAGAACCGCCATGAAAGACTCACCGTGGGACTGCGCATGCAGCGACTTGCCACCGTAGCCCCCCAGGTAACCGGTTTCATCCATGAAGCTGGCCACGTTGAAAAAACTCTCGGCCCGGAGAAAATATTCATCGCGCGGCTTGGGGACACCCCGGGCCAGACGCAAGCTGTCGTGGAGCCGGGACGTCGAACCCGCCGATCGGAATTGCACATTTCTCGTGCCCCCCTCGGTACCGAAACCGAGTGCTTCGGCAATGCCCTCCATGACGGTCGATTTGCCGGATCCGTTTTCACCCACGAAGAAGGTCACGTTCGGATGAAATTCGATGTTGGCAATCTCCCGTACAGCCGGGATGTTGAAGGGATAGGTGTCGTAGTCGATGTCAGCATCCGGGTGAATGGACGCATGAAGCAGGTAGGGTTTTGTGCGCCTTGTCATGCGAACGCGCCAGTGCTGTCACGGTGCATCAGCGCACCGCCGAGGAAGTGAGTGACGGTGGACCAAGCCCGATATGCAGAGGGGCCGCACTTCATGAACGCTGCGCGGCCGGCGCCGTGATGGGCAGCGTTCAGCTTCGGTAGTCGGCGTTGATCTTGACGTACTCGTAGCTCAGGTCACAGGTCCATACCGTGGAGCTGGCCTGGCCGCGCTTGAGGTCCACCCGCACGGTGATCTCCGACTGTTTCATCACGCGTGCACCGTCTTCCTCGCGGTAGGCGGGGTTGCGGCCGCCGTTGACGGCGACCGACACATCGTCGAGGAAGAGATCGATCCGGGTCTGGTCGAGGTCGGCGATGCCCGCGTAACCCACGGCCGCGAGAATCCGGCCGAGGTTCGGGTCGCTGGCAAAGAAGGCCGTCTTGACGAGTGGCGAATGGGCGATGGCGTACGCCACCTGCCGGCATTCGGCATCGGTGCGGCCGCCATCGACCTGAACGGCGATGAACTTGGTGGCGCCTTCGCCGTCGCGAACGATGGCCTGGGCCAGGCGTTCTGCCACTTCGATGACGGCAGCTTTCAGCACGGCGCCGTCGCCGCTGTCGAACGACGTGATGGGGGCGTTGCCGGCCTGGCCGGTGGCCATGAGCATGAAGGCGTCGTTGGTGGATGTGTCGCCGTCGATCGTGATGCGATTGAAGGAGCGGTCGGCCGCTTCACTGACGAGCGATTGCGCCAGGCCGGGAGCGATGGCCGCGTCGGTGGCAACGAATCCGAGCATCGTGGCCATGTTCGGGCGAATCATGCCCGCCCCCTTGCTGATGCCGGTGATGGTGACCGTGCGCCCGCCGATCATGATTTGCTTCGATGCGGCCTTGGGCACGGTGTCGGTCGTCATGATGGCCTCGGCGGCCACGGCCCAGTTGTCTTCCTTCAGGTCGTCGAGCGCCGCAGGCAGGCCGGCGGCGATGCGGTCGGTGGGCAGCGGCTCCATGATCACGCCAGTGGAGAACGGAAGGACCTGCTCGGGGGCCACGTCGAGCAGGCGGGCCACCGAGACGCAGGTGGAGAAGGCTCGCACGAGGCCGTCTTCGCCGCTACCGGCGTTGGCGTTGCCGGTGTTGATGACCAGGGCCCGCGTGCCCACGCCGGCGGCAAGGTGCTTGCGGCACAGTTGCACCGGCGCGGCGCAGAACCGGTTGGTCGTGAAGACGCCGGCCACCTGTGCGCCTTCGGGTACGGTGATGACGGTCAGGTCACGTCGGTTCGCCTTGCGCACCCCGGCCATGGCAATGCCAAGCTGGATGCCGGGCACGGGGAACAGGTCACTGGGGTTCGGGGCTTGCAGGTTGACGGGCATCTCGGGCTCGCGTGAGAAGGAGTTTGGGAAAGAAATGGCGGGGCGACCCGGATGTGTCGCACGGGTCAGCGTAACGTGAACCCGGCGCGAACGCAAAGGGCGTACCCATGAAAAACGGAGCCCGAAGGCTCCGTGTCTTGAATGGCAGCACCGATCAGGTGAGTTTGCCGTGGCATTGCTTGTACTTCTTGCCGCTGCCGCATGGGCAGGGGTCGTTGCGGCCCACCTTCGGGAACCCGCCGTGGGGCAAGGAACTCTGGTCGATGTCCTGAGCGATGCTGCCGTCCTCGTTTGGATGCGTGTAGGTGATGTTGCTGATGGCGTCAGCGCGGTCCTCGATGGCCTCGGCAGCCTCGGCCACCTCTTCGCGGCTCTGGATGCGGACCGTCATCAAGATGCGGGTGACGTCCATCTTTACCACGTCGAGGAGCTGGCTGAACAGCTCGAAGGCCTCGCGCTTGTACTCCTGCTTGGGGTTTTTCTGGGCGTAGCCGCGCAGGTGAATGCCCTGGCGCAGGTAGTCGAGCGCGGCGAGGTGCTCGCGCCAGTGCTGGTCGATCGACTGCAGGAAGATCATGCGCTCGAACGGCAGGAACTGTTCGGCGCCGACACGCTGCAGCTTGTCGTTGAACACGTCGTGGCCGGCCTTGATCACCTGCTCGACGATGTCCTCATCGGTGATGGCGCTGCTCTTCTCGACCGTGGCCTTCAGTGGGACATCCAGCTGCCATTCGTCGCGCAACACTTTTTCGAGACCGTCGAGGTCCCATTGCTCTTCGAGGCTTTCCGGCGGCACATAGGTGCGCACCACATCGGTCAGCGTGCTCGCGCGCAAGTTGGTGATCTGCTCGTCGAGCGAGGCCGCTTCGAGGATCTCGTTGCGCTGCTGGTAGATCACCTTGCGCTGGTCGTTCGAGACGTCGTCGTATTCAAGCAGTTGCTTGCGCACGTCGAAGTTGCGAGCCTCGACCTTGCGCTGCGCCCCTTCGATGCTGCGCGAGACGATGCCGGCCTCGATGGCCTCGCCTTCGGGCATCTTCAGGCGGTCCATGATGGCGCGCACGCGGTCGCCCGCGAAGATGCGCATCAGCGGGTCGTCCAGCGACAGGTAGAAGCGCGACGAGCCCGGGTCGCCCTGGCGGCCGGCGCGGCCGCGCAGCTGGTTGTCGATGCGGCGCGACTCGTGGCGCTCGGTGGCGACGATGCGCAGGCCGCCCTGGGCCCTCACCTTGTCGTGCAAACCCTGCCATTCGTCCTTCAGCGCCTGGGCGCGCGACTGCTTCTCGGCCTCGCCGAGCGACTCGTCGGCTTCGAGGAGCTTGATCTGGTTCTCGACGTTGCCGCCGAGCACGATGTCGGTGCCTCGGCCCGCCATGTTGGTGGCGATGGTGACGACCCCGGGGCGGCCGGCCTGGGCGATGATCTCGGCCTCGCGGGCGTGCTGCTTGGCGTTGAGCACCTGGTGCGGCAGCTTCTCCTTCTCGAGCAGCCTGGAGACCAGCTCGGAGTTCTCGATCGACGTGGTGCCCACCAGCACCGGCTGGCCGCGCTCGTGGCTGGCGCGGATGTCGTCGATGACCGCGTTGTACTTTTCCTTCGCGGTCTTGTAGATCAGGTCCAGCTCGTCCTTGCGGATGGTCGGCCGGTTGGGCGGGATCACGACGGTTTCCAGGCCGTAGATCTCCTGGAACTCGTAGGCCTCGGTGTCGGCCGTGCCGGTCATGCCGCCCAGCTTGCCGTACATGCGGAAGTAGTTCTGGAAGGTGATCGAGGCCAGCGTCTGGTTCTCGCTCTGGATGGCCACGCCTTCCTTGGCTTCCACGGCCTGGTGCAGGCCGTCGGACCAGCGGCGGCCCGTCATCAGGCGGCCGGTGAACTCGTCGACGATCACGATCTCGCCGTTCTGGTTCACGTAGTGCTGGTCGCGGTGGTACAGGTGGTGGGCCCGCAGCGCCGCGTACACGTGGTGCATCAGCGTGATGTTGGCGGCGTCGTAGAGGCTCGCGCCTTCCACCAGCAGCCCGGCCTCGCGCAGCAGGCGCTCGGCGTTCTCGTGGCCCTCTTCGGTCAGGAAGACCTGGTGCGTCTTCTCGTCCACCGTGAAGTCGCCCGGCTCGATCACGCCTTCGCCGGTGCGCGGGTCGGCCTCGCCGATCTGCTTCTTCAGGCCCGGGACGACGGCGTTGATGCGCACGTACATCTCGGTGTGGTCTTCGGCCTGGCCGCTGATGATCAGCGGCGTGCGGGCCTCGTCGATCAGGATCGAGTCGACCTCGTCGACGATCGCGTAGTTGAGGCCGCGCTGCACGCGGTCCGCCACCTCGTAGACCATGTTGTCGCGCAGGTAGTCGAAGCCGAATTCGTTGTTGGTGCCGTAGGTGACGTCGGCGTTGTAGGCGGCCTGCTTCTGCTCGCGCGGCATGTGCGGCAGGTTCACACCCACCGACAGGCCCAGGAAGTTGTACAGCTTGCCCATCCATTCGGCATCGCGCCGGGCCAGGTAGTCGTTGACCGTGACGACGTGAACACCCTGCCCCGTCAGCGCGTTGAGGTACACGGGCAGCGTGGCCATCAGCGTCTTGCCTTCGCCAGTGCGCATCTCGGCGATCTTGCCGCCGGTCAGCGCCATGCCGCCGATCAGCTGCACGTCGAAGTGGCGCATCTTCAGAACGCGCTTGCCGGCTTCGCGCACGGCGGCGAAAGCCTCCGGCAGCAGCTGGTCCAGCGTTTCGCCCTTGGCCAGGCGCTGTTTGAATTCGGTGGTCTTGGCTTGCAGCGCAGCGTCGTCCAGAGCTTCGAACTGCGGCTCCAGCGCGTTGATTCTCTGCACCACCTGTCGGTACTGCTTGAGCAGCCGGTCGTTGCGGCTACCGAAAATCTGGGTGAGAAGCTTGGGCAACATGCAGCGTTGGGGAAGTTTAGGGAGCGAACATGCAAAAGGGCCGGGCAATGCCCGACCCACACACGCGAAAAAGCACGAGACGCCAACCAGATGGGTGCGCCATTGCCAATTGCAAGGCGCGCGTCACACAGGCCGGCGGAAAAGCCGCGGATTTTACACCGGGGTTCTATCGCGACCGGATGGTCAATGGCCCTGCTCGGGCGTGGCTTGCGCCTGCTGCACCGGCACGGCGGCCTTGCCGGCCAGGAACTTGGCCGGGTCTTGATGCACCCCTTCCACCAGCACCTCGAAATGGAGGTGCGGGCCGGTGGAGCGGCCGGTGCTGCCCACTTCGGCGACTGCCTGGCCGCGTTTGACCAGGTCGCCCGCCTTCACGAGGATGCGTGACGTGTGTGCGTAGCGGGTCACCAGGCCATTGCCGTGGTCCACCTCGAGCAGGTTGCCGTACGCCGGGTGGTAGTCGGTGGAACGCACGACGCCACCCGCTGCAGCCATGATCGGCGTGCCGGAATCGGCCGGGAAATCCAGGCCCGTGTGCAGCGCGGCGCGGCCCGTGAACGGATCGCTGCGAAAGCCGAAGCCTGAGCCGATGGGGCCGTTGAGCGGGCGCGAGTTGGGCACCATGAGCGATGCCAGGCGGCGCTCGAACAGGCGCGATTCCACGAGCGTGAAGAGGTCGGTGCTGTGGTCAGCGGCAGCATCGAGCGTCGACACGAGGTCATTGAGTTGCTCCATCGACTGCGACTTGGCCGGCACGAACGGCCCGCCCTGCCCACCGCCCTTCACGGGCGCCGGTTCGACCATCTGGCGCAGTTCCTCGGGCTTGACGCCAGCGAGGTTCGATACCCGTTCGCCCATGGCCTCCAGGCGCACGAGCTTGGCCTGCATTTCCCCGACCTTCTGCGCCATGGCGTCGAGGTTCTCTCGCATGAACCGGTCGCGCTGGGCGAATTCATCGCGCACCACCAGGCGCACCACCTGGCTGACCACAGGCCAGCCCTCACGTGCTGCCTTCAGAAACACGGCGTGATAGATGGTGCCTGAGAGCGCCATCAGCACCATCACGAGCACGACGAGCGCCGCGGCAAGCTGCAGCCGATTGAAGCTGAGCACGCGCGTTTTCGCAAGCGTCCCGTGGGTGATCAAGATCTGCATCGTCGTTAAACTCCTGGCAGTGAAACCTCGTCGCCCCATGACCCCCGACCCTCTTCGCATTGAAGAGGCGATCAGCCGCAGCACGCCGTTGGCGCGGCTGCAGCACCTGCTGAAAGAATCACAGGCTCGCCTGGCGGTGGTGCGGTCCGTGGTGCCGTCGGCTCTCGGCGCCCACTTGAAGCCCGGCCCCTTGGATGAGGACGGCTGGACGCTGCTCGTGGCCAATGCCGCTGTGGCCTCGAAGCTGCGCCAGTTGCTGCCCCGCATCCAGGATGCGCTACGGGCCCGCGGGATGCAGGTTACTGCAATCAGAATCCGGGTTCAATGAGGCCCCCCAGTCGCTTCGCTCCTGCCCCCGAGGGGCGACCCCGGGTCGGCCGGCAGAGCCGGTCCTCGCGGGTGGCTTGAGGAACGCTTCGCTTCGCTTGCTTGGTGCGATGCGTGATGCCTGGCCTTTGGCTGACACTCGCCTCGGCGAATCTTCAGTATTGGCGGGGCTTTTTTGGTGGGGTGGTCGGGGTTCTTCGCTTCGGATGAACTGACCGTCTTGCTTGGATGGTGCCCCCGGCAGGGATCGAACCCGCGACCTTCGGTTTACAAAACCGCTGCTCTACCAACTGAGCTACAAGGGCTGAAACTGTGATTGTAGCGAAGCAACTGTCACTATTTGATTCGCTTGAGCGATGGGCGGCCACCACTCGGTGTCGGAGGCTCCGGTGTGCTGGAAGCCTCACCCGATTCGCCGTCAGGTGCTTCCGCACCTTGGGGCGACTGTCGGTCGGTGCTCGCCAGACGAAGCCCACCACCTGTTGACGCAGGTGACGGGCGATCGGCTGCGGACGGCGTGGCCGCTTCAGCGGGTTCGCCGTCCGAGGGCGTATGCACCTCGGTGGGGGCCGGGAATGCCATGCCTTGCCCGTTCTCACGGGCGTAGATGGCAATCACATGGTCCACCGGCACGATGATATCGCGAGAGGCGCCACCGAAGCGCGCCTTGAACTCGATGTATTCGTTGCCGAGCTTCATGCCGGTGGTGGCCTCGAAGCTCACGTTCAGCACGATTTCGCTGTTCTTCACGTACTCCATCGGCACCTTGACGCTGGCATCGACGAACACTGCGATGTACGGCGTGAAGCCGTTGTCGGTGCACCAGTCGTGCAGGGCACGGATCAGGTACGGACGGGTCGACGTGCCGTTGTTGCCGGATGCGGTTGGAATCATGAAGGAAAGCTCTCGTGCTGTACCGTTGTCACCGATGGCGGACTTACTTGCGCATGACCTTCTCGGAAGGCGTCAATGCTTCGATGTACGCCGGGCGCGAAAAGATCCGTTCGGCATATTTCAGCAGCGGCACCGCGTTCTTCGACATGTCGATGCCGTAGTAGTCCAGGCGCCACAGCAGCGGTGCGATGGCGACGTCGAGCATCGAGAAATCGTCGCCCAGCATGAACTTGTTCTTCAGGAAGATGGGCGCGAGCTGGGTCAGGCGGTCGCGGATCTGGGCACGCGCCTTCTCCAACTGCTTGTCGTTGGGCTTGACGTTGCGCGATTCCAGCACATTGACGTGGGCGAACAGCTCCTTCTCGAAGTTGAGGAGGAACAGGCGCACACGGGCGCGTGCCACCGGATCACCCGGCATCAGCTGGGGATGTGGGAAGCGCTCATCGATGTATTCGTTGATGATGTGCGACTCGTACAGGATCAGGTCACGTTCGACCAGGATCGGCACTTCGTTGTACGGGTTCATCAGCGCGATGTCTTCGGGCTTCGCGAACAGATCGACGTCGCGGATTTCGAAGTCCATGCCCTTTTCAAACAGGACGAATCGGCAACGATGCGAGTAAGGGCAGGTCGTTCCGGAGTAAAGCACCATCATGGTGGCGGCTCCTTTTTTGGGCTCGAGAGGATAGCTTAAAAGTGCCAACGGAATGGACGACCCGTGGGGGCACGTCCACAACATCGATGCACGGGAATCATGTCGGCTCGGATCGCCCGAAGGGCGACCCGTCCGCACGGGCGGATTGGATTACTTCACGTCTTTCCAGTACGCGGCGTTGAGGCGCCACGCGATGACGGTGAACACGGCCAGGAAGATCAGCACCCACACGCCAAGACGCACTCGGTGATTCTGGGCGGGCTCCCCCATCCATTGCATGTAGCCGACGAGATCGGCCACGGCATCGTCGTACTGCACCTGCGTCAGCTGGCCGGGAGTGATCTGTTCGAAGCCGGCGAATCGGTGGATGGTCTTGCCTTCGTGGTGCGGGTCTTTTTCCTCGACGTACTTGGCCTTGCGCTGGCCTTGCAACTCCCACAACACATGGGGCATGCCGACACTCGGGAAGGCGAGGTTGTTCCAGCCGGTGGCCTTGGTGTCGTCGCGGTAGTACGAGCGCAGATAGGTGTAGAGGTAATCGGCGCCTGAGCCCTTGCTGATGTCGGCGCGGGAACGGGCAATCACGGACAGGTCAGGCGGCGTGCCGCCGAACCATTCCTTGGCCTGCTTGGGATCGAGCGCCACCTTCATGGTCTCGCCGACCTTCTCGGTGGTGAACATCAGGTTCTGCTTGATCTGCTCCTCGGTGAGGTTCAGGTCACGCAGGCGGTTGTAGCGCATGAAGGACGCCGAGTGGCAGTTCAGGCAGTAGTTGACGAAGAGTTTGGCGCCGTTCTGCAGCGACGCCACATCGGTCATCTTGGCGGTGGGGAACTTGTCCCAGGCCACGCCGCCTTCGGATGCCGAGGCCTGCGACGCCAGGCACAGCGACGCCAGGAGGACGAGGATCAGTTTCTTCATGGTGTGGGTTTCCGTCAGGCGTCGGCTCAATGGGCGTGGTAAACCACGCGATCGGGGACGGGCTTGCACTGACCGATGCGGCTCCACCACGGCATCAGGAGGAAGAAGCCGAAATAGAACAGCGTGCCGACCTGAGACACCCGCTCGCCCATCGGCGACGGCGGCTGCGTGCCGAGGAAGCCGAGCACCATGAACACGAGCACGAAGATGGCGTACATCACCTTATGCCAGCCCGGACGGTAGCGGATGGACTTGGCTTCGGCGTAGTCGAGCCAGGGCAGGAAGAACATGATGATGACGGCACCGCCCATCACGACGACGCCCCAGAACTTCGGCTCGAACGTCAGCAGCAGCGCCGAGGCGATGAGTGCGGCGACGGCGATGGAGGCCTTCACGATGCCGGGGAAGCGGCCCTTGATGATCGCAAGGACAGCGCCGAGGCCGATCAGGCCCACGAACACGTACACGAGTTCCGTGGTGGTGGCGCGCAGCATCGAGTAGTACGGCGTGAAGTACCAGACCGGAGCGATGTGCGCCGGCGTCTTGAGCGGGTCGGCCGGAATGAAGTTGTTGTACTCGAGGAAGTAGCCACCGAACTCCGGCGCGAAGAACAAGATGGCCGAGAAGGCGATCAGGAACACGCTCGTGCCGAAGATGTCGTGCACGGTGTAGTAGGGGTGGAACGGAATGCCGTCGAGCGGGCGGCCCAGGGCGTCTTTCTTCGCCTTGATTTCCACGCCGTCCGGGTTGTTGGACCCCACTTCATGCAGCGCGATGATGTGCGCGACCACCAGGCCGAGCAGCACCAGCGGCACGGCGATCACGTGGAAGCTGAAGAAGCGGTTGAGCGTGGCATCGGAGACGACGTAGTCGCCGCGGATCAGCAGGGCGAGGTCGGGGCCGATGAACGGCACGGACGAGAACAGGTTCACGATCACCTGCGCGCCCCAGTACGACATCTGGCCCCATGGGAGCAGGTAGCCCATGAAGGCCTCGGCCATCAGGCACAGGAAGATGGCGCAGCCGAAGATCCAGACCAGCTCGCGAGGCTTGCGGTAGCTGCCGTAGATCATCCCGCGGAACATGTGCAGGTACACGACGATGAAGAACGCCGAGGCACCCGTGGAATGCATGTAGCGGATCAGCCAGCCCCACGGCACATCGCGCATGATGTATTCGACCGAAGCGAACGCCAGGTTCGCATCGGGCTTGTAGTGCATCACGAGGAAGATGCCCGTGACGATCTGGATCACGAGGACGAGCAGCGCAAGCGAGCCGAAGATGTACCAGAAGTTGAAGTTCTTCGGCGCGTAGTACTCGCTCATGTGCTCCTTGTAGAGCTTGCTGGCCGGGAAACGGTTGTCCACCCAGTTCAGCAACTTCTCGCCCACGGAGGCGTTGGCGGCGACTTCTTTGAATTCAGCCATGAGGAAAATCTCCTGGAATGCCGGGACCGACGCCGTCAGGCGGCCTTGTCTTCGCCGATGAGCAGGCGGGTGTCCGACAGGTACATGTGCGGCGGCACTTCCAGGTTGTCGGGCGCTGGTTTGTTCTTGAACACCCGGCCGGCCATGTCGAAGGTGGAGCCGTGGCACGGGCACAGGAAGCCGCCTTGCCAGTCGTCCGGGAGCGAGGGCTGCGGACCCGGAACGAATTTGTCAGACGGAGAGCAGCCGAGGTGCGTGCAGATGCCGACGGTAACCAGGTATTCGGGCTTGCGCGACCGGTATTCGTTGCGGGCGTACTCGGGCGTGAGCTCCGAGGGCTTGCGTTCGGACTTCGGATCAGCCAGCTGATTGTCGAGCTTCGGGAGGGCATCGAGCTGGGCCTTCGTGCGGCGCACGATCCAGACCGGCTTGCCGCGCCATTCCACGGTGAGTTTTTCCCCCTCTTTCAGCCCGCTGATGTCGACCTCGACGGGCGCCCCGGCTGCACGAGCCCGTTCGGACGGCTGGAACGTGCTGACGAACGGCACCGCGACCGCTACGCCCCCCACCACGCCGGCGCAACTGGAAGCAATGAGCCAAGTGCGTTTGCCGCTGTCGACTTGCTGGTCAGTCATGGGAATTCCTCGAACGAAGACTTCTGGTCTTGGGTAACCACGCATTCTAATGGGTGTGTCAAGAGGCGAAACCGGCCCCGAGGGCCGGTTGCGCAATGCAGACAAGGCATTTCCGGCCGCGGTGATCAAAACCGCGGAATGATCACGCCAGGATGCGGGCAAGCGTTGACAATGTCCCAGGAATCGTCCAGCCAACCGCATCCAAATGGGAGAAAACGCATGGGATTCGTGACGGAGTTCAAGCAGTTCGCGATGAAGGGCAACGTCGTCGACCTGGCCGTCGGGGTGATCATCGGGGCCGCGTTCAGCAAGATCGTCGACTCGGTCGTCAAGGACCTCATCATGCCGCTCGTGGGCAAGGTGGTGGGCGGCCTCGATTTCTCGAGCTACTTCATCATGCTGTCGCCGCCACCACCTGGCTACACGGGGCCGATGACGTACGAGGGTCTCACCAAGGCCGGCGTCCCCCTGTTCGCCTACGGCAACTTCCTGACCGTGGCGCTCAATTTCCTCATCCTGGCCTTCATCATCTTCGTGATGGTCAGGCAGATCAACCGGCTCCGCAAGGAGCCCGACGTGCCCGCCGCCCCCCCGGAAGAAATCGCCCTCCTTCGCGAAATACGCGACGCCCTGAAGAAGTGAGGCAACCGGCACGGCCGCCCGGCCGTGAAATGCTGCTCACCTGACGACGCCCGGGGGCCCGGCGTGGCCCAGCCCTGGTTCTTTTGCGGCCATACTTGCGCGACCTGTACACCGGTTTGGCCTTCCTGCGCGTGTCCCTGGCGGACCCGCGGTGTTGATCGACATGAACCAGACAGATCCACGCTCACAAGCCGCCTTCGACGCGGCGACCAACCACATCCGAACGACCGCGGCGGCTGTGGCGGATCGCGTGGCCACGCACCTGGGCGTCCTGGCGTCGGCGGCCCAGCGGGTGTTCGAACGCGACCTCCTCATCAATGCCCAGCTCGACCTGCGCCGCAACATGAGCAGCTACATGCTCGCGTTCGGCGACACGCTGAGCGCACGCGTTGCGCAGGAAATCAACCCGCATCATGAAGCGAGCCGCAAGCCGGCCGAGACGGACTGGCAGACGCTCAGCCTCGTCAATGACGACGAGGTCGAGGAGCGCATGTTCGCCGACCGCATCAGCCAGGCCATCGCGCACAGTTGCGAATGGGAGCTCCGCGACATGGCCTCGTTCACCGGCGCCATGCTCGGCATGGGGCGCGCGGATCACGACCGCAATCCCTTGCGTCCGGAGGTGTTGGGCGCCGCCGTGTACCGCGGCGTCTCCAGCATCACGAACGACGTCGACAGCCGCAAGCTGCTCTCGCGCGAACTCGGTGCGGCCTTGTCGAAAGTGATGCCCGAATGCTACCGGGACATCGTCACCGACTTCCGGGCCCGAGGCATCGTGCCCGTGAAGCTGTCCATGCGCGGTGTGGAGGGGCCGGGCCACACCAGCTCCGGCTATGACCGCCAGGACACGGGATCGTCCACCCGGTCGGGCGGGTTCGACGGGACGACTGCCGCCTCCGAATTCGACGGCGCCCTGCCCCACCACACGGGCCCCGGCGGCCACCCCACGGGCAGCGGCCGCACCGCATCGGGCGCCTGGGGCAGCTCGCGGCCCGGCCGGGCTCCTGGGCAGACCGCGGCAGGGCCTTTCACCCCGCGCCCGGGCGTTTCGCCGCAGGCAGATGCGGAACTGATGACGCTGATCCGCCGGCTGACCTTTCTCGCCAGCCGGCCCGCCGACCTGAACGACACAGGCAGCGGCGGTGCGGGCGACATGATGGCGTCCGGCACGTGCGTCGAGGCGAGCGGCAGCATGCCGTACTCAGCCGGCTCGCCGGGCCAACCGGCCATGATGGCGGTCAACATGATCCGGGCGCATCGCGACGAGCTGCGCCAGGCGTCCACGGGGGCGCTGGACCACATGGTGATCGATGTGGTCGGCAGCCTGTTCGACCAGATTCTGTCGGATCCGCGGGTGCCGCCGCAGATGGCGCGCCAGATCGCCCGCCTGCAGTTGCCCGTGCTGCGGGTGGCCCTGAGCGATCAGACGTTCTTCTCGTCGCGCAAGCATCCGGTGCGGCGTTTCGTGAACCGCATTGCCTCGCTGGCGCTCGCATTCGAAACGTTCGAAAGCGGCCCCGCGCATCAATTCCTGGCACGTGTGCGTGAACTGGTGCAGGAAATCGTCGACGGCGATTTCGACCAGATGGAGGTGTACACCGCCAAGCTCGAGGCGCTTGAGAGCTTCATTGCGCAACAGGCCCGGGAAGGCACCTCCGGCTCATCCGACGCAGTCGCCGTCGTGAACGACAAGGAAGCGGACCTGCGGGTGCAGCAGCGCTACATGCAGCAGTTGCACGCGGCCCTGGCGCCGCTCTCGCTGCAGGATTACCTGCGCGACTTCCTGGCGCAGGTGTGGAGCCAGGCGCTTGCCGTCAGCACGCGCAAGGAAGGCGCGCAGTCGGAGGTCGTGCAGCGCCTGCGCCGCGTGGGCCGCGACCTCGTGATGAGTGTGCAGCCGAAGGGTTCGCCTGCGCTGCGCAAGAAGTTCCTGCTGCAGCTGCCGCTGCTGATGAAGGACCTCAACGAGGGGCTGCGCCTGATCGGTTGGCCCGAGGCCGCCCAGAAGGAGTTCTTCGGCCGCCTGCTGCCCGCGCATGCGGAATCGCTCAAGGGCCAGCCGATGACCGAGCTGGAATACAACCTGCTCGCCAAGCAGCTGGAAGCGGTGTTCAGCACGCCGGTGCCGGAATCCGAGGCGCTGTTGCGCGACGCGCCGGTGCCTCCCACCGGCACCCCGGCCATCGAGCCGCGGTTCACGCCGGAGGAGGCTCAGCGCATCGGCCTCGTCGAGGAAAGTGCGGTCAACTGGTCGGGCGAGATCGACATCGACTTGTCGGCCGGGCCGGAGCCCGAACCGGTGTCGGCCCATCAGGACACGGCGCCAGCGGACCTCGACATCGATCTGTCCGCGCTGGGCGTGGACATCAACCTCGATGCCCCGCCCGACCCCGCCGAGCCGCCCACCCATGGCCCGCATCTGATCGATCATGTGCGCCTCGGGTTCGCCTACCAGATGAACCTCAACAGCGAATGGCAGAAGGTTCGCCTGAGTTACGTGAGTCCGGGCCGCGCGTTCTTCGTCTTCACCCGAGGCAAGCGCCACACGGAAACGGTGTCACTCACATCGCGCATGCTGGCGCGCATGTGCGAAACGGGGCGCTTTCGCGCATTCGAGAGCGCGTACCTGATGGAACGGGCCACCGCCCGGGCCCGCAAACAGCTCGCCGAGCTGTCGAGGGGCAAGGGTGGGCACAAGGGCACCTCCGACCGGGCGTCGCTCGGGAAGCGCTGAAACCCTAACCTGCCAGCACCCTCGCCATCCGCACGGCCGCGACGAGGCTCGACGGGTCGGCCCGGCCTGTACCGGCGAGGTCGAAGGCGGTGCCGTGGTCCGGGCTGGTGCGCACGAAGGGAAGACCGAGCGTCACATTGACGCCCTGCTCCACGCCAAGGTACTTCACCGGGATCAGGCCGTGGTCGTGCGTCATGGCCACCACGACGTCGAATTCTCCGGGGTGGCCCGCCGCATGGCGCGCCCTCATGAACACCGTGTCGGGGGCGAACGGACCGGTGGCTTCGATGCCTTCGGCACGCGCCGCCTCCACGGCCGGGCCGATCACCCGCAGTTCCTCGTCGCCGAACAGGCCGCCTTCGCCCGCGTGCGGATTGAGCCCGGCCACCGCGACGCGCGGACGGCCCAAGCCGAATCGCCGCATCGAGGCATCGGCAATGCGGATCGTTTCCAGCACGCCCTCGAACGTGACTGCATCGATGGCGCGGCGCAGCGACATGTGGATCGTCACGAGCACCGTGCGGAGCTCGTCGTTGGCCAGCATCATGCGGACCGGCGGCAACGGCTGCCCGGGGTCGACCGACAGCGCTTGCAGCATTTCGGTGTGTCCCGGGTAGGGAACGCCGGCGGCCGACAGCGCCTCCTTGTGAATGGGCGCCGTGACGATGGCGCGGCCAACACCCGCGCGAACCCATTGCACGGCCTCGCGGATGCAGGCGGCCGCGGCTGCGCCGGCCCGGGCGTCGACATGCCCGAAGGGCACTTCGCAAAGATCGGCGGGCAAGTCCTTCGCCTGCAGCACCGGCACGGCCCCGTGTGGCAGCCGGTCCAGGCGGTCGAGGCAGTCCACGGGCACCACCAGGCAACCGCCGCCCACAACGCCCGCCGCGCGGCGCATCACCGGCACGTCGCCCACCACGACGGCGTTGGTTGCCTCGCCGGACGCGAACGCGCGCACGAGGATCTCAGGGCCGATGCCGGCCGCATCCCCCATCGTCAGCAGCAGTGGTGCGGCACTCATGCCGGATTGTCGATTTCGACGAACTCGTGGACCAAACCGAATGTCTCGGCGAGATGGGCACCAAGCGCCGGTGCGCCGTAGCGTTCGCTCGCATGGTGGCCGCAGGCGAAGAAGGACACGCCGGTTTCACGGGCCAGGTGCGCCTGAGGTTCCGAGATCTCCCCCGTGATGTAGGCATCGGCACCGGCGGCAATGGCTGCCTCGAAGTACCCTTGCGCGCCTCCGGTGCACCAGGCCACGCGGCGGATCTGCCTGCCGGGTGCGCCGTCGACGACGATCGGGTCGCGGTTGAGCCGGAACTTCAGCAGCGCGCCGAGCGCGGCCGGGGTCAGCGGCTGGGATGGCGCGCCGATGAACCCGAGTTCCTGCTCGCCGAACCGGCCGTCGGCCGTGAACTTCAGCCGCTGGCCGAACTGGGCGTTGTTGCCGAGCTGCGGATGGGCGTCGAGCGGCAGGTGGTAGGCCAACAGGTTGATCTGGTGCGCGAGCAGCAATTCGATGCGCTTTTTCATCCAGCCGGTGATGCGCCCGTCATGCCCCTTCCAGAACAGGCCATGGTGCACGAGCACCGCATCGGCTTGGCGTTCGACGGCCGCTTCGATCAGAGCCAGGCTGGCCGTCACGCCCGAGACGACCTTTCCGATGCCCTCCCTGCCCTCGACCTGCAGGCCGTTCGGACCATAATCTCTGAACTTTCCCACCTCGAGCAAGGTGTTCAGATAGCTCTCGATTTCGATGCGTGGGGTCATGGAACAGGATGTCGGTGATGCGCAAGACGTGGCTCATTTTCTCCCAAGCGGTCACCGTGTCGGTGGCAATGTTGTTTGTCGTGGCCACGCTCAAGCCCGATTGGCTGCGTCGCGGGGGCCATGCGGGGGTGTTGCCCAACGTGGTGTCCATCATCGAGGCGCCCCGCATGCCGGAGGGTTCAGCCAGCGGCGTGCCCCTCAGCTACAGCGCCGCGGCCAAGCGCGCCACGCCGGCCGTCGTCAGCATCACCGCCAGCAAGGCACCGGCGCGCGATCCGCATGGGAACGACCCATGGTTCCGCTTCTTCTTCGGTGAGGAAGGCCCGAACCAGCGCCAGCGTCCGCAGGTGGGGCTCGGCTCGGGTGTGATCGTGTCGCCGGAGGGGTACTTGCTGACGAACAACCACGTGATCGAAGGCGCCGACGACATCGAAGTGCAATTGCCCGACCACCGCCAGGTGCGTGCCGAGGTGGTGGGCACCGACCCGGAGACGGACGTGGCCGTGCTCCGGATCAAGCTCGACAAACTGCCCGTCATCGCGTTCGGCAGCGCCGACACGCTGGAAGTGGGCGATGTGGTGCTGGCCATCGGCAACCCGTTCGGCGTAGGCCAGACCGTCACCTCCGGCATCGTCAGCGCGCTCGGACGCAATCAGCTGGGCATCAACACGTTCGAGAACTTCATCCAGACCGACGCGGCCATCAACCCCGGCAACTCCGGCGGCGCGCTGGTCGATCCGCAAGGCAACCTGCTCGGCATCAACACGGCCATCTATTCGCGCTCGGGCGGCAGCCTGGGCATCGGGTTCGCCATTCCCGTCTCCACGGCGCGCCAGGTCATGGAAGGCTTGATCAAGGACGGTCATGTCACCCGCGGCTGGATCGGCGTGGAGCCGCGCGAACTCACTCCGGAGATCGCCGAAACGTTCAACCTGCCGATCCAGCAGGGTGTACTCATCACCGGTGTGTTGCAGAACGGCCCGGCCAGCGCCGGTGGGCTGCGTCCCGGCGATGTGGTGACCAAGGTCGCCAACACGCCGGTGATCAACGTCTCGCAGTTGCTCACGGCCGTGGCCACCCTCAAGCCGCAGGAAAAGGCGGTGATCGAAGTGCAGCGGGGGGACAAAACCCTGGAGTTGAACGTGACGGTGGGGCAGCGGCCCAAAGCATCACGCCGCAAGCCGGAGTAAGCGGACGAGGCAGTCGTGGTGATTCAGAACCCCTCCATCAAGCGGAAAGCTGCCGGTAACCGGCACCTGCCGCTGATGACGAACGTTGAGGCCCAAGCACTGTGATTC
The DNA here is from genome assembly GCA_966212105.1 of uncultured Rhizobacter sp. Taxonomy (GTDB): domain Bacteria; phylum Pseudomonadota; class Gammaproteobacteria; order Burkholderiales; family Burkholderiaceae_C; genus Rhizobacter. The sequence continues at coordinate 38,559 of CBIHPH010000028.1, forward strand.
ACCGGGAACGTCTTACGGCGAATGTAGAGGGCACGTTTGTTGTCTTCCTCATTGGCATGCGCATCAACAGCCTTTGGAAGGTGCACAAGTGGTGGCCCGTGGCTCAAGCCATGCCTCGGATGCTGCGGGAGCTCGCGGCGCAGCCGCAGTCGGGCATGCTAGGCGGCGAGATGTGGTTCGGTCGAACCACCATCATGGTTCAGTACTGGCGGACCATCGAGCAGCTGATGGCCTATGCAAAAGACAAGCAGGCCGAGCACCTGCCTGCCTGGAGAGCCTTCAACCGGGCCGTCGGCACGAACGGCGATGTGGGCATCTGGCACGAGACGTACACCGTCTCGCCTGGCACCTACGAGAACATCTATGTCAACATGCCCGCCTTCGGCTTGGGCAAGGTCGGTTCGTTGCAGCCGGCCACCGGTGCTCGCCAGTCAGCGGAAGCCCGTCTCCGCGCTCATGTGCCACCACCCTGACCCCTGCACAGGACCTGACAAGCCCGGTGCCTTGCCCCCTCGCCGGGGGTCTGCCCCCTCCATCGAGTGGACATGCCACGGCCGGTTTCGCCTGCCAGGTCATGCCACTCCAGGAATCAGCCAGCCGGTGGTGTGGGTTCTTCCGCCGGGGCCGTGGTATGGCGAATGAACAGCACCGCCGCCCAGATGCCCGCTTCATACAACAGGCACATGGGGATGGCGAGTGCGAGCTGTGACACCACGTCCGGCGGCGTGATCACCGCGGCGATGATGAACGCGATCACGATGAAGTAGCCGCGAAACGCCTTGAGTTTGTCGATGGAGACCAAACCCATCCGCGCGAGGAGCACGACGGCCACGGGCACCTCGAAGGTGGCGCCGAACGCGATGAACATGCTCATCACGAAGCTCAGATAGGCCTCGACGTCGGGGGCCGCGGTGATGGATTTGGGGGCAAAGCCCTGGATGAAGCGGAACACCTGGCCGAACACGAAGTAATAGCAGAACGCCACGCCCGCCAGAAACAACACGGTGCTGGAGATGACGAGCGGCAGCACCAGCCTCTTTTCATGCCGGTACAGCCCCGGAGCGACGAACGCCCACACCTGGTACAGCACGACGGGCAGCGCGAGCAGGAACGCCGCCATCAGCGTCACTTTCAGCGGCACCATGAAGGGGGAGATCACGCTCGTGGCGATCATGGCGCTGCCCGAGGGCAAGTTGGCGACCATCGGGTGCGCCAGCATGTCGAACAGACCGGCGGGGCCAGGCCAGATCGCCAGGGCGCCGAAACACACGCCGATGGCGATGACGGACCGGATGAGCCGGTCGCGCAGTTCGATCAGGTGGGAAACGAAGGGCTGTTCAGTCCCTTCCAGTTCGTCGTTCATGTGAGTCCCGGCCCGGGCGTGCCGGGCATGGTGCGATGAGAAGCCACGGGATCAGGCCGGCGACCGGGGCGGCCGGAAGCGCGCCACGCGCGCCGCCCCCGACTGCGCCTTGCCGCGCACGCCATGGCGGTGCTTGTACCACTGCGGCACGGCCGTGCGTCGCAGGCGCCAGCGCTTTCGCGGGTGCCGGTATACCGGCACAGGGGTGAGGCCGTCATGCAGATCACCACCATAGGGCGGGGCATCGGCATCGTTCCACGCCGCGTTCAGGTCACCCGTAGTCTGGTGGATGTGCTGCGAGACGGTTTGCTCGACGTCGCGGGCGGCGTCCTCGAATTCGCCCTTCATCTTCTTGAGCTCTTCGAGTTCGATGGACCGGTTCACCTCGGCCTTGACGTCGGCCACATAGCGCTGGGCCTTGCCGATCAGGTGTCCGACGGTGCGAGCGACGCGCGGCAGCTTTTCGGGGCCGATCACGATGAGCGCGACGGCACCGATCAGGGCGATCTTGTCGAAACCGAAATCGATCATGCGAAAAGGCGCACGACGGTGCTCACGACTTGGTCTTCGCTTCGACGTCCACGGTGTTGGGATCGGCGGCCTTGTTGGCGGTGACCTGCTGCGATGGCTCGGCCGGCGAAGAGCCGTCCTTCATGCCGTCCTTGAAACCCTTGACGGCACCGCCGAGGTCCGAGCCGATGTTCTTCAGCTTTTTCGTGCCGAACACCAGCAAGACGATCACCAGCACGATGAGCCAGTGCCAAACGCTGAACGAACCCATGATCTAGTCTCCTGAGGGAATGTGTGGATTTTAGGCGATGCGGGTCATTGCACGGCGGGGCGCACGCATCACCCCTTCGCCCACGGGCGGGGGCCGCCGATGACATGCATGTGCAGGTGGTACACCTCCTGCCCGCCGTCGGCTCCGGTGTTGATGACGGTGCGAAACCCATTGGTGGCCCCCTGTTCACGCGCCAGGCGTGGGGCCAGTGCCAGCATGCGTCCCAGCATGCCGGCATGCTCCGCCGGGTCGGTGTCGTACATCGTCGCGATGTGCGTCTTCGGGACGATGAGCAGGTGCACCGGCGCCCAGGGCGAGATGTCGTGGAAGGCCAGGAATTCATCGTCCTCGTAGGCCTTGCGGCTCGGGATCTCGCCTGCAACGATCTTGCAGAAGATGCAATGGTGATCAACGTTCATGGTGTGGGGCCGCTTCAGCGCGGCATGGCTGTATTGGAGTTGAGGTTCACCCAGCCGCGCACGACCCGGTAGAGGAGCCACAGGGAAACGATCGCCCAGGCGAGCACGCCAGGCAGCCACAGCAAAAGATACAACGGCGACGTGACGATGTAGAGAATGCCTGCCCACAGCACCGAGCGGATGCGCCAGGCGAAATGGCTCTGCTGCCAACTGCCGGCCGCCTCGTCCTTCTTGATGAGGTCGAGAACGAAGGCCGCGAGCAGCAACAAGATGCTCGCCTGAATGCCGGGCAGCACCGCAGCCACGGCGACGACGGCATGTATCGCATAGCTGATCTGCCCGATGGTCTTGAGACCTTGCTCCTTCTCGCTGATCGTCACCACGTCGTCCATTGCAGATCACTCCTGGCGCTGGGTCTGGCGAGCGGCAAACTCCGCGAGCCCGGACAGCCCTTCGCGGCGTTCCAGTTCCGCCAGCACATCGGCCGGGTTGAGGTCGAACGCAGCCAATGCGAGCATGGAATGGAACCAGAGGTCGGCCACCTCGTAGACGAGCTTCTTGGGGTCGCCATCCTTGGCGGCCATGACCGTCTCGGTGGCTTCTTCGCCGATCTTCTTCAAGATGGCGTCGGTGCCCTTGTGAAAGAGGCGGGCGACGTAGCTCGTGTCGGGGTCGCCGCCGCGCCGCTGTGCGATCACCTCGGCAAGGCGGGCGAGCGTGTCGTTGCTGTTGGGGGTGCTCATTTGTAGATGCGCTCCGGGTCCTTGAGCACCGGCTCGACCGTGTGCCAGGCGCCGTCCTTGTATTGTTGGTAGAAGCAGCTGTGCCGGCCTGTGTGGCAGGCGATGCCGGGGGCGTGTCCGTTCTGGGTGACCTTGAGCAGCACCACGTCGTTGTCGCAATCGAGGCGGATCTCGTGCACCGTCTGCGTGTGGCCCGATTCCTCACCCTTGTGCCACAGGCGCTGCCGGGACCGGCTCCAGTAGACGGCCTCGCCCAGCTCGGCCGTTTTCGCGAGCGCCTCGCGGTTCATGAACGCGAACATCAGCACATCGTTCGTGCTCGCCTCTTGCGCGATCACCGGCACGAGGCCTTGTGCGTCCCATTGGATGTCATTGAGCCAGTTCATCGGGTCAGTGTAACCACCGGGGGCCCTCAACCGGCGTGCGTGGGCCCGGAGAAACCACGTTCCTCGGCAAACCATTCGAGCACCGGAATCGTGCCGGGCAGCACGGGCTGCACCGCCACCGGGAGGGTTTGCCAAGCCATGGCCTGCTGCTCGCGCATCTCGAACTCGCCACGCCAGTCGAAGACCTTGCAGAAATGCAGGCGCACCCGGGCGTGCGGATAGTCGACCAGTTCGATCCGCCAGGGATGGGCGTGACCGATCGTGATGCCAAGCTCCTCGTGCAACTCGCGCCGCAGCGCTACCTCGACCGACTCGCCGGCTTCCAGTTTGCCGCCCGGGTATTCCCAATAGCCCGCGTAGACCTTGCCCTCCGGGCGTGATGTCAACAGGAAGCGACCGTCCTGATCGATCAGCACGCCCACGGCCACGTCGACCGGCGTGCGCTCAGAACCACTGCTCATGCGAGCCTCCCGCTGAAATCCTTGGCGAACTGGAAGGCAACCCGGCCGGACCGGGAGCCGCGTTCGAGCGCCCAGACGAGGCTCTCCTGCCGGCAGGCGACGATGTCGCCCTCGGACACCCCGAACCCGCGCAGCCACTGGCCCACGATCGCGAGGTATTCATCCTGGCTGAACGGGTAGAAGCTCACCCACAGACCGAACCGTTCGCTGAGCGAGATCTTTTCCTCGACGCCTTCGCCGGGATGCACCTCCCCGTCTTCCGTGTGCTTGTACGTCAGGTTCTCCTGCATGTACTCGGGCAACAGATGACGGCGGTTGCTGGTCGCGTAGATCAACACGTTGTCGGCCTGCTGGGACACCGTGCCATCCAGGACGGACTTGAGCGCCTTGTAGCCGGGCTCGCCGGCGTCGAAGCTCAGGTCATCGCAGAAGACGACGAATTTCTCGGGGCGGTCGACCACGAGGTCGAGCAGGTCGGGCAAGTCCACCAGATCGGTCTTGTCCACCTCGATCAGGCGCAGCCCCTGGTCGGCGAACTCGTTCAGGCACGCCTTCACGAGCGAACTCTTGCCGGTGCCACGGGCGCCCGTGAGCAACACATTGTTGGCGGTGCGTCCGGCCACGAACTGCGCGGTGTTGCGCAGGAGGCGCTCCTTTTGCCCGTCCACCTCGACCAGGTCAGCCAGGTGAATGCGCGAGACATGCCGCACCGGTTCCAGCCGGACTGAACCGGCGCGCTTGCGGTAGCGGAAAGCCACGGAAGCGGACCAGTCCGGGGCCTGCAGCGCGGTGGGCAGCACGGCTTCGAGGCGGGAGATCAGCGCCTCGGCGCGTGCGATGAGGTGGTTGAGGGGGTCAGACATACTGGGGGAGCAGTTTACCGGGGCCATTCGCGGCCCGGCCGACCGCGCTCCCTCCCTTTTCCAAGTTCTTCTTTTGATGTGGATCTTGTTCTCTGGCGAGGCCGCGCCGGGTCTCCGGTCCGTACAGTCGCGCCAAGAAAGGGAAGCCAAAGAAGGCGCTGGAACACCAGCTTCCCCGCATTTTGCTCAGGCGCTTCGGCTGCGAATCCCCCGCACGACCACTGTCTCCAGCTCCACCGTGACCGTACGAGACACGGCCGTGCCCGCTCGCATCAGCTCGCTTTGCACTGTTGGCTCACTGGCCCCGGTGGGCCCCGGCTTTCGCCGGGGTGACATTTGTTTGCGGCCCCCGCATGTGTTTGGGCGCCCCATGTGTTTGCGGCCCCTCGCATGTGTTTGCGCACCCCCCGCATGTCATACCGGCGAACGCCGGTACCCACTGATCCGAATGGCCACGATTGCCACCGGAGCTACAAGAGAGCAGAGGCGAGCGAGCAAAGCGAGCAATACCCCGAACCGCGTGCGACAGGAAGGCGAGCGAAAGCGAAGCCGCAGATCAAGCCACCCGAGAGGCCGGCTTTGCCGGCCGACCGGGGGTCGCCCCTCGGGGGCAGGAGGCGCTAGCCGACTGGGGGGCTCAACAGCTCCAACGAGACATCCA
>CBIHPH010000029.1:0-43032 GCA_966212105.1 uncultured Rhizobacter sp.
GCGCACACTTGACAACACGGTCCCCATAGAAGGGGCGACCCCGGGTCGGCCGGCAGAGCTGGCCTCGCGGGTGGCTTGATGTGCGGCTTCGCTTTGCTCGCCTTCCTGTCGCATGCGCTTCGGGGGGTTGCTCGCTCGCCCCTCGGTCACCCCGGCGAAAGCCGGTGCCCCCCGGTGGGGTGGGTCCCGGCTTGCGCCGGGACGACGAGGCATGAAGTAACGGACCAGCCCGACACAAAGTTTGGCCGGGCCCTGCGATATAAACGCAGCCCCGAAGGCGTGAAGCATTCCTCGTCACGCCTTGTTCGACGACTACACCAGGGAGGAATCCTCACATGATCACGTCTGGGCGCAACGCGTTGGCTGCCGTCGTGCTGGCCAGCGCGCTATGGCCGCTGAGGGCCACCGCGTTTCAAGTGCTTCCGCGAATCAGCGATGTGGATCGGGCACTGACCCGGTTGGGGAACCACCAGTTCATCGACGGCCTGGGCCAATGGTTCGTGGGCAACGCCATCCCCCTGGTCAAAAGCCCGGTGCACGAGGCCATCACCCTCAACGCGCTCGACTGCGCCGCCGAGCCGGGGGCCGAGGCCTCGTGCGTGACGATGGACGCCGTCAGGACGAACCAGGTGCTGCTGTACGGGGTGCGTTGGCCGGACGATCCGCCATTCGCACTCAATCGCGCGTCCCCGCCGAGGATTTCGGGCTGCAATCCGAGCGTGACCTTGCGCTCCACGGCACAGCCCATGTGCTGGAAAGGCCTCTTCGCCGATGCCGATGCGACCGCGAAGCAACGTGCGGCCGAGAAGCCGGACGAACCCGCATTCGGCCCCGGCGACTACCTGCTGTATCGCTCGCACTTCGGCGACCTGCAGTTCTTCCATTCGATGGCCGCCCACGACGGTGAGATGGCGGCCGTCACCCGCACGCGCATGAAGATGTGGGCCCGGTTCCTCTGGGGCGTCGGCAACAAGAGCATCCCCACCAACCGCTTCATCCGGCTGTCGGGCGTTCCTCAGATGGCGAACTACTTCCCCGGCGACATGACAGCGATGAACCTCTTCGCCACGGGCATCACCCAGGTGCGCAAGGAACTCGACCGCGTGGCGATCGGCGCCCTGCTGCACATGGTGCAGGACAGCTTCTCCCAGGCACATGCGGCTCGCGCCTCCGAGACCGGAGCCTCTTGCGATGAAATCCCCCGCTTCCTTAAGCCCGGCAAGATCGCCAAGTTCTACAGCTACGCAAGGCAGGTGGGGAGCCAGCACAACCATGAAGACACCTTCGACGCCCTGGGGCTGCAGACGCTGCAGATGAGCCCGAGCGTCGTCGACGCCAGCCGGGCCTTCCTGACGCTGTGGAAGGAAGGTGCGCCCTGGAGCGAGGCAGAAAAATACTTCGACTGCGTGTTCGCACTGGAAGATGCGACGGCCAAGGCGGACGCCGGCCCCTTTGCCCGTGAGCGAGACGCCGAAGAGGCCACGCGCTCAGGGCCGTCGGCGCCCCCTTTTGGAGGGATGTGACGCCAGCCGGATTCCACTACAAACCCGAGGACGCATCGATGTCCGCCCCGATGCACGTCCAAGGGAGAAAACAGCATGGCCGCCAATGCGGAAATCAAAGTGGGCCCCGTTCTTTCGTTTCGGGGTCATGAAGCACGCGACGGCGTTGTCCGTTGGAAGGTCAGCGCGCTGGTGGGCGTCGTCAAAGGCACCCGGCCACCTGCGCTGTACTGCGATGGCAACAAGGTGCCCTCCCCCGTGGTTCTTGCCGACCGCGCGGGCCTGACCTTGCTCAGGTACGACCTCACCGTGCCATTGGAGGACCAGGAGCGGCGCATCCCTTACGCCATCGATGGCGTGGAAGCCCTCTGGCAGTTCACCGTTCCGGGCAAGACCTCGGCTGTGCGAAGCACCTACGTTTCCTGCAACGGTTTCTCCGACCCGCGTGCCATGCGCAAGCTCAAGCACAAGGCCGGCTCCGTGTGGGAGGACATCCTGGCCAACCACGATCGCACCCTTCGCCCCGAGGCGCCGATCGACAAGGAACAACGCTGGCATCTGCAAAGAGGCCACGGCGAAAAGGTGCAGCGCTTTCACGTGCTGCTGATGGGCGGCGACCAGGTCTACTTCGACAGCCTCTGGGAAGACATTCCCGAGCTCAAGGACTGGACCCACCTGGACCGCGAAGCGCAGATCGCCTACCCCGTGTCGAGCGATCTCCAACAGAGAATCTCCGACTACTACTTCAGCACCTACTGCGAGCGTTGGCTCAAGCCGGCACGCGGCGGATGGTCCAGGCAGACCGAAGACCGCGACAGCGCCGACGTCATGGCGCGCATCCCCACCGTGATGATGTGGGACGACCACGACATCTTCGATGGCTGGGGCTCGTACACGCCGCAGATGCAGAACTGCCCCGTCGCCCAGACCATCTTCCATTCAGCGCGAGAGGCGTTCTGGGTGTTCCAGCTCCAGCACCAGCTCGGCCTGCTGCCTGAGCTGCAGCCGCATTCCACCTTCACGGCGGCCGATGCGCCCCAGTTCGAACCCGTGGCGTGGTCCCGGCAGCTGGCCGACGACCCCTTGCGCCTGGCCCTGCTGGATGGCCAGCCCGGATTCAGCCACTCGCTCAGCCTCGGCAAGATGCCTGTGCTCGTGCTGGACCTCCGCAGCGAACGATCGCGCAAACAAATCCTCAGCGAACCGACCTGGAAAGCGATGGAGAAATGGCTGATGTCCCTGCCCACCGGCGAGGACAAGCAGCGCGCCAACCACCTCCTGCTGCTGTCGTCCGTCCCGGTGGCCCACCCCAAACTGTCCGCAGCGGCCACCTTGCTCGACACCTTCGGCTCCGACAACGTCGTCGACAGCAACGCCGACGACCTGAGAGATCAATGGACGCACGAAGACCACGAGCCCGAACGAAAGCGATTGACGCGGCTGCTCATCAAGACCGCCCAGGACAAGCGCGTGCGCATCTCACTCCTCTCCGGGGACGTCCACGTGGCTGCATGGGGGAGCCTGTACCGCAAGGATGCGTCACCCGACAAGAACTGGTTGAGCATCCAGCAACTCACCTCATCGGCCGTCATGCATCCGCCGCCCAGCGGCCCGATCGAACAACTGTTCGTCAAGCTGCTCAACGCGATGGCCGAGAAAGTTCAGCGCATCGACACCGAGCACCAGTGCGAAATGATGCTGTTCCCGGCCCACCACCGGTACGTCATGGCGGCGCGCAACTGGCTCGCATTGGAATCCGATCCGGAGCATGACGAAGCCACGGGCCCGAGGCTGTGGGCCACATGGCGCTGTGAAACGGAACAAGGGTTCTCCAACCACCTGCTGGCGATCCATCCGGCGCCGGCCATGTCTTGACCCAGGGTGCAGCCGCCGAAGCACTTGGCGCCGCCGTCACAAGTCGGGATCAGCCGGCGTCATGTGCTTCATTGCTTCCTTCAACATCCGTTCGCGGCAGCCCGGGCACGTCATGTGCGGGAAAGGCGTCGGACCTGAATCGAAGCGCTCGACGTTTGCGGTCAACGACCAAACGAGGGCGACGATCCAGCCCACCAGCGTCCAGCCCAGCATCAGGTTCAAGGCTGCGATGGCGTTCGTGTCCCTGTGCCGCCTTGTCATCGCGCACACCGTGGGCAGCGAGTAGGCAAGCAGGAAGAAGGTGACAAAGGCCAGGCTTTCCATCGCGATCTCCTTCAGTTCGGACCCATCGGGCCGTGAGTGAGAACCGAAGGGTACGAAGTGCCAGATCACAAGGCGAGTGAAAAAGCGCCAGCGCCCCCCCGAGCTTTGTCCCCCTCCAGGCAGGAGCTTTGTGAAGAACGGCATGGCCCGATTTCATCGAAAGTCGTCACTTGGGCCACTGTCTGCCCGGCGTGCCAAGCCGAACAATGCCGTCACGACAACGTTGTCGCATCCCATGCTGTTCGATGAAGGAGAATGACTTGGCCAAGGACGAAGCGCTGCTGAGGGACAACATTCGCGAGTCCGACCGACCGGCCCATGGTTGGGCAAGAGCTTGCATGAACGACACGAGCCTCCAGCACGCGGAGCCGATTTTGCGCCCTCTCGCCCGTGAAGATGCGGGCGCCATCGCAAGCTGGCCGGACTATCCGGCCGAGTTCCAGGAGCTGAACTACGCCTTGAGAAGAGACGGCTGGCTTGCCGAATTTTCCAGCCGGCCGGACACCTGGCTGCATGCCGCGGAAGAAAATGGAAAGGTCATCGCCTTCACGATTCTTGCCACGACGGCGCCCGGCGAGGCCGAGTTTCGCATCGCCTTGCGCGCCGACAAGTCGGGCCAGGGCCTGGGCAGGCTCATCACGAGCCGCACGCTGATGAAAGCCTTCGATGAATGCGGGCTGTCGCGCGTCCACCTCATCGTCCGCAAGAACAACCGACGCGCCATCGAGCTGTACCGGCGACTCGGTTTCACTCACCGGGGCGAATGCCGCAAGACCATCAACAACCAGCCGACAGACTTCTTGTTGATGGACCTCGTGCCGCAGCAATGGCTTGCAATTTCCGGAGGGTGATGCCGCCCGCGTCAGCACTCCGCGGCCCTGAAAGCCGGCCTGATCCGGCGGCAAGCTGTATGGGCGCTAGTAAAGCCACTTCCGAACCAGTGGCCGACCAAAGCGCTGGATGAGGAGATCTTCTCCTTCTTCGTCCGCCTCGTGAATCTCGGCCAGGTTGCGGATCATCAAGGCATCCAGGTAGGTTTCGACATCGGGAAAAAAGAGTGTCAGCGGTTCGCCATCGTCGTGGTCGAAGTAATACACCTCGCCGCTGTTCCGGTGAAAGCAGAACATGTTCCCATTGCCGAGGTAGTCGCCAAAGGCCACGAGCATGTCGGCGCAAGCCAGGATCTGCGCCCCATCCTCCCTGTCTTCGGCAATGTCCACGATGCCGGGGAAGGCCTCCCGCAGGGGCTGGATCTGATTGTGTCCCTCTTCCACGCTGCACAGCTGCTCGGCCAGCGAGAGGGCTCCGAATGTTTCGTGATAGCGCCGCAACGAGGCCGGCAGCCGGGACGCGAGGCGTTGCTCCAATTCATCGACGGCCTCACGTCCTACGGGTGACATCGGGTGAGCACGGGCGTGGCCGGCCCATAACTCGTGATAGGCGTTGATGACCGCGCCGTACCAGGCCATGCGCGACGCCTCATCAGCGAGGTCAGGCCATGCCAAGGACGGGCAGCCTTCGGGAGGCCAGGAGTCTGAGGACGAAGTCATGTCGGCGAAAAAGTTGCAGCGATTGTTTCTTGAGGCCGCCGCCTCGCCAGAGGCGGCGCATCCGGAGAGGATGCGACAACCCGGCAGCAAGGAGCAAGGCATTTTCATGCTCGCAGAGCGTTGAACCTGCAGCCGCACTTAGGGAGCCCTAAGCAAAAGGGGCCCACATCACTGTGGGCCCCTTTTTCATTGGTGGGTGGTACAGGGTTTGAACCTGTGACCCCTGCCGTGTGAAGGCAGTGCTCTACCGCTGAGCTAACCACCCGGTAACCGGGCCTGCAAAGACGCTGTCGTGTGCAGAGCCTCAGATTATGCCACAAGTGAACGCCACTTTGTCTTTCCGTTTGAAGATTTATCGAGATCCTTCAACACAACCTCGTGGGCCTCGGTCTCGGCCTCGGTGGCCAGCAGCACCGGCAAGGTGAACTGGCTGAAGTCGACGGCTTCGATGACGACTTCGCCCGGGCCTCCCGCATCCGTCGCGTCGATGACGAGGGAGTCCTGTCCGCGGGTCATGCGGATGTAGACCTCGGCGAGCAGGCCCGCGTCGAGCAGCGCGCCGTGCAGCGTGCGGTTGGTGTTGTCGACTTCGAGGCGCTTGCACAAGGCGTCGAGGGAGTTCGACTTGCCCGGGAAGATCTCGCGGGCCATGAGCAGGCTGTCGGTGATGGCCGTCACATGCTCGGGAAACTTCGGCCGCCCGAGGCGCCGCAGTTCTTCGTTCATGAAGGCCACGTCGAACGCGGCGTTGTGGATGATGATCTCGGCGCCCGAGAGGTAGTCCATCAGCTCATCGGCAATGGACGAGAACAAGGGCTTGTCCGCGAGGAACTCGTCGGTCAGCCCGTGGATCTTGACGGCGTCTTCGTGGCTCTTGCGCTCAGGGTTGAGGTAGAAGTGCAGGTTCTTGCCGGTGAGCCGGCGGTTGACCATTTCCACGCACCCGATTTCGATGATGCGGTCGCCGGATTCGGCGTTGAGGCCCGTGGTTTCGGTGTCGAAGAAGATTTGTCTCATGCGTCAGTTCCATGTGCATGGCGCGAGGCCCACACCCACATTGCGAGGCCCGCCGCGATCATCGGCAGGCACAGCCACTGGCCCCGGCTCATGCCGAGCACCAGGTCCTCGAGGCCTTTGTCGGGCTGCCGGAAGTATTCGGCGATGAATCTCAGCGCGCCGTAGCCCAGCAGGAAAGCAGCCGAGACCTTGCCCCGTGCCCGCGGCTTGCTCGCATACCACCACAGCACCGCAAACAGCAGCAGCCCTTCCAGCAAGAACTGATAGATCTGCGATGGATGGCGAGGCACGTTGTCATAACCTGGGAACACCATGGCCCAGGGAAGGCTCGGGTCGGCCGGACGGCCCACCAGCTCACCGTTGATGAAGTTGCCGATGCGGCCCGAGGCCAGGCCGGTGGGCACGCAGGGCGCGATCAAGTCCCACACGTCCATCACGTGGCGCTTGCGCGTCCAGGCGAAGACGGCCATCGCCACGATCACGCCGAGCAGGCCACCGTGGAAGGACATGCCGCCCTTCCAGACGGAGAACACCTCGAGCGGATTCGACAGGTAGTGCGCCAGTCCGTAGAAGACCACGAATCCGAGGCGGCCGCCCACCACCACCCCCACGACGCCGTAGAACAGCAAGTCCTCGATGTCACGGCGCGTCCAGCCCTGGTGGGCGAACTGCGGTTTTCTCACGCGGACGGAAGCGAGCCACAGGAAGAGGCCGAATGCCACGAGGTAGGTCAGCCCATACCAGTGGATGGCGACAGGACCCAGCTTCAGGGCAACGGGGTCGATGGAAGGGTGAACGAGCATGTACAGATGAAATCCCGGCGAGGGCGAACGATAACCCAGGTCGCCACGCCGTTCGTCAGGCTTTCAGGCTTCGGGTGACGTGTTCGACGAACCGGGCCACCACGGGCCCCGCGCCCTCGGGCCACACCAGGCTCGTCTCGCAATGAGGTGCCCCTTCGGCGCTGGACTTCGGCAGGCCGCGGTACACGACGCCATGCCGTTGCAATTGCATCATCGAATGCGGCACCCACGCCACGCCGAGCCCGGCGGACACGAGGTTCACGATGGTTTGCATCTGGATGGCCTGCTGGGCGATCACGGGCGATGCGCCGTGCCGGTGGTAGAACGCCAGAACGGCGTCGTACAGCGATGGCGCGATGACGCGCGGGAAGATGATCAGCGGCCGGGCCAGCACACGCGCCAGGGGCAGCGGCTTGGCCCCGGCTTCAGGCAAGGCCTCGGGCAGCGCCAGCACCATCGGCTCGATGCCCACCGACACCAGCGGCAGCCGGGGCGCCATGCCCGGGGCGTGCAGCACGAAGCCGGCATCGGCCTCGCCCTGCTCGAATGCGAGCATCTGCACATCGCTCGTGGCCTCGCGCAGCACCACGTCGATGCCGGGCTCGGCATCGCGAAAGCCCCGCAGCCATGCCGGCAGCGGACCGAAGCCCACGGTGGACACGAACCCGAGCCTGAGCGTGCCCACCGCCCCATGGCCTGCCGCCCGGGCCACGCCGGGCAACGCGGCCGCCTGATGCAGCAGTTGCCTCACCGGCTCCACGAGGGCCCGGCCGGCCGGCGTGAGCACCACGCTGCGCCGTGTGCGTTCGAAGAGCGGCACGCCCAGCCGGCCCTCGAGCTGCTGGATCGCCAGCGTCAGCGGGGGCTGGGTCATGTGCAGGCGTTGCGCCGCCTGCCCGAAATGCAGCGTCTCGGCGAGCGCCAGGAATTGGCGCCACGCCCGCAGGTCGATGGCAGGACTCGGTTCACTCATTCACCGAGCATATCAATGAAACCCATTAGATATATTGGACGAAGCACCCTGGATGCTCCGATACTGTCGTTTTTGCATTGCCCAGCCTCAGCTGGGAGGAGATTCCGATGAGCGACATCAACCGCCGATCCAAGAACATCACCGAAGGGGTGGCGCGCGCGCCGAACCGCTCGATGTACTACGCCCTCGGCTACCAGGAAGGCGATTTCAAGAAGCCGATGATCGGCGTGGCCAACGGACACTCCACGATCACCCCGTGCAACGCCGGCCTGCAGCGCCTCGCCGACGCCGCCGTGGCGGGCATCCGGGAAGCCGGTGGCAACGCCCAGATCTTCGGCACGCCCACCATCAGCGACGGCATGGCCATGGGCACCGAAGGCATGAAGTACAGCCTGGTGTCGCGCGAAGTCATCTCCGACTGCATCGAGACCTGCGTGGGCGGCCAGTGGATGGACGGCGTGGTCGTCGTCGGTGGCTGCGACAAGAACATGCCGGGCGGCATGATGGGAATGCTGCGCGCCAACGTGCCGGCCATCTACGTCTACGGCGGCACCATCCTGCCGGGCCACCACAAGGGCAAGGACCTCAACATCGTCAGCGTGTTCGAGGCGGTGGGCCAGTTCAGCGCCGGCAACATGAGCGAGGAAGACTTCTGCGCCATCGAGCGCAAGGCCATCCCGGGCACCGGTTCGTGCGGCGGCATGTACACGGCCAACACCATGAGCTCGTCCTTCGAGGCGCTGGGCATGTCGCTGCCCTATTCCAGCACCATGGCCAACCCGCACGATGAAATCCTCGACAACGCGAAAGAGGCCGCGCGCGTGCTGGTGGAAGCCGTGCGCCGCGACCTCAAGCCGCGCGACATCGTCACCCGCAAATCCATCGAGAACGCTGTGGCGGTCATCATGGCCACGGGCGGCTCCACCAACGCCGTGCTGCACTTCCTCGCCATCGCGCACGCCGCCGAGGTGGAATGGACCATCGATGATTTCGAACGCGTGCGCCGCAAGGTGCCGGTGCTGTGCAACCTCAAGCCCTCCGGCGAATTCCTCGCGGTCGACCTGCACAAGGCGGGCGGCATCCCCCAGGTGATGAAGATGCTGCTCAAGGCCGGCCTGCTGCATGGCGACTGCATGACCATCACCGGCAAGACGGTGGCAGAGAACCTCGCCGACGTGCCCGATGCGCCGCGTGCCGACCAGAACGTCATCCTGCCCATCGACAAGCCGATGTACGCCCAGGGCCACCTCGCCATCCTCAAGGGCAACCTCTCGCCCGAAGGCTGCGTGGCCAAGATCACCGGCCTGAAGAACCCGGTGATCACCGGCCCGGCCCGCGTGTTCGACGATGAACAATCCGCACTGGCCGCCATCATGTCCCAGAAGATCAAGGCCGGCGATGTGATGGTGCTGCGTTACCTCGGACCGCAAGGCGGCCCGGGCATGCCCGAGATGCTCGCCCCCACGGGCGCGCTCATCGGCCAGGGGCTCGGTGAATCGGTGGGCCTGATCACCGACGGGCGCTTCTCCGGCGGCACCTGGGGCATGGTGGTGGGCCACGTCACGCCCGAGGCCTATGCCGGCGGCAACATCGCACTGGTGCAGGAAGGCGACTCGATCACGATCGATGCCCACACCCTCACGCTGCAGTTGCACGTGTCCGACGAGGAACTCGCCCGCCGCCGGGCGCTGTGGAAGGCCCCGCCGCCCCGCTACACCCGCGGTGTGCTGGCCAAGTTTGCCAAGAACGCATCGGGCGCCAGCACCGGGGCCGTGCTCGATCGGTTCTGAACCGGTTCTGCTCCAGAGGAAAAGGCGGCCCACGGGCCGCCTTTTTTTGCTCAGCGGCGCTTGCCGTGCCGGCCGCGTGCGTCCATGCCGAGCTTGGCGAGGTTTTCTTCCCGCCGCTTCTTCACGCGCGCATCCATCTTGTCCATCGCCCTGCGCTTGGTGTAGCCGGTCTTGTCAGCGAAGGCCCACCACACCACCGCCAGACCGAACGGTGACAAGATGCCCCACCACGGCCAGGTGGCCACCATGCCGAACTCGGCCACCTTCATCACCAGCAGCACCACGCCGATCACGACGAAATACATGGATGGTCTCCGGAAATAAGCACGAACACCGCCTCAACTGCTGCCGGGAACGTCAACCCCCCCGCATAAAATGCGTTGAGTCAGGAAGTGTTGGGAATGTAAATCACTTGGATACACCCGGCGCGGAAGGAAATCATGAAGTCATCCGTTGTTTCGCTGGCGATCGCCGCCTCGGCCATGATGGCGGGCATGTCTCTCAGCGCTCCAGCATGGGCCAATGCCGATCTGGCGCAAAAGAAGAACTGCCTGAGCTGTCACACGGTGCAAAGAAAAGTGGTGGGCCCGGCGTTCAAGGACGTGGCCGCCAAATACGCCGGCCAGAAGGACGCGGCAGACAAGCTCACCCAGAAGGTGCTCAAGGGCGGCTCCGGCAATTGGGGCGCGGTGTTCATGCCCGCCATGAAGGATGCCAACCCGCCCGTCAGCGAGGCCGAGGCCAAGCAGCTGGTGCACTGGGTGCTGGAACAGAAGTGAAGCCGGCGCGGGCTTGACGCCCACGGCCGGCTTGTTGCGCCCAACGGCCCCTGCCTTGCGGCGAAGACCGGTCACTGGTTCAAGGCCCGAGGCTTGGACTGGGACCTGACAACCGTCAGCGTGAAGTCCGGCACCCCTCTGGCGTGCATCCGACGGCGAGCGGGGGCCGGACGACCGTCAACGGGAAGTCCGGCACGCCTTCCGACGAGGTGACGGGCGATTGCTCTCCGCGGGTCAATTTCTTGACGCGTTCGCTGATGAAATAGGCCAATGATGCGTGGGTGACACGTCCGCTCCGCCTGGCGTCGGCTTCACCTGCCAGCCCTTCGATCACCGCCTTGGTGAACGCACCGTTTTTCCACTCATCGTCTTCGATGGAAAACTGACGGCCCGTGGAAGCACTGAACACGACAGTGCCGCTCTCGGCGCTGTTCAGTTCATTGATCACGCCGGTCATGTCGTTCATGGCCTTGCGCCGCCCGCCGCCGAGGATGTCGCCGGCATGGCAGGTGTCGATGAAGAGGATCGACTTGCCGACCAGGCTTTCGATGGTGCGCCGGAGTTCCGCCGTCGGCACGCCGGTGCTGCGCAGTTTGGCGGGATCGGCGTTCACCGGCAAGAAGGTGTAGCCCATGGTCGGGTCGTTCACCCCGTGGCCGGAGATGAAGATCATCCCGACGTCGTGCTGCGTCACCTGCCTCTGCAGCCAATCCAGCCCGTTCATGACTTCGTCACGCGTGGCTTGGCCGTTGGTCAGGAGCTTGACCTCGACCTTGCTGTACATCAGCCCCTGCTGCCGCTTCATGGTGTCGGCGAAGTCGACCGCGTCCTTGGCGGCATACCTCAGCTTCTCGACGCTTCTGTAATCCGCCACGCCGATCGCGAGCACATAGAGGTTCGGGCCATGCTCCGGGCTTCTCGGCGGCACATCGACGGCAGCCCCCGTCCACTTCACAAACACTTTGGCCGGCTCCGACACACCATGCTTGTTTCTGGCAAACACCTGCACCTGGGCATCGTCCGCAGGCAAGGGGAAGACCAGCTCACGCTCGTCGCCCTGCCCCGACGGCGCTCGCATCTTGGCGATCTCGCCCATCTGGCCGTTGACCCGCACCCAAACGTCGGTCACCGGCTCGTTGTTGAAACTGCGAACCCGCACGCGCACAGCCAACTGCCGGGCGCTGGTGCTGACCTGGGGGGATGTCAGCAGGTCCACCACCGGAGGGAGCACCTTGTCGACCGGCGTGGCCCAGGTCGAGCGGTGCGCTTCGGCATTCGCCTGTTCGATGCCATCGCGTTCGCTCATGGTTTCGACGACCCGATCGACGATGTCGGGGCGGTTGAACTTGTCTCTGAACCGCGAGGCGCCAAAGAAGTCCGCGGCGACGTGCGGGCCCTGGCTCACCCGCCAGCCGATCAGGTCTTCCGCACCGAACGCTGCATCGTAGTACCCCGATGGTGTCCAGGCGATCCAGCGCGCATCGGGCAGCACGAGCAGGGCCAGGAGTTCCTCGCCAGTCTGGCTGTTCCACAGGCGCACGGTGCCATCGAGCATGGCCGTGACGATGACCTGGCCCTGGCGAGTGGTGTTGACCGCACGCACTTCAGTGTGCGTGGCGACACGCCAGACAACGCGCCCGTCGCCGCCGATCCTGTAGAGGGCGCCACTGGTTCCCAGCACCGCATCGCCGCCCTGCGGGAACAGCGATACCGCGCGCGACACTTCGCCATCGCGCAACACGATGGCCGCGCCATTGACGATCGGATTGGGCAGATCCATCCACTGCCTCGGCGCGTTGAAGAGTCCCCGCCGAACGACCGGCGCAGGCAGCTCGGCCCCCTTGTCCGGGAAGACGGCATGCCGATCGAGATCGAACATCACGCGACCGGCCTCGCCGGCCGTGTTCCAACTGATGCGCTTGCCGTCTTCGCTGACCCGCAGATGGCCCGCGCCGACGATTTCGGCAAGGGGCGACTTCCTGGCAACGGGGCCGTGCTTTGCGTCCGTGTCGGCAGCACCCCAAGTGCCATCCGCCACGGCATAGGCCAGGCGGCTGTCGGGCAACATCGCGATGTCGGTGATGGACGACCTGGCCGCACTTCGCTCAGCCAGCAATTGCCCTTTCGCCGCGTCGTAGGTCACGAGGCGGACGTCACGCTGTGCGAATCCGTAAGAACCCCCTGCGACGATGCGTCCATCATGGGCTGACCAGGCCACGGCCCTCAGGTCGTCCGATGCCATGCGCGATGGAGCCGGCAGGGTTCGGATGGCGCCGCTTGCCCATTCCAGGATGTCGGGCGCGCGGCCGGGCGAGAAGTACCCGATCGCCAGCGATTGACCATCGGGCGAGAAGGCCAGCGACACTGGTTTTGCCGCGATCTTCCGGCTCGCGTTGAGACGCAGGGACGGTCCGGCCGCACCAGCATCCGTGAAATCGTAGACACGCAGCGTGCCGTCCAATCCAGCCGCAGCCAGGCGCCGAGCGCTGACGGCCAGTGCGTACACCTCACTTGGAAAGGCATCCGCAAACACGAGTGCTCCTTGCGCGTCGAACACTCGTACGCCATGGGTGCCCGCATAGGCAGCAACGAGGAACTGGCCATCCTCGGACCACTGCAGCCGCTTGATGTCACCCTGGAGGGCATCGATGCGGCGAATCAGCTGACCTCCATGGCTGGCATAGACGTAGATGCCATGCTCATCAGAGCCACCCGAACTCCCCCCGATCGCCACCCAAGGCTGATTCGGATGCAGCGCAACACCGTATACCCGTCCCTGGACGCCGGCCCCCGCCGGCGGGCGGAAGGTCCGCAGGAGGAGCCGCTCGTCGAGCGACCAACTGCGCGCTGTCTTGTCATCCGAACCGGTGACCACCAGGTTGCGCTTGGCATCGACTGCGATGCGGCGAACGGCCCCCACATGGTCGCCGAGTTCGACTTGCAGCATGGGCGCCTGGCGCGCCGCGGGGTCCGCCGAGCCTGGAACGCGGCTTTGCGGCGTTGGCTGCGCGGCAGCCATGGAAACCAGCAGCAGAGCGGGCGCCAAGGCTCGCCAGGACGAACAAAGAATACGCATGATGAAGGCTCGCCTTGTCCGATCAGTTCATGCAGGTGCCACTGCGGTTGGCCGCCACGTTGGGCGTGAGAAACACGCGCTCCTCGGGCGTCGTGGGAAAGACGATGATTTTTCCGTCGTCCCGGACCCCGTAGACATTCCATCCGCTGGAGCCGATGTAGATGACGCGATGCCCTTCAAGATCGACAGTGACAATGTCTTTGTAGATTTTCTTTTCAGGGTCCATCGAGGTGTTCTCGGGAACGTCATCGACCGACTTTTTATAGAAGGTGCCCCACACCAGCATCTCCCCGCTTTTCGAGATGGCGGCGCATTGCCGCATGTGAGCGCATTCGATCTGACGAACAGGGGCATGCGGGTCGAATTGAGGTTTCCTGACCGGCGTCATCGACCCTGTGGACGGGGCGTACGACGCGTAGTCACCCCAGCTCCAGACCCTGCCGTCGCGATCGAGTGCATAGGCGCCAAGTTGACGACCTGTGACGGACACGATGAAAACGTCCTTGCCGGCTTCGGAAAAGGTGAGCTGGGTGGGCACGGTGACCCTTTGGGGAGCGCCCTCCGGAAGTCCGAGTTGACCGGCGAAATTGAAGCCTTTGGCAAACACCTTGCCGTCGACCGTGACGGCGAAATAGCCGTCGTGATCCATTCCCCAGCCATTCGTGACGGCAACGCTGGAGACCTTTGACATCGGCATCGGTTCGAGCCTGCCCGAGAAATTCCAGTTGTCCCTCGGATCGATATAGGCGTCTCCGTTTCCTTTTCTGGCAATGAGCTGAAAGGTGGACCACCAGTGGTATTGCGGCAGCGGATCGCTCATGATCGTTTCCATGGTGGCGACCGTGGACACTCCGAAGTAATTTGGTTGCTCCGTGACACTTGGCGTTTTTGCCAACCATTCCTTGCGGGGCAAGGCCGCATCCGTGGGAACGATGGTCTCCCTGCTGAACACCTTGCCGCCAGTCGTGGCGCCAAGGAGCGGCCCTTGCGCAAACAGCTGGCGGAACGACTCCGATTTCAAGCCCTCATACAGCTCCGGAGTTGCGCTCTGGTTCGCCCAGAAAAACACTTTGCCGTCATTGCGGAGCAGCCACATGGGCGACCTCTTGGAATACAGCGGCCGCGCATATTCGAGCGCGGATTCGACCCGCGCATAGGGGAAGCTCGTCTCAATCTTGGCCCCGACGATGCGCAGTGAAGACGCCTCCATGCTTTCGGAGCCGCATTTTGCAGCAATGTCGCCGATGCCTGCGTTCAGGAATTCTCCGAACTGCGCAGGCAGATACGCAGGCCGCTCCGATTCCGCGAAGAACGGTTTTCCATCGCAGGCGGTGAAGTCCAGCTTGCCGTCGCAAAGGTCGCGGCCCAGTTGTCTTGCGATGACCTTGCCTGCATCGAAATTCTGGTCTTCGCCCGGCTGGAGCAGCAGGCCGGCAGCACGTGCAAGACCCGAGGTGACGATGCCGTACTTCCCATTGCCGGTCGCGTTGTTTTCCACCGTACCCGTTTTTTCGCTGAGCAATTCGGGAAGGCGGGTGATGTCAGCGATTTGAAGGTCCTTGGGCAGATAGGAATTGAAGACGTCCCTGATCCGGGCATTGGCCTCATCGACGTTGGCCGCCGTTTTCCATCCCTCAGGGCCGTGTGTTGCGAGGAGGTAATACCACGCGGCATCGGTCAGCACCGTGATGCCGATGTTCTTGGTGAATCTGGAAACCACCGCATGCACTTCCTGCCCGGCAGGAAATGGTGCATATTTCCTCAAGGACTCGTCGTAATAGGTGCTCGACCCATCCGGCTTGCCGACCACTTTGAGGTGAACCGGTTTGTCGTACCCGCACAGGGACATCTTGACCACGCCGCGAGTCGGATCGATCTCCGCGGACCGCTCAGTACCGTCGGCCAATTGGACCACCACGATGGCATTCTGGAATTTGCCCAGCCCCGGACCGGCATCACCCGAGCCTTCTCCATCGCTCCCGTCCCCTGAACCATCGGTATAGCCGCCCGACTGGTCACCGGTGACGACCACGGGTTGGCAGGCATCGGTGTCCGATCCACCGCCGGACTGGCAGCCCGCCATGCCGACGGAAGCCACGAGGGTCAAGATACTGAGAAACAAGGCCCGCGCCGAAGTATTTGGTGGTTGCATGCAGTTCATTTTTATTTCCGAATAAGGTCGTCAATTTGAGTTTCAGCGCATGAACGGAGGCATCAACGCGGCAGCGCCGGCCGAATGCCGCAGGCACCGGTTGGGGAAGCCACCAGGCAGAAATCGCCCGACAGCGTGCTGGTGTCTTCGGGCACCTGCGTGCCCGAGGATTCGCGCTTCACGGATTCGCGTGTGCGCTTGAGAATCTCTTCCACCACGAGGCCAGGGGTTCCCAAGTTGCTTGCGAAGTGACGAGTGAACAAACTGTTCCCTCCGCGCACGTTGTCCATGGCCACCGAGCCGCGGGAGGTCGCCCATGCCACCAGCGTGCCCTGGGGAACGGCCACGGGCGCGAAACCCGGCGTCCAACTGGGCGGCTTGTCGCCCTTGCGCGATCCGAACGAGGGCAGGACCGCGGGCACGCTTCGACAGGCATCGAACACCAGGAGGTTCACGCCGGTGTCGAAGCGCGCCACCAGGTCGATCAACTCATCCACGTGAAAGGCCGCGCCCGGCAGGTCGTCCTCAGACTGCAGCTTCACATCTGCGGGCAGCAGGTAGTTGCTGCCCCGGTACTGAGCGCCATGGCCCGAGAAAAACACCAGGCGCACGCTGGCCGGGGCGGCCTTTCGCAGCCACGCCTGGACGCCCTGGGTCATCTCGGCCAAGCCGAGGTTGGTGCGCAGATCCACTTGGAAGCCGATCTTCCGCAGCGTGTCGTCCATCAACCGGGCATCGTTGATCGGGCTGTGCAGCGGAGCGCCCGCATAGCGGGCATTGCCGATGACCAGGGCCATGCGTGCGCCGGACTGTGCCCCCGCCCGTCCGGTCCAGCCCGCACTCGCCAGCACGGCCCCCAAACTTGAAATCAGCCAATGGCGTCGCCGGCGACAAAATCGCAACTCGGGCTCGAGCACGATGTGACCTCCCTGCCTGCGTGTCGCAGTGTGATTGTGTAAGGCGCTTCACCGACCATGCGGGCCGACAACATCGACCTCAATGGAGGTCGTGAGGCCCGATCGGATCAACGATGTCTTGACTTCATCGATCGACGCAGAGGATGACGCAAGCCAATACTCGCCCAGCTGCGTGGGTCCCCCCACGATGCGCGCACCAACGCTGGTGAGCGCGGTCCTCAGCTGGCTTTCGGTCGCCGCGGGCGCGAATACTACACGCAATGTGCGGGCCTCCATGACGACGGCCGGGCATGCCGGACTGGCGTCTGCATCGCAACGAGCCCCCCAGGACTCGCCGCAGGCGGACAGGATCATCAAGGCTGTTGCTGTCAATGCCAGCACCGGGCAGGTGCTGGCAAACCGGCGGCTCGACGCGTTGTTCATGGGGCGAATCACGTGAATGAAGCAAGGGGTTCGCGCAGGATGTGAAGAAGCACGTCTTCAGGCAGCGCGAGTCCGGGAGGAGGACTGCGCCTCGGCGCAGTCCATGGCGGCCGATGTCAAACGACTCAGTGCTGCTTGGCCATGGCTGCCACCGCTTCACCAAGGGTCTTGACCACGGTGTTGAAGGCTTCCTGCAGCATCTTGAACTCCTGGCTCGCGGTCTGGAATTGCGAGTTCATCTCGGAGGAGTCTTTCGCACCCTGTTCTTGCGACGAAAGTGCCTGGTTCGACTCGGCACCCTTTCCGCCCGAGGTGCTTGCCGCCGTGGCTCCACCCTGCCCTGCGGTCGAATGGTTTTGCATTTCCTTGCTCAGCTTGACGAGGTCGGCGGCCTTGTCGCCCATCATCGAGCCCATGGCTTTGGCAATCGCCATCAGCCAGCTCTCACCGGTGACCTCGCCGCCCTGCTTGGCTGCACCGACATTTGCTGCGCTTTCCGTGGGCGCCGTGTTTGTGGTGCTTGGCGTGCCAGCAGTCTCCGTGGTGCTCGGGGCACTCGGCGTGGTCGCAGGCGCGGTGGCGCCTGGGGCACTCGGCTTGCCTGCAGCGTCCGTGGTGCTCGGGGTACTTGGCGTGTTCCCGGCAGGTGCGGTGTCCGTGGCGCTCGGGGCGCTTGCGGCGTCCGGCGCGCCCGAGGTGCCGGCCTGGCCTTGCAGTTCCTTGCGCACGGCGTCCACGATCTGTTGCGTCAGTTCGCGGGCGAAGTTCTGCAGCGAGCTGCCGTACTGGTTGAACGCGTCCTGCCGGTCGGAGGCGTTCACGCCCTCGGGCATCAATTGCTTCATTGCGTCCTCGACGACCTTCTTGAGCTGATCCGCGATGAACGACGGCATGCCGTCTTCCCGCTGCAGCTGGCTTCCTGCATCCGTGGCCGCGCCGCCCACGGACTCCTGCAGGAGTTCGCCGCATGCGGAACCCATCATGCCGCCCACCGGGCCGCCAAAGTAGCTGCCCACCAAGCCACCGATCATCGACATCGTGCTGCCGCCACCCACACCGCCCACACCTTCACTCATGCCGCTCTCCTGAAAAGTTGATGAATGCCGGCGACATGTCGTGCACCTCGACACAGCGTTATCCGCCGACGGAACGCATTGGATGGTGCGCCGGACGATCTGAATAGCTGTCACGAATCCCAGGCTGGGAAGGCTCCCAGCCGCCAGCACGATGGTGCTGAGCCCTCTGCTCTCCGATTTTTTTCACATTCGAGCTTCAAGCCCCCACAAGGGAGAAAGCATCGGGTTATCCAAGGAGGCAGATCGCGTGGGAAGAGAGAACGGCTTGCGCCGGCACCAAGGTCGCTGGCTCGCATCGGCGGTTGGCCTGTGCCTGGCGGGGCAGGCGGCTGCGCATGCATCGGGTTGTGAAGGCTTGCTGGCCGGACTGACCGAAGCGCAGCGTGCCAAGTTCAGCCTCGCGCAAGAGGCATGCCCCGGCGGCTCCGTGACCGCGCGCGACGATGTGCTCGCGGATCGTCAGGACCGGCAACCGGTACAGCGCCCGGTCGTCCCAAGTTTTGCGTCCATCGCGATGCCGTCTCCTGCATGGCAGCCCAGTCGTTCGTCCGCGCGGATGCAGGTCGCCACACCCAATGCGATGCGGTTCGCTGCGGAGTTCGATGCCGCCGCATCCAGCTACGACATCGATCCGCTGCTGCTGCATGCCATCGCCCATGTCGAGTCGCGGCACAACCCGAAGGCCGTGTCGCCGGCCGGGGCGATGGGAATCATGCAGGTCATGCCGGCCACGGCGAGACGTTTCGGCGTGGAGCGTGCAGCCGACCTGCACGACGCCCGAACGAATGTGAACGTCAGCGCGATGTACCTGAAGACATTGCAAAAACGCTTCGGCAACGACTTGCCGCTCGTGATCGCCGCCTACAACGCGGGGGAAGGCCGGGTGGAGCGCTGCGGGCGCTGCATTCCGGCCATCACGGAAACCCGCAACTACGTTCGGGACGTGCTGGCGCAGTACGACGCGCTGAAGGCCGCCGCGAACCGGGTTGCCACGGCCACTGCGCTTCGCTGACCGGCCACGCACGTCATTTCCAGAAGAGACACGCAGCCATGAATCAAACCTTGACGACCGGCGCCTCGATGAATCGACGTCGCGGCAGCATCTACCTCGGCGACATGCCGGTGGCCGTGAGCATCCTGCTCATCCTCGCCATGCTCATGCTGCCCCTGCCTCCCTGGTTCATCGACTGCCTGGTGGCAGCGAACATCGCGTGCGGCATCGTGCTGCTCCTGATGTCGCTGTACATCCAGACCGGATTCGAATTTTCGGCGTTTCCCAACATGCTGCTCGTCAGCACCTTGTTCCGGTTGTCGCTGTCGATCGCCACCACCCGGCAGATCCTGTTGCATGGCCACGCGGGGCACATCATCGATGCCTTCGGCAAGCTCGGTGCCGGGGACAACCTGGTGGTGGGGCTGGTGGTGTTTCTCATCATCACCGCCGTGCAATTCATCGTGGTGGCCAAAGGCGCCGAACGGGTGGCGGAGATCGTCGCGCGCTTCACGCTCGACGCCCTGCCGGGCAAGCAGATGTCCATCGACGGTGACTTGAAGTCAGGCCTGATCAGCCGCGATGAAGCGATACGCAAGCGCGAGAACCTGAAAGAGGAAAGCAAGCTGTACGGTGACCTGGACGGGACGATGAAGTTCGTCAAGGGCGACGCCATCGCGGGCCTGCTCATCGTGGGCATCAACCTCATCGGGGGCTTGGCCATCGGCGTGATGCAGCAAGGCATGGACGTGTCGGCCGCCATGACCAAGTACTCCATCCTCAGCATCGGCGAAGGCATGGTGTCGCAGATTCCCGCCTTGCTGAGCACGATCTCCGCCGGCTTCGTGGTGACTTGCGGCGCCGGCAAGAAGGAAGACCGCCATTTGTTCAGCACCATGGGCGGGCAAATCTCTGCCAAGCCCCATGTGCTGGCGATCGCAGGTGGCCTGTGCATCGTGCTGGCCGGCGTACCCGGTTTTCCCTGGATCGTTTTCTTGTTGTTTGCCGTGGCCTTCATCGGCGGCGCGGCATTGCTCGTGCCGGCATTGAACGAACGCTGGCGGAGCATGACGCGGCCGGCCCGCGAACGCGTGCTGGGCAAGGACGTGCTGCCGGAGGAGCTTTCCACGGGCCCGTCGGAGCCGCAGGTTCGCGAACGGCTTTCGCTCGAAGTTCCTCAAGTGTGCGTGCAAGGCGATGCCATGCAGGCGCTGTCCCGAGAGGTCAAGCAAGCAGCCGACATGCTGGCTCAGGACCTGGGCATCCGCGTGCCCCCCATCGGGCTTCATGCAGTACCGGATGCACCGGGCGCAGTAGCGGCCGCCTCGTGGCGGCTGCTCGCCAGCGGTGTTCCCATCGCCGGCGGCGACTGGCCGGCGCGCGATGCACACAGGACCTTGTGCGACGCGGTGCTGGGCGCCTTGCGGCGAAGCACCGAACGCTATTTCAGCCTCAACGACGCCATCGAGCTGCGCACTTCGGCAGGCCGCCACATCCCCGACGTCGTCGACCAGCTGCGCCAGGCCGTGCATGTCTCCACGTGTGCGGAGGTCTTGCAGACATTGGTGAAGGAAGGCGTTTCGATCCGCAACCAGCGCGATGTCTTCGAGGCCATGTTGTCAGCGGCCTGGCGGGGCGTGAAGGACCTGCGCGGACAGGTCGAGTTCGTTCGCAGCGAACTGAGGCATCAGATCAGCCATCAGGTCGCCCCGGAGGGACGCCTGCGCGCCGTGACCTTGTCACCCGAACTGGAAGACGTCCTGAGCGAGGCGGCCACGGTTCACAACGGCCTCCATGCCTTGTCCCTCGAACCAGGCTACGCCATGGCGTTGACGCGCGCGATGGTGGCCTGCGTGCAGGACGAAAGACCCGCGGCCATCGTGGTCCATGCCGGGGACATCCGCCACCACGTGCGCAGCCTGATCGAGGCGGATTGTTTCGACATCGCCGTCCTGAGCACAGCCGAAATCGTCGGCACGGTGGACGTCGACATGGCGGCCACCGTTGCCCTTCCTTCACCTTCCATGGAATTCGAATGATCATCGGCCTGCCTCTTCAACTTCGCCGCACTGCGGTGGTGGCGTTGTGCCTCGTGTCGGCCTGCGGCGCGGTACACGCCAAGCCCATCCCGTTCCAGGACCGCACGGCGCAGATCACGGCCCGGGAGCAGCCCCTCGCCGGTTTCCTGCAGGACCTGTTCAGCGGCACGGACATCCGCGTATCGGTGAGCCCGTCGATCAAGGCCACGGTCAACGGCCAGTTCAGCAACAGCGTGGAGAAGATCTACGGAGACATCCAGCGCTCGTTCAACCTCGTCGGTTACTACGACGGGTCCGTCCTTCACGTCTGCGCGCCGCAGGACATGCTCACCCGCACGCTCTCCCTGAGCCGCGACCGGTCCGACCAGGTGCGCCGCACGCTGGCCGAGCTGGATCTGGCCGACGCACGCAACCACATTCGGTCCTCCGCCAACGGCGCCCTCATGGTCAGCGGCACGCGCCGATTTGTCGAGCAGGTGGAGGAGATCGCCAAGGCCACCGGGCCTTCGGTTGCAGCCGGCGAAGTGCGCGTCTTTCGCCTGCGCTACGCCTGGGCCCAGGACGTGACCACGCAGCAAGGCGACCGGCAGGTGCTGCTGCCGGGCGTGGCCTCCATCGTGCGCGCCATGATGATTGGCCAGTCGCGCAGCCAGGTGGTTGCGATGTCCGGGGAGCCACCGACCCAAGGAAACGCGGCCAAAGGCCGCGCGAACGACCCGAGCCGTCGATCCACCCTCGGCTCCTCGGACGCGGGCTCGCGGCTGACGTCCGCGCCCGGTGCCACTCAGGGCATGGCCGGTGCGGTGCCGCCGGCCGCGTCGGAGCCAGGCGACAACCAGCCGGTTCGCGTGGAGGCGGTCGCGGGCCTCAACGCGGTGCTGGTGCGTGACGCACCGCACCGCATGCCGCAGTACGAGGCCTTGATCGCCGAACTCGACGTGGAACCGATGTCGGTGGAAATCGAAGCTTCCATCATCGATGTGAACACCGACAAGATGAGGGAACTCGGCATCAGCTGGCGCTACACGGAAGGACGGGGGTCCATGCTGTTCGGGCGGGGCGACGCCTCCGACGTGCGTCTCACCCCTGCCACCCCGGTCGGCAGCATCGTCCCCACGGGAGCAGGCGGCTTCGTGTCGAGCGTGCTGGGCAATGCCAACCAGTTCATTTCGATCATCCGCGCGCTGGAGGAACAGGGTGCGGCGAAGGTGGTCACCCGACCCCAGGTGCTTGCCCTGTCGAATGTGGAAGCGACCTTCGCCACCACGCAGGAAATCACCGTTCCCGTGGCCGGCCACGACACCGTGGACGTGTTCACCAAATCGGCAGGCACGACCTTGCGGGTGACGCCTCATGTGTTCCGCGAAGGCAGCGAAACCCGGATCAAGATGCAGCTCGCCATCGAAGACGGCTCGTTGAGTTCGCGCAACGTGGCCAATGTGCCGGTCATCAACCGTGCAGCCATCAACACCCAGGCCATGATCTACGAGGGCGAAAGCCTGCTGGTGGGCGGCATCACCCGGATCGGCTCGATGGAGGCGGAATCCAAAGTGCCCGGGCTGGGAGACATCCCGTGGCTGGGCGCCCTCTTCCGAAGCAAGCGCACGAACACGGAGCACATGGAGCGCATGGTGCTGCTCACGCCGCGCCTGGCCGGACGGCGTGCAGCCCCCGTGAACAAGGCCGCCGCCCCAGTGCCACCACCGCCACCTCCGCGGCAGTTGCAGGTGCAGGACCGCCGCGGACGGAAAGCCTCCTACGGACGAGGCGAACGCTACGAGGTGCAGGTGGATGTGCCGCAGGGCGGTTTTCTCTACTGCTACCTGATCGATGAGCGCCTTGCGCTGCTCCAGTTCTTTCCAAACCCGCAGCAACGCAGTGCTGCGGTGAATGCCGGCAGCACCCTCTTCTTCCCCGGCAAGTTCGGATTCGAACTGCAGGCGAGCAGGAATGCGGCTCGCGAGACCGTGGCGTGCATGCACACCGCCAAGGACCTGGGCTACAGCCCCATCACCTCGAGTGCCATGCCGGACGCCGACACGCTCGCCCGGCAGCTGCGGCAGCTCGCGGGCGATGAACTGCGCACGGCCTCTTTCGAGGTCTCTTCCGATTGACCCCCCTCCCTTTGCACTT
Source organism: uncultured Rhizobacter sp. (assembly GCA_966212105.1). Taxonomy (GTDB): domain Bacteria; phylum Pseudomonadota; class Gammaproteobacteria; order Burkholderiales; family Burkholderiaceae_C; genus Rhizobacter. Next base: position 23,421 of record CBIHPH010000029.1, read on the forward strand.
CACCACAGGAGCCCTCTCATGGCGCGCTTGCCTCACGCTCAATTGATCCACACCTTGCTCGTTGCGCTGCCGGCCACGCTGGCGGCGAACGGCGCCCAAGCCCAGGTCCAGTACTTCGACCACGTGCCCACGGCCGCGGAAATCCGTGTTGCCCTCGGCCGGCCTGCACCGGGCGAAGCCCGATTGCCGTCGCGTCCCACATCGCGGCGCAAAGGCATCGAATGGCATACCGCGGCCCCCATGGGTGAATCATCGGGCAGCAGCGGTCAGGGACTGGCCCTGCCCGTGACATTCGATCCCGGTGCCGCACGCGTCTCCAAGGCGTCCATGGCCTATGTCGGATCGATCGCCAGCGTGCTTGCGGAGGACCCGTCCCTGCGCCTGGTGGTCGAAGGCCACACGGACGCCACCGGCGCCACCCGAGCCAACACCATGCTGTCGTGGGAACGCGCGTTCTCAGTCTTTCGCGTGTTGGTGGATCGGTACGGCATCGACCCTGATCGCCTGCAGCCCGTGGGCAAGGGCTCCAGCGAACCCCTGCGGCCCTCTGATCCGGCCGATGCCATGAACCGCCGCGTGCAGTTCCGCGTGGCCGGCACGGCGCCCGCGTAGGAGCGGCTCGTGTCAGACACCGGCGACAAGACCGAAGAACCCACCGACAAGAAGCTCAAGGACGCCCGCAAGAAGGGTGACGTCGCGAAGAGCAAGGACGTCACCAGCGCGGCGGGCCTGATCGTCTGGCTCGTGCTCGCATCCACCAGCGTCACCTGGGCCGCCCGGCAGTTCGTCGCGCTGCTGCACACCTCGTTGAACGCTTTCGGACAGCCCTTTCACATGGCTGCGGCCGGGATCGGCATGCAAGCCCTGCACACGCTGCTGGCCGTCACGGCAGCCACGGTCTTGCCCGTGGCGGCGGTGGGCAGTCTCGTGGAGTTCTTGCAGACGGGCCCGGTGTTCTCACTCGACAAGCTGCACTTCAAGCTCGACAAGTTGAATCCCGTGCAGGGCCTGCAGCGCCTGGTGTCGATGGACAAGCTGATCGAGGTCGCCAAGTCCGTGGCGAAAACCGTGGTGTTGCTGGCCGTCGGCTGGATCACCGTTCGCAGCCTGCTCGCGCCGGCAATGCAGCTGCTCTGGTCACGTCAACCGGAGTTCCTGGGCCCGGTGCTGTGGGCCGGGGCAAGGCCCGTGCTGGGCTGGGCCGCCGCCCTTGTTGCCGGAATGGCGGTCCTCGACACCGTCTTCCAGCGTCACAGCTTCCTCAAGAAAATGCGCATGAGCAAATACGAGATCAAGCAGGAAGACAAGAATCAGAACGGGGATCCGCACATCAAGGGCGCCATCCGCCAACTGCAGACGGCATTGGCGATGAGCGCCCCCGTGGCGGCGGCCCGCAGCGCGGCGGCGGTCGTGGTCAACCCCACGCACATCACGATCGCCATCGACTACGACCGCGACACCCATCCGGTCCCTGTCGTTGCCGCCATCGGCACCGATGAACTTGCCCGCGCGATGCGCGAGGCCGCGGAGAGTGCCGGCGTTCCCATCGTCCGGAACATTGCACTGGCCCGCGAACTGATGGCACGTGCCGAGACAGGCGATGCCATCCCGAACGACATGTTCGACGTCATCGCCGAAGTCATTCTTTGGGCCGATGAGGTGCGCGAAGACATGGAGGCCCTTCGACGCGGCGCAACGGTTGCGACGTCAGCCAGGCGCCGGCCCCCGGGTGAAGACCGGAGCCGCTACGGCGACGTTCGGGCATGAGCATCGCTGCCCTTCCTGCGCGGCCCCGCTGGCCTCTTCCACGCGGCCCTCCATGCCCGATGTCGATCGACCTCGAATGGCGTCCTGCAAACGGTCGCTACACGTTTTGAGTCAGCCTGCGAAATGGTTCGCCGGCTGCGATTTTGAATCACAGGGAATGAAGATGAATAAAAGTTCTGCATCGAATCACTTGTTTCGCGCGCCTCGTGCCGCCCTTCACCTTGCCATCTTCGGGCTTGCCATGGCATGCGCGAGCCATTCACACGCCCAGCGCGTGTGGGGAGTCAACGGGCAACCCAACACCGGTGACTATCAAGCCTGGATTCCCTCGGCCGTTTCACAGCAGCTTGATTATTTGAATGAACTTGGCACTCAGTACTATCGGGTCTCGTTCAGCGAATCGAGGAATGATCCCACCGTGCTGGATGCGCTGGTCCCCGCCTCCCAGAACCGCGCCAACAAAGTACAAATCGTTCCGATCGTGTTCGTGCAGCCCGTGCCATCGGCCGGCTACCAGAGCAACTACGACGCTGGCTATGCACAAGGTAAGAAGTGGGCCGACTACGCGCTGAGCAAGGGGTATGTCATCACCCATTGGGAACTGGGGAACGAGACTTCCAACGCCAAGACGGAAGTCGGAGAAGTCAACTTCTTCACAAGAGCCAACTCTGGCATGGAGGCCTCCGACTGGTCCGACGATCGCTTCCCGGGCGCTTTCGACGCCATGGCCGGTGTCCTTCGCGGCCTGTATTGGGGGATCAAAGATTCCTATCGGGCAAACGGGCAAAGCACCAACATTCTGTTCGGGGACATGTGGCTTCACTTTGGCTATGTCAAGAAGATCATGGCCGTGCGGGGTGACAATTTCTTCCCCGGCGACATGCTTGCGTGGCACTGGTATACGCCCAACTTTGGAGGCTTCACGACCCCACTGGTCGCAGGCGACGATCGCACCAAGCCCTCGGCCTATGCCGCAAGTTTTGGAAAAGACATCTGGATGACGGAGGTGGGGCGAGAAGGCTCCGTTCAAGGCCATGCGGCGGGAGGTTCCGCCGAAGGTGAGCAGGCCCAATCCAGTGAACTGGAGCGCGAGGTGGCGGACCTGCTCACGGTGCCCCAGGTGAAAGGCATTTTTGTTTATGAACTCTACGACGAAGCGGACAAGTTCAAGAATGCCGATCCGAATGAAAAAATGTCACAGGCCTACTACGGCCTCGTCACTTCGGAGAAAAAGCGGAAGCTTGCCTTCTACACCTATAAAAACATCATCAGTGCTCATCGATAAAAGGGGCTGAACTGCCGCAGCGGCAGGCAACCGACGGTGGGGGCGGGCATGGCTTCACCCCCACCTGCTGCTCCTTGGCGGAGGAAGGCGCGGGCCTACGGCCTTCTCCACTCCAGCACCAACACAAAGGGGGCACGCTCACTTGGAGTTGTGCCCCCTTCTCTAGGGAGATTCAGCCGCCAGCTGAATCTTTGTGGTCATCCGTCGTGACCGACCGAGGAGATGGATTGTGGTGATGCGCCTGGGTTCTATGCGTTCCGGCACTGCCACTTGGCCTGTGTGCCTGGTGCGACCCATGCGTCGAAGCATCCGAGGAGGGCTTTGATGCCGTGGACGCCCGCTTGTGCTGCAAAGGCTGCGGCTCCGCCCTCTCCGCTGTACTCACGGGGGCACCGGCGGAACGAGTCGACTGCTTGGCTTGGTTCTGGGCCGGCTCGGCCTCAGCACGTGTTGCCTGCGCCGACTCGCAGGTTTCATCGACATAGCGGATCTTGCCCTCGAATTCCACCGGCGCTTCGAGATACTTGATGGGGCTGTTGACCTTAGCCTTGCCTTCAACGTCAATTGTCCTGCGGTGTGCGCTCTCAGTGTCTTTGCATTGCAGCTGGCCCTTCGCCTCTGTTTTGACAGTTTCGGTTTCGTCAGTCGATCTGCCCGTCGTCGCCCCAGATGGCGAGCCCTGAGGCCGAGAAGGCGATGTTGGCCGCTGTTGGGACGACGGGCCACGAACGTCCTTGGTGTTGCCTCGGCCACTGGTACGAGGGCCTGATGGATTCACCCGCTTTTTCACCGCCGCAGACAATTTTCCGGCCAGGTCTGCACCGATTAACGCCATGGACGCGCCAAGGTCAGACTCGGATGTCGGCGATTGCAATTCCGCATCCTTACCGTCTGACGCATGAGCCGAAGAAGCTTGTTCGGCGTCCACCTCACCATGGTCCATGGGTGCCTGGTACGCCGTAGAGGCTGAAGAGATTCGCATATTGATGCTCCTGTTAAAGGGGCATTCATTACACAAAGACCAATCCGCAAATGGAATCTGGGACGTGACCCAGCTGGGACCGAACCCAGTCGTCCCCCTCAAATTTTTTTCACAAGTTCGGCGAATGGGCCCACACGTCCTGTGAGAGCCCAGACATCCAGCCGAGCCATGAAGAACCCTTCTCCAACGAACGACGCACCGCTTTCGCGGCTGGAAGTTCGCGTGCTGCATGGCGAGCAGCCGATGGCGTGCAGCCTGGTGGATGTGTCGACCTCGGTCACCTTGGGTGCAGGCTGGGACAACACCGTCGTCTTGCGCCATGCCGGCCTGGACGACTGCCGCATCTTGCTCGATGCGGGCACCGATGGCGGCGTGCGCCTGAGCGTGCTGCAGGGAACGCCACGTGTCCATGGGCAAGTGCTCGAGACGGGCGACCACATCGAGCAGCCGCTGTACGTGCCATTGGAACTGGGAACGGCATCGATCGCCTTCGGCGAACCGGGCGCGACCGCATGGGATGCCAGCCCGCCCGCTTCTGATCCCGAGCCCACCTCGACGGCGCCCGTGTTGCCTGCGCCTCCACGCTGGGCTCGCTGGGCTGCCGGCGTTGCGGCCTTGCTGGTCGTGTCATCGGTCACCGTACTGGGTTATTCACACGCGATGTCATCCCCATTGGCGTCGTCAACGGAAGCTCGCGTTCCCGAGCAGGAGGCAAGGCTGCTGGCCACGCTTGTCGCGGCGGGCTTTGAAGACACATCGGTCAGCGCAGATTCGAACGGGAAGTTCCATGTGTCGGGCCACGTGGACACCGTGAAACAACGCGAGCGGCTCGAGCGCCTGCTGGCTCATCAAGGCCTGCCGTTCCAGATCGATGTCTGGATCAACGAATCTCTGGCGACTGCGGTGCTCGACGTTCTGCGCGTCAACGATGTGCGCGCCGAAGTGGAGGTGTCCGGCGCCGGCCGCGCGCGGGTGACGACGCACCAGGCCGACACGGCACGACTGCAGAGCATGCGCTCCGTGATCCTGCGTGATGTCCCTGGCGTCTGGGAGCTCTCCATGGAACACACGCCCGGGTCCGAGCCGTCCAAGCCCCTCGTGCCCGTCGAGGACCCCGGCAAGCGCGTCGCGGCCGTCGTACCGGGCGATCCCTCCTATGTGGTGACGACCGACGGCACCCGCTACTTCGAAGGCGCGTTGCTCCCGACCGGGCAGCGCATCGCTGTCATCCGCGAAAAGGAAGTGCAGCTGGACTTCGCAGGCACGACCACGACGCTGCGCTTCTAGTCCCTGACCCATCCCTCTTGATTTGCAACCGCGAAAGGACGATCACCATGACCCGCCTCACCTCCGTTTCCCCCTTGGCTGCCGCGCAGCGCACAGGCGACAAGCCGCAAGGCAGCAGTTGGCTGGAAGCCCAGGCAGAGGCCTGGGGCCAGACCCTGGACCGCCAGGCCAACCGCATCGAAGACCTTTCCGCCCAGATCTCGGGCGGCAACGACCAGCCTGGCGTGGTGACCGAACTGAGCGCGGCCGCGCAGGTCATGACTTTTCTCTCCAGCGCGGCCCATACGTCTGTCTCGAGCAGCGGCGAGGCGCTGAAGACCTTGTCTCAGAAGTCCTGACTCCAGACGCAGAGGCACGCTGATGACAAGCTTTTCCATCACTTCGACCCTGCCGACGCAGGTCCACGCGGGATACGGCGCCTCGCTGGGCGACACCGTGGCATTCGATCGCGCGCTGGAACACGCGCGGTCCGGCGGCCCTGCCTTGCTGCAGGCACCGGCCGAGCCGGCCAGCCCTGCGATGGAGGCGATGTTGAGCCCATTGACGCAGATCGATGCGGCGGCCTCGCAAATATCGGCCTACGCGCGGGACGCCGTGGAATCGGGTCTGCCGATGTCACCTGGCGAGGCCTTGGTGTTCACCTCCCAAGTCCACGAGTTCGGGTTGATGACCCAGTTGACCGCGACCGTCGCCAACCGCCTGTCCGATGGGGTGCAGCAAGTGCTCCGGCAACAAGCATGAGGGGACCCGCGCTTCAAACGGCACGCCTCGCGCTGGCATTGGCCTGCGTGTGGCTCGGCGCCTGCTCAAATCAGGAACTCCACAGCCGGCTCGGCGAGCGGCAGGCCAACGACATGGTGTCTGCGCTGCGCAATGCCTGCCTGGATGCCGGCAAGGAAGCACGCGAAGGCGGCCTCTTTGCCGTCATGGTGAAGCGCGGGGGATTTTCGAAGGCGGTCGAGGTGCTGCGCGCCCATGGTCTTCCCCGTGAGGACTACGACTCCATGACCTCCATGTTCCCGGCAGGCGGCATCGTGCCGTCACAGGTCGGCGAGCGTGCCCGGTTCGCCCACGCCCTGTCGCAGGAGATCGCGCGCACGCTGTCGAACATCGACGGTGTCTTCGTGGCCCGAGTTCATTTGTCCTTGCCCGAGAAAGATCCGCTGTCGGACAAGGTGCCGCAGGCGGCAGCCTCGGTCTTCGTCAAGCACCGCGCCGGACTCGACCTGAGCGGCCAATTGGGAAGGATCAAGGCGCTGGTGGTGAACTCGGTCCAGGGGCTGGCCTACGACAACGTGACCGTTGCGTTTTTCCCGGCAGAGCCCGAGCAGCCCGCGTCTTCGGCCTGTGGCGATGTCAACGAAAGCCTGTGGTGGTCCCTGGGCACCGGCATTGCGCTGCTCTGCATCGGCGGAGCTTGGTGGGGCTGGCGACGCAGTGCGCGTCTGCGGAAAAAGCCCGCGTCGCTTGCACGCATCAAACCCTGAAGTCATGAACGCCGACACCCCTGCCCTCCCCTTTTCCCAAGCGGCTGCAGACGCTTTGGCCCGCCACCACAGAACCCGTGCCGCCCGGTTGCTGGCCGGCACGGACAGCCGCGGCAGCATCTCGTGGGCAGAGCTTGCCCAGTTTCCGGAATGGGCCTTTGCCAGCGACGGCATGCGCGACACCCTCGCCTGGGCCGCGGGTGCATGGCGGCACCGCGACGCGCTGCGCCGATGCATCGACGGAGGCCTGCTGGAGCGGGTACGCGTGCGCCTCGGGGACGCGGCGTTCGCCGAGCTGATGGAAGCGCCGGCAGACGAAAGCACAGCCAACAACGAGACGCTTGACGCGATGTGCCGATCGCCACAGGCGCTCGAGGAAGCATTGCCGCCGTCCGGCCGTGAATGGCTGCTGGCCAGCGTGGGGTCTGCCGCCTTGCGCCGCTGCCTGCGCGAACTGTGGTGGCCGGACATGCCACAGCCGCTGATCTCGGCCGCCTGGCATGTCGCGGCCCGCGAGGACGTCGCCTCCGTCATCAAGCACTGCCTGCACATGGAAAGCACATCGCCATGACCATCGGCCCCATCCGCTTCGTGGCCGTGCATCCCGGCGCGGGCGCCAGCCTCGCCGCCGATGCATGGTTGTCCGGCCCGCAAGAGCTGACGGCGTGCCACTCGGCCGCAGAGCTGCTGCAACGGCTGCAGAACGTCTACGAGCACCGCCATGGCGAGGTGGCCTCTGCAGCGGCCGAGGGGCGGGCCGCCGGTTATGCGGCGGGCCGCGACGAAGCCTTGCGCGCCATCGCGCCCCAGTTGCTGGAGGCCTGGGAACAGGCGGCAGCGCAAGCCCGAATGGATGTCCAGACGTGGCGCCAGGCCGCAGTGGCGCTGAGCTGCCACATCGTCCAGCACATTGCCGGCACGATGGCGCCGGCCGATGTGGTGTCTGCCCTGGCCTTGCGCGCCGCTGATGCGCTGGCGCCGGGTCAAGCCGCTTTGGTTCGCGTGCATCCCGATGTGGCCGCTGCCGTGGCGCATCACCTGAACAGCCACCAGCGATCCACCGACGCCACCCTGCTCGACGTGCGTGCCGATCCTTCGCTTGAACCGCTGGATTGCCGCTTCGACATGCCCAGCGGCGAATGGTTCGTGGGCCTGGAGCCCCAGCTCGACAAGGCGGTTCAGGCGATGCTGCAGGCCAATGCCCACGCAACGGAGCTTGCTCGATGAACACCACCGCCAAGCCCCTGCCCATCGACACGCTGCTCGCCGCGCTTCAGGCCGCACCGACCCACAGCGAGCGCGGGCGCGTCGTTCAAGCCTTCGGCACGACGCTGCGGACGAGCGGCCTGCGTGCCCGCATCGGCCAGCAGTGCCTGGTCCACAGTCACGGCGCCGAGCCCTTGCGCGCCGAGGTCGTCGGGCTGAGCCAGGGCGACGCCATCTTGATGCCGCTCTCGGGATTGCAGGGGGTGTCGGTCGACGCCACGGTAGAGATCGTGGCCGACACGCCTCAAGCCTTGTTCGGCCGGGCGCTGCTCGGCCGCGTGCTCGATGGCAACTGCGCGCCGCTGGACGGCAAGCCGCTGCCTGCCGGTCTGCCGACACGCCCGCTGGAGGCGGCAGCCCCCAACCCGATGACGCGCCTGCCCGTCTCGGAGGTGTTCGAGACAGGTGTCCGCGCGATCGATGCCGGCCTGACCGTCGGCGTGGGCCAGCGTGTGGGCGTGTTCGCCATGGCCGGCGGAGGCAAGTCCACGCTGCTCGGCATGCTTGCACGCAATGCAGCCTGCGACGTGAGCGTGATCGCACTCATTGGCGAGCGTGGACGCGAGGTCGTCGAGTTCCTCACCGACAGCCTGGGACCGCAAGGCATGGCCCGTTCCGTCGTCGTCGTGGCCACGTCGGACCGGCCGGCCATGGAACGTCTGCGCGCCGCACAGGTCGCCACCGCCATGGCCGAAGGATTCCGCTCCGAGGGCGCCCGCGTGATGCTGCTGATGGACTCGGCGACACGCTACGCGCGGGCGTTGCGTGAAATCGGGCTGTCAGTGGGAGAGCCTCCTGTGCGCCGCGGCTTTCCCCCATCGGTGTTCGCCGAGCTGCCTCGCTTGTTCGAGCGCGCCGGCAATGACGACAAAGGTTCCATCACCGCGTTCTACACGGTGCTGGCCGAAGACGAGGATGGCAGCGATCCGGTCGCCGAGGAGGTGCGATCCATCCTCGATGGCCACATCGTGCTGTCGCGCGAACTGGGTCAGGCCGGGCACTACCCGGCCATTGATCTCCTCGGCAGTGCAAGCCGGGTGTTCACGCGTCTGGTCTCACCGGACCACCAGGCCAAGGCACTGCGCCTGCGGGCACTGATGGCGAAGCACAAGGAAGTGCAGTTCCTGCTCCAGGTCGGTGAATACAAGCCCGGCGGCGATGCCTTGGCCGACGACGCGATCGCCCGCTGGCCTCGCATCGAAGCCCTGCTCCGGCAGCCGCCCGAGAGCAGATCGGCGTTCGACGACACCCTGAAGCGATTGACTTTGGATTGAAGGAGATCCGGACATGTCTTTGATGTCAGCCGAGCAGTGTGCGACACGCATCCGTGAAGCAAGGCAGTTCCTTCGCCTGCGCGCACTTCGCAAGGATGCCGCACGCCGCGAACATGAGGCGAGCCTTCGCGCTGTCGAAGCCGCAGTGCATGACGTTCGCAGCGTGCGGGCCCAGATCGAACAGGCGACATCGCTGAGCGGTGCCCTGACCCGCCGGATACATGAGGAAGCTGCCTTTGCCACGGTGCGCTGGTTGCCGTACTGGAATGCAACGATCGACCGGTTCACCCAAAAGCGAGAACGTGCCCACGATGCGCTGCTCGCTGCCCATCGTCAGTTGACCATCGCCCAACATCATGAGCAGGACTTGAAGCGCCGCCATTCGACGGCCTGTGCGCGCATGCAGGTCATCGAGGTGCTGTTGAAGCGCCTGCTCGCCGAGCAGGCACACGGCGAGGAACTCCGCATTGAGCGCGAAGCCATGCCCACGAGCACATCGCGCTCCACGCCGTGCGGCGTCACCCAGGCGCATCAAACATGAACCCGATTGCCAGTGAACTCAGGGCCGTCCAGGCGCGCGAGGTGGACGTGCGTCGTGCCGATGCCTGCGCGAGAACGCGCGACCAGCGCCACCGCGAACAAGCGGCCAGCCACGAACAGTCCGCCTTTGAAGCGGCACTCCAGAAGGCCAGATCCAACGGGCCCGTCCCATCACGTTCGCAGCACCGAGCGGCTGATGAATCGAGCGATGCGGCCAAGGCACAAGACACAAACACATGCATATCGGACAGGAGGCCAGGTGTGCTGACCGCTCAAACCGCTGAACAGTCCGCGTCCGATCGAAGCATTGGCTCCAGCACAGGCATGGTGCCCGTCGATCGCCGGCCGGTCGCACCGCTTTCGGAGCCGGCATGCACGGGCGAGGCGCTTGCCGAGACCGAGACCGACGATCGCGTGCTGATCGACCTCGGCGATCGAAGCATGCCCGTACGAGGCTTTGCACTGCTGCGCCGCCCGGGCATACCACTCCGTATCGAGCTGCATGCGTGCGGCCCGTCCACTGCCGCGACGCTGGAAAGTTCGCTGCAGACGCTGCACCAGCGTCTGCCGGCCGGCGAATTTGAACTGTCGGTGGGGCCAACGGCCGCGGACACCGATGGGTCTTCATTCCCCATGCCTCACCGTCCCGCCGCGGGCCGCCTTTGACGCGGCCACCGATCAACCTTGTCTGGAACTGCTTCATGAACAACGTCGAACACCACCGTGCCAGCTTGTCCGGCGGCGATCACCGCGCCATTCCGTTTTGCTTTCCCGCGCAACCCAGGCCGGAGCGTCATGGCACCGGAGCCCACCCATCTGCCGTCGACAGCGATATCGGCGAACAAGCCTGGCGAGCGCGTTTCGACAGTCTCACCTCGCGCGAGCGAGACGTGCTGCACTGGATCGTCGAAGAAAAACTGAGCAAGCAGATCGCCGATCTTCTGGGCATCTCACGCAAGACCGTGGACTTTCATCGTGCGCACTTGATGAAGAAGCTCCAGGCAAGGTCCCTCGTTCATCTCGTCAAGATGGCAGTCAAGGAATGTGTCGTATGAGCATGAGCCATTCTCGTGTCGCATGTCATCTGCAGGCGCAGACCCCTTCAGGTCCGATTCGACTGGGGTGCGGATTGCCAGGTGCCCACGGACACATGGACAACATCGACATCGCGCTGGCCCTGGCACGGTGCGAGCCCTTGCTGCTGGAGCTTGAAGGCTGGCTGGCCTGCGAACTCGATCTGCTGCCGATCGATTCCGGCACGCCGCCCCCTTCGGGGCTTGAGGCGATGGTCAAGACGAGCGCGGCCCGACATCCCGACGGCTCCCCGGAGCGCGATGAAGACCGGCACGGCCATGACATCGGCGACGGTTGGCTGGCCCCCGCAGGTACCCGGTGCCACCTCCCCTGGACCGCCTTGCTGAACCTGCCTGCGCCCCCCCGCCTGCTCGGCTCACAGCTGACGTGGCCGTCATTGCCCTGCGAGATGGAGATCGCGCGGTATGCCCGGCCACCAGCCAAGAAGGATGCCGGACAGGCCGGGGGTCTGATGTTGCTGCCCCTGTCGTTCGAGGCGGGCTGGCCGGTACGGCTCACACACCGGGATTCCGACGTCCATCTTCACTGTGACTGGCAAGCCAACAGCGGCCGCCTCAAGCACGCCGGCCCCGCCCGCCTGGGAGCGAGCGATGCAACTGACGAACCACCCGCGTGGCGCGTGCTGCTTCGCGATCTGGTCGACGTGCCGTCGGACTGGCTGCTGGGTTGGCGTGAGGAGCCCCTGTCGGTCGAGGCAGCAGGCGCCACGGCCAGGATGAATTCGCCCGACGGCCCTGTGTCCTGGGCCGAAGGCCCCATCGTGCCCGCACTCGGAGGCTCGGCGCTGCTCGTGGATCGCCAGCCGGCCTCGCACGCCTGAAAGCAGCCTGCCATGGACCTGACCCAGTTCTCGCCTTCATCGGCCCTCATCACGGTCATCGCGATCGCCCTGCTGCCGTTTGCGGCCGTCATGGTGACGTCCTTCACCAAGATCGTCGTCGTGCTCAGCTTGCTGCGCAATGCGCTGGGCCTTCAACAGTCTCCGCCCAACGTGGTACTCAACGGCCTGGCGATCGTGCTGACCTTGTACGTCATGCTTCCGGTGGGCATGCAGATTGGCGACAAATTGGCCAGCATCGACAAATCCGGGCACGGCGCCGATTCGCTGCTGGCCGCCGCCGATGCCGTCAAGGAGCCGCTGCGCGATTTCATGATCAAGCATGCACCGGAACGCGAGCGGCTTTTTTTCCTGCGCACAGCCCACAGATCGCTGCCACCGCAACAGGCAGCCCGCGTGACCGACCGCGACTTCATCGTCGTGCTCCCGTCGTTCACCGTCAGCGAACTGTCAGGTGCCTTCCAGATCGGCTTCCTGGTCTTTCTCCCGTTTCTGGTGGTGGACCTGGTGGTATCCAACATCCTGATGGCCATGGGCATGCAGTCACTCACGCCCACCACCGTGTCGCTGCCCTTCAAGCTCCTTCTGTTCGTGCTGGTGGATGGCTGGACCAAGCTGTCGCACGGACTCGTCGTGTCCTACCTTTGAACGGAGTCCATGGCATGCCCACCACAGACGTGTTCCAGTTCACCCAGCAGGCGCTGTGGCTCGCGCTGACGCTGTCCGCACCACCCATCATCGTTGCAACGGTTGCCGGTCTGATCATTGCGGTCTTGCAGGCCGCCACCCAGGTTCAAGAGCAGACGGTCTCGTACGCGGTGAAGTTCTTCGCCATCGTGATCGCGATTTTCTTGACCGCCTCGGTGCTCGGCGGCGCATTGCTGCAGTACACCAGCCGCGTGATGGAAGAGTTTCCGAGCGTGGTGAAGCGGTAGCGAACCGATGATGGAAGCATTCGAAGGGTTCGGCTCGCTGGCCGATGCCGTGATGCTCATCGGCTTGAGCACGACCCGCATCGCGGTGGCCTTCCTGCTGCTGCCGATCTTCTCCCCCGACACCATTCCGGCCCTCGTGCGCAACGCCGTCTGCGTCTCATTGGGCGTGGTCGTGCTGGCTTTGCAGCCGGCGGTGTCACCGGAGGCGTGGAACGCGCTCCATTGGCTGGCCTTGCTGGGCAAGGAAGCCCTGCTCGGCTCGGCACTGGCGTTCGGAATGGCAGCCTTCCTGTGGGCCTTCAGCTGCGCCGGGCAAGTGCTCGACACCAAGCTGGGCCTGTCCAACGCGCAACTCACGGATCCCATGTCCGGCCAGCAAGTGTCCCTGTCAGGCGCCTGGCTCGGGCGTCTGGCGTGCGTCCTGTTCATGTCGAGCGGGGGCTTCCTGCTGTTCGTGAACGGCCTGCTGGAGAGTTTTCACGTGTGGCCGATGGACAGCACCACGCTGGCACTGAAACGCACCGGCGTGATCGTGTTCGAGCGACATCTGAACGACCTGATGTCGCTGGCCCTTCTGTTGGCAGCGCCCGTCCTGGTCATCAGCTTCGTCATCGATTTGACCTTGGGCCTGATCAATCGCCACGCGCCGCAGGTCAACGTTTCCGCCCTCTCCTCGGGCATCAAAGGCCTGGCCTCGGCGGCAGTATGGCTGCTGGGCCTTGCCATGTTGAGCCAAGGCTTTGACGATGCCTGGGCCCGGCGTCTGGCAGCCATGCTGCCCCAAGTGGCACAACTGATGTCGCATTGAGACAGGCAGGCCGCCACGCGGGGGTCACTGGCCCTGCGGCCCCGTTCGATCGACTTCCAGGGATTCCACAAGGCCTGACTTCAGCAGGGAAGACTTCAATTCGTCCAAGGTCAGCGTGCTGGAGGTGATCCAGTAGATGCCGAGCTGCGTCGGCCCGCCCACGATGCGCGCCCTTGCGCCGGTCAATGCGCCCCGGATCTGCATTTCCGAGGCCGAAGGGATGAACATCACCCGCAGCGTGCGTGCTTCATGCGCGGGAACCGATTTGTACGGCGAATCGGCGTCGGGCGACATGCTGTCATGCGACACGGCCATCCAGCCGATGAGTGCGGTCTGGACGACCACGATGCCTGCCATCGCCATGGCCCATTGGGGCCGCGCCAGCCACTGCGTGAAGCCTTCCAATGCCGGTTGAAGGAAGCGGGTCCAGCGGGGGGCCGGCGCCGATGGCTTTTGAATGGGCTGTGCCAAGGCGCGTACCGCTTGGCCGAATGCATCCATGTCGGCAAGGCGGCCTGCAGCGGCGGGGGATGATTTCGCCATCGACTCCATCCAGCACCGATCCGCCTCGTTCAAGGTGCCGTTCACGTACCACGGCAGCAGTTCATCGAAGCGCTTCTCATCGTCAGCCGAGAAGGTGGACAGTTGATCGTTCACAGCAGAACTCCATGTCGTTTCTTAACGCAAGACTTCACGTTTTCTCTTCCATGCCGCAGTCTTTGCGCCACGGTGTCACGGGTGACCCCCTGGATGTCGGCCACTTCTTGCTGCGTCATGCAATCGACGAAAACCAGTTCGATCACTTCCCGCTGCACGGCGCTCAACTTCTTCATGCAGCGGTCCACCGCTTCCAGGTCTTTCCAGATGCGCACGATGTCTTCGGCGCTGCGGCCGTCGTCGGCCGGCAAGTCGTCCATCGCACCATGAACATGGGTTGGCGCGTCATCGGCATCTGCCTTGACGGCGTCGTCATGACCGTCCCGGCCGTCCGAGGCGTGGTCGCGTCCATGGTGGCCACCCAGATCCGCAGAGCCCTTGAGCATCACTTTCTTCGCGATGCCATACATCCAGGCAAGGACGGGGCTTTGACGGCTGAACTTCTCCGAACTGCGGAACGTCTGGTGGAAGGTCTCATTGACGACGCCATCGATTTCATGAGCGCGCTTGGCCCCCAATCGTCCCGAGACGAACCGCTTGACGTTGCCTTGCGTGAGTCGATAGAGGCTCGTGCACGCCCGATCTTCCCCCTGGCCACAACGCTCCAGGAGATCGCGCGCAAGCTTTTCATCGATGGGCGTGAATTTGGACATGACGTGAGCATCGCCGAACCGGCAGAGGACTGTTTTCTGTGGACGGGCCGCAGTGTATGCGCACGCTTGCGCCCCAGGTGCTGCATGCCGCCCCAGCGCACGGGGCCGGCATGCGCCGGTCCCGCCGGCCGACGCGACACCTCAGGACGAAAAATCAGAACAGGCCCAGCGGGTCCGCCCCCAGCTCAACCGCGTCATGATCTTTGCGATTTTGCGCATCGCCTACCCCCAGTGGATCAGGCAACAGCCCCGGGGCCCCTTCTGCGCTGGCGTTCGCGCCTGAGCCTTGCGCCGCAGTCTGCGCACTGGTTTGCGCGGGGGCCGGTGCCGGAGCCTGCGTGGTGGCGGGGGCAGGAGCTTGCGCATTGCCGCCGTTCTGCGTTGCCACTGGCTGCTGGCCCCCCCCGAAATGGCCCGACACATAAATGCTGATCAAGCTGCTGAGGGCGTTGAACGCTTTCTCCAATGGCGACAGATGCTCGCCGGCATTCCTCAATTCCGCAGCGTTGATGTAGGTCTGATCCACTCGCTGAATCTTGCCGTCCTGATCGACGCCCAGGAACCCCTGGCCGGCCGGGTTCTCCTGCAGCACGACGCCGTCGTCCACGACCGCATCCAGCATCCCGCCCCATCCCCGGGTTTCGTTGATGTTCAGGTCGCCGGTCTTCTTGCTGTCGACACCGCTGATCTGCGCACCGTAGTCACCGTTGGTGATCGTCACGCGCGAGGTTTGGGTACCACCGTCGTTGTTGGTCGTGGGCGTGGTCTCGAGCGTCACCTTGGTGCCGTCTTCAAGGCTCAGCGTGGTCGTGCCGTGGAAGTCGAAGGCCGGCTTGCCGTCGACGTTCACATGGGGATCGCCCCACACGTCATAGGACTCGCCCGTGTGCTTGTTCTGAATGGTGACCGCATCGTTGTCTCCTGCCGTGATGCGGTAGTTGTCGTTCTCGAACACCGCCTGGCCCCCTTGCATGCTCGTGCTGGCATTCGTGGGGTTCGCCGGATCCTGCGGCGTGCAACGGGTCACCGATTGCTGTGCACTGCTGGCGCTGATGGACGTCATGTGAAGTTCTCCTGAAGTTAAGAAGGCCGGCGCATCGATTCGCCGGCACTGCCCCAACTTCATCAGACTCCGTCCACCCTGTCATGCTGCGTCGTGTCCCAGCTAGGAACGATGCCAGTGCCTGATGGCAACCACTTCGCATGACGTTCGTGACGGTGCGCTCACCGTCACGAACAGGCAAGACGTCAGTACGCCTGGCCGAGCTGCTCGAGGATGGCCGGGTTCTCGAGCGTGCTGGTGTCTTGCGTCACGGCCTCGCCCTTGGCCACCGAACGCAGCAATCGACGCATGATCTTGCCCGAGCGTGTCTTCGGCAGGTTGTCACCGAAGCGGATGTCCTTCGGCTTGGCGATGGGGCCGATTTCCTTGCCCACCCAGTCACGCAGCGCCTTGGCGATGGCCTTGGCTTCGTCACCCGTGGGGCGCGGGCGCTTGAGCACGACGAAGGCGCAGATGGCCTCGCCCGTGGTCTCATCCGGGCGGCCCACCACCGCGGCCTCGGCGACGAGGTCGGTGTGCGAGACCAGCGCCGATTCGATCTCCATCGTGCCCATGCGGTGGCCGGACACGTTCAGCACATCGTCGATGCGGCCGGTGATGGTGAAGTAGCCGGTCGTGGCGTCCCGGATGGCGCCGTCGCCTGCCAGGTAGTACCGGCCCTGGAAGTCCTCGGGGTAGTAGCTTTTCTTGAAACGCTCCGGGTCACCGTAGATGGTGCGGATCATCGAGGGCCATGGCTTCTTGATGACGAGGATGCCACCCTGCCCCCATGGCAGGTCCTTGCCGGTCTCGTCCACCACGGCCGCGGCGATGCCCGGGAAGGGCAGCGTGCATGAGCCCGGCACGAGCGGCGTGGCCCCGGGCAGCGGCGTGATCACATGGCCGCCGGTCTCCGTCTGCCAGAAGGTGTCGACGATGGGGCAACGCCCACCTCCCACATGCTGGTGGTACCACTCCCATGCGGCCGGATTGATGGGCTCGCCCACCGAGCCGAGGATGCGCAGGCTCGACAGGTCGTACCGCTTCGGATGAACGGCCTCGTTGCCCTCCGCCGCCTTGATCAGCGAACGGATCGCGGTGGGCGCGGTGTAGAAGACGGTGACCCGGTGGTCCTGGATCATCTTCCAGAAGCGCCCTGCATCGGGGTAAGTGGGCACGCCCTCGAAGACGACTTGCGTGGCGCCGAGCGCCAGCGGGCCATAGGCGATGTACGTGTGGCCGGTGACCCAGCCGATGTCGGCCGTGCACCAGAAGATGTCGTCGGGGTGCAGGTCGAACGTCCACTTCGTGGTCAATGCCGCATGCAGCAGGTAGCCGCCGCTCGAATGCTGCACGCCCTTGGGCTTGCCGGTGGAGCCGGAGGTGTAGAGGAGGAACAGCGGGTGCTCCGCACCCACCCATTCGGGCTCGGCCGTTTCGGCCTGGTCGGCCGTGAGCTCGTGCAGCCAGAGGTCGCGGCGCGGCTCCCAAGCGATTTGGCCGCCGGTACGCCGGTAGACGATCACGTTGCGCACCGATTCACAGCCGCCGAGCGCAATCGCCTCGTCGACGATGGCCTTGAGCGGCAACGGCTTGCCGCCACGCTGCTGCTCATCGGCCGTCAGCACCATCACCGCGCCCGCATCGTGGATGCGATCGCGCAGGCTTTGGGCCGAGAACCCGCCGAACACCACGGAATGCGTGGCGCCGATGCGGGCACAGGCCTGCATGGCGACGATGCCCTCCACGGACATCGGCATGTAGATCACCACGCGGTCACCCTTTTGCACGCCTTTGGCGCGCAACGCGTTGGCCAGGCGGGCCGTGCGGGCGAGCAACTCCTTGTAGGTGTGGCGGGTGACCTGGCCACCGTCGGTCTCGAAAATGATGGCGACCTTGTCGCCCAGCCCTGCGGCCACCTGCCGGTCCAGGCAGTTGTAGGACACGTTGAGCGTGCCGTCCTCGAACCATTTGAAGAAGGGAGCGTTCGATGTGTCGAGCGTCTTCGAGAAAGGCACTTTCCAGCTGACCAGTTCCCGCGCGAGGCGTGCCCAAAAGCCCTCGTAGTCCGCATCCGCCTCGGCCACCAGCTTCTCGTACGCGGCCAGTCCGGAGACATGCGCTCCCTTGGCCACCGATTCAGGCACGGGATAAATCTTCGATGATGCAGCGTCGCTCATGTCAGGGGCTCCAGTTCGATTGTTCAGTTTGTTCGATAGCGGCAAGCACAGTACGCCGGGGCTCTTACGACCGGCTTACTCCGATTCCCAATGCAAGGGCGGGTAGTTTGTCACGTTGCGCCCACTACAATTTCGCGCTGCACAATTTGCGTACAAACCCACATCCATGGCCCAGCTCTCCGATCCCGTCACCGGCAAACTCCGCCCGCTGCCCAGCCTGATCTTTGCAAGCCGCTGGCTGCAGTTGCCCTTGTACATCGGCCTCATCCTGGCGCAAGGCGTGTACGTGTTCCATTTCCTGAAGGAACTGTTCCACCTTGTCGAGGCGGTGTTCGGCAGCAAGGCCGCGCTCGATGCACTGATTTCAAGCATCGGATACCAGTTGCCGTCCATCAAGGATGCGGCCGGCAACATCATCGGGGTGCAAGAGCCCAAGCTCAATGAAACCGTGATCATGCTCGTCGTGCTGGCACTGATCGACGTGGTCATGATCTCGAACCTGCTGATCATGGTGATCGTGGGCGGCTACGAAACCTTTGTGTCACGCATGAACCTCGACGGGCATCCGGACCAACCCGAGTGGCTGAGCCACGTCAATGCATCGGTGCTCAAGGTCAAGCTCGCCACGGCGATCATCGGCATCAGCTCGATCCACCTGCTCAAGACCTTCATCAGCGCCGGCAACTTTCCCCAGCAGGTGCTGATGTGGCAGACCACCATCCACGTGGCATTCCTGCTTTCCGCGCTGGCCATTGCGTGGACAGACCGCATCCTGTCGTCATCGCACGGCGCCGCCGCGTCGCACTGAAAGGGCGATCTGGGGGGCACGTGCAACCCGCAGGGACGGGCGGTTCGCCGGGTGCACCAAGGTCGCCCGGCACAACGGGCGATAATCGCCGACTCCCGCCCTACTGTCCGGAAGCCATGACGACCACGATCCGCCACGCCGACCTCGTCAAGAGTGTCGCCGCAGCCCTCCAGTACATCAGCTACTACCATCCGAGCGACTACATCGCCCACCTCGCGCGTGCCTACGAGTTGGAGCAAAGCCCGGCCGCCAAGGATGCGATCGCGCAAATCCTCACGAACTCCAAGATGTGCGCGGAAGGCCGCCGCCCCATCTGCCAGGACACCGGCATCGTCAATGTCTTCCTGAAGATCGGCATGGACGTGCGCTTTGCCGACTTCCCCGGAAGCATCGAAGACGCCGTCAACGAAGGCGTGCGCCAGGGCTACCTCGACCCCGAGAACAAGCTGCGCGCAAGCATCGTCGCCGACCCGCACTTCGATCGCAAGAACACGCAGGACAACACCCCCGCCGTCATCCACATGTCCGTGGTGCCGGGCAACACGGTGGATGTGCAGATCGCCGCCAAGGGCGGCGGCAGCGAGAACAAGAGCAAGTTCGTGATGATGAATCCGAGCGACAGCCTCGTCGACTGGGTGCTCAAGACCGTGCCCACGATGGGCGCCGGCTGGTGCCCGCCGGGCATGCTCGGCATCGGCATCGGTGGCA
>CBIHPH010000030.1:0-41800 GCA_966212105.1 uncultured Rhizobacter sp.
GCCGCTTCACGCTGATCGACGACTACGGCCACCACCCGGTCGAGATGGCCGCCGTCATCGCCGCGGCACGCGGCGCGTTCCCCGGCCGGCGGCTCGTGATCGCGTTCCAACCCCACCGCTACACCCGCACGCGTGACTGCTTCGAAGATTTCGTCAAGGTGATGGGTTCGGCCGATGCCGTGCTGCTCGCCGAGGTCTATTCGGCCGGCGAAGCGCCAGTGGTGGCCGCCGACGGCCGCTCGTTGGCCCGGGCGCTGCGCGTGGCGGGCAAGGTGGACCCCATCTTCATCGACGACATCGCCCAAATGCCGGCGGCCATCATCGAACACGCCCGCGACGGCGACGTCGTCATTTCCATGGGAGCCGGCACGATCGGTGCCGTGCCCGCCCAGGTTCTCGAACTGATCAAGGAGGTCGCATGACCGCATCCATCGATGTCAACGCCCTCGGCAAGGTGGCCGTCCTGATGGGCGGCACCTCTGCGGAGCGGGACATCTCGTTGATGTCCGGCAGCGGCGTGCTCGCCGCGCTGCAATCCCAGGGGGTCGACGCCCAAGCGTTCGATCCGTCGGAACAGGAACTCGGCGAACTGAAGAAGCAGGGCTTTGACCGATGCTTCATCGCGCTGCACGGCCGCCATGGTGAGGACGGCACCGTCCAGGGGGCGCTGGAACTGCTCGGCATTCCTTACACCGGCTCCGGCGTGATGGCCTCGAGCATCGCGATGGACAAGGTGATGACCAAGCGCGTGTGGATCGCCGAAGGTCTGCCCACGCCCAGATATGTGCGTCTTGCGCCCCAGGAGCAAGATGCCGCGCGCGTGAACGCCGTGCCTGGCGAACTGGGCCTGCCGCTGATCGTCAAGCCGCCTCGCGAAGGATCGTCCATCGGCGTCACGAAGGTCACGACAGCGGCCGACATGCTGGAGGCGGTGAAGCTTTCAGCCCGGTACGACCCGGATGTGCTGTGCGAGGAATTCATCGACGGCGAGGAAGTCACCTGCCCGGTGTTCGGCGCCGGCCCCACGGCCCGGGCGCTCCCGGTCATCCGCATCGCCGCGCCGGAAGGCTCATACGACTACCAGAACAAGTACTTCACCGACGTCGTGAAGTATCACTGCCCGAGTGGCCTGCCTGCGGCCGAGGAGGCCGAGATCCAGCGCATCGTCGTGGCGGCCTACCGCACGCTCCGTTGCCGGGGATGGGGCCGCGCGGACCTGATGATCCGCAAGTCCGACCGCAAGCCGTTCCTGCTCGAGATCAACACGTCGCCCGGCATGACGTCGCATTCGCTCGTGCCGATGTCGGCCAAGGCCTCGGGCATCAGCTACGAAGCGCTCTGTGTGCTGCTGATCGCATCCGCATCATTGGACAGCCAGGCCTGAGCCCATGAGCCGCCGCCCCAACCTCGTCAATTCGGCCGTGCGCGACGACGCGCGCGAGCGGCCGCTCGACGTGCGTTTGCTGAACATCACCGCGTCGGTGCTGTTCCTGGTGGCGGGGGCGATGGTGGCCGTGGGCGTGGTCACCTGGCTCGTGCGCCAGCCGGTGTTCAATGTGGGCAGCATCCGGGTGGAAGGCGACGTGACGCGCAACAGCGTCTCCACCATCCGCGCGAACGCACTGCCCCTGATCACCGGCAACTATTTCTCGCTCGACATGCAGCAGGTGCAGCAGGCGTTCCAGTCGGTGCCATGGGTTCGCCGCGCAGTCGTGCGGCGCGTGTGGCCCAACCGCCTGAGCGTATCGCTCGAAGAGCACCGCGCCGCGGCGCTGTGGTCGATGGAAGAGGGCAGCGACCAGCTGGTCAACACTTTCGGTGAAGTGTTCCAGGCCAACGTCGGGGATGTCGAAGACGACGAGTTGCCCACGCTGCAGGGCCCGGAAGGCTCAGCCGCCCTCGTGCTCGCCACGTACCGCCGCCTGAGCCCCGTATTCCAGCGAATGGAACTGAAGATGGACACGCTCTCGCTGAGCGGCCGCGGTTCTTGGCACGCCGGCTTCGACAGCGGCGCCGAAATCGAACTGGGCCGCGGGTCCGAGGATGAACTCGTTGCCCGTGCCGAGCGCTTCGTGGGCACGGTGCCGCAGGTGGTGGCGCGCTACCAGCGCCCGCTGGTGTCGGCAGACCTGCGCCACAACGAAGGCTACGCATTGCGCCTCAAAGGCATCACGACGACGTCGCAGGCCGCCGCAGCGGGCGGGCGCGCAGCAAGAAACTGAGAAAGAACATGGCCAAAGAATACAAAGACATCGTGGTGGGACTCGACATCGGCACGGCCAAGGTCATGGCCGTCGTCGCCGAAGTCCTGCCGGGCGGTGAACTCCGCGTGGCCGGTCTCGGCATCGCCGCGGCGCATGGCCTCAAGCGCGGTGTCGTCGTGAACATCGATGCGACGGTGCAGTCCATCCAGCAGGCGCTCAAGGAGGCCGAGATGATGGCCGACTGCAAGATCACCCGCGTCTACACCGGCATCACCGGCAGCCACATCCGCGGCCAGAACAGCACCGGCATGGTGATCGTGCGCGACAAGGAAGTCACGCCGGTCGACGTGTCGCGCGTGGTCGAGACGGCCAAGGCCATCAACATCCCGAACGACCAGCGCCTGCTGCTCGTCGAGCCGCAGGAATTCGTGATCGACGGCCATGAGGTCAAGGAACCCATCGGCATGAGCGGCGGGCGGCTGGAGGTCAAGGTCCACATCGTGACCGGCGCGCAAAGCGCCGCCGAGAACATCATCAAGTGCGTGCGCCGCTGCGGCCTGGAAGTTGACCAGCTCGTGCTGAACCCGAGTGCCTCGAGCCACGCGGTGCTGACCGACGACGAAAAAGACCTCGGCGTCGCGCTCGTCGACGTGGGTGCCGGCACGACCGATGTGGCCATCTTCACCGACGGCGCCATCCGCCACACCGCAGTGATCCCGATCGCAGGCGACCTGATCACGAGCGACATCGCGATGGCGTTGCGCACCCCCACGAAGGACGCAGAGGAGATCAAGGTCGAATACGGCGTGGCCAAGCAACTGCTGGCCGACCCGTCCGAACAGCTCGAAGTGCCTGGCCTCGGTGATCGTGCACCGCGCATGCTGAGCCGCCAGGCGCTTGCTGGTGTGATCGAGCCGCGGGTCGAGGAAATCTTCTCCCTCGTGCACCAGGTGATCCGCGAGAGCGGCTACGAGGAACTGCTGTCGAGCGGCATCGTGCTCACCGGCGGCGCAGCGGTGATGCCCGGCATGGTTGAACTCGCCGAGGACATCTTCCTCAAACCGGTGCGCAAGGGCCTGCCCACGTACCACGGCGCTCTGCACGACATGGTGGCCAGCCCCCGCTCGGCCACCGTGATGGGTCTGCTCGACGAAGCCCGATTGGGCCGAACGCGCGGCATGAAGGCCGCGCAGCAGGCGGGCTCTGTCAAAACCCTCTTTGGTCGCCTCAAGGACTGGTTCCTTGGCAACTTCTGAAATCAACCCGGGACGTCAACAACATGAGCACGAAGCACGTTTGTGAATGCCTGGGTTGTCATCTGCTGGAGGGCCGGGGACCGCCAGCAAGGCGTTACGACAAGAAGAACACCGGATCCGGCTAGGTCCGGCCCGGCAAGAAACGTGAAACACCGACTGAATCAGTCAACGGCAACTGCAACCCGAATGGAGTGAACAACATGGCAATCGAAATGATCGAAGAATTCGACCTGGGCACCAAGATCAAGGTCATCGGCGTCGGTGGTGGCGGCGGCAACGCGGTCGACCACATGATCGCGCAAGGCGTCCAGGGCGTGGAATTCATCGTCGCGAACACCGACGCGCAGGCGCTCAACCGCTCCACGGCACACCACCTCATCCAACTCGGCAACACTGGCCTCGGAGCCGGTGCCAAGCCCGAGGCCGGCCGCGCGGCCGGTGAAGAAGCGGTCGATCGCATCCGCGAATCGATCGCCGGCTCCAACATGCTGTTCATCACCGCCGGCATGGGCGGCGGCACCGGCACCGGTGCGGCGCCGGTGATTGCCCGCGTCGCGAAGGAAATGGGCATCCTCACCGTGGGCGTGGTCACCAAGCCCTTCGACTTCGAAGGCAACCGCCGAATGAAGGCTGCCGATGCAGGCCTGGCCGAACTCGAAGCCAACGTCGATTCGCTGATCGTGATCCTCAACGACAAGCTGCTCGACGTGCTCGGCGACGACGTGACGCAGGACCAGGCCTTCGCCCATGCGAACGACGTGCTGCGCAATGCCGTGGGCGGCATCAGCGACATCATTCACATCCCGGGCCTCGTCAACGTCGACTTCGAAGACGTCAAGACGGTGATGAGCGAGCCGGGCAAGGCAATGATGGGCACGGCCGTGGCCAGCGGCCCGGACCGCGCCGCGAAGGCTGCCGAAGGCGCTGTCGCATGCCCGCTGCTCGAAGGCATCGACCTGTCGGGTGCCCGTGGCGTGCTGGTGCTGATCGCCGCCGGCCGCAGCACCTTCAAGCTGAGCGAGTCCCGCAACGCGATGAACTGCATCCGCCGCTACGCCGCCGACGATGCGCACGTGATCTACGGCACTGCCTACGATGAATCGCTGGGCGACCAGCTGCGCGTCACCGTGATCGCCACCGGCCTGAGCCCGGCCAAGCGCCAGCAGGCGCCGATCAGCGTCGTGCACAGCCAGGTCGTGCAACGCACCGGCACCGACAACCTGCCGGTGCTCAACCAGCCGGTGCATGCCGGCAGCGGTGCCCAGTCGCACGACTACAGCAGCCTGTCGGTGCCGAGCGTGTGGCGCAACGGCCGCACCGCGGCGGCGAAGGTCGACGCGCTGGCGAGCCACGGGATGGACGAGATCGAAATCCCGGCCTTCCTGCGCAAGCAGGCGGACTGATCTCGCCCGACGTCATCCCGGCGAAAGCCGGGACCCACCGCCGCAACACGAAAGGCAATTGCAGCAATAGGCGCCGGCCCAGGGCCGGCGTGACGTCCCTCGCCTTAAAATCATGCCCATGCTCGCCCAACGCACCCTCAAGTCCATCACCCGCGCGGTCGGCGTCGGTGTGCACGGCGGCCAGCGCGTCGAGCTGACGCTGCGGCCGTCCGCGCCCGACACCGGCATCATGTTTCGCCGCATCGATCTGCCGGTGCCGGTGGACATTCCCGTGCGAGCCGAATCGGTGTGCGACACCCGCATGGCCACCACCATCTCGCCGGGCGGCGACCCGGGCGCGCCCAAGGTCAACACCATCGAACACCTGCTGTCGGCCTGCGCCGGCCTCGGGCTCGACAACCTGGTCATCGACATCACCGCCGAGGAGGTGCCCATCCTCGACGGCTCGGCCGCTTCATTCGTATTCCTGCTGCAGAGCGCGGGCATTGCGCTGCAGAAGGCACCCAAACGCTTCCTGCACATCACCAAGCCCGTCGAGATCCGCGAAGGCGAAGGGCGAAGCCTCAAGTGGGCCCGATTGTCCCCATACAACGGCTACACCCTGACCTTCGAGATCGACTTCGATCACCCCGCCGTCAACCAGACCGGCCAGCAGGTGACCTTCGACATGGGCTCCGGGCTGTACAAGCGGGACATCGCCCGTGCCCGCACCTTCGGATTCACCAAGGACGTGGAGCTGATGCGCTCGCGCGGGCTGGGTCTGGGCGGCAGCATGGACAACGCGATCGTCGTGGATGATTACCGCGTGCTCAATGCCGGCGGTTTGCGCTACGACGACGAATTCGTCAAGCACAAGATCCTCGATGCCATTGGCGACCTGCACGTGACCGGCCATCCGCTGCTGGGCGCATACACCGCGTTCAAGTCCGGGCATGCGCTCAACAACAAGCTGATGCGCGCCGTGCTGGCCGACCGCAGCGCCTACGAGATCGTCACGTTCGAGGATGAACGCGATGCGCCTGCCGGTCTCGCCGAGCTGGCGCCCGCCTGGTAGGCTGCACTCGCCCATGCTGATCGCCCGCACCATTTTCCTGTTGCTGGGCGTGGCGGCCATCGTGAGCTTTGCCATGTACATTGGCACGGGGCAACTGCGGTTCCGCCGCTACGGCCTTGTCATCGTGAAATGGGCAGTATTCGCAGGCTTGGCGTTCTTTGCCGTGCTGGCATTGGAGCGGCTGGTCGTCATGTTCTGAATCACCGAACGACAACAACCCACAGCGCATGGTCATCTTCAGTTGGATCGTCCTTGGTCTGGCGGGCTTGCTTCTGCTCTTCAGCGGCGTCGGTTGGGCGGTCTTCATCGCCAACGAGGATCCCGACTGGCGGCGTCTTGCCGTCAAGCTCTTTCGGTTCTCGATGGTGCTGGTGCTGCTGTTCGTGAACGTGCTCATCTACAAGCACATCGTTGCCGACATCGTTTGAGGGGCGCCCCCTCCGGGCCCGGGGTTTGCTTGATCTCACTTCCGTGTCAAGCTTCAAACGATCATGAAACAGTTTGCCTGCCTGCCCTCAGCCTTCGCCCGCCGCCTGTGGGCGTTCCTTGCGCTCTGCCTCCTGAGTCTGAGCGCCCATGCCCAGGTCGATACGCTGCGGGAGTACGTGGTTGGTCCGGGCGATGTGCTCAAGGTCACCGTCTACCAGAACGCCGACCTCACACTCGAGACCCGCGTCTCCGAGAGCGGCACCATCACGTACCCGCTCCTGAATTCGGTCAAGGTCGGCGGCCTGAGCGTCAATGCGGTGGAAAAGCTCATTGCCGATGGGTTGCGCAACGGCAATTTCCTGAAGTCGCCACAGGTCAACGTCGTCGTCACCGAAGTGCGCGGTCACCAGGCGTCGGTGCTCGGGCTCGTCAACAAGCCGGGCCGCTATCCCATCGAGAAGGCCGGCCTCAAGCTGAGCGACCTCATTGCCATGGCCGGCGGCGTGGCCACCGGCGGCAGCGAAATCGTCACGCTGGTCGGAACGCGCGACGGCAAAGCTTTCCGCCAGGAGGTCGATCTGCCCTCGCTGTTCAACGCCTCCTCCAAGACGGAAGACCCGGTCATCGCCAACGGCGACATCGTCTATGTCGACCGTGTGCCCACGTTCTACATCTACGGTGAAGTGTTGCGAGGTGGCCAGTTGCGTCTTGAGCGCGGCATGACCGTGCGGCAGGCGCTTGCCGCGGGCGGTGGCGTCACGCAGCGCGGCACGCAAAAGGGCATGAAGCTTCACCGCCGTGACGCTTCGGGCAAGGTCGAGATCCTGGATGCCTCGTTGGAAATGCTGGTCCAGCCCAACGACGTGATCTACGTCCGCGAAAGCCTGTTCTGACCGGACGCCTTCATGGCCCCGCGGCATGGCCCGAATCTTGCCAAAGATGTCTCAGTAGAAACCCTGGGGCGGCCGGCCGGCCAACGCCGTCGGACGAGACGCCCCGATCCCCAACGTAAGGTGAGGTCGTTGATGTCCCCAACTCTTTCCGTGTTGCCCGTGGTGATGGCCGGCGGCAACGGTACGCGGCTTTGGCCGTTGTCGCGCGCCGGGTACCCGAAGCAATTCCTCGTGTTGTCGGGCAACCGGAGCCTGTTCCAGTTGGCGGTCTCCCGCCTTGCGGCCCTCGGCGACAAGGACATCGAGGTGGGCGCACCGCTGGTCGTGGGCAACGAAGAGCATCGCTTCCTCGTGCTTGACCAGCTCCGCGAAGCGCGCATCGAACCTCAGGCGCTCGTGCTCGAACCCGTGGGCCGCAACACCGCACCGGCGCTCACGCTGGCGGCCCTGCAGGCCCTGGAGGGCGGTGCGGACCCCGTGCTGGTCGTGACCCCGGCCGACCAAACCGTGACCGACACCGAGGCTTTCACGCAGGCGCTGCAACGTGCCATCCGCGTGGCCGGTGAGGGCGCCATTGTCATCCTCGGCATCACGCCCGATCGCCCCGAGACGGGCTACGGCTACATCCGCAGCACGCCCGGCGAAGGTGCCGACCTCGTGGCGCAGTTCGTCGAAAAGCCCGATGAAGCGACAGCCGAGCGCTACATCGCCGAAGGCGACTACAGCTGGAACAGCGGCATGTTCGTCCTCAAGGCGTCCGTGTGGCTGGCGGCTCTGCGCAACTTCCGGCCCGACATCGTCGAGGCCACCGAGGCCGCCTGGAAGGCCCGCAGCGTCGATGCGCAGTTCGTTCGTCCCGGCAAGGCCGAATTTGCCGACGTGCCCTCCGAATCCGTGGACTACGCGGTCATGGAGCGCTGCCCTGGCAGTAAATTTGACATTCGCATGGTCAGTCTTGCGGCAGGCTGGAACGACCTCGGCGCCTGGGATGCTGTCTGGCAAGTCGCCGGCAAGGACGCCCAGGGCAACGCCCAAGTGGGCGACGTGATGCTCGAGGACGCCCACAACACCCTGGTCCATGCCAGCAGCCGCCTCGTCAGCGTGGTCGGCCTGAGCGATGTCGTCGTGGTAGAGACGGCCGATGCGGTGATGGTCGCCGACCGCGCCCGCAGCCAGGACGTCAAGAAGATCGTCGGCCAGCTCACCTCTGGCGAGCGCACCGAGCACTCATTGCATCGCAAGGTGCACCGCCCGTGGGGGTGGTACGACAGCATCGACGCCGGCCCCCGCTTCCAGGTCAAACGCATCATGGTCAAGCCGGGTGCCACGCTGAGCCTGCAGATGCACCACCACCGTGCCGAACACTGGATCGTGGTCAGCGGCACGGCCGAGGTCACCTGTGGCGACAAGAAGCTGCTGTTGACCGAAAACCAGAGCACCTACATCCCACTGGGCCAGACGCATCGGCTGGCCAACCCCGGCAAGGTGGACCTCGAGATCATCGAAGTCCAGTCGGGCAGTTACCTCGGCGAGGACGACATTGTCCGCTTCGAGGATACCTACGGCCGCGCGAGCTGACTTTGTTGCCTCCGCGCCCATGGCCTCGCGTGATCGCGAGCCTGGCTGCGGCATTTCAAGAATCGAAGGAGAAGACGCATGACCAAAGCGATGATTCTGGCCGCCGGCCAGGGAACGCGGGTTCGCCCCCTGACCAAGCAACTGCCGAAGCCGATGATCCCGATCCTCGGCAAGCCGGTGCTCGAATACCTGATCGAACACCTGGCACGTTACGGTGTGCGCGACATCATGATCAACGTCGCCCACTACCACTGGAAGATCGAGAACTACTTCGGCAACGGCCACCGTTGGAACGTCAACATCGGCTATTCGTTCGAGGGTGTTCGCGAGCACGGCGACATCGTCGCCAAGCCCATGGGCTCGGCCGGTGGCATGCGCCAGATCCAGGACCACAGCGGCTTCTTCGACGAGACCACCATCGTCGTCTGTGGTGACGCCATCATCGACCTGGACATCCAGGCCGCGGTGTTCGAACACAAGACCAAGAAGGCGATGGCCAGCGTCGTGGCGCTCGACGTGCCGCGCGAACAGGTCAAGAACTACGGGATTGTCGTGGCCGACAAGGAAGGCCGGATCAACCAATTCCAGGAGAAGCCATCGCCCGAGGAGGCCCTGTCCACCCTGGCGAGCACCGGCATCTACCTGTTCGAGCCGCAAGTGCTCGACCTGGTGCCCAAGGGCAAGGTGTTCGACATCGGCAGCGAACTGTTCCCGCTCATGGCCCAGCAGGGGCTGCCGTTCTACGCGCAAAAGCGCCACTTCAACTGGATCGACATCGGCCGCGTCACCGACTACTGGGCCGTGTGCCAGCGCGTGCTGCGCGGGGAAGTGGCGCAGATGGACATGCCCGGCACCGAAGTGCGCCCCGGCGTGTGGGTGGGCTTGAACACGAAGGTGAACTGGGAAAAGGTCAACGTGACCGGCCCCGTGTACATCGGCTCCGGTGTGAGCGTCGAGGATGGTGCCACCATCGAAGGGCCCGCGTGGCTGGGACACGGCTGCGTGGTTCGCAAGAACAGCCGCCTGTCGCGCAGCATCCTCTTCGATTACACCCGCCTCTCCGAAGGCGCCGTGTTCGAGGACCTGATCGCCTCGCCGCAGTACTGCGTGGATCGCCACGGCCGCACCACGTATCCGGGGGACGAGGCCAGCACGCTCAAATGGGGTGATGCGAGAGCATAGGCCCCCCAGTCGCTTCGCTCCTGCCCCCAAGGGGCGACCCCGGGTCGGCCGGCAAAGCCGGCCTCGCGGGTGGCTTGATCTGCGGCTTCGCTTCGCTTGCCTTCCTGTCGCATGCGGTTCGGGGCGTTGCTCGCTTTGCTCGCTCGCCTCTCGCTTTTCTGTAGCTCCGGCGGCGCTCGTGGCCATTGGGCCAGTGGGTACCGGCGTTCGCCGGTATGACGTCCGGGCGGTCGCAAACAAGAATGTCACCCCGGCGAAAGCCGGGGCCCACTGGGTCGAGTGAGCAGAGGGCACGATGTGAAGCGAGCTGAGGTGGGCTAGCACGGCCGTGTCTCGTACGGTCACGGTGGAACTGGAGACAGTGGTCGTGCGGGGGATTCGTAGCCGAAGCACCTGAGCAAAATAGCGGGGAAGCTGGTGTTCAAAGCGCTTCCTTGGAACACCTTTCTTGGCGCGCCTGTACGTACCGGAGACCCGGCGCGCCCTCGCCAGAGAACAAAATCCTCTAAAGCAAGCACATGCGTTGAAGCGGCGCCTCATGGCTTTAAGGCTAGGCGCAATGCGGGCCGCTCGATACGCCTTGGCCCAAAAGGGAGCTGATGGGGGAAGTCGGCGAAGCCAGTCTCCCCGGCGGGCGCATTCGCTGCCCAAGCGAAATCAAGAACCCCTCAGCGGAACAACCACTCCAGGTTGCAGGTGCCCACCGTGGTCTCATACGGGTAGGTGGTGCTGACGTTGTCGCCCTTGACGTTGCGGTCTTCGTGCGACACGCGGCATCCAAGCTTGAGGCCCCGCATGGCCTGGTAGGAAACCGAGAGGTTCGTGATCAGGGTGCGGTCGCGGGCAGTTTGGGCAGTGGTGCCGCTGTCCTGGGTGAATGCGTTGTCGAGCTTGCGGCGGCTGTAGTTCACGCCAGCATTGACGGAGATCTTCGAGGTTGCGTCCCAGGTGCCGCGCAAGGCCAGGGTGTTGCGCACTTGGGTGTCGCTCGATTCGGTGACGATTCCGAGGTCGGCATCGCTGCGGCCCACGCCAGAGTCCCGGGAGGCCTGCATGCGCAGCCGGGTCTTGCCGGTCAGGATCCAGTCATATCCGATCAGGCCGGTGAAATAGCGACTGTCGCGTTGGCCCTGGATGTTGTGATCTTCTCGGGTGGAGCTGATGCGCCCGTCGAACTTGCTGTTGCCAGTGGGCTTCCAGTTGAGGGTCAGATCGATGTCGTCGCGGGTGAACTTATCTTCGATGTTGCTGTTGGTGCAATCGGTGTCGACGTCGCCGTTCGAGTTGCGGAAGTGCGGATACTTGCCATCTGTCCGGCGCAAGCCTAGCCGAACGCTCCACAGGTCGCTCGGACTCAGGCGCACACCGGCATTGACCGCACCTTGGCGGACGTCACGGTTGCACAGCTGGCGGAGCGAATGTTCGGCCTGTTCGTATGAATAGCCGCCATCGAAGCTCCACAAGGTCACGAGGCCCACGCGGGCCCGCACGGCACCACCCGTGACCCGAAGCATGTCCTTGGCTTGCGTGTTTTCTGCCGTGCTGAGGTCATACCGGTTCAGGCTCCTGCGGTCATACAGGACCACGTCGCCCGACAGGCGCTCGATGCTGGACCAATCGAGTTGCAGCCGTGTGTCGTGGTCGCTGTTGTTGAGCTGCTTGTTGTTCTTGAAGCGGTTCGCATTGGCCGCGGCGCTGGCGTTGAGCCGCATGCGGCCGAAGGGCTGGTCGATGCCGGCCAGCAGGCCGGTGGAGGAGATGACGTCGCGCGGCCGCGGTTGACCATCGGGCACCCGGAAGACGTTCCAGTCGCCGGTCACGGCCTGGTTCACGCCGAAGTAATACGGGCTGGTTTCGGATTCGGCAAAGGCTGGCAGGCTGGCCAGCAAGGCCGCCGCAAGCACGCCGGAACGCGCGGGGAAGTTGAGTTTCTGGGTCATGGATTTTTTTCCGCGAAACACCGACAAGGCCCGTCGCAAAGCAATCGCCATGCCGAAGGACCGAGAAAAATGTCACGCGCAGTGATGTGGGCCGGTCATGCCGCCGACGACCGATGCATTGCGGCAGGTGGCCAGCATGGCGTCCTCAACCGAAGCGGGCGATCGGAAAACAGGTGAACGCGACCGGCAAGGATGTCCGAGGGCCGGGCCTTGAAACGCAGGGAGGACGTTGGCCGGACCGCCGGACGCTCAGGGAATGCGTTCCCCATAGCGGATGGTCTTCAGCGTGCCTTCCTGGAACTCCAGGATGGTGACGAACTGGCCCGAGCCGGGCCGGTAGGACCAGCTGTCCACGTTGATGCACGGTTGCCGCACTTTCGTTCCGGGTGGAACCGGGTCTTGCCGGCAGAAGCTGTCTTTGAACACCGGCTCGCCGCACTTCGACAGCACGGTGTGCTTGCTGTCGCCGCGTTCGGCGAAATCGTTCTTGCAGCGCAGGTTTTGCGCGGCGGCGGGCAAGGCGGCGGTGGCGAGTGCCAGCCACGCTGCTGCGGTCCATGGTCGCATGTGAAGTCCTCCTGATGGGGCGATGGACGCATGGTCACCGCCTCCTCGGGAGATTTTGCTTTAACTCCGGGCGAAATGTCTCGCCGCTGCGCCTGTTTCGTTACAGCGTGTGCTTACTGCGACGCCAATGTCAAGACGCGGATTGGAATGTCCGATCAAGGGCCTCACGCCACTGGGCCTTGCGTGCATCGTCGACGAAGCTGGCCTCGAAGCTGTTGGCAGCCAATTGGTAGGCGTCTTGTGCGGTCAGCTGCGGCAGTGCCTTGAAGGTTTCAAGGAAGTTCTGGTTCAGGTAGCCGCCGAAGTAGGCCGGGTCGTCGGAGTTGAGGGTGATGCACAGGTTGGCGGCCAGCAGGGTGGCGAGGGGGTGGTCTGCCATCGTCTTGTACACGCACAGCTTGACGTTGGAAAGCGGGCACACCGTGAGCGGCACGCGTTCGGCGGCGAGGCGCTCGACGAGGGAGGGGTCTTCGACGCAGCGCACGCCGTGGTCGATGCGTTCGACCTTCAGCATGTCGAGCGCGGTCGAGATGTAGGCGGCCGGGCCTTCTTCGCCGGCATGGGCCACGAGGTGCAGGCCCAGTTCCCTGCAGCGGGCGAACACGCGGGCGAACTTCTCGGGCGGGTTGCCCCGTTCGCCGCTGTCCAGGCCCACGCCGACGATCCGGTCGCGGTAGGGCATTGCCTGCTCGAGCGTGTCGAAGGCCGCTTCTTCGCTCAGGTGCCGCAGAAAGCACATGATCAGCAGCGCGCTGATGCCCAGTTCTCGTTCGGCGGTCTGGCATGCACGCGTGAGGCCGTCGATGACCGTCTTGAATGGCACCCCTCGGTCCGTGTGCGTCTGCGGGTCGAAGAACAATTCGGCGTGCACGACGTTGTCGGCCTTCGCTCGGCGGAAGTACGCCATGGCCATGTCGAAGAAGTCTTCCTCCTTGAGCAGCACGCTGGCGCCCGCGTAGTAGATGTCGAGGAAGCTTTGCAGGTCGGTGAAGGCATAGGCGGCGCGCAGTGCCTGGACATTCGGGTAGGGCAGGGCGACGCCATTGCGCCTGGCCAGCGCGAAGATCAGCTCGGGTTCGAGCGAACCTTCGATGTGGATGTGGAGTTCCGCCTTCGGCATGGCGCTGAGCAGCGCGGGCAGGCGATCGCGCGGGATCGTGGGTGCGTTCATGGGGTCATTCTCCTTCTGGGGAACTGCGCGGCGGCGCCGGCGATGTACACGGCAACGAGGTTGCGGTCGTCGGCCAGTGTCATCCAGGCGAACACTTTTTCATGCAGCGCCGTGGCCACGCCATGGCGGCGTTCGGCGACCGGGCCGGTGGCCCAGTCCCACACGCACACGTCGGCGGTGTGGCCCGCTTCGAGCGAGCCGATCTCGTGGCCCAGGCCCAGCGCAGCAGCGGCGCCCCGGGTGCATGCATGCAGCGCTGTCCAGGCCGACAGGCGCTCGCCGCGCATGGCCTGCACCTTGTAGGCGTCGGCCAGGTTGCGGGGGATCGACAGGCTGGTGCCCCCGCCGACGTCGGATGCCAGGCTGACCGCCACGCCGGCGGCTTCGGTGGCACGCCAGTCGAACAGGCCGCTGCCCAGAAAGAGGTTGGACGATGGGCTGTGGGCGATCTGCGCGCCCGCGGCACGCAAGGCCTCGCGGTCCGCGTCGTCGAGCCAGATGCCATGGGCAAAGACGCTGCGGGCATGCAGCAGGCCGGCACGGGCGTAGACGTCGAGGTAGCTCCGGGCTTCGGGATACAGCTCAGCCACCCAGCGCACTTCGTCGAGGTTTTCAGCGACGTGGGTTTGCATGTACACGCCTGGATGGGCGGCGCACAGGCGACCGGCCATGGCCAGTTGTTCGGGGGTGCTGGTGGGTGCGAAGCGCACGGTCACGGCGTACGACAGGCGGCCCTTGCCGTGCCATCGTTCGATGAGGTCGGTGCAGTCGCGTTCGGCTTGCTGGACATCGTCGCGCAGGCCGTCGGGGGCATGACGGTTCATCAGCACCTTGCCGGTGATCAGGCGCATGCCGCGTGCGTGCGCGCCGGCGAACAGCCTGTCGGCGCTCACCTTGTGCACCGTGGGAAACACCACGGCGCTGGTGGTGCCGTGGGCGATGAGCGCATCGAGGAAGCGGCAGGCACCGGCTTCGGCTTCGGCCGGGTCGGCGTAGCGGCGCTCGGCCGGGAAGGTGTACGTGTCGAGCCAGTCGAGCAGGGCGGTGCCGTGGCTGGCGATCACATCGAGCTGAGGGCTGTGCACATGGGTGTCGATGAACCCGGGCAGGATGAGTCGGCCGCGGTGGTCGATCGCCTGCCACGACGCATCGGGCGGTTCGCCGGCGGGCCGGGCGCCTGCAATGCGGCCGTCCTCGATGAGCAGCCAATGGTCCGGCCGGAACCGCACCGCGGCGGAGGCGGTGTCACCCCACGCGGGCGCGCCGGTGAAATCGAGCAGGTCGCCCCGTAGCGCCAGACGGGATGGTGTGGATGCAGCCATGTTCAGGCGCCTGGGGGGATGCCCGCGCGGATGCGGCCCGTGTTGTATTCCGCATGGGGTGTCATAAGATTCGAGCCAGGGTCTGCTTGCAGGAGCACCATTCCACGTATCGTATACAGAACGGTATGGATTGTGGGTACCGTTTCACCGTGACGTCTTTTCGGTCCGCACCGCACACATGATTGCGCAACCCATCCGATTCTTTCATCGCGGCGAGATTGTCCAGCTGGATGGTGTTCATCCCACCCGCTCGGTGCTCGAATGGCTGCGCGAGGATGCGGCGTGTACCGGCACCAAGGAAGGATGCAACGAGGGTGATTGCGGCG
This sequence comes from uncultured Rhizobacter sp., assembly GCA_966212105.1. Classification (GTDB taxonomy): domain Bacteria; phylum Pseudomonadota; class Gammaproteobacteria; order Burkholderiales; family Burkholderiaceae_C; genus Rhizobacter. The sequence continues at coordinate 15,326 of CBIHPH010000030.1, forward strand.
CCTGCACGGTGGTGGTGGGCGAACTGGCCGGCGATGGCCTCGAGCTGAAGACGGTCAACGCGTGCATGCAGTTTGTCCCGACGCTCGACGGCAAGGCGCTCTTTTCGGTGGAGGATCTCAAGCGAATCGCCGGCGGCCGCTTGCACCCCACGCAGCAGGCGCTGGTGGACTGCCACGCCTCGCAGTGCGGCTTTTGCACGCCGGGGTTCGTGATGTCGCTGTGGTCCACCTATGAGCGCCATCAGGCCTGCGGCACGCGTCCGACGCGGCAGGCCTTGGCCGACGACCTCGCGGGCAACCTGTGCCGCTGCACTGGCTATCGGCCCATTCTCGATGCCGGGGAGCGCATGTTCGATCTGCCTGCGGTTCGGCTCGATTCGGCGCCAGTGGTGGCCGCACTCCGGTCAATCTCTCGCGACGGCGATGGCTTCACGTATTGCGCGAGCAACCTGCAGGCCGGCGGGCGCATTGACCATTTCCACACGCCCACCAATCTCGATGCGCTGGCCAGGCTGTATGAGGCGCAGCCTCGGGCGCGCCTGCTGGCCGGGTGTACCGACATTGGCGTGTGGGTGAACAAGCAGTTCCGCGATGTGGGTGACCTGATCTACCTGGGCCGTGTCGCCGGGTTGCAGCGGCTCGAGGCCATGCACGGTGGCTTGTACATCGGCGCTGCCGTGTCGCTCGAGGCCGCCTGGCAGGCGCTCGTGCACCGGCACCAGGCGCTCGCGGACATGTGGTTGCGCTTTGCATCCCCACCCATCCGGTACGCAGGCACCATGGGCGGCAATGTGGCGAACGGCTCGCCCATCGGTGATTCGGCGCCGGTGCTCATGGCGCTCGATGCCGAGCTCGATCTGCGCTGCGGCAGCCGCACCCGCCGCATGCCGTTGGCGGATTTCTACACCGGTTACCTGACCAACCGACTGGCGCCCGGCGAGTTCATCGTCGGCCTGGTGGTGCCCGACACGCACGCCCAGGTGCGCGCCTACAAGGTGAGCAAGCGATTCGATTCGGACATCTCGGCCGTGTCCGTGGGCCTGGCCATTGCGCTCGATGGCGACATCGTGTCGTCCATTCGCATTGCCTTTGGTGGAATGGCGGCGATGGTCCGGCGCGCTGTTGCAACGGAGGCGGCGCTGCTCGGGCAGCCCTGGACCGAGGGCACGGTGCGGGCCGCGCAGCAGGCGCTCACGACGGACTTCCAACCGCTCACCGACCTTCGTGCGAGCAACGGCTATCGCATGCAGGTCGCGCAAAACCTGCTGATGCGGTTCTGGTTCGAGACGCGCGCAAGCCGTCCGTTGCCGCCGCAGGCGACGAGCGTGTTCGCGACGATGGAGCGCGCCGGTACATGAACAAGCCGATCGACCCATTCCTCAGCGAGGCGAAAGGTGCTCGCGTCGGGATCAGCCGTCCCCACGAATCGGCCCACTTGCATGTGGCCGGCGAAGCGGCGTATGTGGATGATCTCTCCGAACTGGCCGGCACCCTTCATGCGGCGCTCGGCTTGTCTCCCGTCGCGCGAGGCCGGCTCACAAGCCTGTCGCTCGACCCCCTTCGCAGCATGCCGGATGTGGTGGCCGTGCTGAGCGCGGCCGACCTGCCGGGCGTCAACGACTGCGGGCCTCTCGAACACGACGACCCCGTTTTCGCGGACGGCGAAGTTCGGTACGTGGGCCAGCCGGTCTTCGCGGTGGTCGCACGCACACGCGACGCAGCCCGCCGAGCCGCCGCTCGGGCCAACGAGGTGCTGGCGATCGACCCGCTGCCCCCGCTTCTGACGCCCGAGGCGGCACATGCCGCAGGACAGCATGTGGTGCCTCCAGCGCACCTCGTGCGTGCCAGCCATCCGGGCGGCGTGGCCGGTGCCATTGCCGGTGCGCCCCATCGGCTCACCGACACGCTGTTCGTCGGAGGGCAGGAGCAGTTCTACCTGGAGGGGCAGATCAGCTACGCCATCCCGCAGGAAGACGACGGCGTGCTCCTCCACTGCTCCACGCAACACCCGAGCGAGATGCAGCACCTGGTTGCACGCGTGCTGAACCTGGCCTCGAACCAGGTGCAGGTGGTCTGCCGGCGCATGGGCGGTGGTTTCGGTGGCAAGGAATCGCAATCGGCCCTGTTCGCCTGCGTTGCTGCCATCGCCGCGCGCCGGCTGGGCCGCCCGGTCAAGCTCCGGCTGGACCGTGACGACGACTTTCTCATCACGGGCCGGCGCCACTGTTTCCATTACGACTACGACGTCGGGTTCGATGACGAAGGCCGTGTCCTCGGCTGCGAGGCCACCCTGGTTTCTCGCGCCGGTCATTCGGCCGACCTGTCCGCCCCCGTGATGACGCGCGCGCTGTGCCACTTCGACAACGCCTACTGGTTGCCCGATGTGGCCCTCCACGGCTATTCGGCGAGGACCAACACGCAGTCGAACACCGCGTTCCGCGGATTCGGCGGACCGCAGGGCGCGATCGCGATCGAATACATCCTCGACACCATCGCCCGCCGGCTCGGCAAGGATCCGCTGGATGTGCGCCGAATCAACTTTTACGGCGTGAACGAACGCCACGTCACCCCGTACGGCCAGGTGGTGGAGGACAACCAGATTTCGCCCCTCGTGGCACAGCTGGAAGGGCGCAGCGGCTACCGCGCACGGCGCGATGCCATCGCTGCGTTCAACGCCACGAGTCCGGTGCTCAAGCGCGGCCTCGCGCTCACGCCGGTGAAGTTCGGCATCTCCTTCAATGTGGCCCACCTGAACCAGGCGGGTGCGCTTGTGCACGTCTATGCCGATGGCTCCATCCTCGTGAACCATGGCGGCACGGAGATGGGGCAGGGCCTGAACACCAAGGTGGCGCAGGTGGTGGCGCACGAATTGGGCGTCAGTTTTGCGCGCGTGCGCGTGACGGGCACCGACACGCAGAAGGTGGTCAACACATCGGCCACCGCCGCATCCACTGGCGCGGACCTCAACGGCAAGGCCGCGCAGGATGCCGCCCGCCAGGTTCGAGAGCGGCTGGCGGCGTTCATCGGCGCAAGGCACCAGAGCGCCGATGTGCGGTTCGCCGACGACATGGTGTGGGTGAATGGCGAGGCTTTGCCGTTCGAGGAGGTCGTCAAGCAGGCGTACTTCGCCCGTCTGCAACTTTGGTCGGATGGCTTCTACGCCACGCCGGGCCTGCATTGGAACCGCGAGACCATGCAGGGCAAACCGTTCTTCTACTTCGCCTACGGCGCAGCGGTGAGTGAAGTGGTGGTGGACACGCTGACGGGTGAATGGAAGTTGCTGCGCGCCGATGTGCTGCACGACGTGGGCCGTTCCTTGAACCCGGCGATCGACATCGGCCAGATCGAAGGGGCCTTCATCCAGGGCATGGGCTGGCTCACCATGGAGGAACTCGTGTGGCACCCGGCGGATGGGTCGCCACGGGCCGGCTCGCTGATGACCCATGCGCCCAGTACCTACAAGATTCCCACGGCCAACGACTGCCCCACCTTGTTCAACGTGCAGCTCTACGACGCCGACAACGCATCCGACACCATCCATCGCAGCAAGGCGGTGGGCGAGCCGCCGCTGTTGCTGTCGTTCTCGGTGTTCTTCGCCATTCGCGATGCGATCTCGGCCGTGGGCGGGCACCGAGTGAACCCGCCGCTGCAGGCGCCCGCCACCCCGGAGGCCATTCTGCGGGCGATTGGCGTGGTGCAAGCCGGATGCTGAAGCACACAGCCGTGCGCTGGCTGGCCGAAGGCCGGCCTGCGGTGCTCGTGACGGTCGTCGATGCCAAGGGATCCGTGCCGCGCGACGCCGGCACCCGCATGCTGGTGGGTGCCGAGGTGTTGGAGGGCACCATCGGGGGCGGACATCTCGAACTGCAGGCCATCATGACCGCGCGCGAGATGCTCACCATGGGCTGCATCGAAACGCGCCGGGTGCACCAGGCCCTGGGGCCCGCGTTGGGGCAGTGCTGCGGCGGTGCAGTCACCTTGACCTTCGAAGCACTCGACGCTGCAGGTCTCGCGCGGTGGCCCGCGCAACCCCGTTTTCACCTTCAGCTCTACGGTGCTGGCCATGTGGGCCGTGCCATTGCGCACCTGCTCGCGACGCTCGACGTCACGGTGGATTGGATCGACGAGCGGGATGAGGCCTTCATTCTCACGCCGGATCACATCCGCCATGTCGCCGTCGATACAGTCGAAGGAGAGGTGGCCAACGCGCCTTCCGGCGCGTTCTACCTGGTGCTGACCCACCGGCACGACCTGGACGAACGCATCGCCGAGGCCATCCTGCGCCGGGGCGACTTTGCCTTCTTCGGCCTGATCGGCTCCAGGACCAAGCGCCAGCGTTTCATCCATCGCTTCGAGCAACGCGGCATCGCTTCCGAGGCCATCGCTCGCATGACTTGCCCGATCGGCGTGCCGGGCATCGTGGGCAAGGAACCCGAGGTGATCGCGATCGGGGTCGTGGCGCAAATGCTGGTGCACGCCAGTGGCTTGCCTGCTCCGACCGACCCACGCAGGCCGCACGGCACTTAGTGGCCCGCCTGCAACGGTTCTCCAGCAGCGGACGCCCCGCACAGGTGGGTGGCGGACAAGCCCTCGGACCGACGGGGGATGTGCACGTTGACCAGCTCAGCGTCTAGGCCCGCAGACCATTCGCCGTCGCGGCCGGCCCGGTTGGCCATGGCCCATTGATCCAGGGCTTCATCACGGCGGCCAAGCGACCAGAGGATGCTGCCGCGGTGGCTGTAGGCAATCTGGCGATTGGTCAAGGCTTCGGGATCGCAAGCCAGTGCATACGCGGCGATCGATGCATCGATCTGCGTCAGCGCTTCGTCTTCCCGCTGCAACAGGTGCAGCGACCATGCCAGGCTGTCCAGCAGGTCAGGGTCATCGGGTGTGAGTGCAACGGCCTGCCGCAGGTAGTCATGGGCCAGCGGCGCATGGCGAGGCGGGTGCTGGTCGATCAAGTCGTATCCGATGCTGTTCAGGATCGAGGCCCGCTCCTTCACGTTCGATGAAGGAACCGTCCGGAGTTTGCGAGCGAGCAAGGCCTGGACCTGCGCCGGTGAGCCACGCCCCAGTACCACGGCCTGGGCTTTCGCGAGAAGCAGCTCGGCCTCGCCGGCGTCGTTGCGCCGTTTGGCAATCGCTTCAAGGAGACGCGCGGCCTCGGTGGGCGACCGCGCTGCCATCGCCTTTGCGACCTGCTGGCGCAGCCGCAGGCATTCACGGAAGGAACCGGAAAATGCCGCGGCCGTTGTTCGCGTGGCAACCTGCGAGCTCAATTGCGCGGTCGCACCCTGTTCATCGGCATGCCCGCAGTACAGCCCGTCCTCTTGCATGTCGACGACATACGGGATGTTCGCCAGCCGGTCCCCGGTGTCTTGGCCGACGAACAAAAACCCGGCGTGGTTGCTGCCGTGGCCCACGACGGGCGAGGCCTCCCACTGACCTTCTTCCAAGGGCTGCTGCGTGCGCAGCCATTCAGTCCGACCGGTGTCGTCGGTGGTGCCGCGGATGACCTTGGCACCTTCTTTCGTCAGAGCGCCGTCGAGCAGCACGATCTTGTAGCGCCCCCGCCGAAACGGCCGAGACAGCGATTGCGGATCACGGAGGACGAAGCGGTAGGCGTTGCTGGCCTCAGGGGACGAAGACGTTGCCTGAGGCTCGATGATGGCTGAGACGGCATGGGTCGTGACAATGACCCCGCAAAGAAACGCCAGCAAGCCAGGGACGAATGAGCGCACGAAGGACATTGAAAGCAGTGAATTGGGAAAGGGTCTGCGGGGTGCGCTCCCGCCCCTCGCGTTCTAAGAGAGGGAAGTCGGGGCTCGTCGGTCGCTGAGACCGAACGCCCACCGGTCATCCCGTGTTCCTCAATCCGGCGGCAACGCCGTTGATCGAGATGTGGATTCCGCGTTGCACGCGCTCGTTCCCCGGATCGCCCTCCACACGCTGCCGATGCCGCCGCATCAGCTCGACCTGCAAATGGTTCAGCGGATCGAGGTACGGGAAGCGGTGCTCGATGGACCGCGCGAGGGACGGATTCGATGACAGCCTGCGTGTTTCGCCGGTGATCAGCGTCAGTGCCTCGTTCGTGCGCTCCCACTCCGCCTCGATGGCTTTGAAGATGCGCTTGCCGAGCTTCTTGTCCTCCACCAGTTCGGCGTACCGCGCTGCGATCGCGAGGTCGCTCTTGGCGATCACCATGTCGAGGTTGGACATCAGCGTGCGGAAGAAGGGCCACTGCTTGTGCATGTGGCGCAGCACGGTCAGGCGTTCCTTGCGTTCGGCCTCGTTCTTGCCGAGGAAGCCTTGCACTGCGGAGCCGAATCCGCACCAGCCCGGCAAGGCCACGCGGCACTGGCCCCAGCTGAAGCCCCAGGGGATGGCGCGCAGGTCTTCGATGGCGCGCGTGGCCTTGCGTGAGGCCGGCCGCGAGCCGATGTTGAGCTCGGCGATTTCGCGGATGGGCGTGGCCGAGAAGAAGTAATCGGTGAAGCCGGGGGTGTCGTACACGAGCTTGCGGTATGCAGCCATGCTGGCCTCGCTCAGCTGTGCAGCCACCTCGAGGAAGCGCTTTGGCGCGCTTTGCGTGGGGTGCAGCATCGTGGCTTCGAGCGTGGCCGCGACGAGTGTCTCGAGGTTGCGGCGCCCGATCTCGGGGTTCGCGTACTTGGAGTTGATCACCTCGCCCTGTTCGGTCAGGCGGATCTGACCATTCACCGTGCCGGGTGGCTGCGCGAGGATGGCCTGGTAGCTGGGGCCGCCTCCGCGCCCCACGGTGCCGCCGCGGCCATGGAACAGGCGCAGGGTGATGCCATGGCTCGCGCGCAGCCCGGCGAACAGGTCGACGAGTGCGATCTCGCTGCGGTACAGCTCCCAGTTGCTCGTGAAGAAGCCGCCGTCCTTGTTGCTGTCGCTGTAGCCGAGCATGATGTCCTGCTCCTTGCCGGAGCGTTTCATCATCGCGGCGATGCCGGGCAGGGCGTAGTACGACTGCATGATGGGTGCGGCGTTGCGCAGGTCGCCGATGGTTTCGAACAGCGGTGACACGATCAGGTCGGCCACCGCGCCGTCGTCGAGCGTGCCGCGCAGCAGGCCCACTTCCTTTTGCAGTAGCAGCACTTCCAGCAGGTCGCTCACATCCTCCGTGTGCGAGATGATGTAGTGGCGCAGGGATTCGCGGCCATGGCGCTGCAGCATCTCCTTGGCCGTCTCGAAGATGGCGAGTTCGTCCCGCGTGTGGTCGCTGTACTCGGCCGCGTACACCCGCAGCGGGCGCGTGTCGTGCAGCAGGGCCACGAGCAGGTTGCGGCGGGCCGTTTCATCGAGGGCGCTGTAGTCGTCCTCGAGCCGGGCCACCTTCAGCAGCTCGGCCACGACGGCCTCGTGCTTGTCGGAGCTCTGGCGCAGGTCCACCGTGGCGAGGTGAAAACCGAAGACCTGGGCGGCGCGGATCAGCGGTTGCAAGCGCGGGCCCACGAGCGCATGCCCGTGGTGACCGAGCAGCGAGGTCTTGACGATCTGCAGGTCGGCAGCGAATTCCGCGCTGTCGCGGTATGGGTTCTGCGGGGCCACCGCATGGCGCAGGGCCTCGGTGCCGGTGAGTTCGTGCAAGGTGGCGGCCAGGCGCGCGTACACGCCGATCAGGGCGCGGCGATACGGTTCATCCTGGCGATGCTCATTCTGGTCGGGCGAGCGTTCGGCCAGGGCCTGCAATTCCGCGCTCACCGGGTTGAGCATCTGCGACAGCGACAGCTCGGCGCCCAGCTCGTGCACCTCGGTCAGGTAAAAGCGCAGCGCGACTTCGCTCTGGCGACGCAGCGCCATGCGCAGCGTGTCGGCGCTGACATTGGGGTTGCCGTCGCGGTCACCGCCGATCCAGTTGCCCATCCGAAAGAAGGTGCCGAGATCATGCCCGGGCAGGAACTCTTCGATCTCCTCGTAAAGCTTCGGGATCTGGCGCAGGAATGTCGACTGGTAATAACTCAGCGCGTTCTCGATTTCATCGGCGACCGTGAGCTTCGTGTAGCGCAGCATCCGCGTCTGCCACAGCTGCGTCACGCGGGCGCGCAGCAGCCGTTCGTTCTGGGCCTTCTCCCGATCGGTGGGGGCGGCGTCGCGGGCCTGCAGCAGTTCGGCGATGACGCGCTCGGCATCGAGGATGCTCTTGCGTTGCACCTCGGTCGGATGCGCCGTCAGCACGGGCGAGATGAACGCCTGGCGAAGCACCTTGGCTACATCGCTCGCGCGCACGTCGGCCTGGCCGAGGCGCTCGAAAGTCATCGCGATGGAGCCTTCTTGCAGATGGCCTTGGCGCTCGTGGTGGTCGCGGCGGCGCACGTGATGGCGGTCTTCCGCGATGTTGGCCAGATGGGAGAAGTAGCTGAAGGCCCGGATCACGCTCACCGTCTGGTCGCTGCTCAGGTTCTTCAGCAGGCGATCGAGCGCGCGGCCGGCCTGCACATCGCTCTTGAGGCGATACGCCACGGACAGCTGCCGCACGCGTTCGACCAGCTCGAAGGCCGCCTTGCCTTCCTGCTCACGAATCACTTCTCCGAGGATGCGGCCCAGCAGTCGGATGTCCTCGATCAGAGGACCGTTCTTGTCAAGGGTATCGACTTTCGAGCGGGATGCCATGGCTTTCCTTGTGAGAGAGCCGTGATTCTAGGTGCACCCCATCCGCGGGGAGATGCACTGTAATTGCGGAGGTATACGTACGTAGAACCACGCTCACGATTCATCGATAAGGAAAACCTGTTCGCATTCACGCGGGTTCAGGTGCGAAACGAGCCCACGACGTCGGTCAACCGAACGGCTTGGGCTTTCAGGCTTTCGGCCGCTGCGGCCGATTGCTCGACCAGCGCGGCGTTCTGTTGCGTCATGCGATCGAGTTCTGCCATCGACGCATTGACCTGCGCAATGCCATCCGACTGCTCGCGGGCGGCCCCGGTCACTTTCCCGATGACGGACGCCACTTCCGATACCGAGCTCAGAATCGCGCCCATGTTCTCCCCGGCGCCAGATACCAGTTTCGTGCCATCGGCAACTTGCGCGACGGAGTTGTCGATCAGGGATTTGATCTCCTTGGCCGCCGCGGCCGAGTTTTGCGCAAGACTGCGAACCTCGGCGGCGACCACGGCAAATCCTTTTCCGTGCTCCCCCGCGCGAGCTGCTTCCACGGCAGCGTTGAGCGCGAGGATATTGGTTTGAAAAGAAATGCCGTCAATGACCGTGGTGATTTCCGAGATGCGCTCGGAGCCGGCATTGATCTGGTTCATCGTGGCCACCAACCGGTCCATTTCCTCGCTGCCCTTGGACGCGATGGTGTGGGCCTTCTCAGCCAGGGCGTTCGCCTGAGTGGCTGCGTCGGCAGATTCCTTGACGGAGGTTGTCAACCGCTCCAGCGCGCTGGCGGTCTCCTGGAGGTTGGAGGCGGATGTCTCCGTGCGATGCGAGAGATCCATGTTGCCGGATGCGATCTCCGACGCCGCCACGTTCATGCTCGAAGTGGCCTCCCTGACCTGGGTCACCGTTGCCCGGATGTCCGAGACCATGGTGCCCAACGCCGCCAGAATGCTGTTGCCAGGCACGGGCCCCACATCGACGGTCAAATCGCCGTGCGCGACCTTCTGCATGGTGGCAATCGCCGATGAGGGCTCACCTCCGACCTGTCCGAGCACGCTGCGGCCGATCCACCACCCACTTGCGCCCAGCAGAACCAAGAGCACCGCTGCAACGGCTGCAGCCTTCAAAAGTTCGGCACGGACCAATCCTTGGACGTCATCCGTGTACAGGCCGGAGCCAATGAACCATCCCCAAGGGTCCACCTGCATGACGTACTGCAGCTTCGGGACGGCTTCCTTCTGGCCGGGACGAGGAAACTTCGTGTCCACGAAGACACGGTGCTCCGGCGCATTGGCCACCGACTTGGCGAGCAAGCCGATGACGTCGATGCCATCGCCGTCCTTGATCTTGCCGCTCATGGCCTTGCCCTCCCATTCAGGCTTGATGGGATGCATCACGCCTTCGGACTGCAGGGTCCAGATGTAGAAGTAGTTCTCCTTGCCGTCCGGCCCCCCGAAGCGCGCCCCCCGCACGGCCTCGATGGCCGACTTCTTCGCGTCTTGCTCCGACATGGCGCCGGATTTCGCCTTGTCCCGGAAGCTGACAACCAGGCTGTGCATCGCTTCCACCGCGACGCGGAGTTCGGTTCGCCTGGATTCGATCATTTCGGCCCGCAACCGAATGGCCGACAGCAACGACACGATGAATACGCCGGCGACAGCCGCAATCACCATCAACAGAATCTTGCTTTTGAAAGAGATGTTCGGACGCATGAAAGGGCCCCGTGGAATATCGATGGCTTGGCGTGCCGCCGTCTTGTTCTATCTGGGACTCAATGCTTTCGTCGGATGATTCCGGCCGACTTTGCATCCTCCGGATAGAAGTACTCGATGTTTCCGTTGCGCCAGACGCCCAGCCAGAGCATGTTGAGCCCGATGGCATCGTGATCATCGTGGGCGAAGGGCTGGTGGTAGTTGGTGAGAACACCTTGGTAGGGCCGCAATTGCTCGAGCGCATCCTTGAGAGCGGCTCCAGAGGTTGCGCCCTTGGTCTGGATCAATGCGCGCAGCATGATGTGCACGGCATCGTAAGACTGCGCCGCTGCCATGAGCGAGCCGATGCGGCGCTCTTTGCCCTGTTTGAAATAGCGCGCGAGGAACGAACCCCTTCGTTCGTTCAGGTTGTCCTGGATGATGGTTTGAACCATCATGGTTCCCTCGATGGCTCGGCTCCCCGCATTTTCCAGGACGCTGCGGAAGGACAGGGGCCACGGCGCGAAATAGGGGGCCTGCAAGCTTGCGGCCAATCGACCTTTGGCGGCAGTGGCTTGCTCCGGGCCCACGGCGTAAACCACGATGGCGTCTGCCCCCGCCGTTTTGGCTGCCTTCATTTCCTCGGTCAACGAGGAAACGCCCAACGGGAACCGCGCCGTGTAGACGGGTTTCAGACCCCGGCGATCGAGTTCCCGAGTCAGGTCGGTCCAACCGCCTTCTCCGTATCCGGTGTTGTCCGCGAATATGGCGATCCGCGTGAGCTTGCGGCGATCCACGATTTCTCCAATGAGAAATTGGGAATTGAGCAGGTCGGACGGTGCCAGGCGGAAAATATAGCTGTCGGCGGGCGGGTATTTGGTCGTGATAAAGGTGCCCTGCGCACAGGGAACCATCAGCAGATGTTTGTTCTTTTGAAATACATCCAGCGCGTTCATGGCGACACCGGTGTTGCAAAAGCCCATCGTGAAATCGACCTTCTCACGCAGCACCAGATCTTCCGCCGCCTTCAGTCCCGTGGCAGGGTTGGCCTCGTCATCGCGCACGACAAGCTCGAGCTTGCGCCCCAGATAACCGCCCACCTCATTGATCTCGGCCACGGCCAGTTCCGCCCCGAAGCGCGTGCTGTTGCCAAAATCACTTGAACCGCCGGACAGCGGGGCGATCAGGCCGACTCGAATGGTTTTGGCCTGATCCGTTGTTTCAGCTTTGGCGTGAAAGCCCAGTGCGCAAAAAACAAGAGTGCATAGCGCAAGGGACCCGATCCTTGTTTTTTGATCCACCCCTACCTCCGTTGCTCGTTCAATCGATGGCGACATCGCAGCCCTTGTGAGACGCGCGCTCTGACGTCCACAGCATAACTGCCAAACGACCTGACATAACTCGTGTGCCGGGATGCCAGGCCGCAGGCGGTTCGCAACTTGCATCACGGAATCAGGCGCGTTAACGATACTCACGAAAGCGGCTTCCGGGTTTACCCTCGTGCCGCTTTGTCAATCTGCCGCCGCGCCATGCCCCAAACAACACGCAAGGAAAGTGCGGCCACGCAGATCAGAATGGACCGCCTCCCTGTTACGATTTCACGATGTCCGCCTTCGCTTCCCCCCTCTTGATTGCCACGCGCGAGAGTCGCCTGGCACTGTGGCAAGCCGAACACGTGCGCGATCTGGTGCAACAGCGCCTGGGCCATGCCGTCGGCCTCCTGGGCATGACCACGCGAGGAGACCAGATCCTCGACCGCACCCTCTCGAAGGTGGGCGGCAAGGGCCTGTTCGTGAAAGAACTCGAGACGGCGCTTGCCGAAGGCCGCGCCCATCTGGCGGTGCATTCGCTGAAAGACGTGCCGATGGATCTGCCCGAGGGCTTTGAACTCGCTTGTGTGCTCGAGCGCGAAGACCCGCGCGATGCGCTGGTGTCGAACCGGTTCGCCACGCTGGCCGACCTGCCCGTCGGGGCCCGGGTCGGCACATCGAGCCTGCGCCGCGTGGTGCAGTTGCGGGCACTCCGCCCTGACTTGCTCATTGAACCCCTGCGTGGCAACCTCGACACCCGCCTTCGCAAGCTCGACGAAGGTCAGTTCGACGCCATCGTGCTGGCAGCCGCGGGGCTCAAGCGCCTGGGCCTTGCGAACCGCATTCGTTCGGTATTCCAAGTGCATGAGATGGTCCCGTGTGCCGGTCAGGGGGCGCTCGGCATCGAGGTGCGTTCCGAGTCCGTGGCATTGCGCGAGCAACTCCGGACGCTGACCCACCGGGACACCTGGCTGGCCGTGCATGCCGAACGCGCCGTGTCGCGCGCCCTCGGCGGCAGCTGCAGCATGCCCCTTGCGGCCCACGCCGCATGGTCGGGTGACACGCTGCGCGTGGCCGTCGCCCTGGGCGACCCCGAGGCAACCCACCGCCCCTTGTTGCGTGCCACGGCCGAAGCCGCCGTGGCCGACGAATCTGCCGCCCTTGCCCTCGGCGAACGGGCCGCGGCGGCGCTGCTGGACCAGGGCGCCGCCGGTTACCTGCCGTCAGCCTGAACGCCGCCATGCGTGTGCTCGTGACGCGGCCGGCCGGCCAGGCCGTCGAATGGGTCGAGGGCCTGCAAGCCTCGGGGCTGGATGCCACCGCGCTGCCGCTGATCGGCATCGAACCCGCGGCGGACCCTGCGCCAGTTCTCGCGGCCTGGCATGCCCTCGCGGGGTACGCGATGGTGATGTTCGTGAGCCCGAACGCCGCCGCCCACTTTTTTGCGTTGCGTCCCGAGGGCCTGGTCTGGCCCGCCCACGTGCTGGCCGCCTCGCCCGGGCCCGGTACCACCGCGGCGCTGCAGCGTCTTGGGGTGCCGGCAGCAGCCATTGCGCAGCCCCGCCCTGATGCGGCGCAGTTCGACTCCGAATCGCTGTGGCAAGCCATCGCCCACCGTTCCTGGGCCGGTGCCCGGGTGCTCATCGTGCGCGGTACCAGCGGGCGTGACTGGTTCGCGGCTCGGCTGGCCGAGCACGGCGCATCCATCGACCTGATCGCAGCCTACCGCCGTTGCGCCCCCCGGCTGGATGCTGCAGGTGCTGCCACGTTGGCGGCCGCGCTGGCCGATCCCCGTGCGTACCTCTGGTTCTTCAGCAGTTCAGAAGCCATCGACCACCTTGCCGCACTGTGCCCGGGCGCCTCGTGGGCCAGGGCCAGCGCCTTGACCACCCACCCGCGCATCGGCGCGCGCGCGCGCGCCCTCGGTTTCACTCGGGTTGCCGAAGCCCGCCCATCATTGGCCGCCGTGACCGCATGCATACAATCCCTCGCGTGAACGAAACCCCGCCCAAGCTCGACCCCTTGTCGACCGAGCCTGCCTTGCAGCCGCTCCCGTTGTCCGACCCGCCGCCGCGCCATCGGTGGCTGATCGTGGTGCTGGTCGCCTTTGCGCTGGCGCTGATCGTGAGCCTTGGCATCACGGTGTCGTCGCAGAAGCGGCTGCGCACCATCGAGCAAGAGTTCGCGCGCCGCCAGCAAGACACCCAAGGGCAGGCCACCGAATCGCGCATGCTTGCCAAGCAGGCGCAGGACACCGCACGCGAAAGCGCCGCCAAGGTGGCTTTGCTGGAGGCCCGCCTGGCCGAAGTGGCCCTGCAGCGCACACAGCTCGAAGATCTCATCCAGTCGCTCTCTCGCTCGCGCGACGAGAACGTCGTCGTCGACATCGAGGCCGGATTGCGCGTGGCCCAGCAGCAAGCCGCCATCACCGGCAGCGCCGAGCCGCTCGTGGCCGCGTTGAAACAGTCGGATGAGCGACTGACCCGATACAGCCAGCCACGCCTGGACCGCGTGCGGCGCGCTGTCGCCCACGACCTGGACCGCGTCAAGGCCGTGGGCGTGGCAGACATTTCCACGCTCACCATCCGCCTGGACGAAGCCGTGCGCCTCGTGGACGACCTGCCCATGCTCGCGCAGGCCACACCTGGCAAGGAACCCAGCCGTGCCGCCCCCTCGGCATCGCCGCCGGCCGGCACCGGCCCGGCGTCCTGGTGGTCATCCGTCACGGACAGCTGGGATCATGCAGTCGACGTCGCCTGGAACGAAGTGCGCTCACTCGTGCGGGTCACCACCATCGATCACCCCGATGCCGCCTTGCTGTCGCCCGACCAGGCTTTCTTCCTGCGCGAGAACCTGAAACTGCGGCTGCTCAACGCACGCCTGGCATTGCTGAGCCGCCAGTTCGACACGACGCAGACCGATCTGCAAGCTGCCCAGGCCATGCTCGACCGTTATTTCGACCGCAACTCCCGCCGCACGGCCGTCGCCACCGATCTCGTCAAGCAGGTGATCGCCAGTGCTCACCAGGTGGCGCTTCCGCGCCCCGACGAAACCCTGGCCGCGCTGGCCGCCGCCGCTGCCGGGCGTTGAGACGGGTCCCACTCATGCGCGCCGTCGTCTGGTTCATCCTTCTCTTCATCGTTGCCGTCGTGGCCGCGTCCACCTTCGGAGCGAACGATGGCCTCGTGTCGTTCTACTGGGGCCGTCAGCGCACGGATGTGTCGCTCAACCTGTTCCTTGTCGCGTTGATCGGCACCTGCTTCGTGCTCGTCAGTGCCATTCAGGCCATCAATGCGTTGGTGGGCTTGCCGCAGCGGGCGCATGAATGGCGCGTGGCTCGACGTGACCGAACCGCACAAGCCGCACTGCGCGAAGCGCTCGCCCAGTACTTCGGCGGGCGCTACAGCAGGGCCCACAAGGCCGCGCAGCGTGCCCTCGTCATCCAGGCCGACACGCCCGAACTGGTGCAGGACAATGAATTCACCGTGCTGGGCCACCTCCTTGCCGCTGGCAGCTTGCACAAGCTGCAGGACCGCACAGGTCGCGACGAGGCCTTGAACCAGGCCCTTGAACTCTCCAGCCGCAGCGCCCTGGCTCGACCGGCCGAGGAGGGCGCACGCCTGCTGGCGGCCGAATGGGCGCTCGACGACCGCGACGCGGGCCGCGCGCTCGAACTGCTGACCCAGCTGCCGCCGGGTGTTTCCCGCCGCACGCACGCCTTGCGCCTCAAACTGCAGGCCTCCCGCCTGGCACACCAGCCTCACGAAGCCCTGAAAACCGCGCGGCTGCTGGCCAAGCACCAGGGGTTCTCGAAGGGCGCGGCCCTCGGTCTGTTGCGGGCCCTTGCGTTCGAATCACTCGAAGTCGCCCGCGACGCCGATCAAGTGCGACGTGTGTGGTTCGCGCTCGATGCGGCCGACCGGCGCGACCCGCTGGTGGCCGCTCGCGCCGCCAACAGCCTCGCCTCCTACGGCCAGCATTCGGAAGCGCGCAGCTGGTTGCGCCCGTTCTGGGAGCGCCTGCCGGAGCTTGGCAACGACGAGCGCGCCGCCGTGGCGGAAGCCCTCGTGCAGTCGCTCGACGGCATCGGCCCCGACTGGCTGCCGAGGTTCGAAGTGGCCGTGAAGGCCTTGCCCCGCGATGCCAGCCTCGCGTTCGCCGTTGGCTGCGCATGGGCAGAGCGCGGCTTGTGGGGCAAAGCTCGGGTGCTGCTCGAGCAGGCCACGGCATCGAACGAGCTCGGCTCGGCCTCGCGCCGCCATGCGTGGCGCCTGTTGGCACGCCTGGCCGAAGAGCAATCCGACATGGACCGCGCGGCCGAATGCTTTAAATTGGCCGCGGCACTTGCGTGATCTACAAAAAGACGTGTATACTTCAAGGCTTCGCGGCTGTAGCTCAGCTGGATAGAGTACTTGGCTACGAACCAAGGGGTCGTGGGTTCGATTCCTGCCAGCCGCGCCAGAACATTGCGTTCTAGAGAAACGGGTCAGCTCCTCACAGGGCTGGCCCGTTTTTCTTTGTGCGCCCGGCACGGGCGCACTCTTGGAGGTGCAAGTCCTCCCGTGAGTTGATCACAGCGAACGAAGCGAAGCGCAACTGCATGAGGGTGACCGAGTGTGGGGAGGAGAAGGCGCTGCCGAGCAGGGTGAGCAGGCAAGGAGCCGCGAAGCTCTCGTCCTGACCCTAAACCCTCGAACCGCCCGGTGGGGGCGCGCACGCCGGAACGGTGTGGCAGGGTGGCCTCCACAATTGGAGGCCCGCTATGCCGATGGGTCGCGTATTCGATGCGATCGGCATGTTCCTTGCCGAAGCTTTCCTCATGTGGTGCGGCCTTACCGCGCATTGGTTCACGCCACTCCTCTGAAGGCGTGGCTTCCCCCTCGATGGGCACATCGAGGTCGGCATCAAGATGGAGAGAATGACCGAGTCCCCGTCCTCCAAAAAAGAAGTCATGCCCGATCGCCGTCGAATTGCCGTCCTTGGACGATGCCTCCTGTTGTCGGCCACATGCTTGTTGGCCGCCTCGCCAGCGGCAGCTCAGTTGGCAGAGAAGCCGTCGGTCTACACCGCCAAGCGGCTCGGCGAAAAAATGGTGCCAGCCTCGGCGGCACTGGCACCGCCGCCGGCGGATGCCAGGCCCGTTGCGAACACATCGGGCCACCGGCCCGCGCCGAAAGCAGGCGGGATCAGCCACCTCGATGCGGTGGCGAGCATGGATCAGTTCCTTGGCATTTCGCGCGTGTACAACGCCGAATCAGCCGAGCCGATCGTCCACACGATCTTCGCGATCGATCGCGCCCACGGCAACCGCGTCTACTTCATCAACGCCAACCGCTACGCGCTGCACGAAGATTTCCTGCGCGGCCAGTTCCTCGTCCCTCATCTCGACGAGATCACGCTGAAGAGCTACTACCAGCGCCCCGACCGGCGCTTTCTGCTGGGCACCATCGGCCTGCAGCCACAGCTCAAGCGCTGGACCTTCGAGTTCTGGGAGGGTGACCAGGTGAACGAGGCCTTGATCCAGCTGGCGAGCCAGCGCCTGGCGGCATCGTTTTTCCAGCCTCTGCTCTTCAAGGCCAACTCCACCCAGCATGAGACGGTGGCAAAAGCCGCCGGCATTGAACTGGTGACCGAAGCCCAGATCCTCGATGGCCGCAGTTTCATGCCGCTGAACACCGGCCGCGCTCGGGGGCGCTTGCGCCTCATCGCGCGTCTGGACGATGAGGCCGGGGAGGACATCGAGCCTACCGACATCGTCGTCTTGAAAGAGGTTCCTCTGTCCCTGGCGCCCGTGGCCGGTGTGGTGACCGAAAGGCCGTCGACGGTGCTGTCGCACGTCAATTTGCTGGTCAAAGGCTGGGGCGTGCCCAATGCATACATCAGGAATGCGTTCGAGGAACTGAAGGGCCACGACGGTCAGTGGGTCGAACTGACGGTCACGGGCATGCGTTACGACGTGAGGCGATTGCCCGGTCCGGTGACATTGCCGTCGCGGCCGTCGGCGGCCGTTGTCGGCAAGCCCGACCTCGCCCAGCATTGGGTGCTGCCCCTGACCGACATCGCTTTGCACGGCAAAAAGGCCTGCGGTAGCAAGGCCACCAACTTGTCGCGCATCGAGGCCGCCCGTCGCGATGCACGCTTGCGTGGGGATTTCGGCAGCGTGGCGCCCGTGCCGGATGGCTTTTGCATTCCGTACGCACACTACGCTGCGTTCATCCGATCGCCCGAGGCTCAAGCACTGATACAGCGTCGGTTCGCCACGCCCGGCTTCGAGCGCAGCCGCAGCGTGCGGCGCCGCGCCCTGGAGCAACTGCGCGCGGAACTGGTCAACCTGCCGCTCGACCCGGCCCGCTCCGCGGACTGGCTGCGGCAGTGGCAAAGGCAACTGTCGGGCAAAAGCGTGTTCGTGCGCAGCTCCTCCAACTCGGAGGACTTGGCCAACTTCAGCGGCGCCGGTCTGTACACGACGGTGCCCAATGCAAAGACCGACGAAGCTTTGCTGGCGGCGGTGAAATCGGTCTGGGCCTCGGTCTACAACGCCGAGGCGTATGAAGCCCGGCGCGCCGCGGGCGTGCGCGACGACCATGTGTACATGGCCGTGCTGGTGCAGGTGGCGGTCGATTCGGTGGTGTCCGGTGTCATGATCACCCGCGATCCCTTCGATGCCCGTCATGCGAACGCCACTTATGTGTCGGCCAAGCGTGGGCTGGGCATCAAGGTCGTCGAGGGCAAGCAGGTTGCCGAACAGTCCCTGCACGATGGCTGGAGCGGTGCGGTTCGCCGGCTGTCGCGGTCGGCCGAGGCGTCCGAACTGAAGCTCGACCATGCAGGCGGCGTCGTGGAGATGCCCCTCGATGCTGCGGCGGCCGAGAAGGATGTGCTGTCCACCGCCTCGGTCAAAGCGCTCGCCGACGTGGGGCGGCGGCTCAAGGCCTTGTTCGGTCAGGTGGACCAGGACATCGAATGGGGGATCGACCCGGCGGGAAGAATCGTGGTGCTTCAGTCCCGCCCATATGTCGAGCGCAAGCTGTTGTGAGGGCTCAGCGCTGTCCGGATGGCGCGGCTTGTCTTGCCGTGGCCTTGCACATCAGAATGTCTGACCGGCAAGCCGGCGTCCGGCCCGGGTGACCGTCGTACAGTCGGATCATCTTCTCCTGCTCGACACCGAGGCGATCATGACCACCAACACCGTCCGACTTCATCGCGTGCTCCGCGCTGCCCCCGAACGCATCTACCGCGCTTTTCTCGACGCCGACGCGCTGGCCAAGTGGCTTCCGCCGTACGGCTTCACGTGCAGGGTTCATCACCTGGATGCGCGTGTGGGCGGAACACACAAGATGTCCTTCAGCAACTTCTCCACCGGCCACAGCCAATCCTTTGGCGGCGAGTACCGTGAGCTCGTCCCGAACGAACGCATCCGCTATTCCGACAAGTTCGACGACGCCCATCTGCCGGGCGAAATGCAAACCACCGTGGTCCTGCGGGCGGTCTCGTGCGGCACCGAGCTGAGCATCACGCAAGAAGGCATCCCGGACGTCATTCCGGTCGACATGTGCTACCTCGGATGGCAGGAGTCGCTCAAGCAGCTCGCCACCCTGGTCGAACCCGTGATCCCCGACTGACGTCCGAGCCACCTGGCCGCCCGGCCAAGGAGCCTGCCCGTTTGTTGTCATCAATCAGGCGGGTGGGGCGCCGTGTGCTTGATGAGCAACTGGCGGTTTATCATCGCCGCGCACCGGACTCCAAACCGGTTGCAGCGTTCTCAGGGCGGGGTGGAACTCCCCACCGGCGGTGATGGCGATGATTCGCATGAGCCCGCGAGCGCCCGGTTCCAGTCTGGAAACGGGGTCAGCAGATTCGGTGCAAATCCGAAGCCGACGGTCACAGTCCGGATGAAAGAGAGCGCGGGTGATCGTTCTCCCGGCGAATGGTCGCGGCGTGGAACGGGAATTCGTGCGCCCTGATTCTGGCAATCCCTCTTCAAGAAGACCATGAATCAGTTGACCTCACCAACCTCTCCTGCACGGCAGGAGGCCTCTTCGGGTACGGCATCGCAAGGCCGACGCCGGCGATTTGCGTTCATCATGTCCCGGTGGCATGCCGATATCGTCGAACGGGCGCGTGACGCCTTTCTTGCCGGCGTCCAGGCGCACCACCTTCCGCAAGAGTCGGTGGATGTTTTTGAAGTTCCCGGTGCGTTCGAGATCCCGCTGCATGCTCGAAAGCTGGCAGCGTCAGGCCACTATGACGCCATCGTGGCCTGTGGCCTGGTCGTCAACGGAGGCATATACCGGCACGAGTTCGTGGCGGATGCGGTCATCAGCGGCTTGATGCGCGTGCAGCTCGACACCGAGGTGCCCGTCATCTCGGCGGTGCTGACGCCGCACCACTTTCATGAACATCAAACGCACACCCAATTCTTTGCCGAACACTTCGTGATCAAAGGTCATGAGGCCGCAGAGGCTTGCATCAGGACGGTCTTGAGCCTGGAGAAGCTGCCCGCATAGCTCAGGCTCATGCAAATAGGTGAACCGAAGTTCACCGCCCCGCCGCATCCCTTGACCAAGTGGGCACCAGCGCCGCCGGGAGGCCACGCATGCCGCCCGCTCCATGGCCAGTTCGCTATCATTTGTGTGTCCCGCTCGTTCGAATCTCGCGGACGCCTTGCCGCTTCCGCAAAAGCGCCCAGGTGGGGCATCCATGTTCCGTTTGGAGAAGGTCCATGAGATGGAGGCTGCTTGCCTTGGCATGCGTCGCCGTGCCGCTGGTTTCGATGGCGGCGGGTCCCGCGGCGGATTCGAGATCTCCTTCTGCCGCAAGATCTGCCACCGTCACGGCGGATGCTCTGACCGATGGCCAGCGCATCCTGGATTCCGCGGCAAAAGCAGCCGCCCCCTGGAACGGGCCCCGAAGCGGGCCGCCGGCCCCGCGTGGAAAACACATCGCAGTCGTGGTCGAAGACTTGCGCAATGGCGGCATTCTTGGCGTTGCGCAGGGCGTGCGGGAAGCCGCCAGAGTCACGGGCTGGAACGTCAGGGTGTTCGACTGTGGTGGCACCGTTCCGGGGCGGCGCAAGGCGCTGGCCGACGCCCTGGCGTCGGGACCTGATGGTGTCATGCTGATCGGGCCGGACGCACGCGCGATGCAGGCCGGCTTGACGCCGTTCGCCGAGCGCGGCATTCCCATGGTTGGCTGGCATGTGGCACCCACGGCGGGTTCCGTGACGGGCACCCCGGTGGCCATGAACGTGTCGACCGACCCGCTCGAAGTGGCGCGCGTGACCGCTCTGGCGGCCGTCGTGCAATCCAAGGGGCGTGCAGGCGTCATCGTGTTTTCCGACACCAGCATCGAATTGGCCAAGACCAAGGCGAATGCGATGGCGGACGTCATCCGCGCATGCAGCGGCTGCACCTTGCTCGAAGTCGTCGACGTCGCCATCTCCAGGTCGCCCGAACTGATGCCGCAGACCACGCGTGACCTGCTCGCACGCCACGGCAAGCGATGGACGCATGCGCTGGCGATCAATGACATCTATTTCGACTATGCAGCCCCGGTGCTGACACAGGCCGGTTTGGACAACGATGCGATCCACATGATGTCGGCCGGCGACGGGAGCTCGGCGGCGTTCTTGCGGATCAAGGCTGGCACGTTCCAGGTCGTGACGGTGGCCGAGCCCTTGAATTTGCACGGCTGGCAACTGGTCGATGAAATGAACCGGCTTTTTGCCAGGCAGCCCGTGAGCGGGTACATCTTCCCGGTGCACCTCGTGACGCCTGAGAACATCAATGCAGACGGGGGCGATCTCCTGTTGTACGACCCGGCCAACGGCTACCGACTGATCTATCAACGGATCTGGAAGGGAGGTTGATGCGGCGTCCCCAAACCCTGACGGCGCAGTTCGCCCTGGCGGTCTCCACGCTGGTCCTGATGATGGCTGCATTGGGCGCCACGACGATCTATGCCCTGTCCAACTCGGCGGAAACGATCCGGCAACTTGCGGAGCAGCGCCTTGCCCATTTGCAGGACGCGCAGGACCTCGTGCAGCGCACCCTGCTCATCGAGCGCATGACGCAGCGGCTGGTGGCCGACGACACGCTGGACGGCACGCGCCGCACGCATGGCCAGATCAACGAGCAGCTCGAGTCCTTCGACCGGCTCGTGGACCGCCTCGCGGCCGCCGCCGCCAGCGACAACGTCGAAGTTCTGGATCTGCATGGGTCCAGCCAGCTGTTTCGCAACACTGTCAATGTCGCCGCCCAATTGCACGAGAGCGCGCTCGGCAACGGGGCCCGGCCGCCAGGCACGGCCCAGCGCAGCAGTGGCGCACGTGCCGTGGAAGAGGAGCTGTCGCGCCAGGCCGAGGCGCTGGCTGCGGCTGCGCGCCTGCAATCCGACTATTTCACGCGGGACTATCGCGAAGCCGTGGCGGATCTCCTTCGCGTGTCGAATCGCACACGATGGTGGGTCGTTGGCCTGGTGGGCGCGAGCCTGCTGCTCGCCTGGCTGATCACACATGCGTTTCTCGGCCGTCGTGTGGTCGGCCGGCTGAGGCAGGTCAGCCATCATCTCAGGCATGGCGACGCTGAAACCGGGCAGGGCAGCGTCCCGGTGCAAGGCAACGATGAAATCGCCGACATGGCGCGTGCCGTGGAGCAGTTTCTCGAAGACCGCCGGCAACGCAAGGAGGCCGAGCAGGAGGTGATGGTGCTGAACACGCAGCTCGAGCAGCGCGTGGCGCAGCGCACAGCCGAATTGACGATCGCCAACGCGCGCCAGCAGGTCGAGATCGCGGAGCGGGAGCGGGCCGAGCATGCGTTGCGTGACAGCGAACGTTTCCTCAACAACATCGTCGAGAACATTCCCCTCATGCTTTTCGTCAAGGATGCGCGGGACCTGCATTTCGTGCGCTGCAACCAGGCCGGAGAGGATTTGCTGGGCCTGTCGAGAAAACAGCTTCTCGGACGGGGCGATCACGATTTCTTTCCGAAGGAGGAGGCCGATTTCTTCACCTCCAAGGACCGTGCGGTGCTGATGGACAAGCGCCTGCTGGACATCCCGGAGGAAACCATTCACACCGCCCAGGGGGGCGAGCGCATCCTTCACACCAAGAAAATCCCCATCCTCGACGACGACGGCGTGCCGCAGTACCTGCTCGGCATTTCCGAAGACATCACCGAACGCAAGCAGGCCGAGACGGAGCTGTTGCGCCACCGTGAGAACCTGGAGGACCTGATCCGCGAACGAACCGCCGAACTCGTGAAGGCCAAGGAGCAGGCGGATGCGGGCAACCAGGCCAAGAGCGCCTTCCTTGCCCGCATGAGCCATGAGCTGCGTACACCGCTCAACGCGGTGCTCGGGTATGCGCAGCTGCTGCAGCACCACGACAACCTCAACGAACGGCAGATCGCGGCGCTGCGCACCATTGAACGCAGCGGTCAGAGCCTGCTGGCGCTCATCAACGAAATCCTGGAGTTGTCCAACATCGATGCGGGGAAGTTCGACCTCGAACCCACATCATTTGCATTGCTCAATTTCGTGCACGACATCGCCTCCGCGGTTCGCGTCAGGGCCGACCACAAAGGCCTGCGTTTCAAGCTGGAGGTCGGCGACAATCTTCC
This sequence comes from uncultured Rhizobacter sp., assembly GCA_966212105.1. Classification (GTDB taxonomy): domain Bacteria; phylum Pseudomonadota; class Gammaproteobacteria; order Burkholderiales; family Burkholderiaceae_C; genus Rhizobacter. The sequence goes on from CBIHPH010000030.1 coordinate 38,570, forward strand.
GCAGACGGTGAGTGCCGACGAAGGCCGGTTGCGGCAGGTGTTGCGCGGTCTGCTGGACAACGCCGTGAAGTTCACGGAACACGGTGACGTGACGTTGGGCGTCAACCTCCTGCAGTGTGCGCCGCAGGAAGCTGCGCTGCAGTTCGAAGTGTGCGACACCGGACCGGGCATCGACCAGACGGTTCTGGAGACGATCTTCGGGCCCTTCGAACAAGTCAGCGAAAAAGACCGCTACACCGGTACCGGCCTTGGATTGGCCATCAGCCGGCAGATCGTGCGCTTGATGGGCAGCGACATCCATGTCGAAAGCAAGCTCGGGGTTGGCAGCCGGTTCTGGTTCACGTTGACCGTTCCCGTTGCGCGGGAGATGGCGTCGGAGCCGTCCTCGCACACAACAGCCATCTGTGGCTATACCGGGCACCGGCGTCATGTGCTCATCGTCGACGATGTGGCAGCGAACCGAAAGGTGCTTGCGGGGATGCTCGATCGCATCGGATTCCAGGTGTCCGAAGCGGCCGAGGGCCATGGGGCCATCGCTCAGGCCATGGCCGGTGCACCCGACCTGGTGCTGATGGACATGATGATGCCCGCCATGGACGGGCCCGAAGTCATCCGGCGGTTGCGCAAACTGCGCGCGGGTGCGCAATTGCGAGTCATCGCCGTGTCGGCCAGCGCCACGGAGGCCGACCAGCGCCGCTGCCTCGATGCCGGCGCCGACGCCTTCGTTGCCAAGCCGATCGATGAAGCGGTCCTGCTGAAGGAGATCGGTGACCTGCTGCACCTGAACTGGACGATGAAGGACACGGGCACTGCCGACAGCAGCGCGGAAGAACCATTGGTGGCCCCGCCGCAGCAAGAGCTTCGACGGCTCAGGCACCTGGCCCGCGTGGGCAACATGCGTGCGTTGCGTGAATGGTCCGACCATGTCGCCGCGCTTTCTGAATCCATGCGCCCTTTCGCGGAGAAGGTTCGCCGATTGGCAGACGGGTTCGAATCGAAGGCCATCGTGGCATTGTCGGAGCAGTATGCTGACGAAGACCCGGACCGGCCCGATGAACCGCTGCGTCAGCAGCGCACCGCCTGAGCGTCTCGGCGGTTCATACCACCATCGCAGCGCTTCGGTTCAGCAGCACGCGGGCCAGGCTGAACGCCGTGGCGACGGATGTCTTCGGGTTGGTCTGCGAAGCGTGTCCTTCGAAGCGCATCGAGATGTGCCCGGCAGCGCCGTCGGCTTCGATCTCGTGGACGGGGCCGCTCACGCTGGGGTCGGCCACCAACTCCACCTGGGTGTCGTCCAGCCCGAGGCCTGCGAACGAAACCGTCGCCGCTGCATTCGCGTTCTGGGGATAGGCCAGTGCCGCCATGCGGGCCGAGCCGCTGAAGATGACCTTCGGGCTCGACCCCATCGCTTCCAGATCGATGCATGTGGTGGCAGGCGTGCCCAGCCAGGCGGACGGGGGCTTGCGGCTGCGGTAGTGAACGCGGCTCAAGCCGGCAAGCCGGGCCGCCGCCAGCATGTCGATGCCTCCAATGGCGCCGGAAGCCAACAGCATCTGGCTGCCGCCTTCGCATGCGGCGCGAACGAGCCGTTCATGAAGGGCCGCATCCGCCAATGCACCGGTGGACACCAGCACCAGGTCCAGGCCCGCGCGCAGGACGAGCTCCCCATAGGCATCCAGGGCTGCGTGACCGGCGCACTCGATGACGACGTCCGGTGCGCTGTTCAACAATTCGGTCACGGTCAGCCACCGGGCGGGTGCATCGGGCCCGGTCGGCCATGCCCGGTTGCCGGTCACGAGCGCGCCACAAACATGCACCTGCTCGGGTGACTTCCCGAGCACACGGTACAGTTCGGCGCCGATGGTGCCAAAGCCGATCAGCGCGGCGTTGATGGGCGGGTTCAAGGCGGCATTCATCGTCATGCGTGTCTTTCGTTCGGGCGACCAGTGCCGTGATTCGATGCGCTGCGGCGCATTGCACCCGGGGACCGGACAGCCCGTATTGGGCCCGCTCAGGGGCTCGCCGCGCCAACGGTTTTTTCTGCTCAATCCATCACGTCTGCTTGTCAATCCCGGGGCGGTTCACCCGGTATCGTTGGCGCAGGATTTTTCGCACGCTCTCTTCAATGACCGACACGCACCAACCCGTCGCCCCGAGCCCCTTCACCGCCATGCCGGTGTCGCATGCCAACGTGACGCTGCGGCAGTTGCGCGCCTTCGTGGCCGTCGCACAGACGGCAAGCTTCACGGCGGCGGCCAGGCGCATGCACATCACCCAATCCGCGCTGAGCGCGCTGGTGCGCGACCTCGAAGGCGAAACTGGTTGTCGCCTGTTCGACCGCACGACGCGCAGCGTCGATCTCACGGCCGCTGGCCTGGAACTGCTGCCCACCGCCCAACGCGTGCTGCGCGATCTGGAAGACGGTCTCGCGGTGATGCACGACCTGACCCTCAAGCGCAAAGGCGTGGTCAGGATGGCCGTGACGCCGATGCTGGCCGCGAGCTTCGTGCCCTCGGTCGGCACCGCGCTGGAACACCGCCATCCCGAGCTGCGGCTGGTCGTCCGGGACCGCCTGGCTGCCGACAACATCAACAGCCTTCGATCGGGCGACGCCGATCTCGCCATCGGCAACTTCGGCACCGTGAGCGATGACATCGAGCTGACCCTCGTGGAAAGCAGCCGCGTCGGCGTGGTCGTCCCGCAAGGGCACCGCTTTGCCTCGCGGCGAGGCGTACGGTGGGCCCAACTGGCCGGCGAGCCGCTGATCCTCCTGAGCCGCGACAGCGCCTTCCGTCAGGTCGTCGAGCAAGCCCTGCTGCGCGCCGATGTGGTGCCATCCCTCGCCCATGAAGTGGCCTACATGGGAACGGCCATCGGACTGGCCCAGGCCGGGCTCGGCGTGGCGCTGTGTCCCTCGCATGTTGCACGCACGCTGGTCGGCACGCTCGCCCGCTTTGTTCCGATGATCGGGCCTGCCGTCAGCGAAGGGGTTTACATCGCAACACTCAAGGCACGATCCCTCTCGCCGGCGGCACAGGCCTGCGTCGACCTCATCCTCGACGGCCGGCCCTGGAAAGCGCTGGCGGAGGTGCGCCATTGATGGTGGTTGCCTGGATGGGTTGCAGTCCGGCGAAAGCCACGGCCCGCTGCGGCCAGTGGGTACCGGCGTTCGCCGGTATGACGTGTGGGGTGTGCGGTGCTTGAACAAGATGTCACCCCGGCGAAGGCCCA
>CBIHPH010000031.1:0-40137 GCA_966212105.1 uncultured Rhizobacter sp.
CCTATACCTCGCGCAAGGTCTGGTCGCGCCGCAACCTGCTCGACTCCATCTGCACGAGCCTCGGCGGCCGCGCCGCCGAGCTGCTCGTCTTTGGCTCCGAGCTGAGTTCCAGCGGCGCCGAGAGCGATCTGCGCAAGGCCACCGAAACAGCGGCCCGCATGCTGCGCCACCTTGGCCACGGCCCGCGCATCGGCCGCAACGACGTGTCCACGGACAGCGAGGACAACCTTTGCACGGACGTGGAAGCCAGCAACGCGCCGATCGAAGCGTTGCTGCAGGCCGAGCACGCACGTGCCACCGGGCTGCTCGAAATCCATCGCGGCGCGCTGATGGGGCTGGTGGATGAGTTGATGGCGCAGGGGCAAGTCACACCTGCGAGGTTTGCGGCGGTGGTGGGGCTCCCGCTGGACAAGCCCGAGGACGCGTTGGATCCGTATGCGGAGAGGTTGGCGGCGTTTCGGGTGGAGGGGCGGGAGCTTCTGAGTGCGTAGGGCGGGCGGTGCTGTGGCGCTGGCCCTCGGATGAATGGACCGGCTGCCCGCCCAGTCCTTCTCCTGGAGCTGCCACGGGAACCACGGATGGCATATACTTTTGCCATATCCCACCCGGAGTTCCGCGATGAGCATCACATCCGTCTTCACAAACAACCGATCTCAAGCCGTGCGTTTGCCTGCGGACGTGCGCCTGCCGGAAGGCGTCAAGAAGGTGCAGGTGCGCGCTCGCGGCGTGGACCGCATCATCTCGCCAGTGGGCCACACCTGGGACGAGTTCTTCTTGAACGGCCCCCAGGCGTCCGAGGACTTCATGGCTGAGCGTGCGGCCCAGCAGCAATCTGATCGCGAAGCCTTCTGATGTTGGCGTCGAAATGCTCAAGTACCTGCTCGACACCAACATCGTCATCTATGTCATCAAGCGGCGGCCGATCGAAGTCATGGGCGTCTTCAACGAGAATGCCGGCCGCATGGCCATCTCGTCCATCACACTGAGCGAGCTTTACCACGGTGCCGAGAAGAGCGCCAAGGTTGCCCAGAACCTCGCGGTGGTGGAGGAGTTCGCGAGCCTGCTCGAAGTGCTGCCCTACTCCGCCAAGGCTTCTGCGCACTACGGCGCTATCCGCTCCGTGTTGGAAAAGACGGGGCGGCCGATTGGCGTGAACGATCTGCATATTGCGGCCCACGCTCGCAGCGAGGGGCTGACCCTGGTGACCAACAACGTCGGTGAGTTCGAGCGGGTGCCCGGCCTGTTGATGGAGAACTGGGTTGGCGACCTGACGTGAGTGCAGTCGCCATCTCGACTCAGGGACCGGGTAGACGGTGCAGGAAGGACGGGACTTGCGACTGCTTCGCGCGACCAGACCGGGGCAGCGGGCGGCTCGTGCCTCAGGCTTCCCCGCCCGGGAGCAGCTATGATGTCGCCCGCGTTGGTGCTCGCACCGGCCGTCCGGCCGGCGCAGTGAAACGGGAATCAGGAAGAGGCGTTCCAGCGGAATCAATCCAACCTGAGCTGCCCCCGCAACGGTAAGCGGATGAAGCTTGAAGGCGCTCGTCGCCAGCGGGCTTCGCCCTGTGCCCAGCGTCCACTGCAGGCTTCGTGGCCGGCGGGAAGGACGCACAGGACCCATCCGCCAGCCCGGAGACCGGCCAACGACATGGGCGCGCGGCGTGGATGACACGCGGTGCGCCTGTTCACGGGGTCCTGCGGGGAGGCAGGAACCCGCTTCGTCCGTCGTGAGTCCCGTTCATGGAAGTTTCCGCGTCGCGCAGCATCGGCTGCGCCGCTTTGCTGCCCGCCTCGCGCGGGAACGGCGTCGTCGCCGGCCCGTCGGCATGCGCGCCATTGCCTTTCATCTGTCTTTCCTCCCACCGGGGGGCCATGCCCCGTATGCTGGCGCCCTGCCCCCACCGCTCGTCCTGATCCAGGAGATTTCCTCATGCACATCGAACCCGGCATCCTGTCGCCCGCCAAGATCGCCTTCGCCAACGCGGCGGCCATCGCCGTCCTCGGCGCCTGCCTGCCCGCGCTGGTCAAGAGCGTGCCGCAACTCGGGCGCACCGTCCTGGCGACGGTGTTTTTCTCGCTCTTCATGCAGTCCTTCCACATGCAGGTGGGGCCGTCGGAGCTGCATTTCGTGGGCGCCATGCCGATTTACCTCGCGTTCGGCTTCCTGCCCACGCTGTTCGGTTTCGCGCTCGGGCTGTTGATGCAGGGCTTGCTGTTCGAGCCGCAGGACCTGGTTCATCTGGGTGTGAACACGCTGTCGCTCGCCGTGCCGCTGATCGTGTTGCACCAGGCCTGGGGCCGCAAGCTGGCCAGCGTGGGCCTGAAGACGATCCTCAAGCTCGATGCCGCCTACTACGCGGGCGTCACACTGATGGTGGGCTTCTGGCTGTCGATGGGCGAAGTGGCAACGCCGTTGGCCGCCTGGGCTCAGTTCGCCTCTTCCTACCTGGTGATGGTGGCCTTCGAGCCGGTGGCCACGCTGGGCGTGCTGTGGCTGATCCGGCGCTACGGCCATGTCCGCCTGGTGGCGGGCTGCTTCAACGGCCAATCGCCGGCGCTGGGCCGCTGAGCGAATGACGGGCACCGTCTGGTTCGTGGGCGCAGGTCCGGGTGACCCGGATCTCATCACCGTCAAGGGCCGCGCGCTGATCGAGCGTGCGGGCGCCATCCTGTTCGCCGGTTCGCTGGTGAGCGAGGCCGCCACCCGCTGGGCGCCGCCGGGCTGCGTGATCGCCGACAGCAAGGACATGACGCTGGAACAGATGGCCGCCTGGCTGATCGATCAGGCCGCACGGCACGAGACGGTGATCCGCCTGCAGACCGGCGACCCTGCCCTCTATGGCACGCTCATCGAGGTGGTGCAGCCGCTGGACGCGGCCGGGGTGCCGATCGCGGTGGTGCCCGGCGTGTCGTCGGCCATGGCTTCGGCAGCCGCGGCCGTCGAAAGCTTCACCTTGCCGGAGGTGACGCAAAGCGTGATCTTCACGCGCGTCGAAGGGCGCACGCCGATGCCCGAAGGGGAATCGCTGCCTGAGCTGGCGCGGCACCGCTGCACGCTGTGCATCTTCCTGTCCATCACCTTGCTACACAAGGTGGAGGCCGGGTTGCGTGAAGCCGGCTGGCCTGATGATGCGCCCATGGTCGTGGTGCACAAGGCAAGCTGGCCCGGTGAGGAGATCGTCGTGCGGGGCACGCTGTCGACCATCAAGCAGCAGTGCCGCGAGGCCGGCATCGTCAGCCAGGCGATGATCATCGCGAGCCCCACGCTGGGCGCGCGCGGCTGGACCGAACTGACCAAATCCAAACTCTACGACGCCAGCTTCACGCACCGATTCAGGCGCGCATCCAAGACCCTGGAGGGGACATGAACGACACCACCATCCTGCTCGTCGGCCACGGCTCGCGAGAAGCCGCCGGCAATGACGAGGTGGAGCGCTTCACGCACACCTGGCGCGCGCGCCATCCGCAATGGCGCACGGAGCTGTGCTTCATCGAATTCGCCGAGGTCGAGGTGGAGGCCGGCCTGGCGCGGGCCGCACAGGGCGCGAGCCGCGTCATCGTGGTGCCGCTGATTCTGAACGCGGCAGGCCATGTGAAGATGGAGATTCCCGGGCACATCGCGCGTGCGCGCCTCCAATGGCCCCGCGTGCGCTTCGACTACGCGCCGCATCTGGGCGTGTGCGACCCGATCCTCACCATCCTGCGGCGCCAGTTGCGCGGCTGCATGCAGGACCTGGACATGCCGGACCCCACCACCACCGGCGTCATCCTGCTCGGCCGCGGCTCGTCGGACCGCCAGGCCAATGGCGAAATGGCCCGGATGGCACGCTGGCTGTTCGAAGAGACCGATCATGAGCTGGTGGACCTCGCCTTCACCGGAATCACCTACCCGCGCCTGGAGCGCGCCGTGCAGCGCCAGGTGCTGCTGGGCATGAAGCAGATCGTGGTGCTGCCCTACTACCTGTTCACCGGCACGCTGATCCAGCGCATCGCCCGGCAAGTGAACCACCTCAAGCAGCAGTATCCGCAGCTGCGCTTCGCCCAGGGCTCGTACTTCGGTTTCGAACCCGAGATCGACGCGCTGCTGGCCGAGCGCGTGCAGGCACTGGTGGACGGGTCGCTGGCCGGTGTGCACATCGGTGAGGAGGCCCTGCACTGGCAGCCGCATCGCCATGACGGGCACGACCATCATGCCCATGGGCATGCGCATGGGCACGAACATCACCACGACCATCCGCACGGTCACGATCACGATCACGGTCATGCGCACGACCATGGGCACGGTCACCACCACCATGGGCACGGGGAGGCCCACGCATGAGCGCTGGCAACACCGTCACCGAACAGCTCACGTCGGCGGGCCGCGCGATCGAGCACGACAGCTTCGCGGCGATCGACCGCGAGGTGGGCCCGCATGCGTATGACGCGCTGCAGTGGCCCATCGTGCGCCGCATGATCCATGCGAACGCCGATTTCGACTTCAACGGGCTCACCGATTTCCATCCGCAGGCGGTGGAGGCCGGCATGGCCGCGGTGCTGGGCGGCAAGACCCGGGTGGTGGCCGATGTGGAGATGATCTGCGTGGGCCTGTCGCAGCCGCGCCTCGCGCATTTCGGGATGACGACGCACCAGTTCATCAGCGATGCCGATGTGATCGCGGACGCCCGGGCGCAGGACACGACGCGCGCCGTGCAGGCCATGCGCAAGGCCCACCGGCTGGGCCTCATCGATGGCGCCATCGTCGGCATCGGCAATGCGCCCACCGCCTTGATCGAATGCGTGCGCCTCATCCGCGAGGAAGGTGCGCGGCCCGCGCTGGTGGTGGGCATGCCGGTGGGCTTCGTCTCCGCGGCCGAATCGAAGGATTTGATGGCCACCCTGGACGACGTGCCGTGGATCGTGATCCGCGGCCGCAAGGGCGGCTCCACGCTGGTGGTGGCGGCCATCCACGCCTTGCTGGGGCTGGCCGAGGCACAGCAACAGGCGACCACGCCGGGTTGAACACGCCATGATGGACAAGACCGTCAAGCGCGGCACGCGCACCGGCTTCACCACCGGCGCCTGCTCGGCCGCCGCCGCGCGTGCCGCCACGCTCGGCCTCGTGCAGGGCGCGGTGCCCGACGCGGTCGACTGCCTGCTGCCCAATGGCCAGACCGTGCGCTTCACCGTCAACGACGGCCGCTGCGACGGCGAGACCGCGCATGCGATGGTCGTCAAGTTCGCCGGCGACGACCCCGACTGCACCGACGGCGCCCATCTCACCGCCGACGTCAAGCTGCGGCGCGACCTGCCTAGACAAGTGATGATAGCCGGCGGCTTCGGCGTGGGCACGGTCACGATGCCCGGCCTGGGGCTGGAGGTCGGCGGGCCGGCGATCAACCCGGTGCCCCGCCGCAACATCGAGGAGAACGTGCGCCTCGCCGCCGCCGAGCTGCTCGACGAGGCCGGGCTGGAGATCACGATCTCGGTACCGCAGGGCGTGGAGATGGCCCGCAAGACGCTCAACGCGCGGCTGGGCATCCTCGGCGGCATCTCCATCCTCGGCACCACCGGCATCGTGCGGCCCTATTCCACCGCAGCCTACCGCGCCAGCGTGGTGCAGGGCGTGCAGGTGGCGGCCACGCAGGGCAGCGGCACCGTGGTGCTGACCACCGGCGGCCGCACCGAGAAGTTCACGATGGAAGAGCTGCCTCACCTGCCACCCGCCTGCTTCGTGCAGATGGGCGACTTCCTGCGCTATGCGCTGGATGCAGCAGTGAAGCACAAGCTGCAGCATGTGGTGATCGGCGGCATGGTGGGCAAGCTGACCAAGATCGCCCAGGGCGAGACCATCACCCACGCCGGCCGCGCCGAGGTCGACACCGGCCTGCTGGCCGACCTGGCGGCCGAGATCGGCGCACCGGCTGCAGTGTGCGACGAGATCCGCGCCGCCGAGACCGCGCGCTTCGCGGCCGAGCGCATGGAGGCGCTGGGCCTGATCGCCGAGTTCCACCGCGCGCTGGCGCTGCGGGTGTGGCGCACCGTGACCGGTCGCTATCCGGCCAAGTTCGAGCTGACGGTGCTGGTGTGCGATTTCGACGGCAAGAAGATCGGAGAGGCTCCATGAACGAAGACCAATCGCGTTTCCGGGGCGAGCGCTGCCGCGTGATCGGCGTGCTCGACGATGGCGCGAAGAGCCTCGGCCCCGCCGCGTTGCAGCACCTGCGAGAGGCCCACCTCGTGATCGGCGGCACGCGCACGCTGCAGCTGCTGGAGGCCCAGATCGCTCCGCAGGCCGTGCGCCGCGACCTCACCGGCGCGCTGGCGCAGGTGCCCGAATGGATCCGCGAGGCGCAGGCCGAAGGCCAGCGCTGCGTGGTGCTCGCCACCGGCGACCCGCTGTGCCACGGCATCGCGGCCTACCTCGCCTCGCGCCTGTGCATCGAAGCGCTCGAGGTGCTGCCGAACCTGTCGACGATCCAGCTCGCCTGTGCCCGGCTCGGGCTGCCGTGGCAGGACATGCGGATCGCATCGATCCACAGCCATGATGCGGGCGAGTGGGTGCCCGGTTCGCCGCCGAAGCATGGCCTGTACGCCCTGCTGCAGGACCTGCGCCGCCATGACCGCCTCGCGGTGCTCACCAGCCCCGCCAACAGCCCCGATCGCGTCGCACGCATGCTGCTCGCCGAGGGCCTGGGCGATGCGTTCCAGATCGCGGTGGCCGAACGGCTGTGCCAGCCGGAGGAGCGCATCGTCGCGGACCTGAGCGTCAATGACGCCGCCCGGGCAACGTTTGCGGAACCCAATGTGCTGCTGCTCTGGCGGCATTCGCGCCGTGAGCGGCCGGTGCTCTTCGGCCTCCCCGATGCCAGCTTCGAGCAGCGTCATCCCGACAAGGGCCTCATCACCAAGAACGAGGTGCGGGCCGTGTCGCTGGCGCGCATGCAATTGCGGGCCGACAGCGTGGTGTGGGACATCGGCGCGGGCTCGGGCTCCGTGGGCCTGGAGGCGGCGCGGCTGTGCCATGAAGGCCATGTCCATGCGATCGAGAAGAATGAAGACGATGCCGCCATTGCCGGGCGCAACCGGCAGGCGATGGGCATCACCAACCACACGCTGGTGCATGGCAAGGCGCCGGCCGGCCTGGAAGCGTGGCCCGATCCGGATGCCGTGTTCATCGGCGGCTCGGGCGGCGAGCTGGCCGAACTCATCACGATCATCCTCGCGCGCCTGAAGCCGGGCGGTTGGCTGGTGATGAACTTCGTGACCATCGAGAACCTGAGCGCGGCCGTGGAGGCCTTGAAGCTCGCAGGTGCCTCCTGGGACGTGCTGCAGCTGCAGGCCTCGCGCAGCAAGCCCATCCTGCACATGCACCGCATGGCCGCCGAGAACCCGGTGTGGATCGTGTGCGCGCAGGCGAAGGACAGCGCATGACACGCCTGGGCAAACTGATCGGCGTCAGCCTGGGCCCGGGCGACCCGGAACTCATCACCCGCCGCGCATGGGCCGAGCTTCAGCGCGGTGATGCGCTGTGGACCTACCCAATCCGCAGCACCAAGACCGAAAGCTATGCGCTGCGCATCGTGCAGCGCAGCGGCCTGGCCCTCCCGGCAAATCATCAGCCGCTGCTCTTTCCGATGACGCACGATGCCGAGAAGCTCGCGCGCCATTGGCTGCGCGCCGCACAGGCCGTGCTGCCGGTGCTGCTGGCCGGGCAGGACGTGCTCTTTCTCGTGGAAGGCGACGCCAGCACCTACGCCACCTTCGGCCACCTGGAGCGCACGCTGCGCGGGCTGGATGCGCGGGTGGGCAACGAGATCGCCATCGACGTCATTCCCGGCGTCACGTCGTTCCATGCAGCATGCGCCGAGCTGCAGATCCCGTTCTCCGAACAGGACGACACCGTCGCCATCGTGCCCGCGGCCTATGGCGTGGAGATGGTCGAGCGCCTGTTCGACGACTTCGACACCCTGGTGCTGATGAAGGTCAAGCCGCTGCTCGACGAACTCATCGACGTGATCGAACGGCGCGGGCTCGTGGCGCACACCTGCTTCATCGAAAAGGCAGGCGCCCCCGAGGAGCGCGTGGTGCGCGATGTGCGCACGCTGCGCGGCGAGACGGTGAATTACCTGTCGCTGCTGCTGGTCAAGAACCCGGGGCGCCAGCGCGGCGAGCGCGTCAAGGGCTGCAAGAAGAAGATGAGCGCGGCGCCCGCGCCGCAAGACCTTGAGGACACCATCGAATGACTGACACCACACCCACGCCCCGCCTCGTGCTCGTTGCCATCACCAAGCATGGCGCGGCCCAGGTTGCCACGCTCGCGCGTGCCCTGCCCCAGGCCGATATTTGCGTGTCGGCCAAGTTCGCCGAGGCGATGGCCGGCCTGCCGAACACCGTCGCAGCCTATGGCGGCGCCTTCAAGGACGAGATCGGCGGGCTCTTCGCGCGCTACGACCAGATCATCTTTTTCGTCTCGCTCGGCGCCGTGGTGCGGCTGATCGCGCCGCACCTCAAGAGCAAGGATGAAGACCCGGGCGTGGTGGTCGTCGACGATGCCGGCGAGTTCGTGATCCCGGTGCTGTCCGGCCATGTGGGCGGCGCCAATGCCTGCGCCGAGCAGATCGCCGCCATCCTGCAGGCCACGCCGGTGCTGACCACCGCATCCGATGTGGGCAAGACCATCCCCGTGGACATCCTCGGCCGCGAACTGGGCTGGCAGGTCGAGGCCCCGAAAATCAACATCACCCGCGTCTCCGCCCATGTGGTCAATGGTGAACCCATCGCCGTGGTGCAGGAGGCCGGCAGCCCCGACTGGTGGACGCGTCCGACGCCCCTGCCCGCCAACATCCACCGGTTCGAACGCTTCGACGATGTGGACCTCGCCCGCTTCAAGGCGGTGCTGTGGATCACGCGCGCCGAGGTCGGTGACGCGCGTTGGCAGCAACTGCAAGAGCGGCTGGTGGTGTATCGCCCACCCGTCGGGCAAGGCACATGAAAGTCACCCTCGGCATCGGCTGCGACCGCGGCACGCCGGTCGAGACGATCGACCATGCCGTGCAGGAAGCGCTGGCCCGTGCAGGTGCCGTCACAGGCGACGTGGTGGCTGTCGCCAGCATCGAACTGAAAGCCGATGAGGTGGGCCTGCTCGCGCTGGCCCGCCAGCACGGCTGGCCCATCCGCTTCCATCCCGCAGCTGCCCTGGCGGCGGTGCCCGTGCCCAACCCCTCCGAGACCGTGCGCAAGCACACCGGCACGCCCTCGGTCAGCGAGGCCGCCGCCTTGCTCGAAGCCGAGGCCGACGCGAGCCACCTGCTCGTCGAAAAACACAAGGTACGCGGGGCCGACGGCCGCCACGCGACCGTCTCCATTGCCAAGATGCCTTCAAGGAAGTCCGAATGACCGACGCGCCCCTCCCCTCCGCCCTGCCCGGCAAGATCATGCTCGTGGGCATCGGCCCCGGCAGCGTGGACCACATGACCCAGCGCGCGCGCGAGGCCATTGCCGAATCCGACACCGTGATCGGCTACGTGACCTACATCAAGCTCGTGGCCGACCTGATCGAAGGCAAGGAGGTCATCCGAAAGTCGATGACGGAGGAACTCGACCGCGCCGTCAGTGCCCTGGAAGCCGCCCGCGCCGGCAAGAAAGTGGCGCTGATTTCATCGGGCGATGCCGGCGTCTACGGCATGGCCGGGCCCACCTATGAGGTGCTGTTCCAGGCCGGCTGGACGCCGGAAGATCCGGTGCAAGTGGAAATCGTGCCCGGCGCCTCGGCGCTCAACAGCTGCGCCGCGCTGGTGGGCGCCCCGCTCACGCACGATTTCTGCGCCATCTCGCTCTCCGACCTGCTCACGCCCTGGCCGGTGATCGCCCGCCGGCTCGATGCCGTGGCCTATGCCGACTTCGTGGTGGCGCTCTACAACCCCAAGAGCGGCCGGCGCACGCGCCAGATCGTGGAGGCCCAGCGTCTGTTCCTGCGCCACCGCCGCCCGGACACGCCGGTGGCCATCGTCAAGAGCGCCTACCGCCGTCGCGAGCGCATCGAATTCACCACGCTGGACCGCATGACCGACTGCGACATCGGCATGCTGACCACCGTGCTCATCGGCAACAGCAACACCTTCGTCCGTGACGGGCTGATGGTCACGCCGCGCGGGTACGCCAACAAGTACCAGATGGACAACGATGGGGCCACGCGCGAAGGCGAGAAGCCCGGGCGTTCGTTGTCCACCGGCCTGAACGGCTGGCTCGAAGCCTTGACCGAAGCCCACGCCGCCGGCGACAGCGTGGCCACGCTGGCCGAGCGCTACAAGCTGCCGGCGGATTACATCGCCGCCACGCTGGCCGAGCCAGTCGAGGCGGTGGCGGCTGAATCTGCTGGGGAGGATGGGGAGGGCTGACGCGGTACTGGAAAGAGCGTCATGCCGGCTGGGGGTGGTACCTGCTGGCGGCAGTGGGCCCCGGCTTTCGCCGGGGTGACGTTTTCTCTTGCCGTCCGGGCTTTTGCCGGAGCGACATTCTTTCTTGCGTCATACCGGCGAACGCCGGTACCCACTGGCCGCAGTAGGCCCCGGCTTTCGCCGAGGTGACTTTTCTCTCGCCGTCCGGCTTTTGCCGGGGCGACATTTTTTCTTGCGTCATACCGGCGAACGCCGGTACCCACTCGCCGCAGTAAGCCCCGGCTTGCGCCGAGGCGACCTGCATTTTGAACCAACCATGAACAAGCACTTGTATCGCCCCGCCACCTTCACCGCCTGTGCCGCATTGGCCACCGGCATGATGGCCGGCCAGAGCCGGGCCGAAGAGACCCAGACCCTGCCCACCGTCACCGTCACGAGCCGCGGCAAGAACCTCATCGGCACGGCAGATGCGGCCAGCGAAGGCACCGTTGCCTCCGAACAATTGGTGAATCGCCCGCTGCTGCGGCCGGCCGAAGTGCTGGAAACCGTGCCCGGGCTCATCGTGACCCAGCACTCCGGGGACGGCAAGGCCAACCAGTATTTCCTGCGCGGATTCAACCTCGACCACGGCAGCGATTTCGCCACCTCGGTGATGGGCATGCCCGTGAACATGGTCACCCACGGCCACGGCCAGGGCTACATGGACCTCAACTTCCTGATCCCCGAACTGGTGGGCAGCCTGCGCTACCGCAAAGGCATGTACGCGGCGGAAGACGGCGACTTCGCCACAACGGGCTCGGCCCGCATCGACTACAAGCGCCAGCTCGCCACACCCTTTGCCGAAGCGACCTTCGGCGCGCACGACTACCGGCGCGCGCTGCTCGCAGGGAGCGTCAACGTGAACGGTCAGCGCGATGGCGGCAGCCCCACGGTGCTCGGTGCCCTGGAGCTCGCCACCAACGACGGCCCCTGGGACCAGCCCGAACACCTGCGCAAGGCCAACGGCGTGGTGCGCCTGTCGGACGGCACGGCACGCGATGGCTACGCCCTGACGGCCATGGCCTACCGTGCCACCTGGACCGCGACCGAACACGTGCCCATCGGAGCCATCGAACGCGGCGAAATCGGCCGCTACGGCGCCCTGGCGCCCAGCGACGGCGGCGAGACCCACCGTGCCAGCCTGTCGGGCGAATGGGCACGCAGCCACGGCGATGGCCAAACCCGCGCCAGTGCCTACGTGATCGACTACGGGCTCAACCTCTTCTCCAACCCCTCGGGCTTCATCAACGGCCCGCAGGGCGACCAGCATGAGCAGGCCGACCATCGCCGCGTGTTCGGCGGGCAGGCCTCCCGCAGCTGGGTCCTCGGCCCGGCCGGACGCGAGACCGAGGCGACGCTCGGCGTGCAACTGCGGCATGACCGCATCGGCACACTCGGCCTGTACGACACCGTGGAACGCCAGCGCACGGAGACGGTGCGGGAAGACCGCGTGCGCCAGACCATGCTGGGCCTCTACGGCGAAGCCAAGACGCAATGGTCGCCCTGGCTGCGCAGCACGGCCGGCCTGCGCCTGGATGAGGTGCGCGCCCGCGTCACCCCCACCGGGGGCGCAGACAACATGGCCAACGGCGGCAGCGTGCAAGGCCATCAGGTCAGCCCCAAGCTGGGCGTGGTGCTTGGCCCGTTCGACACCCTCGGCAAATCGGAGTTCTACGCCAACTGGGGCCGGGGCTTTCACAGCAACGACATGCGTGGCGCCACCAGCGCCGTGGACCCGGTTCCGCCGCTCGTGCACGCCACCGGCAGCGAGGTGGGAATGCGCGCATTGCCCCTGCCCGGCTGGAACACCAGCCTGACGCTGTGGCAGATGGACCTGTCGTCCGAGCTTGTCTTCGTCGGCGACGCAGGCGTGACCGAACCCAGGGGCGCCTCGCGCCGCGTGGGCCTCGAATGGTCGAACGACTGGCAGGTCAACCGCTGGCTGCTGATCGATGGCGACCTGGCCTGGTCGCGCGCGCGCTTCCGCGAAGCAGCCGACGGCGGCGGCACCCACGTGCCCAACGCCATTCCGCTGACGGCCTCGATCGCCATCGCCGCCGACGACCACGGCCAGTGGTTCGGCGGCCTGCGCTGGCGCTACATCGGCAGCTATGCACTCGAAGAGACCGGCACGCAAACATCCGCCTCCTCGTGGACGGCCAACCTCAAGGTCGGCTATCGCGCCACCCCGCGGCTTCAGTTCACGCTGGACGTGCTGAACCTGTTCGACCGACGGGCCAATGACATCGAATACTGGGGCGCCGCCTGCACACGCGGCCAACGCGACAACGACCCCAGCTGCAACAGCGGCAATGGATTCGACGATCGCCTCGTCCACCCCATGGAACCCCGCACGCTCCGACTGTCGATGCGGGCGAGTTTCTAAAAACGCAAGGAGCACCCATGAGCGTTGCTGAAAAACCCAAGATCGGCGCCTACCGCCGCCACATCCTCATCTGCACCGGCCCGCGCTGCACGCAGGACGGCCAGTCGCAGGAGCTGTTCGACAGCCTGGGCGAGAAATTCAAGGCCGCGGGCCTCAACGAAGGCGAGCTGCGCGTCAAGCGCAGCCGCGTCAGCTGCTTCGCCGCCTGCAAGGGCGGCCCGGTGATGTGCGTGCAGCCCGACGGCGTCTGGTACTACGACGTGACGCCCGAGAACATGGACCGCATCATCGAACAGCACCTCGTGGGCGGCAAGCCGGTCGACGACCTGGTGTTCCACCGCGGCCCCGGCTGCCATGCCGAGTGAGATCGTCGATGCGTTGCGCGGCCCGCAGGCGCACCACTTCAGCGACGCCGAGCGTGACAGCTTCTACCGGCTGATCCAGGCACGCCGGGACATGCGCCACTTCACCCGCGGCGCCCAGATCGACAGCGCCGTGCTCGCTCGGGTGCTCGACGCCGCCCATCACGCCCCCTCGGTCGGCCTGATGCAGCCCTGGCGCTTCATCCGCATCAGCGACAGTGCGGTGCGTGAACGCATCGCAGGGCTGGTCGACGCCGAACGCCTGGCCACCGCTGCCGCGTTGGGCGAGCGCAGCGACGCGTTCCTGCGCCTCAAAGTGGAAGGCGTGCGCGACTGCGCCGAACTGCTGGTGGCCGCACTCGCGCCCGACGACGGCACGGTCTTCGGCCGGCGCACCATGCCGCAGGAGATGGCGCTGTGCTCGCTCGCTTGCGCCGTGCAGAACATGTGGCTCGCCGCCCGCGCCGAACACCTCGGATTGGGATGGGTCTCGATGTTCGAACCGGAAGCGCTTGCCGGCCTGCTGCACATGCCCGAAGGCGCCCGGCCGCTGGCCGTGCTGTGCCTGGGGCCGGTGGACCGGTTCTACGATGCGCCGATGCTCGAAGTGGAAGGCTGGCGCCGGGGCCATGGCGTCGACCATGCGATCTTCGAGAACGCCTGGGATCAACTCTCGAAAGTTCACCCCGCGAGGTGACGCGTCCAGCCCACCGACATGCGCATCAAAGACGGAACACCGCGCCAGATGAAGCTGAATCCATCGCGCCACAGGCGCACGCGGCTGGCACCAGCCCGCACATCACAAGCACACAGGGCTCGCCAATAGCGCAACACGTCGGTCAGCAGAAAAGCGGTGGCCAGCACATATGCCGCCAAGCGACGACTGCGACCAACGCCGAACGCCCTCGCTGCCTCCACCATGACATGGCTGTGCGCCAGCTCCTCTCGAGCATGCCAACGCCAGATGCGTGCTTCGGCAGACGCACCGCTGCCCAACAGATAGGGCCGATCCAGGACCTCGCGGGACAACACCGACGTCAAGACCTCGAATGCGGCAGCCAGGGCCATGCGCATGGGCAGGCTCATGGACCGCAGATCGTCGGCCACGCGATCTGCCCGTGCCACGGCGTCTCGCACGGCCGGATTGGCAATGACCAGGGCGTCGTTGTAGCGCAGGTGCACCAGCTGATGAACGCCCTCCTCGCGCAAAAACCGATCCACCTCACCCCGCAAGACCACCCCCATCGACTCACCGGCGCAGGCCCGGCATTCGTCGAGCGTCTCGATCAGGAACCGCTCCGCGGCCGGCAGCAACAGCGAGACGGCGTCGAACAGCCGGCTGCGCACCAACGTGCCATTCCACGGCGCCTGCACCGATCCCTTCATAAGACGTGCGGCGCAAGCCACTGCGTGAACTGACGCGTGCTCGCCGGCTTCAGCCCGCGCCACACCGGCGTCCAGCGCGACAACGGCACCTTGCGACGCAGGATCACGCCGACATTGCGTGAGGCGGCATGAGGAAAGTACTCGCGCTTGACACAGATCACCTCCTTGAAGCCGCGGCCAGCGTAGTAGCGCAGCTGCGGATCGATGGGAAGGCCGCGAAGGTTCTTCGACAACACATACTCGTTGACGCTTCGGCCGGGGTGCCGGGCCTGCCAGTCCCGCCAGCCCGGAATCGGCGAGCCGAGGTAGACGTCCCGCCATCCCGCGGCGAGCGCGAGCGGCCAGAAGAAGGCCAGCATGGCTGCCACGCCCTCGGGCCGGCTGCTGCTCAGGCTGATGCCGAAGAGCGACGACGTGCGCACCGGTGTCACCCCCATCGCGCAATCCTGCCAATTGCGCGCATGCTCCCAGAAGCTGGACACCACCGGCTTCATGAACAACGACGCCACCACCTTGCCCGTGACAGGGCAGAACGCACCGATCGACAGATCGGGATGACACATGATGCGCTCGGCCATCTCCTCGCCGGTCGCCGCCTGCTCCGCGGTCCACTTCTCAGCTTCGAGCGCGACCAGCGCCGGCACATCATCGACCGTGAGATGGCGGGCCAGCGGTTCAGCGGCAAGGGGCGCGATGGACGCAACACCCGAAGCAGAGCGGCTGAAAGAAGACATGGACATGAGCCTCTGAAGAAACAAACCTTGGCTGAGAAATAGAGCGCCCGCGCGGTGTGCGGGTTGATCAGGCGATCTGGAATGACCGGCATTGTTTCGGGCGAACATGACAAGCCCGTTAAGCGTCGATGACACTTTGGCGCCGCATCACCAGGCGCTCACCTCCACCGCCAGCCGGCATGCCCCCCATACGCGCTACACTCTCGGGTTCCGGAAGGCTGGCCGAGCGGTTTAAGGCAGCAGTCTTGAAAACTGCCGAGGGTGCAAGCCCTCCGTGGGTTCGAATCCCACGCCTTCCACCATCCAACGAGCCGGCATGGACTACCGGCCCTCGCTGCCTGGCGAAGCCAGATTGGAAAGCGCGTCACCGCTTTGCAGACCGTTGCGGCCATGCGTGTGCAAGGCCAACTCATCGAAAGCTGCGTTCCCCTGCCGGCTCATTCATGTCAAAAGAAGGGATGCGGGGTGAAGAACTACAAGCTGGCTTCCATGTGCACGGTCGTCGCGATCATGGGTTGCGGCGCCAAGGCGTGTCACTCATGAGATCCCAATGAACGCCAACCGCAGAAACTTCATGGTGCTTGGTGCCCTGAGCGGCATCGGAGGGCTGTCCGCTTGCTCGAACACGAGAAGCAGCTTCATCACGAGCAGCCTGTTCGAGAATCAACGGTACGTCGAAACCGTGTCGTCGCTGCTGATCTCCAGCGATGACAAGAACATTGTCGTCATCACAGAGAAGTACCACTACATTTTCGATGCCCCGCCGGAGATGCTGGCGGCATTGAAATCGCCGTTTCATTCGTCGATCGAGGGTTCTCTCGACACCCTTTTCATCAAAGGTTCCGGCCAGGCCTCCATCCGCTATCAGCTGAGGTTGATGGACAAAGCGAGTCCGCAGGAAAGAGAACAGGCCATGGCGGCCGGATTCAAGGCGGACCGCAAGCAGGCAGACGCGTTGTTGATCCAGGGCGAGCTTCACGGAACACGCTATGCCTCGGGCGGCATCCAGCCGCCTGCACAGTCACCGTTGCGTCTCAATCGGACTTACAAGATTTCTGTGGATGCCGAGCTGTCGTCCACTGAAAAGTACGGACGTGCACTGCTGACGCCGATCACCATCACGGCGGACGGCGCCATGGTGCTCGGGGCCGCGGCTTTCGGCATCGTTCTTCTGCCCGTGCTGATTCCTGTGGTGGTGGCCTTGCTCAAGGGAGGCGCGGGCTCGGTCGGTCATGGCCCCTGACCTTGTGCGGCCCGGGCCGCCCCCCTTGACTCAGCTGGGCACCCAGTCGTTCGGATACTTCCAGAAGTCCTTGAGCAGGTAGTTCATCGGCATGTTCAAGGACTTGCCTTTGGGGGGAATCGGTTTTTCGAACCAGCGCGAGTAGATGGCCTGGGCTTCCTTGCTGTTGATCAGGCGCTTCATTTCGGCGTCCACGATTTTCTTCAGCTCGGGGTCGTCTTTCGGAAGCATGATGGCCAGCGGTTCGACGGTCAGGAAGTTTCCAACCACCTTCAACTTCGAGGGATCCGGACGATCGGCAATCAGGGCATAGAGCAACACATCGTCCATCGCGAAGCCGTCGGCTCGCCCGCTCTCCACGCTTGCCATCGCCTCCGGCCCTGTTGCGGCGGCCCCGATCTGGATGCCGAGCAGCCGTTCATCGTTGGCACTCTTGATGGCGGCCAGTGCCGTGCCTCCCTCAGTTGATATCAGCTTCTTGCCTCGGAAATCCGAGAGCTTTTCGATGCGGGCGTCACTGCGCACCGCCACGCGGGCTCCCGTGATGTAGTGAGGGATGGTGAACGCAACGCTCTTGCGGCGTGTTTCGTTGTTGGTCGTCGAACCACATTCGAGATCGGCCTTGCCTTCCACGATGGTTGGAATGCGCTGGGCGGATTGGACGGGAAGGTAGACGACGTTGATGCTTTCCATCTCAAGGGACTTGCGCACCGCCTGCGCCACCTTGGCGCACAGATCGATGGAATAGCCCATCGGCTTGCCGTCGCCGTCGGCGTAGGCGAACGGGGCACTGGACAGGTAGGCGATGACGATCTTGCCGCTCGCCTTGATGCGGTCGAGCGCCGGGCCGGCCGCAACGCCAGAGTGAAGGGCCAACATGGCCGCAGCGCACGCCACGAACCTGCCTGAAAACGAGAAATTCCAAGGTCGACGACATTCCATGCCAGGGTTCCCAACTCAAAGTGGCTTTTGCTTTTATTGTCGCGGAACGAGATGCACCCAAGGCTGAACGGCCGGGATATTGATGAGAAAAATCTCACTTTGGCGTGATGCCATTCAACGCCCCCAATGCATCGCTTGGCCGTGTGCCGGAGACGCCATCCATCTGCGATAGTCACGGGCCCCCGAGTCGCAGACCCATTCGGTTCAGAGAATGAATTTCTTCAACTGAGCGCCGTCACAGGCAACGCAGCCCCGTGGATGGCGCGTGCGCCGTTCGATGCCAGGAAGGCGATGGCGCTGGCAAGGTCTTCCGGCGCCACCCAGCGCGATGGATCCGCGCCGGGCATGGCCGCGCGATTCTCCGGAGTGTCGATGATGGTTGGCAGCACGCAGTTCACGTTGATGTTCTTGTCGCGCAGTTCGGCGGCCATCGCTTCCGTGAGGCGAATCACCGAATCCTTTGCAGCGCTGTACGCCCCCATCAGCGCGAGACCCTTCTGGGCCGAGAAGGCGCCGACGTTGACGATCTTGCCGCCGCCGATTTCAATCATGCCCGGCACGACAGCACGAACCGCATGCAGCAGGGTGCGCCCGTTCACTTCGAACAGGAAGTCCCAGTTCTCATCGGCGGTCTCATGCACGGGCTCGCCCATGCGAAAGCCACCCGCCAGGTTGCACAGGACATCGATGCGTCCGAAGCGCGCGAGCGCGGCCTGCACCGCGCGGTTGACCTGCTCTTGCTTCAGGAGATTCGCCGGCGCGAACAGGCGCCGTTCGTTCTCGGCTCCGAAGGCCTCCTCCAGGCGCGCTCGATGAAGGTCGACGAGCACGAGCTTGGCACCTTCAGCAAGGAACGAACCGGCCACGGCACGGCCCAGGTTGCCGGCTGCCCCGGTGATCATCACGGTTCGGGTACGTGCATTCAATTCACTTTCCTCCCCGCTTGGCCGTGTGATAGCGGCCGGTACCGCGCGTGATCAGCGTGTCTTCGGCCAGCAATTGGCCCGGCTCGCATTCCGATTGCCCTTGCAAGCGCTGGTAGATCGGCCCGAAGTCGATCTGGGCGAGTGCCAGCAGCTCGTCGATGTCGCGGATGACGAAATAGCTCTCTTGAAAGTCGTCGATCCGGTAGTGCGTTCGCATGACGCGCTCGAGTTCGAATTGGATGCGGTTGGGCGAGGGGTCGTCGATCGCAAACACACTTTCCGAATACGACGATGCGATGCCGGCGCCGTAGATGCGCAGCCCGTCCGACTGCTGCAGCAATCCGAATTCGACGGTGTACCAGTAGACCCGTGCCAGGCTGTCGAGTTGGCCCAGCCGTTGCGCTCGCAAGCCGCCTTCACCGTAGGCCTGAATGTAGTCGGCCATGGTCGGGTTCATCAGCATCGGCACATGGCCGAAGACGTCGTGGAAGACATCGGGCTCCTGCAGGTAATCGAGTTCTTCGGGCTTGCGGATGAAGTGGCCGGATGGAAAGCGCCGGTTGGCGAGGTGCTCGAAGAACACATCGTCCGGCACCAGGCCGGGCACCGCGACGACCTGCCACCCGGTGCGCTTCATCAAGACATCGCTCAAGCGACGGAAGTCGGGGATGTGCTCTGCGCCTATGGGCAAGTCCCGCATGCCCTGCACGAATTCGTCGCAGGCCCTGCCCGGCAGCAGCCTGGTCTGTCGTTCGAAGAGCGTCCGCCAGGTGGCATGTTCTTCCGGGGTGTAGTTCTCCCATCCCTGCTCGATGGTCCAGTCTGCCCGCTCCGGCTGCCCGGTTTCCCGCAAGGTGGCGCCGTGGTTTTCGGTCTCACTCAAGTGACGTTGCATGATCGATTGCCTCCGTTTTGCCAGGGACCATGAAGCGCTCGAACGCAGCGTCGGCGTGGTGCGCGAATTCGATATCACGCCGGGACAGTCCGTCGACATCGTGCGTGGTCAGCGTGATGCCCACGCGGTTGTAGACGTTGCACCATTCAGGATGGTGGTTGTTCTTTTCCGCCATCAGGGCGAGCTGCGTCATGAAGGAAAAAGCCTGGGCGAAATCGGCGAAGACAAACTCTCGCGAGATGGCGCCGAGACGTTCGTCGTGATGCCACTGTTCCAGCGGCGCGAGAAGTTCACGAGCGAGTTCGGGGGACAGCCTGTTCATCCTGGCCTCCGGTTCAGCTGGCTTGCAGCACGCCGCGACGCACCTGGTCGCGCTCGATCGATTCGAACAGCGCCTTGAAGTTGCCCTCGCCGAAGCCCTCATCGCCCTTGCGCTGGATGAACTCGAAGAACACCGGGCCCAGTTGGGTCTGCGTGAAGATCTGCAGCAGCAGGCGTTGCTTGCCCCCGTCGGTGCTGCCGTCGAGCAGGATGCCGCGCGACTGGAGTTCACCCACCGGCTCGCCGTGCCCCGGGAGCCGGTCACCGAGCATCTCGTAATACGTGGCCGGCGGCGCGGCCATGAACGGAACGCCGGATTTGCGCAAGGCGTCCAGCGTGGCCGGCAGGTCATCGCTGAGCAAGGCGATGTGCTGGATGCCCTCCCCGTTGAACTTCATCAGGAACTCTTCGATCTGGCCCGCGCCGCGCGAAGACTCCTCGTTCAATGGGATGCGGATCCTGCCGTCCGGCGCCGTCATGGCCTTCGATGTCAAGCCGGTGTATTCACCCTTGATGTCGAAGAACCGGATTTCCCGGAAGTTGAACAAGCGCTCGTAGAACGCCGCCCAGTGCGCCATCCGGCCGCGGTAGACGTTGTGAGTCAGGTGGTCGATCGACTTCAGGCCCGCGCCCTGAGGATGGCGATCGACGCCTTCGATGAAGTCGAAGTCGATGTCATAGATCGACTGGCCGTCGCCGTAGCGGTCGATCAAGTACAGCGGCGCGTCGCCGATGCCCTTGATTGCCGGCAGCCGCAGCTCCATGGGACCGGCCGGGATTTCGATGGGCTGCGCGCCCAGCTCCAGCGCACGGGCATAGGCCATCTGCGCATTCTTCACACGAAACGCCATGCCGCAGGCCGACGGACCATGCTCGGCAGCGAAATACGAGGCCGCGCTGCGTGGCTCATTGTTCACGATGAAGTTGATGTCGCCCTGGCGGTAGAGCACGACATCCTTGGACCGGTGGGTGGCCACCTTGGTGAACCCCATCATCTCGAACACCGGCTGGAGTACGTTCGGGGTGGGCGAGGCGAACTCGACGAATTCGAAGCCCATGAGGCCCATCGGGTTCTCGAACAGATCAGACATGGTGAGGTTCCTTTCGGTGAATCTCAGGTGTGAACCAGGTACTTGCGGGCGGTACCTGATCTCTGTGGAATCGGTGAGGGCTGTCAGGCGAGCAGCAGCTTGTCATCGTCGAGCTTCTCGCCGCGTGTCTTCTCGAACATGTGCAGCAGGTCTTCGACGCTCATGTTCCTGCGCTGTGGTCCGGAGACATCGAGGATCACGCGGCCCTCGTGAAGCATCACCGTCCGGCTGCCGTAGTCGAGCGCCTGGCGCATGCTGTGGGTGACCATCATGGTGCTCAGCTTGCCGGCCTCGACGATCTTCGCCGTGAGTTCGAGGACGAAAGCGGCCGTCTTCGGGTCGAGCGCGGCCGTGTGCTCGTCGAGCAGCAAAATGCGGGACGGCTGCAGCGATGCCATCAGCAGGCTGACGGCCTGGCGTTGCCCGCCAGAGAGCAAGCCAATGCGGTCGCCCAGGCGGTTTTCGAGGCCCAGCTTGAGGATGCTGAGCTTGTCCCGGAACAGTTCTCTCAGCGTGCGGTTCAGCGAGAAACCCAGGCGGCGTGGTGCGCCTCGCTTCCAGGCCAGCGCCATGTTCTCCTCGATCGTCAGGGCCTCGCAGGTGCCGGCCATGGGGTCCTGGAAGACCCGCGCGACCAGGCCCGAGCGCTGCCAGGCGGGCCGGCGGGTGACGTCGGTGTCGTCGATCCGGATGCTGCCGCAGTCGACCAACAGGTCGCCGCTGACGGCATTCAGGAAGGTCGATTTCCCGGCACCGTTGGAGCCGATCACGGTGACGAACTCACCGGTAGGAATGGTCAGGTCCAGCCCACGCAGCACCCGATTCTCGATGGGCGTTCCAGGGTTGAAGGTGATCTCAAGACCTTTGGCGCACAACATCACCGGGCTCCCTTGGCAGTGCTTGCCGCATGGACGCGCCAGCCGGACCAAAGGGAGGCCAGCTTGCGCTTGTAGCTGGGAACGAGCAGTGCCAGCCCGACCAACACGGCAGTGACGAGGTTCAGGTCGTAGGCTTGCAGGCCGATGAAGTCGCCATTGAGTGCCACCGCGATGAAGAAACGGTAGAGCACCGCGCCCAGGATGCAGGCCAGCGTCGTGACGACCAGGCTGCGCGCTGGCAAGATGGTCTCGCCGATGATGACCGCCGCCAGGCCGATCACGATGGTGCCGATGCCCATCGAGATGTCGGCGCCGCCCTGGCTCTGCGCGAACAGTGCACCGGCCAGCGCCACCAGCGCGTTCGACAGCGCGATGCCCCACACCGTCAGGCGATCGGTCGAGATGCCCTGCGCACGCGCCATGCGGGGGTTGCTGCCGGTGGCGCGCATCGCCAGACCGGCCTCCGAAGCGAAGAACAAATCGATCAGGACCTTCACGGCCATGACGACTCCCAGCAGCACCAGCGGCTTGAGCCAGTAGTCGGGCAGGCCGCCGAATTCGAGCATGCTGAACACCGTGGCGTCATTGATCAGCGCGACGTTGGGCTTGCCCATGATGCGCAGGTTCACGGAGTACAGCGCGATCATCACGAGAATGCTTGCCAGCAGCTGCATGATGCGCAGGCGAACGTTCAACCAGGCGGTGAGGTACCCGGACAGGCCTCCGGCGACGATGGCCGCCGCCGTGGCGGCGAACGGGTTCCAGCCGGCAACGATCAGGGCCGCGGAGACGGCGCCGCCAAGTGGGAAGCTGCCGTCGACCGTGAGGTCGGGGAAGTTGATGATGCGAAACGACAGGAAGACACCCAGCGCGACCAGTCCGAATATCAGACCGATCTCGATGGCACCCAGCGATGCAATGAGAGACATGACAAGCAACCTCGAGATGAAAAGGGCCACCGCGGCCGGTCGCAGGCCGAGGCAACGGAACGCGGTGGTGGGGGCCGCAGGGACCAGGCAGCGATGCCGGCGCGGGACGCTGCTGCATCCCGCGGAGTGGACGGCTACTTGATCACGACCTTGGCTGACTTCACCAGCTCGTCCGACAGCGTCACACCTTGCTTCAGCGCAGCGCCCGGGTTGACGTGCAAATCGAGGTTCGTGCTGGTCTGCGAAGCGATTCGGCCGGCCGCTTCACCCTGGAGGACACGCACCACGATCTTGCCGGTCTGGCGGCCGATGTCGTAGTAGTTCAGGCCGAGCGCGGCGACGGCTCCGCGGGTCACGGTGTCGGTGTCGCCTGACACAACCGGGATCTTGGCCTGCTGGGCCACTTTGACGATGCCCTCGAATGCCGATATGACGTTGTTGTCGGTCGGCGCGTAGAACACATCGACCTTGCCGACCAGGCTTTGTGCGGCGCTGGCCACGTCCACGGTGCGCGCCGCGGCACCCTCCACCAACGTCATGCCGGAAGCGGGCATGGCCTTCTTGAGCCCATCCACGATCGACACCGAGTTGGCTTCGCCCGGGCTGTAGATCACGCCGACGCGCTTGGCACCGGGAACCACTCGCTTGATCAGCGCCAGGTGCTTTTCCAGCGGCGACATGTCGGACACGCCGGTGACGTTGCCACCGGCCGCATCCCAGGTCTTGACGAGCTTGGCCGCCACGGGGTCGGTCACCGCGCTGTAGACCACCGGAACATCCTTGGTGGCTGCCACCACTGCCTGAGCCGAAGGCGTGGCAATCGCGACGATGACATCCGGTCGCTCTCCGGCGTACTTGCGGGCGATCTGCGCCGCCGTGCCAGGGTTGCCCTGGGCACTCTGGAACTGGTACTTCAGGTTCTTGCCCTCTTCGAATCCGGAGGACTTGAGTTCGTCCTTGATGCCGTCTCGCACCGCATCGAGGGCCTTGTGTTCGACGATGGCCGTGACTGCCACCGACTTGTCGATGGCATGCGCAGGTGCCGCGGCAGCCAGCGCAAGGGTGAGCACGGCGAGCGAAAAGCGAAGGAAAGAATGTTGCACGTTTGGGTCCACTTCAGATGAAAGCCGTTGGTGTGTCGCCGAAAGGCCGGAGGCAAAACAGGAAGTGCCGGATTCCTCGCATGAGCCGCCTTTCTCAGGAAGAAGTGTGCGGTTGGACACGGAAAATCTGCTTTCACTGCACGTCCGGATGAACCCTCGTAAAGGAAACATAATTGCGCCGAACCGGCGCAATTGGAGAGAATCTTGTTTCAGAGCGATTTGGATCGGATCGACCGAAAAATCCTGGCTTTCCTGCAGGAACATGGACGCGTGTCCAACCTGGAACTGGCAGAAGCGGTTGGCCTGTCGCCGGCGCAATGCCATCGGCGCCACCGGCGACTGGAGGAAGAGGGATTCATCGCACGTTACGAGACGCGCCTGAACTCGTACCGAGTGGGCCTGAACGTCGTGGCATTCATCCACGTCACCATGGAAAAGGGCCACATCCGCGACCTTTCCAAGTTCACCGATGTGGTCGTTGGCCTGCCGGAAATCCTGGAGTGCTATTCGGTGACCGGCGACTTCGACTACGTGGTCAAGGTGATCGCGAGCGACCTCAAGGCCTTGTCGAACTTCCTGATGCAAAAGCTGATGCGGCTGCCGGGCGTCAGCGGTGCGCGTTCCAGCGTGTGCCTCGACGAGATCAAGTGCACCAGTTCACTGCCACTCGCGGAGTGACGCTCGCCGGCCGCCTCGCCGCCGCCCAACCCAGCAACGCTGGGTCCGTCATGCAGGTGAGCTTTCCCGGTTCAACCGACCACGGTGCCCCGCACTTCGCCGAGCCCGATGCGCTTGGCGCCGGGCCGCTCGCACCAGCCGCGCAGGATCAGTGTGTCGCCGTCTTCGAGGAAAGTGCGTGTTTCTCCGTTCGGCAGGTTGATGGGGCGCTTGCCGCCTTCGGTCAGTTCGAGCAGCGAGCCGGCCTGGTCCGGGCGCGGCCCTGACAGGGTGCCCGAGCCCAGCAGGTCGCCCGGCTGCAGGTTGCAGCCGTTGACGGTGTGGTGCGTGATGAGTTGCGCGGCCGTCCAGTAGGCTGCGTCACGCGATCCGCCGAGGGTCAGCCGGGCCGGCGGCGTGCCGGCAGCTGCCATGCTGGCCGTGAGGATCAGCACCTCCAACTGGATGTCGAGCGCACCGTGCGCTCGGTTGTACAGGCTGTCGAGGTACGGCAGCGGCGCGGGATCGGAGGGCGGACGCTCGAACGGCGCACGAAACGGCGCCAGCGCTTCGGTCGTGACGATCCACGGCGACACCGTCGACGCGAAGTTCTTCGCAAGAAAGGGGCCGAGTGGTTGGTACTCCCACGCCTGCAGGTCGCGCGCCGACCAATCGTTCAACAAGGCGACGCCGAAGAGGTGTGCCTCTGCCTCCTCGATGCCGATCGGTTCCCCGAGTGCGTTGCCGCGGCCGATGAAATAGGCCAACTCCAGTTCGTGGTCCAGGCGCCGGCTCGGGCCGAACGTGGGCCGGTCGGCGTCGGGCGCCTTGGTTTGACCGGCCGGGCGCTTGATCGCCTGCCCACTGACACCAATCGACGATACGCGCCCGTGATAGCCAATGGGTACCCATTTGTAGTTGGGCAGCAGGGGCTGGTCCGGCCGAAAGAGCCGGCCCACCGCAATGGCGTGGTGGATGCCGGTATAGAAGTCGGTGTAGTCGGTGATGCGGCACGGCAACGTCATTTCGACATCGGCCTGATTCACGAGGTACGCGGACCAACCCTGCTCGATGCCCCCCGCACGCAAGCCACGGGACAGTGCCAGGCGCAACTCGCGGCGCCACGGCAGCGGGCTGTCCATCAACACGTTCATGTCGTCCGTGTCCACAAGGCCGGTGGCTCGCAGGTCCAGGATTTCGTCGCCGATCGCCACCCCGATGCGCCACGGTTCGTCGCGGCCTCGAAGGCGAAAGCGGCCGAAGGGCAGGTTCTGCAGCGGGAACGGATGGTCGGGTGTGTTGGCCGAGGCGACCCAGCTGGTCAGGTGCGCATCGTGGGTCTCGTCGAGGTGCGGTGTCATGGGCTCTCCGGATGGAAACGTTTGTCGATGCCGGACCAGCACTGCTGGTACCCGGCTTGGCGCTGAGGCGACGCCAGGGCCGCCGCAGTGGGGCGCAGCACGTGCCGTGTCTCGAACATGAAGGCCATGGTTTGGTCGACCTTGCGTGGCAGGCGGGTGTCTTCGGCGAAGGCCTTTCGGCATGTGGCCGCATCGGGGCCGTGGCCGCTCATGCAGTTGTGC
The DNA here is from genome assembly GCA_966212105.1 of uncultured Rhizobacter sp. Classification (GTDB taxonomy): domain Bacteria; phylum Pseudomonadota; class Gammaproteobacteria; order Burkholderiales; family Burkholderiaceae_C; genus Rhizobacter. The sequence goes on from CBIHPH010000031.1 coordinate 25,855, forward strand.
AGGCTCGATCCGCCGGGCAGGAAGCCCTCGGCCTTGGCGTCGTACTCGCCGTGGATCAGGCCCATGAACTCGCTGGCGACGTTGCGATGGAACCAGGGCGGACGGAACGTCCGCTCCGCGACGAGCCACCGCGGCGGGAACACGACGAAGTCGATGCTGTCCACGCCCATGGTGTCCGACGGCGACTGGAGCACGAGGAAGATGGACGGATCGGGATGGTCATGGCTGATCGAGCCGATCGTGTTGAATCGGCGCAAGTCGTACTTGCAAGGCGCGAGGTTGCCGTGCCAGGCGACCACATCCAGCGGCGAGTGCCCGATGCGGGCCCGCCACAGGTTGCCCATGAACTTGGTCACCAGCTCGAACGCACCTTCCACATCCTCGTACCAGGCCTCGGGCGCCTGGAAGTCGCGCGGATTCGCCAAGCCGTTCGAGCCGATCACGCCGAGGTCCGGCAACTGGAACGGTGCCCCGAAGTTCTCACAGATGTAGCCGCGTGCTGCGCCATCGGGCAACTCGACCCGGAATCGCACGCCGCGCGGGATGACGGCAATCTCCTGCGGCGCCACGTCCAACAGCCCCATCTCCGTCGCCAGGCGCAGGCGGCCTTCTTGTGGAACGACCAGCAACTCACCGTCCGCATTGCAGAAGAACCGGCTCATCGACCGGTTCGCCCCATACAAATGGATGCTGGCGCCGGCCTGGGTCGCGGGATCGCCGTTGCAGGCCATGGTGAAGAGGCCGTCGACGAAATCCTTGGGAATGCGGAGGTCGGGCAGCGGCATCGGGTCCCAGCGAAGCTGGTTTGGAGAGGTGAACGGCGTGCCTGGATCATTCGTGAGGTGGCCGTTGTCCATGCGTTCGAACGGCTCGTGCACGGCCGCGGGGCGGATGCGGTAAAGCCACGAGCGACGGTTCCGATGTCGAGGAGCGGTGAAGGCCGTACCGGAGATCTGCTCGGCATAGAGACCGTACGGCACCTGCTGGGGTGAGTTCTGCCCGGCCGGCAGTGCGCCGGGGAGCGCCTCGGTAGCCCATTCGTTTGCGAAGCCGGTGAGGTAGCGCAGAGGGGGCGGCGGAACGCTTTCCATTCGGGACTCCTGAGAGTGATCGATGGCCCCATTGTCCGAACCACGTACTATCACGGCAACGTTGCCGCTGGAATACAGACCATTTGCTTGGTGAATAGATTCATGAAGAACCTGCGCGAGGTGGACCTCAACCTGCTCGTGGTGTTCCGGGAAATCGTGGCCACCCGGCAGATCTCCCAGGCCGCGAGGAACCTCGGGCTGTCCCAGCCCGCCGCGAGCAATGCCCTGACGCGGCTGCGCGCCACGTTCGACGACGCATTGTTCGTGCGCGCGGGGCATGCCATGCAGCCCACCAGGCTGGCGCTCCAGCTGGCGGGGCCCATTGGGGCGGCGCTGGCGCTGATCCAGGAAAGCATTCACAAGCAGGATGCCTTCGAGCCGTCGACGAGCGACCGCCACTTCAGCCTCGCCATGACCGATCTGGCCGAAGTGCACTTCATGCCCAGGTTGATCGAGCGGTGTGCACGCGACGCACCCGGGGTGCGATTGGGCGTGGCGCGGTCGGCCGGTACGGCATTGCGGGACGCGCTGCACGACGGCAGCATCGACCTCGCGGTAGCACCTTACGAGGACATGCCCGAAGGTCTCTTTCGGCAACTCCTCTTCCGCCAGGAATGCGTCACCATGTTCCGCGCCTCGCACCCGTTCGCGGCCAAGCCCCCCACCACGCTGGCCGAGTTCCGGGCGGCCCGGCACCTGTTCGTCTCGGAGGCCGTGGGGCCTTATGCCGAGATCCAGCGCCGGATGGAAAAAGCCGGCGTGCGCCGCTCGGGCCAGGATCAGGTGAGCAGTCACCTGACGGTGCCGTTTGTCGTGGCCGCGTCGGACTGCGTCGTCACCGTGCCGGACCGGCTCGTGAGCCAGTTCGCCGGCCCACTCGGCCTGAAGTGGGCGAAGCCGCCTCTGCGGCTTCCGACGTTGCGAACCTGCGTGTTCTGGCATCGCCGGGCGCATGCGGACCTCGGCAACCGCTGGCTGCGTTCGCTGATCGGCGAAATGTTCGGCGGCGCGGCCACAGTGCGTGCGACCCGGTGACGGCGCCTGGCATCACCCGGCGGTGCCTGTGCATCAACGGCGCGGCGCTGACTCGGCTTGCGTTCGATCTGCCGTGACGAGCCGGATCCCTTTCCCACTGCGGCTGATGCACCCCTCGCGCTCCAGCGCCGCCAATGCGCGGTAGAGCGCCTCATGGGTCAGCCCGATCTCCTGCGCGAGGTGCTTGAGCGTTCCCCGCTGCTGCCATCGCCCCTTCGCATCGCAGCCCAGCCCCAGGTATTGCAAGACGCGCTCCCTGGCACTGCGCACCTGCTGGACCTCCAATCGGCCGCGCAACCCTTGCACCCGCTGGGCCAGTTCGGCGGTGAATCGCCACATCGTCGCGGGACAGGCCTGGAGCTGTGTTCGCAATGCATTCTTGGCGTACCAATGCACTTCAGAGGCCACGGTTGCCACCGCATCGCAGTGGTAGCGCGATGCGAACAAGGACGCCTCGGCGAACAGTTCCCCAGGCCGCACCGTGTGCATCGCGACCTCCGAGCCGGCTGCGGTGGTGCGCACGAGGCGCAGGCCGCCATGGAGAAGACGGAAGACACCGATGGTCGGCTCACCTTGCCGGAAAAGCGTGTCTCCCGCTGCCAGCGCACGGCAAACCGGCACGATGCCGAATGGATCAGGCTCCTCTGGCAAGGCACGATCTCCGGGCAGCACCCGGGATGAGAGGCGGGGGGAAGGCATATGATTTGAATCATATGCATCTGCACAGGTCGATTGCAAGATGACGCACCCTCACTCCAGTGCTTCATCCATGTTTTTCGACCGCCGTCGCTGCATCACCTTCTTCTTGTCCCTGTCCTTGGTTGCCATCGCGCCGCCCTCCTTCGCGCAACACGATGGTCCTGCCGCCCACGCCCAGACGCCTCCGGGGCCTTCTCCCTATGCGGGCGAGCAGACGCGCGCCATCAAGGCGCTGTCGCCTGCGCAGATCGACGACCTGCGCGCCGGCCGAGGCATGGCGATGGCGCTGGCCGCGGAGCTGAACGGCTACCCGGGGCCTGCGCATGTGCTCGAATGGGCCGATGCATTGCAGCTGACTCTCACACAACGTCAGGAGACTTCATCGCTCATGGCGCAGATGAAGGCGCAGGCACGCACGCTCGGTGAAGAGGTCATTCAGGCAGAAGCCGCACTGGACGGGCTTTTCAGCAACGGGCACAGGCTCGATGAACAAACGATGGCCGGCGCCGTAGAGCGAGCGGCCCTGGCGCAGGGGCGCTTGCGCGCGGCCCATCTGAGCTATCACCTTGCCATGGCAAAGCTGCTGACCGCTGAACAGCGGTCTCGGTACAACGTCTTGCGCGGATACACGAACAGCGCCTCGCAAGCAGGCACCCACTGACGCGCACCCGAGAGGCGTTTCCCCCATGGCGCACCAGCGATGCCACCCCCCGGAACAAGGTGGCCAGTTATCGACATTCCGTCCGCATAATACCGGCCGCAGTTTTCAACAGGGGACACGTCTTGAACCACGCCACATTTGTTCGCGCAGCGTGCGCATCGGCCAGCGCGCTGCTCATTGCCGGATGCGGCGGCGGATCCGATCCCACCGAAAACAACGCGCCCGCAGCGGATGGAGCGGAGGGGTCGGTCATCTTGACGCAACCGGCATCCGCAACGGTCTACACGGGGGACACGGCCACGTTCTCCGTCACCACCACAGGCGCGGCTCTCGGGTACCAGTGGCAAAAGAACGGTGTCGCGATCGCGGGTGCGACGTCGGCCTCGTTCACCACGCCCAGCGTGACCTACGCCGACAGCGGAGCGCAGTACACGGTGATCGTGAGCAGCGCGGGCGGCAGCGTCACGAGCAGCCCGGCGACGCTGGCGCTCAAGCTCAGCACGAACCAGCAGGCATTTGAAGACCTGATTCTGGCCCCGAGCGGCGCCAGCTACGAATTGCGGTGGAACCTGAACTACCAGGGAGCTCAGGTCAGCGGCACGAACTACGCACAGTCAGATTTCTCGGTGGTCGCGACATCGCCGTTGACCCACGGGCCGCAGCGCTCGGCACAGTCGGCGCCCCGCAATCTGGCATCCAGCCTCGCCTTGCATGCCGGCACGCCCACCCGCATTCTGAAGGACGGCGCCGTGCTGGTCGTTCCCGCAGACCAGACCACGCACGTCGCGTCGTACACGGGCCGCGACGTTCGAATCGACACGCTGGCAAGCGATGGCACGACGGTGGCGTACGCTCAGCAGCGCAGCGAGTTTGTCCCTGTTCCTCTGTCGGGCCTGGTCGTGTCAGCGCCGGCGGATCTGGCCCACTGGCACAACTCGTTCTGGTCCAACGCGGCCATCCTGGATCCTGCTGCGAGCTTCGGTCCGGGTGCGGCTTACCTGAAATTCACCGCCACGAACAAGGGCGACCGCTACACCGTCTTCGATTGCACGGCCGCGACGACCGATGCGAACGTCACACCCTGTGTGTCTGGCTCCACGCTCGAGGCAGCCCTGACCGCCGGCATGGTATCGAACAGCGATGGCAAGACGTATCACCTGGCCGACGGCACGGTGAGCACCGTGGGCGGAGTGCCGGTCTGGGTGGCCACCGCGCCGCGGCCCGTCTCGGCAACGCTGAGTTCGACGGTGCAATACCGCATCTACTTCCAGCGCAACGGCAACGTCTACACCGGCGCGCTGACGAAGGATGGTCAGGTGCTCGGCGGCAGCTACTGGGTGTCGAATCCCGCTGGCGCGACGGTGGAAGAACGGCTGACGTTCCTGCCGTTTCAAATCCGCCTGAACAAGGCTGCCCACGACGGGATCGCCGCAGCGCTCAAGATCTGAGTGGCGGGCTCGGAGCGCGCGAACGAGGACGCAACTACCCCACGCAGGTCTTGTTCTTGCCGGTGCGCTTCGCTTCGTAGAGGGCCTCGTCGGCACGCTCCAGCGCCACTTCGATGCGTTCGCCGGCCCGGTAGGCGGTGACGCCCGCCGAGAAGGTGACGAAGACCTGGCGCTGCTCGTGCATGAACAGGCTGCCGGTCAGCGAGCGCTGCAGGCGCGTGAGGATCTGCTCGCCTTCGTCGAGCGGGGTGTCGGGCAGCAGCACGACGAATTCTTCGCCGCCATAGCGGGCGACCAGGTCGGTCGGCCGCAGTGCCTTGCTGACGGCAGCGGCGAGCGCCTTGAGCGCCTTGTCGCCCGCGGCATGGCCCAGGTCGTCGTTCAGGCGCTTGAAGTTGTCCACGTCGAGCAGACCGATGGCCAAGGGTGCGCCGGTGCGTTCCAGCCGCGCCCGTTCGGCTTCGAAGGCCTGCAGCAAGCCCCGTCGGTTGGCGATCTGCGTCAGCTGATCGGTGGAGATTTCTTCCGACAGGCGGCGCAACTCGGTCTCCAGTTCCACCACCCGTTCGGACAGGCCCGTGGCCCGCGCATGTTCGTACTGCAGGCGCCCTTGCGCCTGCTGCACCAGCGTCTGCACGGTGCGGCTCTCCGCCACCATCTCGCGCACCACGCCGGCCAGGCTTTCCAATGAATCGGCCTGGTCGATGACGCCGGCGTAACGGTCCAGGCGCTCGTGATAGCGGCCGGTCTGGGAGGCGAGCTCGCCGAGCTCGCTGAGCATCTGGTTGATCAGCGCCTTGAGGGCGTCGCGAGCCTGGCCACGCTCGATGCGCAGGGCCTGCTGGCGCTCCCGGGTGTTTTCCAGCATTTCACTCACCGAGCGGATGCTGCGCGCGGTGAGGCCGAAGTCGATCTCCTGCGCCATGGCATCGGCCTGGCCCTGCGCCCAGCTGTCGTCCTCGGCGAGTTCGGCCAGGCTCGAGGTCAACTGCTTGCACAGGCCGCCGAGCTGCTCGACGAGATGGTGGCGGTGCTGCAGCACGCGGTTTGCGCGCTTGCACAGCTGCTCCATCTGCCCGGCCACCTGCGGCGAAGGGCCGGCCGACACGATGGTGTCGTTCAACTGCACGAAGGCCTGGGACAACTCGGTGCTGGGCGATGGCGGCGGCGGCAGGGCCTTGAGCACCGTGCCGCCGAGGCTGCCGAGGAGCTGCTGCCACAGTGCGTCCTGGGCACCTTCGAGGTGGATGGGTTCGAGCACCGGTCGGCCAGCGCTCGCTGGCTCGCCCTGCGGGGCGTCATCGAACGGTGCGGCATCGGTGTCGATGGCCTCATCCGGTTTGTCGGTCTCCCAGCCCTGCACCAGTTGGCCCAGGCGTTGCTGCAGGCGGCGAGGGTCGCTGCGGGTGCTGGCGAGCACGCGGGCAAGGCTGTCTTTCTTGCGCGCGCTCGTCCAGTGCCGGCCCCCCTGCTGCACGCCGCGCACGATGCGGTCGATCAGGTCGGCCAGGGCCGCCCCCTGCTGAGGCAGACCGGGCTGCGCATCGACGAGGCGTTCAGCCTGTGCCCATTGCCCTTGCGCCAGGGCCTCCTTCAGTTCGCCGCGAACCCGCTGTTCGGGGCTGGCCCGGCTCAGCAGCGCATCGAGCGTGGGCCAGGCGGCAGCGGGCAACGCTGCCGGCGGCACGCCGCCCGCTTCCAGGTGATAGGCCCGGGTGTAGTTTTCCGGAGTGGGTTCGAGCTTTTCGAGGGCCAGGCGGCGCAACGCGGCTTTGGCCAATTGCGGTACGAGGGCGTCGGAAGTTGCGGCTCGCGAAGAGGCGGCGCGGGTCGTGTCCATCAGGGCGGAAGGTGTCGCAGGAGCGCTCGGGGAGCGGGTCAAACAGAAAGAAGTTCACACGGGCGGGTTGTTGAACCGCGCACTGCGGGCCTCCGCGATGGCTCGCAACGCATCGACCGCCTCGGTTTCGTCGGCATTGACGATCCAGGGCGCCTTGCGTGGCAGCACGGTTTGTCGAAGCCACTGCTCCAGCGCATCGGGAGGCAGGGCCTTGCTGAAGAGAAAGCCCTGCATCACCCCGCAGCCGAGGCGGTGCAGCACTTCCATTTGCCGCATGTTCTCGACGCCTTCGGCAATCACGCGCAGGCCCAGCGAACGGGCCAGCGCGATGATGGCGGTGACGACGGCCGAACTTTGCGGCGTCATGCCGAGGTCACGCACGAAGGAGCGGTCGATCTTGAGTTCGCTGATGGGCAGCGTGGTCAGGTACGCGAGCGAGGAATAGCCCGTGCCGAAGTCGTCGATGGAGATTTCCACGCCGATCTCGTTGAGGCGGTGCAGCGACGGGATGACGTTCTGCAAGTCCTTCATCAGCCCGGTCTCGGTGATCTCGAGCTCGATGACCGGGTGCGGCACGCCGAAATTCGTGACCGCCTGATGGATGTGCTCGACGAGGTCGGTGCGCTCGAACAGGCGGTTGGGCAGGTTGACGGCAATGGAGTCGGAAAAGCCGAAGCTGTCTTGCCAGATGCGGGCCTGCCGCGCAGCCTCCCGGATGGCCCATTCGCTCAGTGGGACGATCAGGCCGGTCTCTTCGGCCAGCGGGATGAAATCGCCCGGGGGCACCAGGGTGTTGCCGCGCTGCCAGCGCATCAGCGCCTCGACACCCACCATGCGGGCGGCACGCACATCGATCTTCGGCTGGTAGTGCAGCACCATTTCGTTGCGTTCGATGGCCTTGTGGAGCGCGCTCTCCAGCTCGAGCTTCTCGCGGCCCATGCCGGCCAGGGCCGGCCGGTACAGCACCGCGGCGTTGCGGCCTTGCGCCTTGACCGAGTACATGGCCACATCGGAGTTGCGCATGAGATCGGCCACCGAATTGCCGTCGCGCGGGAACATCGCGATGCCAACGCTGGCGGTGACGAAACATTCCTGGCCGCCCACGAAGATGGGTTCGCGCATCACATCAAGGATGCGGTCGGCCACGCGTTCGGCGTCGGTGTCGTCCGTGACCTCGGGCAGCAGCGCCACGAATTCATCGCCCCCGAGGCGGCCCACGGCCTCCAGCGTGCGGTGCGAACGCGAGCCCATGGTTTCGATGGAGCTTTCCATCACCTGGTCGGAATGGCGCACGCACGAGCGCAGCCGGCGCGACACCTCCATCAGCAGTTCGTCCCCTGCGCCGTGGCCGAGCGTGTCGTTGATGATCTTGAAGCGGTCGAGGTCGATCAGCAGCAGGGCCACCGGATGGTTGAGCCGGCGAGCATGTTCGAGGGCACGTTCGGCGCGCCAGATCAACTGGCGTCGGTTGGGCAGGCCCGTGAGCGCATCGAAGTTGGCGAGGTGCCGGATCTTGTCTTCGGCCATGCGGCGGTCGGTCACGTCCTGGACGATCCCGGTGTAGCCGGACATGTTGCCGTGCTCGTTGAACTCGGGCTCGGCCTCGACGTGGATGATGCGCTGCTGGCGGCCGTCGGCGAGCGTGACCGGGATGTCGGTGGCGAGCACCGAGCCGTGCCTCAGCACCTCGCGCATCACCATCATGAACCCGTTGCGGTCGTCGCGCGGGATCATGCGGAGCACCTGGCGCATCGTGGGCATCTCGCCCGCCCCCATGCCGAACACACGCAAGCCCTCGACCGAGAAGACCGGTCCGCCCTGGCCGGTGCGCCAGTCGAAACTGCCCATGCGCGCGAGGTCTTGAGCGCGGGCGAGCTTGGACTTGCTGCGTTCGAGTTCGAGCCGGGTGCGCGAAGAGCGCAGCAGGTAGCGCAGCCGGCCTGCAAGCAGGCTCCAGTGGGTGGATTTGACGAAAAAGTCCGTGGCGCCCGCTTCATAGGCGCGCGTGATGGATGCATCGTCGTCGAGCCCGGTGAGCATCAGCACCGGCAGCGATTCGAAACCGGGCAGGTGCCGCAATTCATGGCAGGTCTGGAAACCATCGAGGCCCGGCATCAGGGCGTCGAGCACCACCACATCGGGCAGCCAATCGGCCAGCAACTGGATGGCCCGCTCGCCGCTCGTGGCCTCGATGATGGAAAACCCTCGTTCGCGCAACGCGATGGCCGTCAACAGCAAGTTGACTTCATCGTCGTCGACGAGCAACACGCGCGGCTGGACCAACGGGTCGTCATCCACCAACGCGGCGCTGGAGGTCATGTCAGGCATTGAGGACGTGTTTCAACGCGACACGAACGATCTCCACCTCTGCCTGCAGCAGGGCGACTCGCTCATTCATGCCATCGGATTGACCTTGTCGGGCCATGTTTTCGACTTCGGAACACATCTTAGACAGCTTAACGGCTCCCATGCTGGCTGACGATGATTTTAAGGTGTGGGAAACGTGTCGAATGCCCGACAGTTCATTCGCTTGCAATGCCTCTTGCAGTTGTGGCATCAAGCGGGCCACCGACGTCTCGAACGCGGAGACCACGCGCTCCATCAGCCGGTTTTCGCCAGTTGGATCGAGTTCACGGAGGCGATCGAGCGCCTGGGTATCGAGCACACCCTCGCTGCCAGTGGACGCCTCGGCCGCGGAGGGACTGCCTGTGCTCTGTTCGGATTCGGCCGGAGCCGTGGGACGGATGTGTTGGATCAGCATGGCAAGCAATTGACGTTGGCGGAACGGTTTGGACAGATACCCATCGAAGCCAAGCCCCAGGCGTTGGCCGTGACCGCGATCACCGGTGTAGTGCGTGGCGTGACGAACAGGAACCGGCGTGTCTTGCCCCGGCGGAACCGGCCCAGCGCTTCGATCCCGTCCATGCCGGGCATCTGAATGTCCATCAGCACCAGATCGAAACGCGCTTCACACAAGGCGCGCAATCCCGAAAGCCCGCTGGAACAAACCTGCACCCGGCAACCGAGGACCCGCAGCATCTGCCCGATCACTTCCTGGTTCACCGCATTGTCTTCAACCACAAGGATGTGGGCGTTCAGGCGAGGCGTCAACCGGGGGGCGTCGGGCCGTCCTGCCGACAAGGCCAACAAGGCCTGGCGCAGTTCGGTCTTGCGGACGGGTTTGGCGAGAAAGCGGTCGTACCCGGCCTCATAGGCGACGAGCACATCGCGATCGGTGGTCGCCGACGACAGCAAGACCATCTTCAAATCCGGGTGCCTGCCGTCGGCCCGCACTGCCCGCGCCAGCGCCAGCCCATTCATGCGGGGCATGTGCATGTCGACCACCGCCAGATCGAAGTGTGGCTCGATGGCCGTCCCGCCGGCGAGGATGTCGTGAGCGTGCCGGCCGTCGACTGCGACGACCACGTCCATGCCCCAGGCGCGCAGCATGTCGTCGAGCACCATGCGGTTCGTCTCCAGGTCGTCGACCACGAGCACGCGCAAGGCAGGCATGGACGCGCGGTCAGATTCCTGAGGGTCCCCAGCCCGCTCGGCCACACCGAACGGCAGCGTGAAGACGAACTGCGATCCCTGCCCCGGCCAGCTTTGCACCTCGATGGCGCCGCCCATCCATTCGATGAGATGTTTGCTGACGGACAGGCCCAGGCCCGTGCCGCCGTAACGGCGCGCCATGCCGACGCTGCCCTGCATGAACGCATCGAACAGGCGCGGCAGCGTCTCGACCTCGATGCCGATGCCGGTGTCTCGAACCACGAATTCCAACACGTTGTCCGCGGCGCCCGGCCGGCGCCGCACTTGCACCGACACTTCACCCTGGTCGGTGAACTTGATTGCGTTGGCGATGAGGTTGGTCAGCACTTGGCGCAGCCACAACGGATCGCCGTTGAGCACGGCCGGCAGGTCGTCGGTTTCGCGGAAACTCAGTTCGAGGCCTTTTTCATGGGCGCGTGGGGCCAGCAGTTCGAGCGTGTCCTCGACCACGGTGCGCACCACGAAATCGCACGGGGAGAACGCCAGCCGGCCCGCTTCGATTTTCGAGAAATCGAGAATGTCGTTGATGAGTTCCAGCAGCGATTCACCGGAGCGATATACCGCCTGGGCGAACCGTCGCTGCGCGTCAGACAGCGCGGTGCCGAGCAGCAGTTCGGTCATGCCCAGCACGCCGTTCATGGGCGTGCGCATCTCGTGGCTCATGTTCGCCATGAACTGGCTCTTGGCCTGGCTCGCGGCTTCGAGCGCTTCGCGCGCTGCCTGCAAGTCACGCTCGTTGCCGCGCTCACGAGTGATGTCGCGCGCCAGGGCGATCAGCCATCGTGCATGGCCATCGGGCCTGCGCAGCACCACATGCCGCAGGTGGAGGATGCGCCGCCTGCCATTGTCCTTCAGCACCATGTGGCTCTCGACGGCAGCGGCACCTGCCAGCGCACGGGTCATCGCGTCGGTGGCAGAGAGGGCGTTCGGGCCGTCGAACACCTGGGCCAAGGTCTTGCCCCGCACCTCGTCACGGCGAAGTCCGAACTCGGTCTGCGCATGCGAATTGATGTCGAGGATGCACCGGGTGTCGACGTCGAAGAAGAACAGCCCCACCGGCAGGGCATCGATCAGCGCCTGCAGGAACTCGGGATCCACTTCACCGTAAGAACCCTCGGCCGAACGGCGATCGACGAGCGTGCCCAGCTGCAGCCGCACGGCCTCGAGGATGGCCGCCAACCCCGGGGCGCCGGGCGGCACGCCGACGCTCGTCAATGCCAGAACCGCAAAGGCCCGCCCGCCGCGCGCGACGGGGATGAAGGCATCATGCCTGTCGCCCCCAGGCGCTTCGAACACCACCTGCCGGTGCAAGGCGGCGCGGCCGGCGCCGTGGCCGCCTGGATGAGCTTCAGCCTGGGCGCCGCCCATCGCCAGCCAGACCGAGTCCCGCCCGATGGACGTGACTTGCAGCACGCGGCAGTTGGCCGCCGGCAGGCGCTCGGCGAGCAGCACCGCCGCATCGGCCAACACCTGGTCCGGGGCAGGCAGGCGCCGGCCGGCCCGCGCGATGTCGCGGAGCAGGGTCGGCCAGCCTGCAGCATCGCCCTCGGCGGAGCGGGACGGGTAATCGGGCATGGGCAAGGTGAAACGGGTTGAACCCTGCGCCTTCGGCGCGTTCGTACTGTAGTCGGCACAGACGCGCAAAACTTGAGGCCGGGTTCACGAGACAGGGGCGCGCAGATCCGGAACGCGTCCGTACAATCGCCCCGATGATTCGCGCCCTGCTGTCTCGAGCGGTCCCGCGCCGGTGCAGTTCTCGCGTCGGCAGCACCGCATCGGCCGCGATCCCCTTGTGCGCGGTCCTACCTGCGCACGCCCAGACCGCAGACACCGGCACTCCGGCCGGTACCGTCGTCACCCTGCTGTCGCTGACGATGACCGTGGGTCTGCTGGGCTGGTCGCTGCATGCGCAACGGCGCGCCCGCGCAGAAGCCCGCGAACTTCAACAATGCCGTGCCGAATCTCACGCCTTGCGCAACGTGCTCGACGTCTGGCAATGGCGCAGCGATGCGCAGCACCGGCTGACCGAATGGCGCGCACCGGTCGCGCTGGCGGGCCCCGCACCGGCCCCGCGCCCGGGTGCCCGGCTCTGGGATGTCTTCTCATGCCACGCCGCCGGTGGCCAGCCCCTTCAGGACCGTGTGGAACGACAAGCGCCATTGGCCGGACTGCGGGTCAGCCTCGCCGCGGGAGCGCAGCCCGCGCACTTCGTGTTGCAGGCGCAGCCGGTGCTCGATGCCGAAGGCCGGTTTGCCGGCTACGTCGGCACCGCACGGCAGCTGCACGACGGCAGCATGACCAACTTCCTGACGGACGTGCTGCTGGCCTTGCCGAGCCCGGTGTTCCGCATCGCCCTGCCCGCTCGGGATCAACCCATGCCGCGCCTGCTGCAACACAACAGCGCCGGTGCACGCTGGCTCGGCGAACCATCGTCCGGCGGCGAAGCCGGGTGGAACGATCTGCTCGCCGGCTTGCCACCCGGCATGCGGCCGGTGGTCGAAGAGGCCATCGCCCACCCGCCCGACGCGGCCATCGACGTGCCGGGCGGTTGGACCCTGCGCCTCCACCGCCTGCCCTGCGTGCCGCCAGGCGCGCCTGATGAAGAACTGCTCGCCATCTTCCAGCGCGCAGACCTGCCTGCCGCGCGCGCAGACACAGGCGCGGAGGACGCCGAATCCTTCAGCTACACCGTGTCGCACGACCTGCGGGCGCCCATTCGCGTGGTCGACGGGTTCACCAAGATCGTCAAGGAAGACTACGGGCACGTGCTCGACCGCATCGGCAACGACCACCTCGACCGGGTGCTCGCCGCGGCCGCCCGCATGAACAGCATGATCGACTCACTGCTCGCGCTGTCGCAGCTGACCTCCCGTCCCTTGGCACGCCAACCCGTGAACCTCTCCATGCTGGCGGGCTACATCATCGACGACCTGCGCCGGCAGTCGCCCGACCGCGAAGTCGACGTATCGATCGAACCCGGGCTGCAGGCGCATGGCGACGCCACGCTGTTGCGGGTCGTGCTCGAGAACCTGCTCGGCAACGCTTGGAAGTACACCGGCAAATGCCGCGCGGGGCGCATCTGGTTCGAAAGCAGCGAACACGAAGGGCGGCCGGCGTTCACAGTGCGCGACAACGGCGCCGGGTTCGACATGCGCTTTGCCGATCGCCTCTTCGGCGTATTCCAGCGCTTGCACAGTGCCAACGACTTCCAGGGCACCGGCATCGGGCTGGCGTCGGTGCGGCGCATCGTGCGTCGGCATGGGGGCGATATCTGGGCAGAGGCTGAGGTGGATCGGGGGGCGAGGTTTCAGTTCTGGCTTGGGAACTGAGGCCGCTTTTCTTCTTACTGGCGTGCGGGTTTGCTCTCCTGGCGGGGGGCTTGTTCTCCGGCGAGGCCGCGCCGGGTCTCGGCCCGGCAGCCGAACTACCTTTCTTGCAAGAAAGGTAGTCCAAAGAAGCTTTAGAACACCAGCTTCCCCGCTATTTTGCTCAGGCGCTTCGGCTACGAATCCCCCGCACGACCACTGGCTCCAGCTCCACCGTGACCGTACGAGACACGGCCGTGCCAACTCGCCTCAGCTCGCTTCGCATCGCACCTCCTGCTCACTGGACGCGGTGGGCCCCGGCGCCAGGCGTTCGCCGGGGTGACATTTGTTTGCGCCCCCCCGCATGTCATACCGGCGAACGCCGGTACCCACTGTCCCGAATGGCCACGACTGCCGCCGGAGCTACAAGGAGCGAGAGGCGAGCGAGCAAAGCGAGCAACGCCCCGAACCGCACACGACAGGCAGGCAAGCGAAGCGAAGCCGCACCTCAAGCCACCCGCGAGGCCGGCTCTGCCGGCCGACCCGGGGTCGCCCCTTGGGGGCAGGAGCGAAGCGACTGGGGGGTCCATTTCCAGTCTGCGGAATTCCTCAAGCGTTCCCGTTGGTAACGGGGACGTTGCATGTGGTCGAT
>CBIHPH010000032.1:0-39929 GCA_966212105.1 uncultured Rhizobacter sp.
CCACACGCGAGCCCGGCTCCGCCGGGCGACCCGTGGCGCCCCCTGGGGGCAGGAGCGAAGCGACTGGGGGGCTCAAATGCCATACGGCAGGGGCGCTTGCGTGAGCAAAGGACCGTCAGTGGTACCCAGGTGCAGGGTGCCGTCATCAAGGGCGGAGAGCTTCATTTCGGCCAGCAGGCTGCTGCCGCCCGGTTCTCCGGGCAATGTCACGGCATTGACGACCATGCCGGCCGGTTGCGACGGGTCCGCACTGTGGAAGATTTCCTGCCCGGCCTGAGCGGGCGCAGCGCCAAGGAACAGGAAAGTGCGGCGCTTGACGGTGCCGCGGTATTGGCTGCGGGCCACGATCTCCTGGCCCGGATAGCAACCCTTCTTGAAATCGACGCCGCCGATCAGTTCGTAGTTCAGCATCTGCGGCACGAATTGGTCCACGGTGGGCGCCTCGATGGTGGCGATGCCACTTTGCACCTCTCCCCAACGCCAGGCGGCCAGGTCCAGCGGGGGCAGGTCGGGCGCGGCGATGCCGATCGGTGCAACCCACAGGTAGCGGGCCGCGCCGGCAGCGTCGGGCAGGCGGACGATGCTGGCGCCGTCGTGCGTGGTGCGGCCCCAGATGGCCGCGGGCGCCGCCGTGCCCAGCCAAGCCGTGGCGGCCGGGCCCGCCAAGCCCACCCGCTGCAGCTCGGCCGTGGCGTCCGTCAGCTTGCATTTGGCGCGCAGCACGAACATGGACAATCGTTTCAGGGTGGCGGGCAGCACGTCGGCGCTGCAGAGCAGCAGCACTTCATCGGGCGAGGACTTCCAGGCGACGAAACTCGCGAGGAGGCGCCCCTTGGGCGAGCAATAGCCGGCAAGGCGCGCACGCGTGGTGTCGAGCAGCGTGAAGTCATTCGTCAGCTGGCCGTGAAGGAAAGCAGCGGCATCTGTGCCGGTTGCGCGGATGGCGCCAAGGTGCGCGAGGGGCGCCGCACCGTCGAGTTTGAAATGGCTGGTCATGGGGCGATTATGATCAGGGGCCGACCCTCGCATTGTCTTTGGGGTCTCCAACCCCGTGCCCGTCCGTCTTGTGAAGTTCCTGCGCCGTTGCCTGATGCTGATTTTGCTTGCCGCCCTTGCGGCAGGGGGCGGCGCCGCCTGGTGGTTGCACGCGCCATTGGCGCTTGCGGCCGACTCGGTCGAGGTCTCGATCGAACCCGGCACATCACCGCGTGAGGTGGCGAACCTGTGGGCGCAGGCCGGCGTGCGGTCGAATGCCTTCTTGCTGTATGAATGGTTCCGCTGGTCGGGCCAGGCCCGAAAGATCCGGGCGGGCAGCTATCAGATCGGGCAGGGCACCACGCCACGGGCGCTGCTCGACAAGATGGTGCGCGGTGATGAAGTGCTCGCCAGCGTGCGCCTGATCGACGGCTGGACGTTCCGTCAGTTCCGCGCTGAACTGGCCCGGGCCCCCGACCTGAAGCAGACCACGGCTGCGATGAGCGAGGCCGAACTCATGGCAGCGATCGGAGCACCGGGGCAGCGGGCGGAGGGGCGGTTCTTCCCCGACACCTATGCCTACAGCAAGGGTGCAAGCGATCTTGCCGTGCTCAAGCGTGCCCACCGGACGATGCAGCGCCAGCTGGCCGTCGCATGGGAGGAGCGGGCACCGGGCACGCCGCTGAAGTCGATGGACGAGGCGCTGGTGCTTGCCTCCATCGTCGAGAAGGAAACGGGCGTGGCGGCCGAGCGGGGGCTGGTGGCCGGCGTGTTCGTCAACCGGTTGAAGATCGGCATGCCGCTGCAGACCGATCCCACGGTGATTTACGGGCTGGGGCCCAGTTTTGACGGCAACCTGCGCAAACGCGACCTGCAGACCGACGGCCCCTACAACAGTTACCTGCGTGCAGGCCTGCCGCCCACGCCCATCGCGATGCCCGGCAAGGCGGCGCTTTTGGCGGCCGTCCGGCCGGATTCGACGAAGGCGCTGTACTTCGTGGCCAAGGGCAACGGCACCAGCCAGTTCAGCGACAACCTCGCCGACCACAATCGCGCTGTGAACCAGTACCAGCGCTGAACCGCGAAAGGCACTCCGTGGGTGGACGATTCATCAGCTTCGAAGGCATCGACGGTGCGGGCAAGTCCACGCACATCGAGGCGCTGGCCGATCGCTGGCGCGCTGCCGGACATGAGGTGGTGCTGACGCGCGAGCCGGGCGGCACCCCGTTGGCCGAACGCCTGCGCGAGCAGGTGCTCAACACCGCGATGGACCCGCTCACCGAAGCGCTGCTGGTCTTCGCCGCACGGCGCGACCACCTCCGCGAGGTGATCCGTCCGGCCCTGGCGGCCGGCCGAACGGTCTTGTGTGACCGGTTCACGGACGCGACGTTCGCCTACCAGGGCGGGGGCCGCGGGTTCGACCATCGGGTGCTCGCGACGCTGGAGGGCTGGGTGCAGGAAGGTTTGCAACCTGCGCTGACGGTGTGGTTCGATCTGCCTGCCGCCGTGGCGGCCTCGCGCCGGGCCGCGGTGCGGGCGCCGGACCGCTTCGAGCAGCAGGACACCGGGTTTTTCGAACGGGTGCGCGCGGGATACCAGTCGCGCCTCGAGCAGGACCCGTCCCGGTTCATTCGGCTCGATGCTTCGCGCACCCGCGAAGAGGTGTGGAGCCAGCTCCTGGCCGAACTGGTGCAGCGCGGATGGTAGGCCCTGACGGCGCGCTGCCGCTCCCCTGGCTCGCGGGGCCCTTGGCCCATGCACTGCGTACGCAGCACGGCCATGCCTTGCTGGTGCACGGCCCCCAGGGCATCGGTCAATTCGAGCTGGCGCTGGCCCTCGCGCAGAGCTGGCTGTGTGAGGAGCGCACCGGCGACCACGCTTGCGGCCACTGCGCCGGCTGTCACCTCGTGCAGGCCCGGTCACACCCGGATTTGCTGGTGCTGCTGCCCGAGGCGCTGAGCGAAGCGCTGGGCTGGGCGACCGATGAGACGTCGGCTGACAAGGCTTCCAAGGCCAAGCCGAGCAAGGAACTGAAGGTGGAGGCCATCCGTGCCGCGGTGTTGTTCGCACAGACCACCTCGGCGCGTGGCCGCGGGAAGGTGGTGCTCGTGCATCCGGCCGAGCGCATGAACGTGATCTCCAGCAACACCCTCCTCAAGACCCTCGAGGAGCCGCCCGGTGAAGCGCGATTCATCCTGAGTTGCGGGGCACCGCATGACCTGTTGCCCACCATCCGCAGCCGTTGCCAGGCCGTGCCGCTCGCCTTGCCGGATACGGAGGTGGCCCGCCAGTGGCTGGCCGCACACCAGGTCGCCCAACCCGATGTGCTGCTCGCGGCGGCTGGCGGTCAGCCGCTCGAGGCGCTCGCCTGGTCGAAGGATGGGCTGGACGCCGTGACCTGGACGCGCCTGCCTCGGCAGTTGGCCACCGGGGAGGCCGGCACGTTGGCCACCTGGCCGCTGCCGCGGCTGCTCGATGCGATGCACAAGCTCTGCCACGACGCCCTGTGCATCGCCTGTGGCGCCCCTCCACGCTATTTCCCACCGGCCTCGATGCCAAAGCCCGGTTCGGTCTCGGCTCTGAACGCGTGGGCGAAAGAGCTTCGGGGCGTGCTGCGCCATGCCGAACACCCCTGGAGCGGGCCGCTGATGGTGGAATCGCTGGTGCTCAAGGCCAAAGAGGCGCTTGCGCCACAAGTCACGTGATGTCGGACCACGGGGCGATGCAGCCGCCGGCCGCTTCGTTACACTTCAGTCCATGAGCGAACCCGCCGCCACTCCCCGCCCGCTGGGTACCCCGGCCCCCGCTGCCAATGCGCCGCGGCCCAGCGTGATCCAGCTGGTGTTCCGGGAAAAGGGCGCGCTGTATGCGGCCTACATCCCGGTTTTCACGGATGGCGGTTTGTTCGTGCCCACCACGCGCGAGTACAAGCTCGGCGAGGATATTTACCTGCTCCTGTCGTTGCCCGACGACCCGCAACGCTACCCGGTGGCGGGCAAGGTCGCATGGATCACGCCGGCCAACGCCTCCGGCGGCCGCACCCAGGGCGTGGGCGTGCGCTTCCCGGGCGACGAGAAGACGCGCCTGCTGCGGGTGAAGATCGAGGAGATCCTCGGCACCTCCATCGCGTCGGCCAAGCCCACCCAGACCATCTGACCGATACCGCCGGCCGCGGATTGCCGCGGCTGCGTTCCTGCTGCCATGTTCGTCGATTCCCACTGCCACCTGGTTTTTCCTGAGCTTCGGGGCCGGTTGCCCGAAATCCGTGCCGCCATGGCCGAGGCGCAGGTCGATCGCGCGTTGTGCATTTGCACCACGCTGGAAGAATTCGACGATGTGCATGCGCTCGCCACGGCGCATGACAACTTCTGGTCGTCCGTCGGGGTACACCCGGACAACGAAGGCGTTCGTGAGCCCGATGTGGCGACACTGGTTGCATTGGCTGCGAGACCTCGCGTGGTGGCCATCGGTGAAACCGGTCTCGACTACTACCGGCTGAACGGCCGGACCGTGGCCGACATGGCGTGGCAGCGTGACCGTTTTCGCGTGCACATCCGCGCCTCGAAGGAGACGGGGCTTCCGCTGGTGGTCCATACCCGCAGCAGTTCGGAGGACACCCTTGCGGTGCTGAAGGAAGAGGGCGCCGAGGCCGGGGTGTTCCACTGCTTCACTGAATCGATGGCCGTGGCCCGTGCAGCGCTCGATCTCGGGTTCTACATCTCGTTCTCAGGCATTTTGACGTTCAAGAATGCCGCTGACCTGCGCGACGTGGCCGCCTACGTGCCCCTCGACCGTTGCCTGATCGAGACGGACAGTCCATACCTCGCTCCGGTGCCGTACCGCGGGAAAACCAACAACCCGTCGTACGTGCCGTTCGTGGCCCGGCAGATCGCCGAGCTCAAGGGGGTGCCGGTCGAGGTCGTGGCCCGGGCCACGAGCGAGAATTTCGAGCGGCTCTTTCCGGTGCGCGAGCGCGTCTGAACAGACAGTCTTGTCTGGTTATTTCTGACATGTGCTTTGGCGGGGAGCCGACTTATCGGCAATGCCCCCGGTCCCTACAGTTCATGCATCGACTTCCCCTGTTCACTGGAGAGTTCAAATGCAGACCTCAGAGACCGATGTCGTTGCCAACCCTTTTGCGCTGATGCTCAATCCGGCCGAAGTGTTCCAAGCCATCGAGCGGTCCGACCGCCTCGAGCGTCTGCAGCGCCGAGTGTGCCGCCCCCTCGACAAGCCATTGATCGCCCGGGCGCCGGCCGACTCCGTCGACTACGACCACGCGATCGACGCGGAACCTGACACCGAGGAGTAAACCCGCGTTGCATCGGCCCGGACACGGCGCACCGCGCCGTGATGCAGAATCCAGGCCGAATGCTGACCCTTCACGATCTCGCCTGCGCCAAGGGCGAACGCCTTCTTTTCAAGGGCGTGCACTGCACGCTCGAACGCGGAACCTGGCTTCACGTTGCCGGTGCCAATGGCGCCGGCAAGACAAGCCTCCTGCGTCTGCTGTGCGGTTTGTCGTCTCCTGCCGCCGGTGAGGTGCGCTGGGACGGCCAATCCATCCATGTGCTCGCCGATTCCTGGCGGCGTCAGCTCCTCTACATCGGCCATGACAGCGGCCTGCAAGGCATGCTCAGCGCCCGCGAAAACCTCCGGGTGGCGTCGGCGCTGGCCGGCTCTCATCCGTCGGATGCGGAACTCACCGCGGCACTCGCGCAACTCGGCCTGACAAGCCGTGCCGATTTGCCGGCGCGGTTCCTGTCTCAGGGGCAAAAGCGCCGAGCCGCGCTCGCCCGGCTTGTCGGAAGCCGCGCCGCCGTCTGGGTGCTCGATGAACCGTTTGTCGCGATCGACGGGGAGGCGCTGCAGGTGCTCTCCGCACTGATCGCGGCCCATCTGGGGCGCGGCGGCCTCGCGGTGCTCACCAGCCACCAGCCCGTGAACATTCCCGGCCGCACCGGCCAGGTGCTGGAGCTGGCCCGGTGAGCGGCGACATCGCCGTGTTCGCCACCGTGCTTCGCCGCGATCTGCGGGTCGCCTGGCGGCAAAAGAGCGACGTGCTGATGTCGCTGGTGTTTTTCGTGATCGTCGCAAGCCTTTTCCCACTGGCGATCGGTCCCGAGACGGCGCTGCTGCAGCGCATCGCGCCGGGCATCCTGTGGGTGGGGGCCCTCCTGGCGGCGGTGCTGTCATTGCAGCGCATGTTCGCAGGCGATCATGCGGACGGCACCCTGGAGCAGATGTTGTTGTCCCCCACACCGCTCTACATCACCGTGGCGGCGAAGACCATCGCGCACTGGCTCGTCGCCGGCTTGCCGTTGGTGTTGATGGGCCCCGTGCTTGGACTGCAGTTCAGTCTCGAGGCCCAGAGCCTGCGCTTGCTGTTGGTCTCGCTGCTGCTCGGCACGCCGGTGCTGAGCCTGATCGGCGGGGTGGGTGCGGCGCTCACGCTGGGGGTGCGCGGCGGTGGCGTACTGCTCGCGCTGCTGATTCTGCCGCTGTATGTTCCGGTGCTGATCTTCGGCGCAGGCGCGGTGGAGGCTCATGCTGCCGGGCTCGACCCGACTGCCCACTTGATGATGCTCGGCGCCATGCTGGTGCTGTGCGCATTTTTCGCGCCGTGGGCCACCACCGCGGCGCTGCGAATTTCCCTCGAATAGGCCGCCTGCCGAGGGCAAGGGACTGCGATCCGCATAAGGATATGCAATCAACCCGAGCGGTTGGTCGCTCCGGGCGGCGCATCACGCGGTACATTCCAAAGTTGGTTTTTTCTCACCACGGTTCGAACGGCAGGCAGCCGCATGTCCCCAGCCACCAAGATCAACTGGTTCCGATTCGCATCTCCCCAGAGCTTCTACCCTCTGGCTGGGCGGCTGTGGACGCTCTTCGCGCTGCTGGCGGCCGGGTTTGCCGTCGCCGGGCTGTGGGTCTCGTTCTTCTTGGCACCGGTCGACGCGCAGCAGGGGCAGGGCTATCGCATCATCTTCATTCATGTGCCCGCGGCCTGGATGGCGATGTTCCTCTATGTGGTGATGGCCGCCTGGGCCGCCGTCGGGCTGGTGTTCAACCTGCGGCTGGCCAGCATGATGGCCTCGGCGCTGGCGCCCACGGGCGCGCTGTTCGCGCTGTTGTCGCTGTGGACGGGTGCGCTTTGGGGCAAGCCGATGTGGGGGACATGGTGGGTGTGGGACGCCCGGCTCACATCCACGCTGATTCTTTTCTTCCTGTACCTGGGGTTCCTTGCGCTGCAGGCCGCCATCGACGATCCGCGCCGCGCCGACCGGGCGGGCGCCCTGCTGGCGCTCGTGGGCGTCGTCAACGTGCCTGTCATTTACTTTTCGGTTCAATGGTGGAACACCTTGCACCAGGGCGCGTCAGTCTCCATGACCCGTTCGCCGTCGATGGCCAGCACGATGCTGTGGGGCATGTTGCTGATGGTGATGGCATGCTGGATGTATGCGGCGGCGGCCGGCCTGTCGAGGGTTCGCAGCATCATCCTGGAACGGGAAAGGCATGCGGATTGGGTGAAAAATGCAGTGGCACAGCCTGAGTGAGTTTTTCTCGATGGGCGGATACGCCTTCTACGTGTGGGGCAGTTTCGGGGCGACGGCGGCAGCCCTCGCAGTCGAAGCCGCGCTGTTGCGCGCGCGGCGCCGCAAAGCCCTGCGGCAGGCCGCCCTGGCGGAGGACTTGATGCCATGACGCCACGTCGCAAACGTCTGGCGTTCATCCTCGGTGGTGTGGCGAGCCTGGGCATCGCCACCGCCCTCGTGTTGAATGCGTTCCAGAGCAACCTCGTGTTCTTTTTCACCCCGTCGCAGATTGCCGCAGGGCAAGCACCCAAGGACCGCACGTTTCGCATCGGCGGCATGGTCAAGGCCGGCAGCGTGCAACGCAAGGATTTGACCGTGCACTTCGTCGTCACCGACACGGTGCGGGAAACGCCCGTCACCTACACCGGCATCCTCCCTGACCTGTTCCGCGAGGCCAAGGGGGTGGTGGCCCAGGGGCGCCTGAATGCCGATGGCCTGTTCGTTGCCAACGAGGTGCTGGCCAAGCATGATGAGAACTACATGCCGCCGGAGGCTCAGCACGCCGTGGACCAGGCCCGGCAGGCCGCGAGGACCCTCCAGCCATGATTCCCGAGCTCGGTCACTTCGCGCTGATCCTCGCGCTGTTCGTCTCCATCGTGCAGGGCGTGTTTCCGCTGCTGGGCGCCCATCGGCAGCGAGCCGATTGGGTGGCGCTCGCGCGCCCGTCGGCGCAGCTCGTGTTCCTGCTCGTGCTGGTTTCGTTCGGATGCCTTGCCCAGGCCTTCATCGCCAACGATTTTTCCGTGCTGTACGTGGCCGAGCATTCCAACTCGCAACTGCCGGGCATCTACCGTTTCGCCGCCGTGTGGGGCGGGCACGAGGGTTCCTTGCTGCTGTGGGTGCTGATGGGTTCGGTGTGGGGGCTGGGCGTGGCCACGTTCTCGCGGCAGCTGCCTGATGACATGGTCGCCCGGGTGCTCGGTGTGCTCGGGTTGCTGGCCGTGGGCTTCTTGCTGTTCATCCTCACCACCTCGAATCCGTTCACGCGCCTCGTGCCGGCCGCCGCGGACGGGCGCGACTTGAACCCGCTGCTGCAGGACCCGGGGCTGGTGTTCCATCCGCCCATGCTCTACATGGGCTATGTGGGGTTCTCGGTGGCGTTCGCGTTCGCCATTTCGGCGCTGTTGTCGGGCCGGCTCGATGCGGCGTGGGCACGCTGGTCCCGGCCATGGACCACAGCGGCCTGGATCTTCCTCACCTTTGGCATCGCCCTGGGCTCGTGGTGGGCGTACTACGAGCTCGGCTGGGGCGGCTGGTGGTTCTGGGACCCCGTGGAAAACGCCTCGTTCATGCCCTGGCTCGTCGGCACCGCCCTGATCCATTCGCTGGCGGTCACGGAAAAGCGCGGCACGTTCAAGAACTGGACCATCGTGCTGGCCATCAGCGCATTCTCGCTGTCCTTGCTCGGCACCTTCCTTGTGCGATCGGGCGTTCTGACGTCAGTGCATGCGTTCGCCACCGACCCCCGGCGTGGCGTCTTCGTGCTCGGTTTCCTGACGGTCGTGGTGGGGGGCTCGCTGGCACTGTTCGCATGGCGAGCGCCGAAGGTGAGCCTGGGCGGGTACTTTGCCGTGGTGTCGCGCGAGGCATTGCTCCTCCTCAACAACGTGCTGCTGATGGCCGCCGCCGCCAGTGTGCTGCTCGGCACCTTGTACCCGCTGATCGTGGACGCGCTGAACCTCGGCAAGATTTCGGTGGGGCCGCCGTACTTCAACAGCGTGTTCGGCCCGTTGATGGTGCCGCTGCTGATGCTGCTGCCGTTCGGGCCGCTCGCGCGCTGGAAATCCGCCGACTGGCGCGAGATGCTCGCCCGCCTGCGGCCCGCGATGGTGCTGGCCGTAGTCGCGGCGGTGGCCGTGCCTTTTCTGATGGGGGCATGGTCCTGGCTGGCATCGCTCGGCGCGTTCGTGGCCACCTGGATCATCTGCAGCTCGGTGTGGCATGTGGCTCACCAGACCCGTCGCGGCACCGTCGGGGCGCCACTGTCCTTCTGGGGCATGCACCTCGCACATTGCGGCATGGCGGTGTTCGTGGTGGGGGCCACCTTCGTCTCCACGTACCAGACCGAACGTGATGTGCGCATGGCGCCCGGCGACACGGTGACCGTGGGCGGCTATACCTTCCGCCTGCTCGGGGTGAATGAGGTTCGCGGCCCCAACTATGTGGCGCAGCGCGGCGAAGTGGAGCTCTCCCGGGGCGGCGAAGTGCTGCGCATGCTGAACCCCGAGAAACGCAAATACATGTCTTCGGCGATGCCGATGACCGAGGCGGCCATCGATGCCGGCCTCACCGGGGACCGCTATGTGGCGCTCGGCGAGCCGCTCGACGCCTCTGCATGGAGCCTGCGGGTGTACCACAAGCCCTTCGTCGATTGGGTCTGGGGCGGCTGCCTGCTGATGGGCCTGGGCGGCATCCTGGCCGCGGCCGACCGCCGGTACCGCCTGGGCAGGGCCCGCAACGCACCGGCCGTCGCCGGGCAGGAGGTGGCCGCATGAAAAAGCGATTTCTCTGGCCGCTGGCCTTGTTCATCGTGCTTGTCGGGTTCCTGTTCGCAGGCCTCAAGCGCGACCCGAGCCTCGTGCCTTCACCGCTCATTGGCAAGCCGGCGCCTGCGTTCGACCTGCCGCGGCTCGAGGGCGACACGAGGTTCTCGCCGCAGGACATGCTGGGCAAGGTGTGGATCTTCAACGTGTGGGCTTCCTGGTGCGTCGCTTGCCGGGAGGAGCATCCGGTGCTCCTGGCACTGTCTCGCGAGAACATCGTGCCGATCGTGGGCCTCAACTACAAGGACCAGCCGGCCGACGCGAAGCTCTGGTTGCAGCGGCACGGCGATCCGTACGGCCATTCGGCCGTCGATGCCGACGGCCGCGTCGGGATCGACTACGGCGTGTACGGCGTGCCGGAGACGTACGTGATCGACAGGTCGGGGGTCATCCGCTTCAAGAACGTCGGCCCCGTGACCCGAGAGGTGCTGGATGAGCAGGTCCGGCCGCTGCTCAAGGAGTTGCAACGGTGAAGCGCCTCATGGTGGCTGTGACCGCGGCATGGTGCTTGGTGGCTTCGCCGGTAGGCGCCCGAGAGGCCGCGCCTTTGGCCGAGGATCCGGTGGTGGAGCAGCGACTGATCCGCATCTCCGAAGACATCCGCTGCCTCGTGTGCCAGAACGAATCGCTCGCGGGCTCCAGGGCCGACCTGGCCAACGACTTGCGTCGCGAGATCCGCAAGCTCATCCGCGAGGGCAAGACCGATGCGGAAATCACCGAATTCCTCGTCAGCCGCTATGGCGACTTCGTGCTCTACCGCCCCCCCGTCAAACCGCTGACCTGGGTGTTGTGGTTCGGTCCGTTCCTGCTCGTGCTGGCCGGGGTGGCGGTTCTCGTGCGCACGCTGAGGCGGCGCCAGCGCGCCCATGTGTCGTCCGCGGCACCGCCATTGTCCGACGATGAACGCCGGCAGGCCCAGATGCTGCTCGACACCCCGGAACCCCGGCCATGACCGTCTTCTTCATTGCCGCCGGGTTGCTGACCCTCGTCGTCGTCCTGCGTCTCCTGTGGCCGCTGTGGCGCGGCACGGGGAGCAACGCGGTCACGGTTGCACAGCTCAACGCCAAGGTCTATCGCGACGAGTTGAAAGAACTCGAACGCGATCTTGCGCGAGGTCAGTTGGGCGATACCGCTTACGGCGAGGCCCGTGACGAACTGCAGCGCCGGCTGCTCGAGGATGTCGCGGCAACGCGCCCGGAGCCGGCGTTGTCACCGACCGCGTCCAGGGCTGGGCGATGGACGGCGGTGGTCCTGGCCGTCCTGGTGCCGATCGGTGCCGCGGGTCTCTACAGCCGCGTGGGCAACCCGGCCGCCATCGACGCGGTCGACATGCGCGCCCCGGCACCGGAGGAGGTGCGCCGGGCGGTGGAGCATCTGGCCGAGGCACTGCGCCAGTCGCCGGACAACCCTCAGGGCTGGCTGCTCCTCGGCCGCGCCTACGCAAAGATGGACCGGCTCGCGGAGGCCGTGGCCGCCTACGACCACGCCGCCCCGCTGATCCAGAAGAACCCCGATCTGCTCATCGAACAGGCCGGCGTGGTGGCCGAGGCCGCCGGCGATCAGCTCGAGGGGCGCCCCATGGCGCTCGTTCATCAGGCGCTGGCCATGGACCCGAAGCATCCGATGGCGCTGATGATGATGGGCGTGTCGGCCTATCGCCGCGGGGACCACGCCGGTGCGGTGTCCGAATGGGGCAAGCTTCTGGCGGTGCTGCCGCAGGATTCGCCGGTGGCCCAGCAGGTGCGGGCGAGCATCGACCAGGCCCGAAGCGAAGGCCATCTGCCCGCGACTGCGGCGGCGTCCGCAATCCCCGCTGCAGCGGGGACGGTGAGCGGCGAGGTGTCGCTGGCACCGGCCCTCGCCGCGCAGGTGCGCCCGGACGATGTGCTGTTCATCATTGCCCGGCCCGACGATGGCTCGCGGGCGCCCGCTGCCGTCTTGCGCAAGCGTGTGGCCGACCTGCCGCTCTCCTTCACGCTCGATGACAGCATGGCCATGATGCCGGAGCGCACCGTCTCCAAGGCGAAGAAGCTGGTGCTGGTGGCGCGCATCTCACGCTCGGGCCAGCCCATGCCTCAACCGGGTGACCTGAGCAGTCCACCGAGCGAGGCGGTGGTTCCCGGAGCGAAGGGCATTCGCCTGGTGATTGATCGGGCCTTGTGAGTGGCGGCGGTCTGGCCCCTGAGGGCGCTTGTGCCAGGCCGCGCCGAATTCGCCGGCTCACGGTCTTTGAACCGGTGTTGCCCAATCCGCCCCTTTGGCGCATGACTCTGTCTGCCTGACCGTCACCACGGGATGAGGTACAGCCTGCGCAAAGCGGCACTTTCGCCCCGGGCCGTGACGGCTGTTCTTGGTGATATCCCTGCATGATTCTTCGCCAGGGATGCGGTGAACGCGAGGGGCATCCGCCTCCGGCGCTCACCCCCCGGCAGAGGGGAGTCGTCACATGCCGCAAGATGCGAATGGTGAAATCAAAGTCAGGCTGGGCGTGCTCTCCCACGCCGATGTAGGTCTGCCTGGGCGGCAACTCGTCCGGCATCCTGCCTACGGATGGGTGTCTGTTCCTGTGCAGCGTGGCAGGTTCGAGTTCGTCATGTCCCGTGCGGGTCTCGGTGTCGTTGCCGGCATGGCGGTGATGGTGCTGATCCTTGCTGCGCTGGCATGGCGAAAGCCCTGGGCAGCGATGCGCGATGGAACGCGTGACGAAACTGCCGAACTCCCCCGTGCAGTTGCGGCCGCCGGCACCGGACATGCACACGCGGCCTTGGTCGCTGCATCGGCCGTCGCCTTGAACAGTGCTTCTGCCGTCGCCTCGAACGCAGAACCCTCCGGTTCGGCGTCGCCACCGCTGCCGGGCGGACCTCGGCCTGCATGGGCCGCGTCGCCCGGCGCGACAGGGGGTTCGCCGCGCGACCTCCGCAACATGACATCTTCCGCGGACTCGTCCGAAGTCGCGGCTTCCTCGGCCCCCGTCCGCGCGATTCGGAAGCCACCCCGTGCGGTGGCGCCACGTTCATCCGGCCGCGATTCCCACACCTCCGTTGCCAAGGCACCCTCAGCGGATGGCACGAGGCGCGTGTCTTCGAATGAAGCCGATGCTGCCCAGGGGATCGCTTCGAATGCATCGTCCGCTTCCTCGGCGCCGAGCTCCCATGCGGTTTTCAATGAGGGAACCGCGCCGCCGGCGGCCCGGGCAGATGTATTGGTTGCAATCACCGATGCGAACACCATCGTCGTGCCTGGCACGCGAGGCTTGCCGGCGGCGTTCCGCGTGGGCGAACGCCTTCCTTCCGGTGCCCGCCTGCTGAAGGTGGACCCGCGGGGTGGCGAGGCACACACCGACCGAGGCGTGATTCGCCTGCAATGACCCGATGCGATTCCAATTGAACCTGGACCCGGGCCGTGTGCCGCTCGGAAGTGAGGCCGATCGGGCCTGCGATGTTTCGCGCGCACGTCACGATGGAGCACACCTCCCCGGGGACACCTTAGGCGCACCAGGGCGTTCAAAAGGCGTGCCGGTCCTGCAGGAGGTGGTGACGGCGGCAGCAGAACCGTCCCGATCGTCGGCGCCAGCATGGTTCTGCGCGCCGCTTCAGCGGGGTGCCACGCTGGTGGTGCCTGCAGGCGCACGCATGCGTGGAAACTGCCAGGCCGAGAACGTCTGGGTGCTCGGTGAGGTGGATGGCCGGGTGCGCGCTACCAGTGGCACCCTGGTGGTCGCCGAGGGCGGCCGGGTGCGCGGCGGCGTCCATGGCGACGGTCCGGTCGTGATCGCCGGCCGGGTGGAGGCACGTCGCGGCCGCCCCGCCGTCGTCGCAAGGGGCCGACTCGACATCGCCAGCAGCGCGCGCATCACCGGCAAGGTCATGCATGGCGTGGTAGCGCTCTACGAAGGCGCGCGGATCGATGGTCCGCTGGTGGGGCTGCCGCACCCCGAGAAGTTCGGTTGAAGTGGCACCTGTGCGGACTGTATGCATGAGCGGCGGCCCATGGGCCTGGGGATGGTGGCCGTTGATAGGGAGGCAGTGGCTGGGCGACTGCTCGACGAATGAACCATTGAAGTTGAGAGCTGAGAACTCACAGCCCTCGAGCCCTGAGCCCTGAGCCCTGAGCTCAGATCTGAGCCACGAGCCACGAACCACGAACCACGAACCACGAGCTACGAGCTACGAGCTACGAAGCGACGACGCCACGAGGCCGTGAGCCGTGAGCCGTGAGCCGGTGAGCCGGAGGAACGGTCAGTCGGAAAGATCGGCGGGACGGTGGGGCGGTCGATGTGGAGGGCACATCGTGGCGTTGGGCCTGCCTTGGCTCTGGTCGCGGAAGGCCTTACCGATCACGACTGCCGGCGGTCACCGTCCGGTCCACAAGCTCGTTGTACTTTGTGATTCCCAGTTCCGAATTCGTATAGAGGTCTGAAAAGAGGTGGCCCAATCAAGGGCCACCAAGCCATTGCATGGCACTGCAAATCGAACGGACTCCGGGGCAGGGGGGACGCACCACAGCTGGTGCATGCTGAGTGCCGTTGCTCAACGCTCGGTCCAGGCAGGGTGCTTTACGCCTCGATGCGCCTCCCACTGCCGTCTTGTGCGGAACTTCCCGATGAAACGGCGGGCTGCGTGAATGTCTCTTCTGAGGCGCTTGCCGGCGTCGAGGTCCCGATCAGGGATTGATTGGCGGACGCAGTTGTCCTCGACGCGGGCGGCTCTGCCGGCGACGATTGCGGCCGTTCGCCACGCACCGCGCGTGCCATCGCGCTGTATTGCTGCCGTACTTCGGCGGCGATGCATCTCAAGGCCTGGCGCAGCACGGTTTCTCGGGCCCTTCGTTGGCGTGTGTCGATGTGTCCGAGCAACCAAAGGCGCTCGATCGCCGCGAAAGCGCCATCCGCTGCAAGCACGGCTTCAAGGCAGACACGCGCCTGCGGATGAATGATCGGAACAGCGATGGCCGCCGAGGTGGTGTAGTGGATCGGAATGTCGGCCAGTCCGCCGCTTTGCAGTTGTGCCGCGGCCTGGACGCTTACTTCGGTGCACCGTGCATGAGCTTCGCGCAGGCGGATCGCGATGGCTGCTTCCGCCTCGTCGACAAGGCGCGGATCCACGTCGCGGAAATGCCGGACGCGGTCCAACCCGCTCAGCCATTGGCTGAGTTGTTCGAAATGGCGTCGATAGAACTGGCGCGCGCGGGCCGTATGGATTTCGCACGGCAGCAGCAACCTGCCGCCTCGGAATCCCTTGGCGAACGCGGTCGATGCATCGGCTGCGCGTTCCGCGTCCATCAGCTGGATGGGGTGGGGCTGGTGAATGGAGGAGTCTGGGGTGACGGATGCAATCATGGCAATCTCCTGGTTTGCGCTCGCTGGCAACGAACTCGAAAGACTGTCCCTTCAACCAATTTCCTTCGCGGGACGGCAGTGACCTTAAGGCCACCGCCCACAGGCACCGCCTTCGAAACAGGCGCAATACGAGGGGAGGGAAGCCAGGTCTTGCCCCAGAATGTCGCCATGCACATCCCCATCCGGTTCCGTCTTCCCGGGGGCCCCCTGGGCGCCGCGCTGCTCGCAGGCGTGCTGGCCCTGGTGTTGTCCTTGGCGATGTCGCGGTACCTCCAGCGGGATCTGTTCGATGACGCCAACATCGCTTCCAGGCTGGCGGAGCGCCAGCACAGGATTGTTGCCGCTCACCAGGCGGCGACGGCTGCCTTGATCGAAATCTCACGCTTGTTGACGCGGCAACAGGCCGCCAGTGATCGGGCGGTGGCGCAACGCATCGTGGAATTCCACGATCACGTCGAAGCCATGGCCACGCAGATCACTTTGAGCGACCTCTCCGGCACCAACCCGGCGTACCGCGAATCCTTGCAGGCCCTGAGCGGTTTTCCCGATGGTGTTGCATCGACGGATCCGTCGATGCTGGCGCGCACCATCGAGGCGGCGGATCACCTTGCGCGGCTCGGCCGCGCGCTGCAACCCCAAGACGATCTCAACCACCTGGCACAGCAGGCGTTGATGAAGCGCCTGAGCGAGCGCACGGTGACGTTGTCTTGCCTGATGGGCTTGATGTTCTCGTTGACCGCTGGGGCGGCCACGTTCGGCGTGCTGCTGGCGCGACGCCAGGCACAGACGCGGCGCGAGGTGGAGGACGCACGGCGTGCGGCTGTCGACGCGGGCGAACAAGCCCAGGCGGCCATCCGCGACAAGAGCAAGTTCCTCGGCATGTTGAGTCACGAGTTGCTGACGCCGCTCCAGTCGATCATCAGCAGCATGGACATCATCGAATCCAAAGGTCGGGTGGAGGCCGGCGAACCGTTGTTCCTCCGGCTGAGGGAAGGTACCCGGTCCTTGCGCGCGCGCCTGAGCGACTTGGTGGACTTCGCGAAGATGTCCGCGGGCCGTCTGGCGGTCAACCCGCGCAAGTTCCGGCTGGACCGCCTGATCGAGGAAGTCATCGCCGATCATGAAGAAGCCGTGATACGCAAGGACCTCGACATCCACTGGGAGCCCGGGACCGACCTGCGTCAGGCCGTGGTCACCGACCCGCGCCGCGTGAGGCAAATCCTCGACAACCTCGTCTCCAACGCTGTGAAATACACGGCGCGGGGCGGCGTGACCGTGCATGCGGCCATCGACGCGGTCGAGGCTGGGGCCGGCCGCCTTTGCCTGGAAGTGCGCGACACCGGGGTCGGCATCGCGGCCGACGCACTGGCGCACATTTTCGATCCGTTCTTCCGGGTGTCATCGACAGCGCCGCTGGCGGACGGCAGCGGCCTGGGCCTTGCCGTGGTGCGCAGCCTGGTTGAACTGCTTCACGGTCAGCTCCATGTCGAATCCACGGCTGGCGTCGGCTCCCGGTTCGTCGTTTGGTTGCCCATCACCACGGCGGCGCCGCTCGAGATCGCATCGCCTCCGCCCCTGGGGCTCCCGCCGGTGCTCGTGGTCGATGACGCCCATGACGTCAGGGCGGCCGTCGCCGAGGTGGTGCGTGGGCTCGGCTATGCGCCATCGGAAGCAGGCAGCGGGCGCGAAGCCTTGCGAGCGCTCGGCGAACGCCGTTTCGCCGCCGTGCTGCTCGATCTCGATTTGCCTGACGTGACCGGCGATGAAGTGGCCCGGCGGGTGCGACAAGGCGAGGGGCCGAACCGGCAGACACACCTGGTGATGCTCTCGGCATCGCATGCCGTCGAGGCCGAGGTGGAACGCTGGTTTGACGCGCGAGCCGACAAGCCCGTCGCCGCGGCTCAGCTGCGCCTGGCACTCGACCGGGCGGCGGCCTTGTCCTGCGACGCACCGTGACCGGTCAAGCCTGAGGCGTGACCAATCTGGCCCGATGAAACTCCACGAATGCCTGCACCAGCGGCGGCAGGTGACGACCCGGCGGGAATACCGCGTACAAGCCGCCGTCCGGCAACTTCCATTTCGGTAGCAGGCGCACCAATCGACCTTCCGCCAGCGCGGACCGCGCACCCGGTTCGTCCAGTACCGACACGCCCGCACCTGCTTCGAGCAGGGTGCGAAGGGTGCCCGGGTTGTCGGTGCGCAACCGGGCCTGCACACGCACGGTGGTGGCTCTCATTCGCGCATCCGTGAACTTCCAGGTCAGTGGCGAGGCGAGCAAGGTCAGGGCGACCCAATCGTGCGACGCGAGGTCGTCCGGATGCCTTGGCATGCCGGCATTCCGAATGTATTCAGGGGACGCTGCCAGGATTTGTTCGAAGTGGCCCAGCTTGGTTGCCCTCAGCGATGAATCGGGCAACCAGCCCATGCGAAATGCCACGTCGATGCCCTCCCGGACGAGGTCCACCACGCGGTCGCTGCTGCGCAGATCGATCGCCACCTTGGGATGCAGCGCTGAAAACTCGATCACATGACGCCCCAGGGTGTGGGCGGCGTGATCGACGGTGGAACTGATCCTGAGCGTCCCCGACAGCTCGGCCGTGCCTGCCGACGTTTGAGTCAGCGCATTCATTGCCTTGCGGACGTGGGGCACGCATGTGGCAAGCAATGTGGCGCCAGCCTCTGTCAGTGTGACTCGCCGGGTGGTTCGGTGAAAAAGCTCCAATCCGAGCGCGCGCTCGAGGCGACGAACCTGGAGACTGACCTGCGCTTTTGAACTGCCGATGCGGTCGGCCGCAGCCGTGAAGCTGCCGGCCTCCGCGACGAGGGCAAACACGGGCAGATCGTTCAAGTCCGGGGGGCTGGCTCTGGCCATCACCTCTCCTGAATCATTGTCAAGGATTCCACGACGCTGAATTGTCCATGGGCCTGTTTTTCAGGTCAATCGGATGGGACAAGATCATGTCCATCGTTTGGCATGACAGAGGTCGTTCACATGAAACTCCCATCGATGGCTGCAATGGACAGCGTTCAGGTCCCTGGTGCTGCGGATGTCTCCGCCCTCGCGCCTGGGCGCCCCTTCGTGCTGTATGTGACGGATGTGTACTGCGGCTGGTGTCACGGTTTCGGCGAAAGGCTTCGGGAGTTCGAGGAGGCCAACAAGGCGCGGTTGCCCTTTCGCATCATCAGCGGCGGCCTCTTCGTCGGCTCCAAGGTGGCGCCGATCAGCGCATTCCCGCACATTCCCGAGGCCAACGCCAGGATCGCCCGGCTCACAGGTGCCTGCTTTGGCGCGCCCTATCAAAAGCTCGTGGAGCAGGGCAAATTCGTGATGGATTCTTTGCAGGCAGCGGCAGGCCTGGCCGCGCTGCGGGCACAGGATCCATCGCGTGGTGTGCATTTCGCTCACCGGCTCCAGAAAGCCTTCTACGAACAAGGCCTCGACCTTGCCGAAGCATCGACGGTGCTGGAGATCGCTGAATCCGAAGGCATCGATGTCGGCAAGACGGAAGCCCTGTTGAACGATGGCAAGGCCCTTGCGGCGGCCAAGGAGGATTTCGATCTGGCCCGGCGGTTTGGCGTTTCAGCTTTTCCCACCTTGCTCTTCGTGAACGGGCAGGCGGTGCACAAGCTCCCCACCCACGGGACGACGCTCGCCGTTCTCAACAAAAAAATCGACGAACTGATCACCCAGGCGTGCTGACCGCGCCCAAGACAACCCCCACTCGGAGAAGCCACATGTCCATCAGGAACCTCGCCGCTGCCGCTACGTTGAGCACAGCCGCCCTCGCAATCCACGCCGCGGAACTGAAGTATTCGGTCTATACGGCAGAC
Organism: uncultured Rhizobacter sp.; assembly: GCA_966212105.1. Taxonomy (GTDB): domain Bacteria; phylum Pseudomonadota; class Gammaproteobacteria; order Burkholderiales; family Burkholderiaceae_C; genus Rhizobacter. The sequence goes on from CBIHPH010000032.1 coordinate 19,284, forward strand.
GAAAACAGTTTCCACGTGACGTCCACGCTCGTGACGGGACCGAACGAAGCCATGATCATCGGGTCCGCCGGTTTCACGCGCGCCGACGCGCTGCGCATTGCGGCCGCAGTCCTTGACAGCGGCAAGGTGCTCAAGACCATCCTCATCAGCAACGATGATCCGGACTATTACTTCGGCGCCGAAGTGCTGCATCGCATCTTCCCCGATGCGGACATCGTCGCCACCCCGGCGGTGCGCGCCGCGATCGAGGCCAAGCTGGAGACCAAGCTCAAGTTCTGGCCTCCCAGAATGGGCACCAATGCGCCCGTGAAGCCGCTGCTGCCAAGGGCCATCGATGCAACCACCTTGGAGGTGGACGGCGAAGCGATTGAAATCCGAGGCACGGTGGGCGAATTGGCCAACCGCCCTTGGGTGTGGATCCCCTCCCTGCGAGCGATCACCGGCAACGTCGCCGTGTTTGCGGACCTGCATGTGTGGACGGCAGACACGCAGACACCTGCCAAGCGCGAGGCCTGGCTGAAGCAACTCGACGAGATGCAAAGCCTCCGACCGGCCTTCGTCGTGGCAGGGCACATGAAGCCGGGTGCCGCCTTGGATGCATCCAGCATTCGCTTCACGAGCGAATACATCAAGACCTTCCTGCAACAAGCCTCGCGGGCGGGCGACAGCGGCGCCTTGATTTCGGAAATGCGTCGCCGCTATCCGCAGGCCAAGCTCGGAGTGGCCCTTGAAATCGGGGCAAAGGTCATCAAAGGCGAAATGAAGTGGTGAGCTGCCACGGGGGACCCACGGCGATGCCGGTGCCCCCATTCATTCGCAAGCGGGGTGCTTTGGCATTCCGCCGCCGTCGCGAGCGCCCATCCGGCGTTCAAGGCAGCTGCCGTGGCGCTTTGGTCATGCCACGGCGCAGGTAACTGGCCAGCACCGCCTGTCGAAACGGCTTCTCGAAAATCCCGGCAGAGAATTGCTCTGCAAAGGGAATCAAGGCGCCCTCTGTTTCCGCACCGGTGTGCAACGCGCCGGTGGTGATCGCAATGGGCACATCCGCCTGCCGGGCGCGAATCAGCCGGATGGCGGCCTCGGCCGTCCCGCCGCCGAGCAGCCAGTCGACCACATACGCATGGCATGGGCGACGGCCGAGAGAAGCCATCAAGTCTTCGGCCGTGTGGTAAGTCTGCACGACCATGCCTTCGCCCTCGAGCGCCATGGCGACCACGGCCGCAGCATTGCTGTCGTCTTCCAGCAGGGCCACGCGCTGGCGCGGTGCGCTGCTGATGTGCAGCGACGCAATACTGTGCCGCGCCTGACCTTGTGCTTCGCCCGACTGGCCTGGATGCACTTCCCAGCCATCGGCCTTGCGGATCGCCACGAGATCGCAAACGTCGTCATCTGCCAGGAGTGGGCCCACCTGCAGCAGTCCGCGCGGAGGCAAGCCGGGCAAACACAGCCGTGCTGATTCGGCGGCCCCCGCAGTGCCGTTGCGCTCGACGCGCACCGCCGAAACGCCGAGCAAGGTGTCCACGGCCGTGTGGAAATGCTCCGCGATGGTCTTCAACTCGGGCTGCGAGAACGACGATTCGCCCTTGAACTTGCGAAACACGCTGGTCTTGGCAAGGCCGAGCAGACCGGCCACCTCGGCAGTCTGCTTGTGGCGCGGAATGCCGCGGCTCAGCAGGAATGCCTTGAGTGCAGGGTAGGGGCCGTCGTCGAGGGGGCCATGGAGATCGGAGTCTTCGTTCATGTCGGCAGTGCGCGAAGGGCCGGGCGATTATAGAAAACGATTGCAGAAAAAGTGCACGTGGTGTGCTTCTAGGGGGGTGGGATTGCAATGTGGATTCATTGATGGCGATGATTGCGAAATGAATGCATTTGCAAGTTAACTGCATTTCTTGCGCAAATCGCAGTCCCTGTCTTTCCACCGCCGTCATCTGGAGCATCCATGCAAACCACCCCGAAGAGCACCCTCCACGCCGCCTGTGTCGTCGACCAGAAAGACCTCAACGAGGCCGTCATTGGGGCGGTCGCCGCGGTGGCCCGGCAAAACATCCACCACTGTGCCGAACTCTTCGGCATCAGCGTGCGCCTGGCCCAGCGGTTCGCGTCGATGGCGATCCAGTCGGACGACCGCACCAGCGATGTCGATCCGCTGGAAGACCTCGCCACCACCCCCACCGCACTGTGGCGCGTGCGCATGACGGTCCACGACGTCGCTGAAATGCAGCGCGGCCGAGGTGGCCCCGCGCTGCCGCACCTCGAGCGCTACCGGCCCATCGTGAAGGCGCTCAACGAGCAGGTCGTGCTCACACTGCTGCGCTATGCCACGCAGCCGCGCCTGGCCGCGCTCATCGGCGGGCTCGGCAGCCGCGAAGTGATGGCCGCCATGTCCTCGGCCAGCTGCAGCACCCTGGTGCAGTCGGCTGGGCACCTGCCGCGTCCGCTCGTGGCGCTCACGGTCAACGAGGCCTACCTGGATCGCGTGTTCTCCACGCTGAGCGGGCTGCCGGTCGATGCCACTCTGCGCTCTCTGCTGGCACGCACGCTGTGCACCTGGGACGACTTCGTGGCCATCAGCGCGGGCCTCGACCGAGAACTTGCCGAGCCGCGCCGCGAGCGGGTCACGAAGATCGGCCGACCCACCGCCGTGTTTCTGCCACCTGGCGAGGCCGACACCATCCGACGGCTGATCGATCATGGCGTCAGCACGAAGGCCATTCTGCAGTTCACGCGGTCCGAGGTGAATTCCGCCCAGGTTCGCCGCCTGCGCCACACGGCCGACGCCTGCCGTGCCGATGCACCGGAAACCGAGGCCCCCGATCCAGACCTGCCGCGCACACACGACAGCAATGCCGCTGTCTGGGGAAGTGCCGCACGGCGCCTGCTCGTCACATCCATCTTCGCGCACCAGCGCATCCTGGTGTCCCTCGGGCTGCCGCCGCATGCGGCGCTCGTCGAGGCGTACGATTTCTATGCGATCCATCACCGTGATCCAGCCAATCCGGTATCGCTCTCTCGCCTCATCAGCGCGGTCTTCACGCCCTTGCAGGAGGGCCTCGTGCACCTTGGCCACTGCAGCGAATGCGGCACGATGCACCTGTCCCACGACGGTCATCACAACGGCATCGAATGCCCGGTGTGCGCACTGGCCAAGTTCAACAAGCTCGGGCGGCCCTCGGCATTCCGCGCATCCCATTGGGTACCGCGCCAGCACACCCCGTCTCCACAGCCCTTTTTGGTGTGATCGCCAAGGTGGTTCGCGCCCGATCCTCGAAAGAATGGTTGCCTAGAGTCACGATCGTCCGCGATGTTCACCTTCCTCAAGCGCCGCTTCAAGCCGTCCGTTCTGTCAGCTGCTTCCATGCGCGAAAGCCATGTTGCCGCGGGGCCGTCCTGGAGAGGCAATGCGCCAGGGGGGAGGGCAATGCCTCATGCTGACGTGCCTCGCTATCCGCCGATCGATCCCGGCCTGCCGGCGGTGCCCGTCAGTGCCGTCGTGGCATCGCAGGGCGAGCTCATCGATCGCCTGCGGCATGTGGCTGCATTCGACGAGGCTGCATTCGCGCACCGCTGTCTCATGCCGATCGAGGGGGTTGCGCGCTACATCCACCTGTTGCCGGCCAGCGCCTTCGAACACTTCGCGGGCCCAGGAGGGCTGTTTCGCCTGTGCATGGAGATGGCTTTCTACAGCCGCCAGGCTGCCGAGGACAGGGTGTTCATGCCATCCGCCTCGGCGGAAATGCGTCGCCAAGTCGAACCTCGCTGCAAATACGCCTGTTTCCTGGCAGGGCTGCTGAGCGAATTGCACCGACCGCTCGGGGCGATGGCCGTCACCGATGCTGCAGGCCACACCTGGCCCGCGTTCCTCTGCAGCCTCGATGCCTGGTTGCGCGCCAGGGGTGCCGGGCACTACCACCTGGCCTGGCTGGGTCACCCAATCGCATCGGCCAGCGCCGAGGGCGCGGCTGTCTTGGGTGACATCGTCCCGAGAGAGGCCCTCTCATGGCTCAGCGAAGCCTCGCCTGGCCTGGTCTCCGAGGTGTTCGGCGCGGCGCTCGGGCAGTCGGTGCCGGGCGTGGGGGTGTCCACCGTCTTGCAAGCCACTCGCCAGCGGGTGTTCCATGTCGAGGCCAGCACACGGCGCTCGCGCTACGGGCAATTGCGCATTGGCCATCACCTGGAACTTCACTTGATCGATGCCATTCGCCATCGTGTCGCCTCGGGGCTTTGGAGGGCGAATGCGAGCGAGGGGCCGCTTTGGTTCGGCAGCGACGGCCTCTTCCTCGAATGGCCCGTCGCCGCGGACACCATCCGGGATGACGTGCTGCGCAACGGCGTGACCGGCATTCCACTGTGCGCGTTCACCCTGGCAGACGTGCTGGGCCGCGCAGGCCTGCTCACCGAGGCATCGCCCTCGAATTGGCTGTGGCGCCTGCAGGCTGGTCAGCCGGAGGCCTCGCGCTGCCGGACCGCGGTGAAATTCGCCGAACCGCGTTCGGTGCTGGGTTACACGGAGGCGATGCCCGCCGATTGCAGCTTCGGGGCGCTGGCACCCGAGGAAGGTGTTCGACGGTCCGTCGCCGGCCGCAAGCCCATCCCGCCCGGGCTCGCCCCTGCCGAAGTCCGCATGGCCGATACCCTGCGGCGGTACGTCGACTCGCCGCGTCCCGATCTGCTCGCCTGGTTGCCTGCGGGGGGGCTGGCCGTCTCGCAGGATCTGCTGGCCTTGGCCGGCACGGACCTCGCCTCTGCGGCCGCGGCTTTGCAGCACCGGCGTTGGCTGGGCCGTGGCGACTGGCCGTCGCCCGAAGCAAAGGCCGGGTTGATGGCATTTTCAGGAACGCTCAAGCCGGGGCTCGTGCTGAACGAGGCGGGCGCGCGGCACCTGGGCCTGCTGTCCTCGGAGGGATGAGCCCATGCGCATCTTCAACGCCTTGCGCCCGGCATACGAGGCGCGTGCGGCCGTGGCCTGGGGGCTGGCCACAGGCCATGGACTGGCGTTGTGGTTGGTCTGCCGCCTCGACGGCCGAGCGATGGCATGGTGCTGCGCCATTGCTTTCACGCTGTTTGTCTGGCGTGCCGTCCAGGCGAGGGCATTGTGGCGCTTCAAAGTACGCCTTGCAGGCGGGCCGGCGTCACGCCTGTCAAGCCATGCCTTCGACAGGGCTCGTCCCGCGCTTTGCGGCGACCTGTGGCTCGGATGGGGCTTTCGCTGGCAGCCCGAACACACCCAGCTGTGCCACGACGTGCTCAAGCGCTCCATGGCCGACATCTATCCGCCCGCCTGGTTCCTGCGCCTGCACGGCGTGCGCCACGATCCCGCGGCCACCAAGGGATTGGCGTGGGTGCATGGGCTCGCGCCCGAGCGCGACGTGGTCGTGCCTTTCGCTGCGCTCGAAGGGCACACGGCGGTGCTGGCCGTCACCGGCGCCCTCAAGACGGTGCTGGCGCGTCTGCTCGTGCACCAGTTGGCGAGCCGGGGCGATACGGTCATCGTGCTCGACCCCAAGGGCGACAAGGGACTGGAGCAAGTGTGCAGGGATGTCACGGTGCGCCTGGGCCAGACGGACCGGTTCCTCAAATTCCATCCGGCGTTCCCGTCTCAGAGCTTTCGCTTTGATGCGCTTGCCAATTGGGATCGCGACACCCAGATCGCTTCCCGCATCCGCCTGCTGATGGGCCATGCGACGGAAGACGCCTTCACCGCGTTCGTGTGGATGACCGTCACGGACATCGTCCGTGTGATGAAACGTGCCGGACGTCGCGTGACGCTCCAGTCCCTGCTCGATACCCTCCGCACACGCCACACCGCCGAAGCGCTGGCACTCGAGGCGCTGCAGGGTTTCCTTGACGAAAGCCGGGCAGGCGGTCTCCCGGCGGCGGAGGCCCTCGCCCAGGACCCGCCCGGACCTCCTCGTCGGCCCGGGCGGCATGCGGCCGGCCCGTTCATCGATCCTCGCCTCGCACACGCCGTGCACCGCTTTCGCACCGGTGTGCCATCTGAATCCCAGCCGCCGGATCTCACCGGTTTCATCGCAGCCCTCGAATCCGATCCCCAATGGTTCGCAAAAATGGTCGTCAACCTGACGCCCATCCTGATGCGGCTCACCGCAGGTGACCTGGGCCCCTTGTTGTCACCCGACTACACCGACCTGGCGGACACCCGTCCTGTCTGTACCTCCCGGCAATGGATCGAGGGGCGTCATGTGGTGTACGTCGGCCTGGATGCGCTGTCCGACACCGCCGTGGCCGAAAGCCTTGCCGCCCTGGTGCTCTCAGACCTCGCGAGCACGGCAGGCGACCTCTACAACCGGGGGCCGGCAGATGGCTCGGCTCCACGCCGAGTGCACGTGCTTTGCGATGAATGGGGCGATCTGGTGTGCGAACCTGTGATCCAGCTGGCCAACAAGGGGAGGGGCGCCGGCATCGTGCTGTACCTGTTCGGGCAGACCGTCTCCGACCTGGTCGTCAAGCTCGGCGACGAAGGGAGGGCCAAGCGCATTCTCGGCAACATGAACAACTTCATCGTGGGCGCCACCTCCGACAGCGACACCCTCGAATTCATGTCGCGCAAATTCGGGGACACCGTTGTTCGCCGCACCACGATGTCGCAAGGGGCCGGGCAGAAGACCGAAGACACCGGCCTCGAATTTGCCGCCACGCGTCACACGAGTGTCACGGAGGAATCCTTGGAACTGATTCCGCCCCAGGTGCTGATGAGCCTGCCCGACCTCCAGTACGTGGCCGTCGTCAACCGGGCCCAGGTCTACAAGGGCCGCATCCCGGTGCTCACCTTCGACCCGCCGCAACGGAGTGGCGCGTGACGCGTCGGTCGCATCTTGCCGCCTGGCTGCTGTTGTGTCTTGCAGCGCTGCTGGCATGGCCGGCCTGGACGGGCATGGAGCGGCTCGCCGTACGGGCGCAAGGGGATGCCGATGCGCTCCATCAAACGTTTGGCCCCCGGACGTCCGCGCTGTTGCTCACGGCAGCCGCCCGTGCGCAGGCTGTGTTCGGTCACCAAGGCGTGGATGACCTGTTGCGTCCCAAGGGCACCCCGCCGCATGCGGATGACCGGTCGGACCGCCATCTGCCGGCGGCATCTCGTCTGCTGCTGTCCCGAGTGGATCACTACCTCGCGGCATTGCGCCTGCAGGTGCACGGTGCCGTCCTTCGGATCCTTGGCATGGCTGCATGGTGCATGCTGCTGGCGCCGCTGTGCATCGCGACCGTGGTGGACGGTTGGGTCGAGCGTGCCGTCAAGGCGGCCAGCCTGGAATACGAGAATCCCGCGGCCTTCGCACTGGCCACTCATCTGTTCATCGCCTGCACCATGCTGCCCATCGCCGTGCTGGTCGCGCCCGTTGCCGTGCCGCCGCTGTTCATGCCCGTGTGCCTGGCTGCGGCGATGGTGCCGCTGCGCATGGCCGTCGCCCATGCGCAGCCCGTCTTCAGGCGTTGAATCGGTCGGCGGGCCTTGCGCACGGGCAGTTTCGAGGCGGTTCATGCAGGGGGTCGGCGCGCAGCTGCTTTCAGAATCGTCTGCATGGAACACCCCGGCCTGTCCTTCGCGTTGATGTCCGTCGAACCGCTCCGCCCATTGATGGAAGACCCGGAGGTCATCGAAATCTCGATCAATGCCCACGACGTGTGGGTCGAGCGCCTCGGCCAATCCCCTGAACTCACCGACCTGCGGCTGAGCGACAACCAGGTCGTCGGCATGATCGTCAATTTGGCCAACATCTCGCGTCGCGAGGTCGACCTGCACGACGGCAACAAGCTCGCCATCGTGTCGGCACGTCTGCCCGGGTTCCGCATCGAGGCGCAGCTGTCGCCGGTGGCCGTGAACGGGCCGTACGTATCGATCCGCCGCCACAACACCCGCGTCCTCACGCTGGATGACTACGTCAGCCAAGGCCAACTCGGGCAACGCCATGCTGCCTTCCTGCGCCATGCGGTGCAAACCCACCAGACCCTCCTCGTCGTCGGCGGCACCAGCACCGGAAAGACCACCTTCCTCAATGCCCTGATCCAGGAAATCGACCGCAGCGAGCGCCTGCTGCTCATCGAAACCATTCCCGAGCTCGTTGTGCCACACCGCAATGTCGTGCGCCTGGAGGCCGACGACGAACAGGGCTACCCGGTGCATCGGTTGCTGAAATCTGCCCTCCGGAGCCGGCCCGACCGCATCCTGGTCGGCGAAGTGCGCGGCGGCGAAGCCTTTGACTTCATGGACGCCGCCAACACCGGCCACCCCGGCTCGATGGGCACCGTGCATGCCAACTCGGCCCGCGAGGGCATCGCACGGCTCGAGAACCTCGTGCTCGAAGGCCGGCCCGCCATGCCGCTGCCCGCCATCAAGACCCGCATCGCACAGACCTTCAACCTCGTCGTTCACATGCAGCGCCGCCGCGTTGGCGACCGCTGGGTGCGGCGGCTGGGCGAGGTGCTGCAACTCGACGGGTATGACATCCCCTCCCAGACCTATCACACCCAAACCGTCTTCACCGAGGAACCTGCATGAAACGCCTTCTTCCCACCTTTCGCGCTGATCGTCCGTTGGCGCTGCCCGCCGCCACGATGCTGATGCTGGCTTCGGCCCTGGTCCTGCTCCCACAGACCGCACAAGCTGCCTCGGTGTTCAACGGCTTTCCGCTGGTCGACGACGTGCTGTGCGGCTTCTTCGCCTATAGCCGCACCAAGCTCGCACCCATGATCGCCGGCATCGTGCTGATCTTCTCGGTCGTGGGGCACTGGCTCGGCAGCGGCAAGATGTGGAGCACCATGCTCTACGTGGGCCTCGGCCTGGGCATCGTGCTGGGAGCCGGATCGGCGCTGGCGTCGTACACGGGCGTCGCTGCGAGCTGCATCGCATCATGAACCGGGGCACTTCCGTCTTTCACATGAGCCTCAACCGGCCACGGCTCGTGGCCGGGGTGGGTTCGGAGGCGTTCGGCCTCATCGTCGTGATGGGGGTGATGGCGATGAATCTTCGCAGCGTGCCCATCGCGTTGTGCATTCCGCCGCTGTATTTGTTCCTCCGCTGGGTGTATCGCAAGGATGCCGTGCTGCTGAAAGCATTTCTGCGCTACCTCAAAGAGGCCGATCTGTACGACCCCTGGGTGCGGCCAGCCGTGATTGCACAACGCGCGCCAGGCTTTGGAAGGGGGCTGTTTTGCTGAACCTGCGCCACCTGACTTCAGCCTACAACCAGGGCACGCGCAGCTACGCCGAACTGCTGCCTTGGTTCAAGGATGTTTCTCCCGGGCTCGTGCTCAATCTCGACGGCAGCCTGCTCGCTGCCTTCGAATACTGTGGCAACGACATCGAAAGCTCGAACGAGAGCGAACGTGCCGCATGCCTGGATTCGGTGGACATCGCCTGGAAGGCGTTCGACGACCACAACACCGTGTGGACCTTCCTGGACAAGCGCCGCAAGCAATACGGCGGCGCCAGCACCATCCCGAACCCCGTGGCCCGCTATGTGGACGACACCTGGCGTGCGCGCATCGACAACGGCCATCTGGGCGAGGTGCGCCACGTCATCTGTGTGAGCTACCAGCCCTTCGGCGGCAGCGCCGGCTTCTTCGACGAGGTGGGCGATCGCGTGGTGTCGCGGGGGCAATCGTTTCCTCAGGCGCTGGTGGGCATTGCGCGGCAGCGCCTGTCCCGCAAGACGCAGATCGAGCGCATGGAAGGACGCCTGCTGGCTTCCGTCGATGCTTTCGAGGCCCAGCTGACCCAGTTCTTCAACACCCTTTCGGCCCGCCTGAGCCTCAAGCGCCTGCTGCGCGGCGAACTGCGGGCAGAGCTCGCGAACCGGGCCAACATCGCGTCACCCCGCACCACGGTGAACGTGCCTCCGGACGGCCTTTATTTCCTGAATACGCTCATGCCCACGGACACGCTGTACCGGGAGGCGGGCGGCGTGATCCGCTTCGAGTCGTCTGCACGATGCCGCCATGTCACGATGCACAGCGTCAAGGCCTACCCGGGCGAGGCCGACAACGCCCCGATCGAGCAGTTGCTGGGCGTCGCCAGCGATTTCACGCTCGTGAGCATGTTCCGCTTCGTCGATGCAGAGCGGGCCAAGAAGCTGATCCAGGACCAGGAGCAGCACTATCGGGCGAACGTCAAAGGGCCGCTCGTGCAGGCGGTGGAGAAGCTCACCGGCATCCAGTCCGAGCGGGTGAACCATGGCATGGCGGCACTGGCCGACGACGCGCAGACCGCGTTGATCGAACTCACCAAGGAATCCGTGGGCTACGGCTACCAAGCGATGGCGGTGCAGATCATCGCCGACACGCGTGAAGACAACCATCAGGCATCGCAGCACGTCTATTCGATCCTCAACAACGCAGGCTACGGGCTCGTGAAGGAGAACGTCAACGTGTTGTCCGCGTTCGCGATGACCTTGCCGGGCGCTGCAGACGCCGTGCTGCGCACCAGCCTCGTGAGCACGCGCAACATGTCCGACCTCACCATCGTGCGCACACTCAACAGCGGCCTGCCCGAGAACCCTCACCTGACCGAGCAGCGCGGCCTGTACAGCGAACCGCTGGTGCTGCTGCCCACCGGCACCGATGTGCCCGAGCGCTTTTCCCTGCATGTGGGCGATGTGGGCCACTTCATGGTCGTGGGGCCGGCCGGGGCCGGCAAGACCACGCTGATGAATTTCCTGATCACGCATTGGCAGCGGTATGCACCGTGCCGGGTCATCGTGGTCGACAAGGGGTATTCCAACTACATCACGCTCAAGGCCTTGGGCGGCGAGTACATCAGCCTGCAGGACGGGCAGGTGGAGGCGGTCATGAACCCGGCACGCTGGATCGCCAACCCCGCCACCGTGCCCAAGTTCCGCCGATGGGTGACCTTGGCGCTGAGGGCCTTCGACGAAACGCCGCTGACGCCCGAGAACGTGCAGGTGCTCGACAAGGCGATTCAGCTCGCCGCGGGGCAGGGCGGGGCGCACACCTTGTCCAAGCTCTACATGCTGATCGCTGGTCAGGACAAGGCCCTCGCCACCCGCTTGCACGCATGGACGCGCGCCTCGGACCGCTACGGAAGGTTCTTCGACAACCCGGAGGACCACTTTGCCCTGTCCGATGTCACGGGCATCGAGGTGGGCGGGCTGCTGGCCGACGGCAGCCTGGCGCCGGCCATGCTGGCCTACCTGTTCGAGGTGGTGGAGGAAAAGGTGGATGACGCCAGCAGGCCCACGCTGATCTACCTCGAGGAAGCGTGGTACCTGTTGCAGAACGCGGCATTTCGCCACATGTTTGAAGACTGGATCAAGACCATGCGCAAGCGCAATGCGTGCGTGGGCATCGCCACCCAATCGTTGAAGGATGTGCGCGACAGCCCCATCAGTGCGACCTTGAACGACAACATCAAGACGCGCATCTTCCTGCCCAACCTGCAGGCCTTCGACAGCCGTGACGTGTACCGCGACATGCTGGGCCTGCAGGACCATGAAATCGACGTGATCCGCAATGCACGGCAAAAGCGTGATTACTACATCGTGCAAGACACCCGGCGCCGGCTCGTCGACGTGCAGCTGCCGCCCGAAATCCTGTCGCTGACACGCAGCGACGCACGCGCGAAAGCGATCTTCCACCGCGAACTGGCGCGCGGCGGTGACAACTGGTTGGCCAGGTACATGCAGGAGGTGATTCATGGTTGAGGTGAAACATGCCGTGGCGGTGGCCCTGGCGCTGGCGCTCGGGTTCGGGGCGCCGTCCGCACGCGCATTCCCTGTGATCGATGTGGCGAACCTCATGCAGAACATCCTTGCCGCGTATCAGTCCATGCAGCAGCTGACCACGGTGTATTCGCAATTGGAGACGCAATTGCAGCAGCTCCAGGTGATGAAGGAGCAGCTCAAGACGATGGACCCGTCGCAGATCGCCGGCATCGCCGGCGACATCACCGGCGTGGAAGAGCTTCACCAGCTGGAGCGCGCGCTGGCCGCCAACCGCGATCTGCTCGGTTCCATCAAGAAGGTCAAGGAAGGCTTCGACCAGCGGCTCGATACCGCGAAGCTGATGAAGCTGACCTGGAAGGAGTACGTCGCCTGGGAGCAAAAGCGCCTGGCCAGGCGCGAGGAGGCCGCCATGGCGCGCGTGCAGGCCGAAGTCCACGCCATGAAACGCATCGAAAGCGATTACGAATTCGTGCGCCAACAGGCAGAGAAGATCGCCAGCACCTCGGGCACGCACGAAGCCATGCAGCAAATGAACCTGCAGATGAACAGGTTCATTCAGCAAAATGCCGAATTCATGCGCCAGCTCTCCACGGCGTTCGGCCGTGCCACCGCTGAGCGTGAAATGCAGGAGACCGAAGACAAGGCGCGGGCCAAGGCACAGGAAGATGCCTACCGAACGACGGCCGAGGCCGCACGCGTGGCCGACCGGGCCGCCGTTGACAAATGGTCGGCCAAGCGTCGATGAAGCGGCCGGCCCGTCATGCGGCAACAGGCATCGGCCTCGGGCTGTGCTGTGCCGCCACATGGGCGCAGGCGGCTCCAGATGCCGCTGCAGCTGCGACGGCGGTCACGCAGCTGCGCGATGTGTTCCAGTACATCACCACGGCGATCAACACGTTTGCCGCTGGCAATGCCGAACTCATCGCGGTGGGCAAGCGCGCGGCGGTCACCTTGTTCGGGGTGCTGCTGGTGTGGGGCCTGCTGAAGTCCTGGATTTTGGGCAAGGGCATGGCGCAGCTGCTTCCCGAATTCATCCAGCCGCTGGTCATCTTCGGGCTGACGCTGTGGTCGGTCGACCACTTGGGGCCCACCGTGAAATCTTCCGTCGAGGCGCTCGGTCAGATTTTCTCCAGCACCTTGTTCCAGTCGGGTGGGCCGCCCAACGAATCGGACATCCTCGATCGCATGGCAGCAGCGAGCTTCGAGATCGTCACCGCCTCGCCCAGCGAAAGTTCCAGCTGGATCAACGTGCCGAGCCTCATCGCTCACGAGGCCGTCGGCTTCCTGTACCGGCTGGTGGCCGCCGTCGTCTTGATGGTGGCCGGCGTGATCGCAGCCGGGGTCATGATGATGGCCAAGGTGCAAACGGCGCTTGCCATCCTGTTCGCACCCGTGATGATCCCTTGGGCCATGTGGCAGCCCTCGGCGTTCCTGTTCAACGCCTGGCTGAACTTCTTGATCAGCGGGGCCATGCAAGGGGTGATGGCACTGGCTGTCGCGTCGCTGTCGGCGCAGATGGTCGACAAGGTGGTCGAGGTGGCCAGGTCCATGGGGGTCAACGATGGCATGTCGTTCGTGACCTGTTGCGTGCTGCTGCTGATGGCGTTCTTCATCGCCTTTCTGTTCCTCAAAGTTCCGAGCCTGGCCAGCGGTCTTGTCGGCGGCGCCGCGATCCAGATGGAAGGCTGGCGGTCTGTCACGCACGGGATCGGCCAAGGAGGTTCCACGCTTGCCCAGGCGACAAACTCTTCGGGCCGTGCGGCCTACCAATTCGGCAAGGGCGATTGGCAAGGATTCGGGCGGAGGCCTGATGCAGGATCAAGCAGCGCCGGCCCGTCTGCCATGCCGCCACCCCCTCCGCGTTCAGCACCGGGCGCGCCGAGTGCAGCGGCTCGGCCAGGCCGAACGGGGCCGCAGCCGGCGTACCCGACCGCACCGACGCCGTCCGACGAAAGTGCTCCCGCGAAGGCATCGCACAAGCCATTCCGGCCCAAGCCGGGCACTCGACCGGTCAACCGGCCTGTGGACCGGTCGACATGAACGACGTTCAACTGATGAGCCGTGCACGAGAAGTGCTGGTCTGCTACGCCGCCGCACGACGGGCGCTGGTTTGGAACCGCCGTGGGTGGCTCGACGACAAGGCGCTGGCCTCGCGCCTGCGTGCCATCGAGCGGCGCATGGCCGCGCTGCGGGGCACCCATTGGGCCCTCGACGCACTCGTGTCCTGGCTCGGTCGGCCGGTTCTTCTGCCGCGACCCTTGGCCATGTTGCTGCTGCTCATGGCGTCTTCATGGTTCCTCAGGTGCGCGGGTGCGCAGGGATGAACGATGCGACGGCCGGACCGTATCCGATGCGACACGATCGCGCGCCGCTCTTACCGCTCCCGAACCGCCCGCCGAAGCACCTGCGTGACCGGCTCGATGAGGTACTGCAGTGGTGTACGTTGCTCACCGCGCAGGTACACCTCGGCTGGCATGCCAGCCTGCAGCTTGATCCCTCCGGAACGCTCCAGCGAGGCCCGATCCGCCTCGATCAGGGCCACGTAGTAAGGGGCGCCCGTCGCCCGGTCGATGGTGCGGTCGGCGGCCACGTAGAACACCTTGCCGTCGACCAAGGCCGTCGTGCGGTAGTTGAAGGCCGTGAAGCGGATCTCCGTCGGCTGGCCCGGGTAGATGCGGCTCACGTCCTCGGTGCGGATGTGTGCCTCGATCACCAGTCGCGGGTTCGCTGGAACGATGTCCGCGATGGTCTCGCGCGGCGGGACCACGCTCCCCGGGGTCGCGTAGCGCAGGTTGATCACGTCGCCTGCGGCCGGCGCCGTGATGATCTGCCGGGCCGCCGCATCGCCTGCCTTGCGCTGCTCTTGCTGCAACTCGGACAGCCGCGTGAGCGCCACCTTGAGCTGATCGCTCGCCTGCTGTCGATATTCCCCTTGCAGCGATTTCATGCGCAGCTCGGTGTCGACGACGCGCTGCTGAGCGCGTGCCAGCTCCGATCGCCGCTCCTCGAGCTTGGCCCCATAGTCGGCCACCGAGGCCTCGAGTTGCGAAATCCGGGTCGTGGAGATGAAGCCGTCATTGAGCAGACGCCGGTTGGTTTCCAGTTCGTCGCGCTGGTGCCGCAACGATGCGGCAGCCAGGTCGATCTGCGCGCGCTGGGCCGCAGTCTCCTGGATCACCTTGTCGCGCTGCGACCTCAGCAATTCGAGCTGGCCCGACAGCGCATCGCGCCGGGCTTCGAACAGGGACCGCTCCTTCTTCAGTTGCTCGGCCAAACGCGCATCCTGCTGGGCCGCGCGGCCCACATCCGCCCCGAATTCGAGCGTGGCCGATCCCATTTGCTCGGCCTCGAGTCGGGCGATGCCGGCCCGTTCGCCCCACACTCGGAAGTCCAGCCGGTTCGTCTCGGCTGCGACGGCGACGTCACCCAACACCAGCAAGGGCTCGCCGGCCGCGACCCGTTGCCCGTCGCGCACGCGGACTTCCCGGACGATGCCGCCCTCCACGTGCTGCACAGGGCGACGATCCAGGTCGACTTTCACGAAAGAGGGGGCGACGACGGCCGACGACAGGGGGGCAAACGCGAGCCATGCGAGCACCGGCAGCACACCGAGCACGACGACGCGCCGGCCCAGGCGTGCGAGAGACCGCGCCTCCTCGAGATGGGGCAACAGCGCCGGCCCGTTCACCGGATTCATGAGGGTCGCGTTCATGCCATTTGCTCCTCGGCGGCGCGTGGTGTTTCCGGCACCGCGCGTGGCATGGCCACGACCTGCGCGCCTGCTTGATCGGGATGCTGCAGCGCCTTCATCACCTCGGCGGTGGGGCCGAAGAGGAGCACCCGGCCCGCCTCGAGCACGAGGAGCTTGTCGACATGTCGGATGAGGTTGGTCCGGTGCGTGACCACGATGACCGTGGTGCTGCCGCGCAAGCCCTTCAAGGTCTCGGCCAACGCCAATTCCCCGGCGCCATCGAGGTTGGCGTTCGGCTCGTCCATCAGCACGAGCCGCGGCTCGCCGTAGAGGGATCGGGCAAGCGCGATGCGCTGACGCTGGCCGGGCGACAGGGCCAGTGTCTCGAGCGAAGTGTCGTAGCCGTCCGGCAGCGAGAGGATGAGCTCGTGCACATGGGCCCGGCGCGCGGCCTTCACCACCGCTTCGGAGTCCACCGGGCCCAGGCGCGCGATGTTCTCTGCCACCGTGCCAGGAAACAGCTCGACGTCCTGCGGTACATACCCCAGGAAGGGCCCGAGCTGGTCTCGCGGCCATTGGCCCAGGTCGGCGCCGTCGAGGCGAACCGTGCCCGCGCTCGGTTTGCACACGCCGGTGAGCAGCCTCACGAGGGTGGACTTGCCCGCGCCGCTTGGACCAATCACGCCCAGCACTTCGCCGGCTGCAAGCTGCAGCGACACATTGGTCAGCAGGCTCCGGTCGCTCCCCTCGGGCTTGTAGAACAATCCGGTCGCCTGCAACTCGCCACGGGGAGCCGGCAAGACCATGCGGTCGGGCTGTGCTGCATCCGCGCCGAGCAGTTCGGCGAGGCGCCGCAGTGCCGCTCGCCCTTCGGCCAGCACGCGCCAACTCCCGACGATCTGTTCCACGGGCGCGAGGGCCCGACCCAGCAGGGTCGTGGTGGCGATCATCACCCCAGGCGTCGCTTCCGCACGGATGACCAGGTACGCGCCGAGCGCGAGGATCAGCACCTGGACGGCCTGGCGCACCGTGCGCGTGGCCGTCGCCATGGCAACCGTCTTGGTGGCGGTGGGCCGCTGCAGACGCGTCGCCTCCGCATTCTTCGCGCGCCAGCGATCCACCAGCGCCTGCGTCATGCCCAGCGTCTGTGCCACCTCGGCGTTTTGCATGGAGGTTTCGAGATAGCGTGTGGCGCCCGCGGCGCTGCGCTGCAGCGCCTCGATGTCCCGACGGGTGATCCGGTCGGTCGCGATTGCCAGCAGCAGCATGGTGGCACCGGCGATGGTGGCGGCGATGCCGAGCGCTGGATGTGCGAGCCAGATGACCGCGATGTAGACGATGGCCCAGGGTGCATCGAACACGGCGAGCAGGCCCTGCGCGGAGAACAAACCGCGAAGCGACGCCACGTCCCGGAGCGATTCGCCTTTCACCCGGCCCTCTCGTGCACCGTTGGCGATGACCAGGCGCGCGACGACGGGCGACAGCGCTTCCGACACGAGGCTGCCGCTGACACCCTGCAAGCGGCTGCGAACATAGTCGAGCACGGTCAGCAGAGCCAGCGCCAGGCCCACACCGAGCAGCAGCACGAGCAGCGTCTCGCCGCTCTGGCCGGACAGCACGCGGTCGAACACCTGCAGCATGAACAGCGCAGGCGCGAGCAGCAGCAGGTTGACGCAGAACGAGAGCGCGAAGACATTGGCCAGCGGGCGTTTGAGAAGCGTTGCGAGCGAGTTCATGGATTCATGGCGATTGGCTTTTGATTCCTCCGGCCCGTGCCGGAGGAAGCGACTTGGTGGTCCTGCGAAGGCAGGTGGGGTGGATCAGGATCCGATCTTGAAGTCGGTGTTGTCGATGCTTCCGCCGCTCATGCCGGTCAGGTCCACGTGAGCGAACTGCACCTTTGCCCCGTTGCCGCTGCCGTCCGCGTCATAGAACAGGTTCCCTGTTGCGGTGTCGAACAGGATGTGCTGGCTCGTGTTGGCGGCGACGCCGCCGCTGTTCGCAACGAAGCTGGTTGCCTTCAGCACGCCATTGATGAACTCTGCGTTGAACTTCGCGGCCGAGAGCTCGATCGTGTCGATGCCATGCTCAAAGTCGACCAAGGTATCGAGGTTTGCCGACGCACTCAAGTTGCTGTCGAAGACGAAGGTATCTGCGCCCCTGCCGCCGCCGAGCAAATCATTGCCCGCGCCACCGATCAAGCGGTCGTTCCCGGCGCCACCGAAGACGATGTCATTGCCTCCGCCACCGTTCAGGGTGTCGTTGGAACTCGCTCCCGCGAGGATCTCCGACGAGTTCGTTCCGGTGGATAAGGATTGGAATGTGTAGGTTCCGGTGCCAAGCGTGAATCCTCCTGCGCCACCGACCGTGCCGCCGCTGGTGAACGACATCGTTTCGATCTGCGAGCTGGCGGTGTACTGGTCGATGATTGTCAGGTGGACCGCATTTGCGCCGCCGCTGACACCCTTGAACTCCAGGTTGTCTCCGAAGCGCTCGAAGCTGAAGCTGCTGTACGAATTCGAGTTGGTTGCTTCGTTGATGACGTCCGTGCCGCCGCCGTCGCCAATGGAAACGTTGCCAGCGTTCACTGCAATTGCGTACGGTGTGTCGTTGTTGCCTCCGCTCTTGCCCATATCGTCGACGTCTGCCGAGATGATGAACGACATCGTGTTCGGCGTTGCATCGAGGTCAATGCCCCCGTTGGCCGTGCCACCGCTGTCTTGCACTTGGAACGAGAAGGTCGCGGTTGTCGTGGAGTTCTCGGCAGGCACGAAGGTCAGGCGCCCGTCCGCGATGTCGGCCGCGGAGACGGAGGCGCCGGCAGCCACTGCCACGTTGTTCAACAGCAGTTCGCCCGTGGCCGGCAAGGTGGTGATCTTCACGGCGATCAGGGTGTTCGCCGGCGAATCCGCGTCGCTGAAGCCGAAGTCCGACGTCTTGAAGGTGTAGGCCTTGTCTTCGACGATCCCAATGGAATTGTTGTTGCCTGATGGCGCTTCATTGACGTTGGCCACGGTGACCGCAAGCGCCTGCTGATCGAAAGCGCCGAGGTTGTCGGACACGCGCACCACCACGTCGTAGACGTTGTTGGCTCCAACGTCCGTGGGCGTCTCGTAGTTTGGCGCTGAGACGAAAGAGAGCGCTCCGGTCGTGCCGTGGATGATGAACTTGCCGGCGTCCGCACCGCCCGCGATGCTGTACGTCAGGGTGTTGCCTGGATCCGCATCCGTGGCTGAAACCGTGGTCACGCCCGCGGCGCCTTCGAACACAGTCAGCAATGCGGCATTGCCCCCGCCGTTTGACGTGATGATGGGCGCGTGGTTCGACGCAACGAGTGTGAAGACCTCCGTCGCCGCAGTGCTCGCGGCGCCGTCGCTCACCGCGTAGCTCAAGGTCACCGGCCCGCTGTAGCCCGTGGTCGGCGTGACGGTGAAGGTGCCGTTCGCATTGGCCGTGACCGATCCATGGTTTGCGCTGAGGTTCGTCACATGCAGCACCGTGCCGGCATCTGCGTCGGCAAAACCCTGCAACAACGTCGCCTCGCTGACGACGTATGCCGTGTCCTGCGTGCCCGATGGCAATGCAGCGGCGGCCGAGCCGGTGGGTGCGTCGTTGGTGCCAGTGACAGTGATTGTCAACGTCGATGTGCTGCTGCCGCCGTGATCATCGCTGTTCGTGTAGGTGAAGTTGTCGGTGACCTGCTGGCCCTGTGCCAGACCCTGCACCGGCTGTTTGCTGTTGTCGAGGGCATAGGTGTATGAGCCGTCGGCGTTGAGGTGCAGGGTGCCGTACGTGCCGGCGACGTCGATGCCGACCTTCGCCGCGCTGCCGTTCACCGCTGTCACGGCGTGTGTGTCGGCCGTGTCAACGTCGGTGTCGTTCACAAGCACGTTGCCGGTCACGGGCGTGGATGACACGTCCTCGGTGACGGCGCCACCGTTCGCCACGGCGATCGGAGCGTCGTTGGTGCCGGTGATGGTTACCGTGAGCGTCTGGACGTTCGAGTCCGCAATCCCGTCGTTCGCCTTGTAGTGCACCACGACGTCCTGTGTCTGGCCGGCGCTCAACTGCTCATAGGCCGCCACCGTCGGATCGAAGCTGAAGCTGCCGTCCGGGTTGAAAGCAAGTCCGGCAGGGGCGCCATCGATGAGGGTGTACGTCAGCGATCCGTGATTGTCTGCATCGGTCGCCAGCACTTGGCCAGTGATCACCGCGGCGCCTTCAACGGCTGCAGTGGTCCGGGCCTGTGCGACCGGCGCGTCGTTCGTGCCCGTCAGCGTGATGGTCAGCGTGCCGGTGCTGGTCGCGCCATGCTCGTCGGTGACGGTGTAGCTTGCGGCGACGTCCGTTGTCGCGCCTTGGGCCAGGCTTTGATACGTGGCGTGACCCGCGTCGAAACTGTAGCTGCCGTCGGAATTGAGCGTCAGGCCGTCAATGGGGGCGTCCAACTTGTAGATGAGCGTCGTACCAGAGTCCACGTCGGTGTCGTTGCCAGCGACGCTTCCGGCGATCGTGCTGTCTTCGAAGCCGCTGTTGACATCGACAAGTGCGACCGGCATGTCGTTCGTGCCGGTCAGCGTGATGGTCAGTGTGCTGGTGCTCGAAGCGCTGTGCTGATCGGTGACGGTGTAGTTCGCAACGACATTTCGTGTCGCGCCTTCAGCCAGGTTCTGATAGGCGGCATCGGCTGCGTTGAAGCTGTAGCTGCCGTTCTCGTTCAGCGTCAATCCGGCGACCGAGGCGTCAAGTGTGTAGGTGAGCGAGGTTCCAGCATCCACGTCGCTGTCGTTGCCCGCCACGCTGCCGGTGATCGTGCCGTCTTCGGAGCCGCTGTTGACGTCGACCACGGCGACCGGCTTGTCGTTCGTGCCTGTCAGCGTGATGGTCAGTGTGCTGGTGCTCGAAGCGCCGTGCTGATCAGTGACGGTGTAGTTCGCAACGACATTTCGTGTCGCGCCTTCAGCCAGGTCCTGGTAGGCGGCGTCGCCTGCGTTGAAGCTGTAGCTGCCGTCCGCGTTCAGCGTCATCCCAGCAACCGGGACGCCAAGCGTGTAGGTGAGCGCAGCATCGGTGTCCACATCGCCGTCGTTGGTCGCAACGCTGCCGGTGATCGTGGTGTCCTCGGAGCCGCTGTTGACATCGACAAGTGCGACCGGCATGTCGTTCGTGCCGGTCAACGTGATCGTCAGCGTGCTGGTGCTGGTGGCTTCATGCTGATCCTTGACTGTGTAGCTCGCAACGATGTCCTTCGTCGCGCCTT
>CBIHPH010000033.1:0-38322 GCA_966212105.1 uncultured Rhizobacter sp.
CGATGCGGCGCGATACGCCGCCGCCGCGCGGGTTGTTCGGCATCAGCACGAGGTAACGGCCGGCCAGCGAGATGAACGTGGTGAGCGCGGCACCCTTGTTGCCACGCTCTTCCTTCTCGACTTGCACGAGGAGCTGGTCGCCTTCCTTGATGGCGTCCTGGATGCGCGCGTTGCGCACATCGACGCCGTCGCGGAAGTAGTTGCGGGAGATTTCCTTGAACGGGAGGAAGCCGTGGCGGTCTTCGCCATAGTCGACGAAGCAGGCCTCGAGCGACGGCTCGACCCGGGTGACGACTGCCTTGTAGATGTTGCCCTTGCGCTGTTCGCGGCCTTCGATTTCGGTTTCGAAATCGAGCAACTTCTGGCCGTCGACGATCGCGAGCCGGCGTTCTTCAGCCTGCGTCGCATTGATCAGCATGCGTTTCATGTGCACTCCTTCGCCGTGCCCGCCGAGCGGGACACGGCATCCATCAACATGCCGCCCCCGGGGTCAGTCAAGGGCGACGGATCGATGCACGAGAAACGTTGATGAACCGGAAGGAATCGCCCTGGACTGTTTGAACATGATGCCGATCAGTCGATCGGCCGTTCGGGCAGCGTTGGCGCATGCGTGGTGGAAGGCAAAGCGGGCCGCGAGGCTGCGGCTCCGGGGCCGCCCGCGGCGCCGCCAGCGCGTGGCATGCGCGCAAGGCAGGGGAGGGTGGGGGCCGGGAACATCATCCGCTTCATTCACTGGACGCGGGTGGCAGACGCCGGAACTTGCTGAGGCGCTACCGTAACTTCGGTGTCGCCTCGGGTCCGCTGTCTGCCGCCTGAAAACCTTTTTGCAGGGGTTCGTTCTTGTTTCTCTGCCGCGCCGGGCCTCGCGCCGCCTTGTCACATGGGGACAAGGCCTGTCGCGCACCGGGCACGTTGCATCACCTGATGGCCGAATTACTCTTCGGCCGCCGCGTTACGCCGCAGGTGCGACGTTAAACTCTGGAAAATCAAACACTTACGACGATAACGTGGTGCATCGCATTATAGAGGCCAAACCGCCGGCGCCGGCAAGCGTCAAACCGTCGGTGCTCAACATCGTCGTGGACGAAGGCGCACAGGGCCAGCGCCTCGACAATTTTCTGCTGAAGCTGCTCAAGGGCGTGCCCAAGACCCACGTCTACCGCGTGATCCGATCGGGCGAGGTCCGCGTCAACAAAGGGCGAGCGGCGGCCGACACTCGCCTTGAGGTGGGCGACTTGGTACGGGTGCCGCCCGTGCGCGTGGCCGACCGGGGGAATGCGCCGGTTGCGCCCGCCCGCGAATTTCCGGTCGTGTTCGAGGATGACCATCTGCTCGCCGTCAACAAGCCGGCAGGCGTGGCGGTGCATGGCGGCAGCGGGGTCAGCTCCGGCGTCATCGAACAATTGCGCCGCGCCCGGCCTCAAGCCAAGTTCCTCGAACTCGTGCACCGGCTCGACAAGGAAACTTCGGGCTTGCTGCTGATCGCCAAGCGGCGTTCTGCCCTCGTGGCGCTGCAAGAGCAATTCCGCAGCCGCGAAACCGGCAAGACCTACGCCGCCTTGGTGAACGGCACGTGGCCTGAGCGCTTGAAGGTGATCGATGTACCGCTGCACAAATTCCTGACGGCCGACGGCGAGCGCCGCGTGCGGGCCGTTGACGCCGACCACGACGATGGTCGCCGGTCCATCACGCTGGTGAAGGTGGTTGCTCGCTTCACGGAGTTCACGCTGCTGGACGTGACCATCAAGACCGGCCGCACCCACCAGATCCGTGTTCACCTCGCCCATGAAGGGCACCCGATCGCCGGTGACGAGAAATACGGCGACTTTGCAGTCAACAAGGCACTTGCCCGCGGGGAGGCCTTGCCGGGACACAAGTTCGATCGCATGTTTTTGCACGCACGTCGCCTTCGGTTCGATCACCCTGCCACAGGTGAGACGATCGAATTGGCTGCACCCTTGCCCTCCGAATGCCTGAAACTTGTCGAAGCGCTGACACCATGATTCGCCCACGCCAGTTCGACCTCATTGCCTTCGACTGGGATGGCACGTTGTTCGATTCGACCACCTTGATCGTGCAATGCATCCAGTCGGCTTGCGCAGACCTGGGCCTGCCCGTGCCGAGCGATCGAGATGCAAGCTACGTCATCGGCTTGGGCCTGGGCGAAGCCTTGGGGCAGGTCGTGCCCGCACTGTCGCGTGAGCGCTACACGGAACTGGGCAACCGGTTTCGCGGGCATTTCCTGGCACGACAGCATGAGATCGTGTTGTTCGACGGCGTCGTTGCCATGCTGCAGGCGCTCAAAGCGCGCAATCACTGGCTCGCCGTGGCCACCGGCAAATCACGCCGCGGACTCGATGAAGCACTGGAAACCGTCGCGTTGCGCGGCTTGTTCGACGGCAGTCGCACTGCCGACGAGACCGCCTCGAAACCGAGCCCGCAGATGCTTCTCGAGCTGATGCGTGAATTCGGCGTCGACCCCTCCCGCACACTGATGATCGGCGATACCACGCACGACCTCGAGATGGCGCGCAATGCCGGCACCGCGAGCGTCGGAGTCAGTTACGGCGCGCACGAACCAGCCACGTTCGAGGCCTACCAGACGCTGCACGTGGCCCATTCGGTCGCCGACCTCCATGCCTGGCTTGTTGCCCATGGATGACCACATCCCGGACGAGACTGGCCGGTTCCTCTGCGAGGCCGAGGACCTGGTCGAGCGGGGCAGGGCTGTCGTCTTCGACGTCGTGCATTTTCGCCAACCGGCCCGCGCCTTCGCGTTGCGCTTCGACGGCCGCGTCGTGGCCTACTTGAACCGTTGCTTGCACGTGCCCACGGAGATGGACTGGCAAGAGGGCGAGTTTCTGGACCGCGACCGCGAGTTCATCATCTGCTCGATACACGGCGCCGAATACGAGCCGCGCACGGGCCGATGTGCCGGCGGTCCGTGCGGACGGGGCAGTTTGACGGCGCTGCGGGTCGAGGAGCGCAACGGTCGGGTGTATTGGTATCCTTCTCGGGACACGCGCCCCGTGAACGACGAACCCGGTGCATCCCCCGTGCAGGGCACCTGAAAGACTTTCATGAATTCGCAAGACGAGATTCCTACCCCAGCCACCCCTTCCCAAACTTCCCAGCCCTCGCAATCCGTTGCCGCACCGGCCTGGAGCGGCCCTCTCGAACAACTGGCCCGCGAGTTCCTTCGCGATCGTCGCAGTGAGCGCCGGTGGCGAATCTTCTTCCGCCTCATGTGGGTCGGCTTGTTCGCGCTGGCCGTCTGGGCGTCGCTCGCCGCCCGCAACACCACGTCCGTGCCGAGCGGGCCTCATACGGCGCTGGTCGAAGTTCGCGGGGAAATCTCGCCCGACGCCGAAGCGAGTGCCGAAAATGTGGTGGCTGCGCTGCGTGCGGCTTTCGAGGACGAAGGCGCTCAAGCGGTGGTGCTGCGATTCAATTCTCCCGGCGGCAGCCCGGTGCAGGCCGGTCTGATCAACGATGAAATCCACCGCCTGAAAGCGCTGCACAAGAAAAAGGTCTACGCGGTGATCGAAGAGGCGTGTGCATCGGGCGCCTACTACATCGCTGTCGCGGCCGACGAGATCTACACGGACAAGGCCAGCATTGTCGGCTCCATCGGCGTGCTGATGGACGGCTTCGGTTTCACCGGCACGATGGACAAGCTCGGCATTGAGCGCCGGCTGTTGACGGCCGGCCAGAACAAGGGCATCGGTGATCCGTTCTCACCGATGACCGACAAACAAAAGGCGTACACCCAGGTGATGCTCGACCAGATCCATCAGCAGTTCATCGACGTCGTGAAGCAAGGACGCGGCAAACGCCTCAAGATCACCGCTGACACCTTCTCGGGTCTCTACTGGAACGGCGAGCAGGCCGTCGCGATGGGGCTGGCCGATCACTTCGGCAGCCTTGATTACGTGGCCCGCGAAGTGGTTCAAGCGGCGGAGATCATTGACTACACGCCGAAGGAGAATGTTGCCGAGCGTCTGGCCAAACGGTTCGGGGCGTCGGTGGGTGCCGGGGCGGTGAGCGCGCTGCGCAGCCTCGGGTCGGTCCATTGACCGCAGGCCCGGGGCGCCGCCAGGCGGCTGTCTCGGGTTCACCGTGCCCTATCTCAGCAGCCCCTTCGTTTCAATGAACGCCACCACGTCGCTCAAGCCCGCGAGGGTCTTGAGGTTCGTCATCACGAACGGGCGCAGGCCGTTCGTGCCAGTACGCATGCGGATGGTGTCGGTGGCCATCACGTCGAGGCTTGCGCCCACGTAGGGAGCCAGGTCGGTCTTGTTGATCACGAACAGGTCGCTTTTCGTGATGCCCGGCCCGCCTTTGCGAGGAATCTTCTCCCCGGCGGCGACATCGATCACGTAGATCGTCAGGTCGCTCAGTTCGGGGCTGAAGGTGGCCGCGAGATTGTCCCCGCCAGACTCGATGAACACGATGTCGGCGTTCGGGAATTTCTCGAGCATGCGGTCCACGGCCTCCAGGTTGATGGAGGCGTCTTCGCGGATCGCTGTGTGCGGGCAACCGCCTGTTTCGACGCCGACGATGCGGTCGGCCTCCAGCGCGCCGGCCACCGTGAGCAAACGCTGGTCCTCCTTCGTGTAGATGTCGTTGGTGACCACCACGAGGTCGTACTGCGAACGCATGGCCTTGCACAGCATTTCCACGAGGGTGGTTTTGCCGGAACCAACCGGTCCTCCCACGCCTACCCGCAGGGGCGGCAACTTTTTGGTGCGACCAGGAATGGCATGCAGGCTGCTCATGCCTGTGATGATAGGCCAGTGTTCCGTATCGCTGATTCGCTCATCGAGGCGGTGCCGAGCACTTTGGAGGCGCCAAAGGGTCGTCTACAGCGTGCCAGGGCATGGCGGCATGGCCGCCATGTTGCCCCAGACCTCAGGCCGGACTTTGCAACAGATCCCGCAGTTGGGCTGGATGGAACCGGCGTGCGGCGTCTTCCTGAGCGCTGCGCCCCATGTTGCGCCGCAGTTCAGGAGAGTCGATCAATTGCGCGATGCTGGTGAGCAATTGGCTCGGCGAGTTGCACAACAAGCCTGTTTCGCCGTGGCGCAACACCTGGCGCGTCTGGGGGGTGTCCCAGGCCACGCACGGCAGGCCGAGCGCCATGGCTTCGGCGAGCAGCAACGGAAAATCCTGGGAGGTGGTGGCGTAGGCAACGTAGATCCAGGCGTCGGCGAGCTTGTCAGCCCGGCCGTGCACGTCGAGGTCGTCGAAGATGCCGACGTTCGCGGCTTTCAAACGGGCCCTGGATTCCGCACCCACACGCCCCACCCAGTTGAAATTGAGCGCCATCGCCATAGATTCTTCGCCGAAGAGCACCGCCAGTTGCGCGAACTGGGCCGCTCCCATCGGATCGTCGGCCGACAGGTTGCCGGCCACGACCAACGGGCGGGGTGACTCATGGCGTTCCACACCGAAGAACCGGGCATCGACCCGGTGTTCCACCAGTGCGATCGGATGCTCAGGATCGGCCTCGGCCGGTGGCGTGCCGGCAGGGGCAGGCAGCGCCGGATGACGTGTCATCGGGATGAGGGCGCTTGCGCCGCGCAGCACACCGAGCAGGCGGGAGCCATGCGGCAGCAAAAAGCGTTTGGGCGACAAGCCGCAAAACCATGCGGCATACACCGCGACCGCGGATGGCAGCAGGCCGTGCAAATGAATGGCAGCCACCGGACGCGCCGCTGCCTCCCGGCACAACACGCGCACGGCGTGCTTGAAGCGGGCGACCGGGCCGGCGTTGGCCGCGGGCAGTTCCAGCCGGACGGCCGGGTGGAACTTTGCCAGCATCGTCGGGTTCGGTGGCTCCTCGATGAGGATGACGGTCTGAGGCACGCCGTTGTCCCCCAGCGCCTGGCTGGTGCTGCTGACAAACGCGAATGCCGATTCGGTCAATTTGCCGACCACATGCAGCACGGATTCATCGGCGAGCACGATGGCTGCGTGGGCCCTGTCCATCCCTGACTCCTTGGGGGCGAATGGTGAAATACGGAAAGCCCGGCCCCGCCGGGCTGCAAAAGCGGGGATCAACGCGCGCCGTCGCGGGCGAGCACGACCTTGACGGTCTTGAACAGAATCGTGATGTCACCCATCAGCGATCGGCTGTCAATGTAGGCTTCGTCGAGCGCGACCCGTTCGGCATAACTCGTGTTGTTGCGGCCGCTGACTTGCCAAAGACCGGTCATGCCCGGACGAACGCTCAGATAATGCCAGCGCACGCGACCGTAGCGCGTGAGCTCCCCGACGGTGATGGGGCGTGGCCCGACGAGGCTCATTTCACCGCGAAGCACGTTGATGAGCTGAGGCAGTTCATCGAGGCTCGTGCGGCGCAGAAAGTTTCCGATGGGGGTGATGCGTGGATCGTTCGTGAGCTTTTGGTCGCGCTCCCATTCGGCGCGGGCGGCCGGGTCGGTGGCGAGGATGTCCGACAGCATCTGTTCGGAGTTGCGGAACATGCTGCGGAATTTCAGGCAGCGGAACAGCCGCCCCTGGTGACCCACCCGATAGTGACCGAAGAGGACGGGTGCACCGTCCTTGCGCATGATCATCACGGCGATCACGAGCATCAGCGGACCGAGGAGCAGCAACAGCACGGCAGCAGCCAACTGGTTCATGCGGAGGTTGAATTGTTCGGTCAGCGCGTGCGAGCGGCCTGACTTTGGCCTGCGCATTGCTAGCAATAGCTCGTGTGCTGCGGTCGGGACCATCTGGAACTCCTTCACGTTCGATGACGTCTTCGAGTGCAACTCCTGTGCCAATGCGGCGGTGCAGCATTCGTTCGGGGGGGTGGCAACCGCGACCGCTTCATAGAAACTCATGAAAAGAAATCGTCGAATCTCAGGGTTTACGCCCGTGTGTTTGTTTCTTGGATATGGCTGGAAGAATGTGCCGATCAAAGAGGTAGGAATTACATGTCGCTGACGCAATTACTAATCGTCCTTAGGGCACGCTGGATCTCTTTTGTGCTGGTGCTGAGCTGCGCTGGTGCATTGGCCGTGCTGGCGAACGAACTGCTCCCCAAGAAGTACTCGGCAACGGCCAGCGTGGTGCTTGATGTGAAGTCGCCCGATCCCATCGCGGGCGTCGTGTTGCCGGGGGCCAATTCGTCGGGGTACATGGCGACGCAGGCCGATGTCTTCCGCAGCGAGCGGGTGGCGTTGCGCGCGATCCGTTTGCTGGGGCTCGACAAGGACCCCAACCTGCAGCAGATCTGGCGCGAAGCCACGCTGGGGGTCGGGGACTACAACGCCTGGCTGGCCGAGCTGCTGCTGGCGGGTCTCGATGTGCGGCCCGGCCGTGAATCGAACGTGCTGGCGGTGACGTACACGGCCAAGACCCCCAAGCAGGCCGCAGCCGTGGCCAATGCGTTCGTCACGGCTTATGTGAACACCACCCTCGACTTGCGCGTCGAGCCTGCCAAGCAATACAGCAGCTTCTTCGATGAACGCCTGAAGCAGTCGCGGGACGCGCTCGAGGCTGCGCAGAGCAAGCTGTCTGCCTTCCAGCAGCAAAAGGGGCTGATGGCGACGGATGAGCGTCTCGACGTCGAGAACAGCAGGCTCACCGAACTGACGAGTCAGCTGGTCGCACTGCAGGCAGTCGCCAATGAATCGGCTGGCCGGGAAGGCCAAATGGGCGGCAACCCGAACCAGATGAGCGAGGTGCTCAACAACGCACTCATCTCGTCGCTGAAAGGGGACCTCGCTCGCCAGGAAGCCCGCCTCGATGAAATGAGCTCCAAGTTCGGCGACCAACATCCCCAGGTGCTGGAGACCAAGGCCAGCATCGCGCAGCTTCGCCAGAAGATCGATTCCGAGACCCGCCGGGTCAGCGGCTCGGTGACGGCCAACAATGCGATCAACCAGCAGCGCCTTGCCCAGCTGCGTGCTTCGGTGGAAGAGCAGCGCGCCAAGATGATGATGCTCAAGGGGCAGCGTGACGAGGCCGCCGTGCTGGTGCGGGATGTCGAAAACGCGCAGCGTGCCTACGACGCGGTGTCGGCGCGCATGAACCAGACGTCAATGGAAAGCCAGACCACGCAGACCAACGTGTCGGTGCTGAAGAATGCCTCCTTGCCCCTCGAACCGTCGTCGCCGCGCACCAAGATCAATCTCGCCATCGCGCTCGTGGTGGGCACGCTTCTGGCGCTCGCCACGGTGATCGTGCGCGAGACGCTCGACCAGCGCCTTCGTACCGAGGACGACGTCATCGCATACCTCCGGCAGCCTCTTCTCGGGGCGCTGCCTGTTCACGACGCCACCCGGCCCAATGGCCGCCTCCGGCTCGGTCTGTCCAAGGGCGGGCTGCTAGGCAGCAACGCGCCGCGTCTGGCCAAGTGAACTTTCGATTCGATCGGATCCCATGAACCGCCGTATTCCTCCGCCTTCGTTCGTCACTTCCTCGTTTTCGCCGCATGATGCCCGGCCGAGCACCCAGGACATCGCGCCACAGGTGCTCGATCGCCATATCGGTGATTACATTCGGGAAGCGCGGGGCCTGTCCGAACAGCAGGTCGAACAAATCCTGCACCACCAGCTGCATCACAACCTTCGCTTCGGCGAGGCGGCCGTGGCGCTCAAGCTGGCCACGCGTGACGATGTTCTCTGGGCCCTGTCTCAGCAGTTCCACTACCCGTATGCCGCTGGCGAAACGGTGCAGTTCCATGAGGAGCTGGTCGCCGCGATCGACCCATTCTGTGATCAGGCCGAGGTTTTCCGGGAGGTGCGCAGCCAGTTGATGATGGGCGTCATGGCGGGCGACAAGCCACGCCGTGCGTTGGCTGTCTTGAGTCCGGACAGCGGGGACGGCAAGAGCTTTTTCGCGAGCAACATGGCCATCACGTTCAGCCAGCTCGGCGGTCGCACGCTGCTGGTGGATGCCGACATGCGCACACCTCGGCAGCACCAGTTGTTCGGCGTGCCGAACCAGGCAGGTCTGAGCGGCATCCTGGCTGGCCGCGCCGAAGCGAACGTCATTCACCAGGTGCGCGACCTGCCGTCGCTGCATGTGCTGCCTGTGGGCACCACCCCCCCGAACCCTCTTGAACTGGTGCAGCGCGCAGGCTTCGGCCTGTTGATGCAGGAGCTGCTCAGCAAGTTCGACCATGTGGTGGTGGACACACCGGCCGACGCGCATGGCGCCGATGCGCGGGTGGTGGCATCCAAGTGCGGTGCCGCGCTCGTGCTCACGCGACCCGGCAAGACGCGCGTGAAACCCACGCAGAAGCTGATCAGTGCCATCAACAAGACGCCGACCAAGCTTGCCGGTGTCATGTTCAACGAGTATTGAAGCGGCGCACTGAATGACCCGTACCATTCTGATCGTCATTCCGACGCTGAACGAGGCCCGCACGATCGACGGTGTGTTGACTGCCCTTTCGCAGGACCTTCCCCGTGATGCCAAGGCCACGTTCGTCGTGGCCGACGGCGGCAGTACCGACGGCACCGCCGACCGGGTTGCAGCCCACCCTGGCGTGCACCTGCTGCACAACCCGAAGCGCATTCAAAGTGCCGCGGTGAACCTCGCGGCCGCCACGCTAGGCCGCGACGCCGATGTGTTGATCCGTTGTGACGCCCACGCCGTTTATCCGCCCGGGTTTGTTCGCAAGCTGGTCGAATCGCTCGACCGTTCCGGTGCGGACGCGGTCGTCGTGCCGATGGACTCGGTGGGGCACGGATGTGTGCAGCGCGCCACCGCCTGGGTGTCGGACACGCCGGTGGGATCGGGAGGCTCGGCCCATCGCGGCGGGCGGCGCAGCGGGTTCGTCGATCACGGGCATCACGCGGCGTTCCGCATGGCGTCGTTTCGCCGTGCCGGGGGCTATGACGAGACCTTCACTCACAATGAAGACGCTGAGCTCGATTGCCGTCAGCGCGCCTTGGGCTCGAAGATCTATCTCGATGCAGACGTTCGTCTCGAATACCATCCGCGCAACACATTGAGCGGTTTGTGGAAGCAGTATGCGGGCTATGGCCGTGGCCGATCGCGCACGGTCCGGCGCCATCCCGGTTCGATGAGGGCGCGCCAACTCGCCGTGCCATTGCACGTGGCACTGTCCGGTGTGGCGCTGCTGTTGGCCGCTTGGCTGCCTTGGTTGATGCTGTGGCCCGCGGCCTATGCCACCGTGTTGCTGGCGGTATCGGTGGGGCTTGCCGCGCGTCACCGCTCCTTGTGCGGCCTGTTGGCAGGCCCCTCCGCGTTCGTCATGCACACAGCCTGGGCCCTTGGCTTCTTCCAGGGCATGCTGTCGCTGCGGGAATCCGTGTGGCAGCCCGAAAAGGCCATCCCCTTGTGGGACGGTGCCGCCGTCGGAGCCTCCCATGATTGAGGCACGCGAAAAGCCCATTGAGGCGCTGCTGGTGGATCCGTCCTTGTTTACCGCGCCTTACGACGCGGCCCTGACATCGGGTCTCGTGGCGGCCGGTGTGGACCCCATGTGGGCAACGCGACCTCAGCGGCGGAACGACCGCCAGGAAATCCCGATCGAGCGCGTGGACGCCTTCTTCTACCGCCGCGTGGATGAGGCCTTGTCTCTGCCGAAGAAGCTGCGGGCCGTGGCAAAAGGCTTGTCCCACATCGCCGGTTTGTGCGGATTGGTTGCGCGTGTGATCGCACGCAAGCCTGATGTGGTGCACTTTCAGTGGACCGTCGTGCCACCACTCGATGGCATCGCCATTGCGCTGATCCGCCTGTTCCGCCCGGTGGTGCTCACGGTGCACGACACGGTTGCGTTCAATGGGGAGCGCATCTCCTGGTTTCAGAACCTCGGTTTCGATTGGCCCATCCGCCAGGCCGACCGGCTGATCGTCCACACGCGCACAGGGCGGCAGACGCTGATCGATCGCGGCGTACCGGCCGAGAAGGTGCAGGTGATTCCGCATGGTCCGTTGCGCCTGCAGGTGGAGCCGCCCACGCCTGAACGCATCGCCCAGCGGGACCCTCGCTGGACGTTCGTGCTGTTCGGCGAGATCAAGCCTTACAAGGGCCTTGATCTTCTCGTCGAGGCCCTGGCCTCGCTGCCGGCCGCCACCCGATTGAAGACCCGGCTCATCGTGGCTGGCCGGCCGCGCATGGACATGGCGCCCATCGAGGCCCGGATCGCCGAGCTCGATCTGGGCAGTGTGATCGAGATCCGCGCGCGCCGGCAGAGCGAGGAAGAAATGGCGCTGCTGTTCGCGCAGGCCGATTGTTTCGTCTTTCCCTACCACCAGATCGACGCGAGCGGGGTCTACTTCCTGACGAAGGCGTTTTCGAAGTGGATGATCGCCAGCCGGGTGGGCATCTTCGCGGAGGACATGCGCGAAGAGCTCGACGGGCGGCTGATCCCCGTGGGCGATGTGACCGCGCTTGCCGATGCGCTGGGCCACGCCATCGAAGCCCGCCCGAGCGGCGCCGAGCCTCTTGCATCTGACAGCTGGACGGCCATCGGCCAACAGACCCGCGCGTTGTACGAAAGCACAATGCAATCCCGCGCCAAGCGCCTCAGCCCGTCGACACGCACATGAGCATCCTGACTTCGCTCCGTTCTGCATTGGCCTGTGCGCTCGTGTCGGTGCTGGCCTTGCCTGCCGCGGCTGAAACGCCAGTGCCCAAGGCCATCGAAGGGCAGGGCTATCGGCTCGTGAAGAATTGGGATTTCCGTTCATCAATCCGCGACATGGCCGCTCTGAAGCGCGAATTCCACACGCGCTTCATCTACGAGGACGGCAAGCTCGATCGCCTGAACGACGAGTGGCAGCGGTATCGTGACAATGACAACCACCAGTTCGAGGACGGAGGCTTGTCGCTGGTCGCGAAGGTGGTGGGTGGCTTGAAGCCCGGCGGCATCGAGAGCGGCATGTTGCGTTCGAAATGGACGGGTCAGTACGGGTACATCGAGGCTCGTGTGCAGGTGCCGCGAGGTCGCGGCCTGTGGCCGGCGTTCTGGCTCAACCCGGAAGACAAGGTCTGGCCGCCTGAGATCGACATCATGGAGATCGTCGACAACGGTCGCGATGGCACACGGAACAGTTTTCATTACGTTCACGGCAAGGGGCCGCGCAAGACGAAGACCGAGGCCACCCGTCTCGACAAATTCGGTTCGTACCGATCGGCTGGCACCGATTTCGCCGATGGGTTTCACACGTTCGCGGTCGAATGGACCGAAGACCGGGTGAAGCACTTCGTCGATGATGTGCTGGTGGTGGACCGGTCGTATGCGTGGGAGCACGACAACGGCCGGGATGCCGGTCCGGCGCACGTGCTCATCAATCTCGCGGTGGGAGGCAAGTGGCCTGGCCCGCCCGACGACAGCACGGTGTTCCCCGCG
Organism: uncultured Rhizobacter sp.; assembly: GCA_966212105.1. GTDB lineage: Bacteria > Pseudomonadota > Gammaproteobacteria > Burkholderiales > Burkholderiaceae_C > Rhizobacter. Next base: position 12,341 of record CBIHPH010000033.1, read on the forward strand.
CGGTTGAAGGTTGACTACATTCGCGTGTGGCAGAAAAAATGAGTTCCACCATGTCCGTGCACATGTCGCAGCCCCGCTTTCTGGGTGGCAGCGACGAGCCGCGGCCACTGGAGTGGGTAGAGGAAGTTCAGCCGGAGCAGGCGCCGGAGGTGCTTCCGCGCGCCATGCGCGTGGGCATCGTATTGACGATGGTGTCGCTCATCCTGTTGACCCGCTTCGGCCTGAACATCGGCTCGTACGGGCTCAATTTCGGCGTGCCGGTGATCTACATCATGATCTTCGTCGGGCTGGCGAAGGGGCGTTTCAATCTCGATCTGCCCGGGCTCATCCTGTACACCTTGTTCGTGGCGGTGGGGGCGGTGAGCCTGTCGGCCAACCTGAACCTGGGCCATGAGCGCGATGGGTCCTTCGCGTCGCTGCTGCTGCTGGCGGCGCTGTACTTGCCGTTCATGTTCCTGCTCAGGCCATTCGAGCTGTCGCGCGAGGCCTGGACCTGGACGATGCGTGCCTTCAGCAACCTCGCGTTGTTCGTGGCGTTCGTCGGCATTTTTCAGTTCTGCCTGCAATTCGTGTTCAACCCGCCATGGTTGTTCGACTTCAGCCCGCTGATTCCGAAAGCGTTGAGCACGGACATTCTTGCCAACTCGGCCATCTACACCGGTTCTGCCTACAAGTCGAACGGCTTTTTCCTGCGCGAGCCCTCGGCGTTTTCGTTCTTGATGGCATTCGCACTGATTTGTGAAATGGCGATGTTCAAGCGGTGGGCGCGCATGGGCGTCTTCACCGTGGGGCTCATGCTGTCGTACTCCGGTACGGGCTTGCTGGCGCTCGGCTTCGGCCTGATGTTTCCGTTCGGTTTCAAGACGGCCGTGCGCATCGGCATCATCGTGGTCGTGGGCCTCGTCCTCGTGTTGCTCTTCGGTGACGCGCTGAACCTGTCGTTCACGCTGGGCCGTGTCAACGAATTCAGTTCCGAAAGCAGCAGCGGCTACATCCGCTACGTGGCACCCATGCGGCTGATCAGGGAATTGATCGATTCCGATGCATGGACGGCCTTCGTGGGGCACGGCCCCGGCACGATTTTTCATGCAGGGCGCACGTATGAGTTCCATGATCCCACTTGGGCCAAGTTGCTCTACGAATACGGTTTGATCGGTTTTTCAGCGTGCCTGGGGCTGATGCTCTATGCGATGAGCCGGTCGCATGCGCCCGTGCAGGTCCGCGCGACGCTGTTCTTCTGCTGGCTCGTGCAAGGCGGGCATCTGTTGACACCCGAGAACGTGTTGCTCATCTACGTGTTGCTGTCGCTGTGGCCTCACCCGGGCAGCGAGCGGATGCGCCGCTTCCAGGGCAGCACGATGCCGATGACCACGATGCAATTCGACGAGAAAGATCCCTACGGATGAGTACTGCCACCGGACCCACCGTCAGCGTGGTGATTCCTTGCTACAACTACGAGAAGTATGTCGGCCTGGCGCTTGAGAGCGTGCGGCGGCAGCGGGTCGCTCCGCTCGAGGTGATCGTGGTCGACGACGGGTCCACCGACGGCTCTGCCGCGGTGATCCATTCGTTCCCCGGTGTGCGCTACTTTCATCAGGACAATGCCGGTCACGTGGCTGCGTTCAATCGCGGCTATGCGGAAGCGCGCGGTGATGTGGTGCTGTTTCTCGACGCGGACGACGTGCTCGAACCGGATGCCATCGCCGAGGTGGTGGCACGCTGGCAAACCGGTGCCGCCAAGCTGCAATACGAGCTGAAGGTCATCGACGGCGCGGGCGACTGGACTGGCCGCGTGTTCTGCAATTACCCGGACGGGTATGACGCCGGCGCCGTGCGCGACGAGTTCGCGCGCCATGGCACTTATGTGTGGCCGGTGTGCACTGGCAATGCCTACGGACGGGAATTTCTCGAGGCCGTGATGCCGCTGTCGGTCAAGTCCGCTCCGGACGGTCTGCTCAACACCGTCGCGCCCTTGTACGGTGCCGTCGTGGTGGTGCCGCGCGTGCTGGGGCAGTACCGGCTGCATACCCAGAACCAGAGCTATCACAACACGGCTGCGAATCGCATGGACCTGCGATTCGCCAAGCAGATCGCGCTGCGGCGCAGCGAATTCGACGCACTGCGCGAGCACGCCCGCCGGGTCGGGGCGACGCTGCCGGAAGGCAACCTGCTCGACCGCGAGCTCGTGTTCCTGAACTACCGGTTGATGGTCAAGAAACTGGGCGGGCAGTATGCCGATGATGCGCGTGACAGCGTGATGTCGTTGTGGCGCAAGTCGGTTGCGCTGTTGCTCGGCCGGCCGCTGCGCATGAAGGCACGCCTGGCGCACCTGGCCTGGGCCACCGCGCTGGCCGCATCGCCTCGTGCCTTCGCTCGCGCACTCGTGCAGTTGCGCTTCAATCGTGCCGAGGTGTTCAAACGGTTCCGCCGTTCGTCGGCCCCCCTGTCTGCGGCCTGATCCCTGACCCATGCTCGATCCGAACGCGCTCGTTTCCGTCGTCATTCCCAATTACAACTATGAGGCATTCATCGGCGCCGCGATCGACAGCGCGCTGGCGCTCGATTGGCCGCATGTGCAGGTCGTCGTGGTGGATGACGGTTCCACCGACGGCTCTCGTCAGGTGATCGCCCGCTACGGCAATCGCATCGAGGCCGTGTTCCAGCCCAATGCAGGCCAGTTGGCCGCCTGCAACACCGGCTTCGAACGGGCGCGCGGTGAGGTGGTCTTCCTGCTCGATTCCGATGACGTGCTGAGCCCGAGCATCGTGCGAGCGCTGGCGCCCGTGTGGCGTCCTGGCGTCAGCAAGGTGCAGTTCCAGATGCGCAGCATCGATGCACACGGACGGCCGCTGGGGGGCGTGTTCCCTCAGTATCCGGCGGTCACGCCGACGCCTGAGGAGATCACCCGATGGTCACTGACCACGAGCGCCTATCCCACGCCGCCGGGTTCGGGCAATGCGTACGCTCGGGCCTTTCTTGCAAAGATCTTTCCCCAGGACGACAGCAACGGCAAGATCGCTGATTCTGGTCCGCTGGCGGCAGCGCCGTTTCTCGGCGATGTGATCACGATTCCGGAGCCGCTGGTGTCGTACCGCGTGCATGGCAAGAACGACGGCGCCATGTCCGAGGTGGATGGCCCGAAGTTCGCCCGTGAGGTCAGTCGCACCCAGGCACGGTTTGCCTATGCGCAGCGTGTGGCCCGAAGCGCGGGGCTCGACATGAAGGACGCGGCGCTGAACCGCAGCCTGTCGTACCTGCCGTATCGGCTGGCATCGTTGCGCCTGGCGCCCCAGCTGCACCCGATCGCCGGCGATGCAGGCTGGAAGGTGGTGCGGGATGCGCTCCGGGCGGCGACGTGGCCCCAAGGGGTGTCCGGCAAGGGCCGCCTCGTGCTGGTGGCGTGGTCCACGCTGGTGGCCTTTGCGCCGGCCTCGCTGGCGCGCACGCTGATCCTCTGGCGCTTCGCGCCGGGGGCACGACCGCAAGCGTTGCGCAAGGCGCTTGTTCGTTTGCGTGTGATTCGCTGATTGAAATCGACGCCGTCGCGTGCGGCGTCGGCCAGGGCGCCCGTGTGGGCGCCCCGGCGCCCCGCCTGGTGTCAGGCCGCTTCGGTGGCCTCCACCGCGCCGAACCCGATGCGCTCGATGGTGATCGGCAATGCAACGGTCTGCGCAGCGTCCACGTCCAGTGACCATGCCGTGCCGCCGTTGGGGAGGTCTTCCACCTTCGTGAAGCCGAGCTTGGCGTAGTGGTCCTCCACCAGCTTGTTCTTCTCCGTGGGCAGGTAGGTGCCGATGAGGCGGCGGATGCCGCGCTGCCGCGCCTGGTCCACGAGCTCCTGCAGAACGGCCTGCTCCACCTTGCGGCCCAGCACGCGGCAGCTCATCAGCCACGTGTCGATGTCCCAGTCGTCGCCGCTGCGGCGGCACAGCAGCACGCTGATCATGCCGTTGTCCCCGAATGTGTCGGCCAGGCGCACCTGCAAGGAGAATGCGTTGGGGTCGGCCTGGGCGGCGGCAACGTCGGCCTCGGTGTAACGGCGCGTCGTCAGGTTGAACTGGTTGGACTTGTTGATGAGCTGTGCAATGCGAGCGCGGCCTGTTTCGTCGAACGGCTGCAGGGTCATGCGCATGTCGAGCGACATCAGGTAGGCGTCCAGGTCACCGGCCTGCTTTTGCAGGGTCACGCGGCGAGCGTTGTCCTGGTAGAACGCGGCGCGCTGGCGGTCTTCCGCGGAAAACGTGATGGCCTCGAAGTAGCCCGCGGCGAGCAGCGTGCGGGCGTACAGTGCCGGGTCGGGCGGCAGCTCGGGCACGGCCACTTGGGGCAGCATGCGGCGCACCAGGTCGCGTTCCATGGGGTTGTCGTCAAGGAAGACCATGGCGTCCAGCCCCAGCGACAGCTCCGAGGCAATGGCCTGGATGTTGGTGGCCTTGTCGTTCCAGTTGGCCTGGAACACGGCGAGGTGATCCTCGCGCAGGAGCATCTCGGGGTGTTCGCGGAACGGGCGGCGGGCCACCTCGTCGGTGTTCTTGCTGGACACCGCGAGCACGATGCCCCTGTCGCGCAGTGCCAGCGCCGTGCGTTGTACGCCCAGGTGGGCTTCGCCCGTGGCGTCACCCTGGCCGATCACGATGCCTTCCAGGCCGTCGTCACCGATCACGCCACCCCAGACGGTATTGTCGAGATCGAGGATGAGGCATTTGCGGCTCTTGCCGCGCAGCGCGGCGATCAGGCGACAGACGTGGTCTGCATAGAGCGGCAGGAAGGCGTTGGCGAACGGGAGCTTCGCCATGTTCCACAAGGTGGTGTCGTGCCAATCGGCCAGGCCCACGGTTTCGGCAAGATGGGCCACATCGAACAGCAAATCCTCGCTGCCGAAGACGCTGCGTCCGACGGCGCGGTTGAGGTCGTCGATCAGCGCACGGGGCGTGCCTGCGAGCGCGAGGTCGAAGCTGCCAAAGGATGACTCCACCGGGCGGGGGATCGTTTGCAGGATGGAAATGGCCTGGCCGTTCTTTCGAATGCCGTCCCGGATCGTGTTGAGGTGGGCCAGGGCGGCGTCGACGCAATGGCGTGCCGCCTCTTCATCACCAGGGGTCGGCATGAGCGGAAGGCCGCGATGGTCGAGCGCGATCAGCACCGCATCGCATCGGGCCCGGTTGATGGGCGAGTCGGGCGACAGGGCCGTTTGCATGACCTGGTCGTACTCGGCTTCGATGCATTCGAGCGCGATACCGTGCCGCGCGGCAGTGGCGATGAGTGCCGGCACGATGAAGTGCGAGGTGGCGTTGCTGACGAGCCCGAGGCGGAACGGGATGAGCGGTGCCAGGGGGCGCTCGGCCTCGCGGGCCTTGTCGATCGCCTTGGCGAGCTTGTTCAGCTGGTTTTCATCGAGACGGTGGTTGGCCAGGCGTTGCAGGGCGGCGCCGAGGCCGGCCTCCATGGTCTGCAGTGCGCGCACCTGGGCGGAGAAGTCTTCCGGTGCAGGTGGCAACCAGGCGAGTTGGGCGTACAGCGTGTTGCTCATGTTCGGGTCTCTGTCGCTGCTTCGATGATGAGGGAGGCCACGCTCTCGGGGGTCGAGAACGGCGCCTTTTCGCGTTGCATGTTGAGGAAGCGTTCGTCGAATGCCTCCAGCATGCGGGTTTCGGTGTAGCCGGGTTTGACGGCGCGCACCTGCAGCCAGGGGTAATCGGCTGCGGCCATCGCGAGGACGCCGGCGAGGCCGTGCTTGGCGATGACATAGGCCCCCATGCCGGACGAGGCGCCTTCGATGCCGTCAACGCCGCCACCCATGGCCTGGGTCAGCACGCCAACCACACTGCCTTGCTTGTGCTTGCGGAAGCAGCGCCGCACGAGTTCCGCGATGAGGCGCTGGGGGCCCATCACATTGACCTGCCATTGCGCGAGCATGTCCTCCGGCGTGATCTTGCCGAACGGTGTGAGTGCAAGCGGCGGCGAACCGGCCAATACCGCGCCGGCCAGGCGTGGCAGGGCTTCGAGGCGTTCGGCCGCGGCCGTGATGGCGGCCTCGTCGGAAAGATCGAGTGCCAGGGCGAAACCGCCCGTGCGCTCGGCCACCGCTCGGGCGGCGTCCGCATTGCGGTGGTAACCCACGATGGGCACGTATCCGCGGGCGGCAAGTTCATGGCACGTGGCAGCCCCGATGCCGCCTGAGCCGCCGGAAACGAGAAAATGGGGGCGGGTGTCAGGAGACAAGGAGCACCTCCGCCCGGCCTTTGGCCAGTACCTTGCCGTAGGCGCGAACCACGAGGTTGAGCACCACCATGCCGGTGGATGCAGACACCTCGGCGACGGTGCCTTCCACCTGGGCCGGCTGGTTCACGAACAGGGGCTTTCGGAAATCCATGGCGATGCTGGCCCACACGCTGTCGCGGCCCGGCAATCGCATGCCGATCAATTGCGACACCTTGGCGATCAGCAAGGCGCCGTAGACAACGGCACCGTCGAATTTCTTTGCACGGGCAAAGGCATCGTCGGTGTGCAACGGGTTCACGTCGCCCGACAGCTCGGCGAATGCACGCATCTGCTCATGCGTCACCGTGAAATCGACAGCGGCGCACGCGCCCTCTTGCAATTCGGCGAGCGTCAGCGCCCGCGCCTGGTCTGGCACGAACGTGTTCATCGTCAGGCGGAGGCTTTCGCCTCGATCAGCGCGACGAATTCGCCCACGTTTTTCAGGCGACCCACCTCGGCGGCGGAGAACTTGAGACCAAACTGCTTTTCGACGGCCAGCACGAGGCGGATGTGGCTCAGGCTGTCCCATTCGTCGACATCGTCGGCGGTGAGTTCAGGGGTGACCCGGATGCTGTCATCGTCGAAAACGTCATGGAACAAGGTGGTCAACTTGGCGTAGATCGCATCGGTGCTCATGGTGTCCTCTCGGAGTGAAGATCTCGGTCGGGCTGCCCTCAGCGCATGCTGGCGGACTGCGCGGCGGCGGGCATCGGCCCTGCAGTCACCGCGGAAGCCAGGCGCTGGGCCCACAGGTTCGTCACGCGAGGCTTGGGGTGCACCTCGTCGCTGAAGTCGTCGTCGTCGCTGTCGAACGCGGGAACCACCGTGACGCCCGGGCGCGCCTGCAGGCGGTCGAGCAGCGGGGTGATCCGGCGCCGGTAGTCGGCTTGCAATGCGGCGCCCTTGGCGTGCCAGGCGGGGATGGGCATGTCGACCAGCACCACGCGACCGCCATCGGCGAGGATCTGTTCCACCGCGCGTTCGAGCACGAGGAACGGGGCGTCGCCGAGCGTCTGTGCCGCTCCCATGTAGGTGTGCCAGAAGGCGAGGTATTTCTTCTTGTCGGCTTCGCTCAGCACCGTGGCGTTGCGTTGCTCATCGGTGATGACCTTCGGCTTGGCCGCGATATAGCTTCGCAAGGAGCGGGTGAGGTCGCGGGCGGTGCGATCGAGCACCAGATAGGGATGGATGAGCACCACGCCCCACTCGAGATGCTCCGGGGGCAGCACGGGTGCGGGCCCTTGCGCGGTGCGTCGGTAAAAGCCGTAGCGGTAGCGCTCGATGTCGATGTCGGTGTCGCCGGCATGGCGGTCATCGGTGTACCAGCGTGCCTTGTCGTCGGCGAACAGCCCGTACCACAGGCCGATCACGAAGGTGTTGTGGCGCCGGGCCTCAGGGCTTTGGACCTCACGGACCAGGTCGATGATCTGGCCCACCTGGGTGATGTTCGAGCCGCCCACGGCGAGGTTGTGCACTTCGGCCTGCGGCAGCTGGGCCTGCATCTGGGCCTGCCGGAAGCCCGCTTGCATGTTGGACGCGCCCACGAGCAACAGTTTGTCGTGGGTGTTGTTGAGTTGACCGCGCGCGAGGAACACGTACTTCGGTTCGGTCATGTAGAGCGACTGAGTGGCAAGACCCGCATCGAGCCGCTGGCCGACCTGGGCGCGAGGCACCAGCAGCAGGCTCAGTGCCAGCGCGACGCCATACAGCGCCAGCATGGCGCCGATCAACAGCGTCATTTGTTTGAGGATCAGCTTCATTCAGAAGGCTCGGTAAACGAACTCAGGTGCCTTGTGAAAGAACGAGGCGACCGTGAGGACCAGGAGTATCTGCAATGCGAGCCCGAGGTTGCGTGCAATAACACCGTTGGATACGCTCGTCACATCGGGACGCATGGATTGGTAAAGGCCTGTCAGGGCGTCCCATGCCAGGAACGCGATGCCTGCACCCACTGACAATCCGGCGTAGCAGGCCAGGATGCCCACCAGACCCAGGCGCTGCACGAGCCCGGAGAGCTGCGGCATGTCGAGCCACAGGCAGGACAGCGCCAGCGCGAAGTAGGCGAGCGTCATCCCGCGTGCGAGGCCCACGACGAGCGGCTTCTCGCCGATCGCCTTGTAGCGCTTCTTGCCCAGGCGCTGCGTGATGGCCACCTGCCACAGCTTGTTGACGCTGGCACCGGCGCCCATCAGCAGGCCGTAGACGACGAACACCACCGTGGTGCCGTGCCACACGCCCATGACCAGGAACGTCACGAAGAAGGCGACGACTGCGAGGTAGGGCGCCGATTTCGCCGACGTGACATGGGTGGCCAATGCCTTGAGCAGTGGGTTGAAGAGGTAGGTCTTGAACCAGTCCGACAGCGTCATGTGCCAGCGAGACCAGAAGTCCAGGAAGTTGCGAGCAAGGAACGGGCGGTTGAAGTTCTCGGGCAGGTCCTGGCCGGTGAGCCATCCCACGCCGATCACGATGTCCATGTAGCCCGCGAAGTTGGCATAGAGGTAGACCGTGTAGAACACCGCTGCGGCGACGACCATCGCGCAGAGCACTGGCAGCGCCGGATGGTTGGCGGGGTCGAGCAGACGCGCCGACATGTTCTCGAAAAGGTAGTTGAAGATGGCCGAGACCACGCCGACCTTCACGAATCCCTTGATCACGCGGGCGAACGCGCGATACACCTTTTCTTCGTCGAGCACGAGCGGTTGGCGGCTGTTGGCGGCATGATCCTGATAGCGCTGGATCGGCCCGGCAGTGAACGCCAGGAAGTTGCAGGTGTAATTGAAGAATTGCAGCGGCGACAAGGGACGGTCGAGTTCGCCCTGCCGGGCATCGATCATCAAGTGAAGCACCCGGAACAAGATGTACGACAGGCCGACGATCAGGTAGGGGAACGGCAGGGTCAGCGACTCATCGAGGAAACTGAATCGCTTGAGCACGATGAACGTGCCGATCGCCGTCGCGAGCCCGAGCCCCAGCATGGCGGAAGAGCGGCTGCGTCGCGTCACCTCGATGAGCACGAAACACAACAGCAGGAAGGCGGCGAGGGGCGCCACCTGTTCGGGACTCGTGACATAGCTGGCGATGAACACCAGGTTCGCCACGAGCAGCACACCGCTGCGCCCGCCCGGCGACGGCATCAGACTGGTCAGCAGCGCGACGGCCGTGATGAACGCAATGAAGGTCAGGGATGTGAATGCCATGGGGCTTTGCTCAACTCACTTTCAATTGGCGAAACAGCGGTACCAGCGCTTCGCGGAAGCGCTGGTAACCGGCCGCCGACAGATGAAGCTTGTCGTTGGCGAAGTAGTCGGGATGCGGGGAGCCGTCGGGGTCGGCCAGCAAGGCATGCAGGTCGAGGACCGTGACGTTGGGGCGGCCTTCGGAGACGGAGGCGATCAGCTTGTTGAGCTCGGCCACTTTGGCTGGATCGACCGGCGCCTGTGGATGCCGGCGCGGCGGGATCGTGCACAGCACGATGGGGACGCCGGGTGACTGGCGTTGCGCCAGATCGAGCATCGCGATGATGTTGGCGCGGGACTGTCCGGGGTCCTGCATGGCGCTCAGATCGTTGCTGCCTGTCAGCAGCACGATGGCCTTGGGATGGAGGTCCAGCACGTCCTCCTGGAACCGGAACAGCAACCCACGGGTGACTTCACCGCCGATGCCGCGGTTGGCGACGCGCAGGTCCGGGAAATCCTTGGCCATGGTTCCCCAGCCGCCCACCAGCGAATCCCCGGCGAACACGATGCTGCCTTGCTTTCGCTCGCGGTCCTGCCAGAAGGCCTTGCGGTTGTCGGTCATCCATCCGAACACGCGGATCGCGCCCTGGCCCGGCCAGTCCTTGGCCGAAGCCGGGTAGGGGGTGGGGCCGGACGCGGGCTCGGCCGGTTGCGCGATGGAGGGAGGAGCCCAGAACCACAAGGCAGCCAACAGGAGCAGGGTGGATCTCATCGTGGGGTCTCCTCTGAGGTTTACTGGAGTGCGTTCAACTCGGCAGTCAGGCGACGGACGCCGTCTTCGAAGGCAGCGGGCGATGCCAGCCGCATGAAGGCGTCCCGGTTGTGCTGCACCACGGTGCTGCGCAGACCCGGTTCGTCGCGCAGCGCGCGCACGATGTCGAAAGCGCGGTCGAAATTGCCGAACTGGAACAGGCAGGACGCCGGCAGATACGGGCGGGTGCCGGGCATGTCGGTGGCCACCACGGGCACCCCCGACGCCATGGCCTCCAGCATGACCAGCGGCACGCCCTCGAAGCGGGAAGCCATCAACAGCACGTCATGGTTGGCCAGGGCCGTTGCGGCGTCCTGCCAGGCTTCGAGGGTCACCATGCCGGCCAGGGTGGCGTTGTCGCGCAGGGCGGCTTCAAGCGTGGGAAGGTAGGGCCCTTCGCCCACGAATGAGACGTGGACGTCGCGTCCCAGGTTGGGCCGGGCCACCAGGTGTTCGAGCAGGCGGTCGAGGCCTTTCTGGAAAGGCTCGAGGCGCCCCAGCACGAGGGCCTTGACCGGCCCGGTGATGGTCGAGTCGGCCGCTTGCACCGAGGCCTCGAAACTGCCTGATACGGTGTTGGGCAGGCAGAACACCGGTTGCTCGATGCCGGACCAACTGCGCAGCTCTTCGGCCTGTTGCGCAGTGATCGTGAGCCACGCCTCGGGCAGCTTGCGGTAGAAACTGCGCATCTTGCCGTCGAGCCGGGCGCCGTCGGAAAGGCCCATGGCCTCGAAGCTGGAGACGAGCGGCACGTAGAGCACCGGCCTCATGCCCAGCGCGCGGGCCGCGAAGAGGCCGTGCCGCTGCGCCATCAGGCATCCTTCGGCCACAACCGCTCGTACCGGCCGATGGGCCCGCTTGAGGGCGTACAGCTGGCGCAGGAGCTGCGCGAACTTGACGAGCCGATCGACACGACCGCCGTGTGCGACTTCAACTTCGACGGTGCGCACTTGCGCGGCACCGAGGGCGGCGAGCCGGGAGCCTGCGGCACAGACCAGCAGCGGTTCGACCTCTCGCTGGCGCTGCAGTGATTCGATCCAGCGCAGCAGCATCACTTCATGGCCACCGAATTCGGGCGCGAGGTCGATGAAGAGCCACACGGGTGGCCGGCCCGCTGCGGCCGTCAGGCCTGCCGGAGGCGGCGCGCTGCCGGTTTGCGCTGGGTCGCGCGGCAACTCGAAGGACAGGCTTGGCTGCATGTTCAGGGTCCTTGTCTTGGGTTGCTGGGAGGCGGGCGGTTCAGGCCCTCGCCACGCGAAACGTGCGTGCCATGTCGAACAGCCGACCCGTGAACGGCCGGTTCAGCGCAACGGTCATGGCGATGTACAGCAGGCCCCCGGTGGCGGCCATGGCGAGCAGGCGTGGCAGAGACGACCAATCCGCCACCACCCACAGGCCCGTCGCCTTCGCGGCCAGTGCCGCCAGCACGGCGATGGCCATCGTGCGGCCCACATTGGGGATCTGCGCGGCAAAGCCGAGTCCGATGGTGCGCTTCATGCGCCACATGTCGATGGGCGTGACGAACACGACGCGGAACACCCACACGGCCATCGCCATGTCCGTGGACGAGCCGCCCACGGTCATCATGCCGACGGCGATCAGGCTCATCTGGATCAGCTGCGAGGGGATCGAGTACTGCGGATAACCGAGCGAGGTCATCAACGGACTGGCGAACATGCGCGCGAACGACTGGAAGGTCAGCAGCGCGAGCACGACGATGTACGGAACGGCCGGGACCCACTTGGCGCCGAACACCACGTCGATCACTTCCGGCGTGCAGGCGGCGAACACGGCAAAGATGGGCATGGCCAGTCCGCATGTGAGCGTGACGGCCGAACCGAACTTCTCGAAGAGCAGCGGGCGGTTGTCCTGATGCCGGGAGAACAACGGCAGTGCGAGCTGGGAGACGGCTTGCGCCATCAGGTCACGCAGCATGTCCACCGCGCGGAATGCCAGATTCAGGTGACCGGCCTGTTCGGCCCCGAACCGGGTGCCCACCAGCAGCATGAACACCCGCTGGATCGAGAACACCAGCAGCAACGATGCCGTGGACTTCACTCCGAAGCGCGCCAGTTCCATGAACCGCGACCGCGAGAACGCGATGCGCGGACGGAAGTTCGACAGCGCCCACAGCGTGGCGGTGGACAGGCCCACCATCAGGACCTGCTGCGCGACGAGGCTCCAGACGCCGGTGCCGAGCATGGCCATCGCGATGGCGATGGCCGCAGCGGCGAGACGGGCAACGAGCGAACGCACCGCCAGGCTGCGGAACTGGAATTCGCGCCGCTGCCAGGCGACGACGGCCGAACCGACGCCCGTGGCCGGCAGGCTCAGGCTCATCCACTTGAGCACCTCGCCGCCCTGGGGGTCGTTGACCATCCGGGAGAACAGGTCGGCACACAGCCAGCACAGCCCGCACAGGACAAGCCCCAGGCCGGCGGTGGAGACGAACGCGGTGCTGAAATGCAGGTCGTCGGCGTCGCGCTTTTGCACCAGGGCGTCGTGGAAACCCATCTCGAGCGGGATGCCGAGCAATTGGATGACCGCAAGCGCCATCGAAGCCACGCCGAATTCGGCAGGCGACACATAGCGCGCGAGCACCACCAGCGTGACGAACGACAAGCCGGACAAGCCGATGCTTTCCAGCCCGGTCCAGATCAGCGAGCGGGCGGCCTTGGGTGAGGGACTGGCCATGGGAAGGCGCCGTGCAACCGGTTCAAACCGGACGTTTGAACTGCGCCTTCCAAGCCTCGATGGCGGCCGTGGGCAGGCGGATGGTGGTGGGCGAAGACCCGGTGATCCAGCGGCCAATGGCGTCGATCTGGCGCCGGTCGACGACCGGCAGGCCGGTGTCGCGGGAGATTTCGGTGGCGCGGTTGTCGATGGCGAGGATCAGGCTGCGCCGGCCCATCTGCAGGGCCCGCATGCCGCCGTGCAGGCGCGAGCCGATGTAGTCGGTGTGGTTCTCTGCCAGGAAGCGGGTGTAGGCCTTCAGCGAGGGCTGCAGGAACTTCACGCGGCCCTGGGCCAGTTTCTGGGCATATTCGAAGTCTTCCGTCTGCTGCACCCAGAAGTGCACGTTCTTGTACAGCTTGCAGAGCAGGTCGATCATCGCGCCGTCGGCCACCGGGTCGGGGTGGTAGCCGGTCAGCGTGGCGACCACGGTGTCGGCCTTCTCGGTCGGGATGGCGGCGCAATGCTCGGGGGTGAGGTTCCACATCGTCACGCACGCGGTGTTGAGCACGTTCGGGATGGGGCAGGTGTCGAGCTGGGACTTCGAGTACTGGTCTCGCACGGAATGGGCGTGGTGCGGCGACAGGATCTTGCGGAGCATCAGCGATGCATGGCGCGCAGGAGCCTTCTCGTAGTAATGCCAGCCGCATCCGAGCAGGATGGCGGGCTTGCGGTAGAAGTAGTCGAGGATGGAAAGCTTCCACTGGTTGCGGCGGATCATGCTCGACTTGAGCAGGTTGGATCCACCCACGAACACGAGGTCGCAATCGTTGAGCACGCGGTACGACTCCCACAGGTGGAATTCATGCGTGGGAAGTTTGACCAGGAAGGCGTCCGGGAAGAGCTCGTCGATGACGCCTTGCGCCGCCTCGGTGATGATCTGGTCGCCGAGGTTCTGGCTCGTCACGCTGGTGTCGAGCAGGGCGATGCGGGTCATGGCCTGCATGTTGTGGTCCGCGGCGCGCGGGGCGGTGGCAGGGCCCTGTGCGGGCAGGCCGCCGGGTTCGGTGAAGGTGTTGCGCATGTCAGGCGGCTCGGTCGGCAATGCGGGAAGAAAGATCGACGGCGCGGCCGGACAGTGCTTGGTTCACGGCCTTGTCGACGATCGAAGAGAACAATGAGAAATCGAGGGTCTTGTCGACGCGGTCATGGCCCAGGCGGGCCAGTTCCGCGGCGCGCTGCGGATTTTTCAACAGCGAGATGCAGTGTTGGGCGAAGGCGGCCGGCTCGTCGGCGGTCAGCACCACATCCTGGAGGTCCACCAGGCCGCGGTAGCCGCTGACGACCAGCGAGGTGGCGATCACGGGGCGGCCGTAGAACAGCGGTTCGAGCGCCTTCACGTTCGTGCCGGCGCCCGAACGCATGGGCACGATGCTGGCAGTGGCGCGTGCATAGGTCTGGCCCAGGTCGTCCACGAAGCCCAGTACGTCGACACCATCCACGCGCGACCACCGTTCGGCCCGGTCCGCGGAGGCCGAGCCGGCCAGCAGGAAGCGCGCGTCGGGCACTTCGCGGCGCACGGTGGGCCAGACCGAGCCCAGGAACCAGTCGACCGCATCCTCGTTGGGCATGTAGTCCAGCAGGCCGATGAACATCAGCGCGGGCGACTGCGGCGGCGTGAAATCGGGCGGGCCGGGGCGTGCGGGGCGGGGCGGGAGGTTGGGCAGCACGGAACTCGCGAGGGCCGGGAACACCTCCCGTTCGGCCTGACGGCAGAAGAAGTAGTGGCGGCTGCGGTGGGGTTGGGACTTCAGGCGGGCGCGCACGATCACGCGGTCGTTCAGGAGCCGCAGCCCGGCGCCGATCCACTGCTTGAGGCCTTGCAGCGCCTTCCAGGGGGGCTCGTACAGCGCGTCGTCGAAATCGACGATCACGGGCACGTGGGCGGGCAGGGCGAGTTTCATCGCCGGGCGGATGTAGCGGCTGACGATGAGGTCGTACCGGTTGAGATCGACGTGCTTCATGACCTCGCGGGTGAGTTCGTGCGAGACGATGTCGAACCGGGGAGCGCGGGCGAGCCCCTTGCTGTGAATCTGCAGGTCGATGATGCGGGTGGCGCCCAGGCGGTCTTCGCTGACCCGGCCATGGTCGGCCGCGGATGCGCCGAAGCTCAGCGCCAGCACTTCGACGTCGCCATGGCGGGCCAGGGCGTCGATCAGCAGCCTGGACCGATGGGCCGAGCCCCACTTTTGCAGTGGGGAGATGTACGTGACTATGAGGATTGCGGGGCGCGCCATACCGTCGGATGCCGTGACTCAGGGAGCGGAACGAATGCAGCCTCTTTCGAGGCCGCGACAGGACTGCCGGTAAAAATTTCCGGGTGTGGCGGGAGGTTCAGGAAATCAGGGTTCACCCGGCCGCCGTGCCGAATTGGTGCGTCGCAACACGCAAAAGTCGGGCCAAGGGCCGTTGGTCGGCGAAGGGGGAGATGCTACGAGCGGAACAGGCGTGAGTATTGGACTTCGTGGCGGGCCGACAGGATCGCGAGCATCGGGGTGAAGGCTTGCCGCCCGCTCGTCGGCAGGGCCAGGGCGGCATCGACGGCCCCGGGGATGGCGTCGGCCAGCGCGGACAGCACCCGTTGGCCCGCGCTCTGACCGAGCGGTACCGACTTGAGCGATGCCTGGACCATGTTCTCGGCCCAGGCGAACCCGAAGCTCAACAGGGCTTCGCGCACCGGCGCGCCGGTGCGTTCGGCAGCGAGCGCGAACGCCACCGGCCATGTGGGCGCGGGGTGCAGTGCCGTGAGCGCGGCGGCCTTGCCATCGGCGTCCTGTTGCGTGAGCCAGGCGGCGAGCGACCGGCCCATTTGTTCCGTCTGCAAGCGCATTTCCTGGGTTTCCCGGGTGATGGCCATCCAGGTGTTCAGCTCGGCCACCGCGGCGATGTCGTTCCGGCGCCAGGCGGCGAACGCTTTGCCGGCCACGGCCAGTTCGCTGCGCGCGAGTGCAAGGTGCAATTGATCGGTCAGCCATGCCGAGGCGGTGGCGGCATCCGTCACAAGGCCGGCCTCGACCGCGGCCTCCAGGCCTTCCGAATAACTGAAGCCGCCCACCGGCAAGGCGGGCGACGCGAGCCACATCAGCTTGAGCAGCGCCGGCGCGGGAAGGGCTGCCGGCATGCGGCCGCGCCGGGCACGCGTCACGGCCGGACCCAGTCGTCGGCGCATTCGAACGTGCGGATCACCTTGGCGGGTGATCCAGCCACGACCGAGCGTGCCGGCACCGTGCCGCGCACCACCGAACCTGCGGCGATGACGGCATGGTCGCCTACTTGCGCCCCGGCAAGCACCATGGCACGGGCGCCGATCCACACATTGCGGCCGATGGTGACCGGCTCGACGGGAATGCCGCGGCCGGGGTCGACCGGATGGAAATCCGTGTCGTAGACGACCGCGCCGTCGCCGATCTTCGTGTGCGCACCGATCGCCACCCGCCGGGCTGCGAAGATGTTGACGCCGTCGTTGATGAAGACGCCGGGTCCGACGGTGAGTTCTGCGCCATGGCCCGCTTCAAGGCGCACCGGTGTTCGAAAGCTGCGGAACACCACGCCGGGGCCGAGCGACATGGTGCCTGTACCCGTCAGCTGCGGCCACCGGCCCATGACCCCGGGCACATGGGTGAATGCACGGCCCTGGAGCCGAAAGCGCAGGCGCCGTGTCAGGCGGACGAGGGATCGGAGCAGCGAGAGAGGGGGGGGCATCAGTGGGAATGTCCGTGATCGTGGCCATGGTTGCAGCCGGGGCCGTGCACATGAGGGGCTGCAGCGGCTTTGAGCGGGATCGCGATCGGCCTGGGCGCAGGCGCTGGTGCGTGGTCATGGCCGTGCTCGTGGCCTCCCGCGGCGTACGCACCGCTTTCCGGTTCGAAGGGGGCGTTGGTGCTGGCAACCTCGAGGTGCATGTGGCGCAGCATGTCCGCGAGCACGTGGTCGGGTTCGAGTTTCAGGTGGTCGGGGGCCAATTCCAGTGGGATGTGGCGGTTCCCGAGGTGATAGGCCGCGCGGGTGAGGTCGAATGGCGAGCCGTGTTCGGCGCAGGCCTTGACGACCATCACCGGCTGGGGCGCCGCCTGCACGGCCACGAGCGAGCCGTCCTCTGCGACCAGCACGTCGCCGCCTCGCACGACGGTACCGCGCGGGAGGAAGATGCCGAGGGCGCGACCGGATGAATCGGTGGCGTCGAAGCGGCTCTTTTGGCGCACGTCCCAGTCGAGGAGAACCGTGGGAGCGCGGTTGACCAGGGCACGGGAAAGGCCCTGGCCGCGGGGAATGAGCTTGTTGACGGTCAGCATGGTGGTCGATGGAAGAAAAGCGGCAGGCGGGAGTGTGACATCTGCCGGCGCTCCCGCGGCGTCATCAGAACAGGAAATAGCGCTGTGCCATCGGCAGCTCGGTGGCGGGATCGCAGGTGAGCAGCACGCCGTCGGCGCGCACCTCGTAGGTTTGCGGGTCCACCTCGATGTGGGGGGTGCCGCTGTTGTGCACCATGTCGGCCTTCGTGATGCCGCGGGTGTGCCGCACGGGCTCCACGCGCCGGCGCAGGCCCAGTCTGTCTGGCACGCCCGCGGCGATCGACGCCTGGGAGACGAAGGTCAGGCAAGTCCCGTGCATGGCGGCGCCATAGGCGCCGAACATGGGGCGGTAGTGGACCGGTTGGGGCGTGGGGATGGAGGCGTTGGGATCGCCCATCGCGGCGGCGGCGATCATGCCGCCCTTGAGGATGAGCGACGGTTTCACCCCGAAGAGCGCCGGCTTCCACAGCACCAAGTCGGCGAACTTGCCCACTTCCACGGAGCCCACGATGTGCGAGATGCCTTGTGTGATCGCCGGGTTGAGGGTGTATTTGGCGATGTAGCGGCGCACGCGGAAGTTGTCGTGGCGGGCGTTGTCTTCGGGCAGGCTGCCGCGCTGCACCTTCATCTTGTGGGCCGTCTGCCAGGTGCGGATGATCACCTCCCCCACGCGGCCCATGGCCTGGCTGTCGGACGACATCATCGAGAACACGCCCATGTCGTGGAGGATGTCTTCGGCAGCGATGGTCTCCCTTCGGATGCGGCTTTCGGCGAAGGCGAGGTCTTCGGCAATGGCGGGGTCGAGGTGGTGGCACACCATCAGCATGTCGAGGTGCTCGTCCACCGTGTTGACGGTGTAGGGCATCGTCGGGTTGGTCGATGATGGCAGCACATTGGGCAGGCCGGCTGCCCGGATGATGTCCGGCGCGTGGCCGCCGCCGGCCCCTTCGGTGTGGAAGGTGGCAATCGTGCGGCCCTTGAAGGCGTCGATCGTGCTTTCGAGGAAGCCCGATTCGTTCAGGGTGTCGGTGTGGATGGTGACCTGCACGTCGTGCTGCTCGGCCACGGTGAGGCAGGTGTCGATGGCAGAAGGCGTCGTGCCCCAGTCTTCATGGAGCTTGAGCCCGTAGGCGCCGGCTTCGATCTGTTCTTCGAGCGGCCGGGCCTGGCTGGCATTGCCCTTGCCCTGGAAGCCGAGGTTCATCGGAAAGCTCTCGGCGGCCTTGAGCATCGAATGGATGTGCCAGGGGCCGGGCGTGCAGGTGGTGGCGAAGGTGCCGGTGGCCGGGCCCGTGCCGCCACCGAGCATGGTGGTCACGCCGCTCATTAGCGCTTCTTCGATCTGCTGCGGGCAGATGTGGTGGATGTGCGTGTCGATGCCGCCCGCGGTGACGATGCTGCCTTCACCCGCGATGATCTCGGTGCCGGGGCCGATCACGATGTCGACACCGGGCTGCACATCGGGGTTGCCGGCTTTGCCGATGCCGCTGATGAGGCCGTGCTTCAGGCCGATGTCGGCCTTGACGATGCCCCAGTGGTCGATGATCAGGGCGTTCGTGATGACGGTGTCGGCCACGTCGGCGGCCACGCGCTGGCCCTGGCCCATCCCGTCACGGATGGTCTTGCCGCCGCCGAACTTCACTTCCTCGCCGTACCCGCCGGCGAGCAAGGTGCAGTCCTTCTCGACTTCCACGATGAGACCGGTGTCGGCAAGCCGCACCCGGTCGCCGGTGGTGGGGCCGAACATTTCGGCGTAGGCGCGTCGTTGGATGGTGGGCATGGCGGGCAGATCCAGTCAGAGGGGGCCCTGGACGAGGGCACGAAAGCCATGCACCCGGCGGTCGCCGGCGTAGTCGACCAGCTCCACCGTGCGCTGCTGGCCCGGCTCGAAGCGAACCGCGGTGCCGGACGGGATGTTGAGCCGTTTGCCGTGCGCGGCGGCGCGGTCGAACTGGAGCGCGGCGTTGGTTTCGGCGAAGTGGTAGTGCGAGCCGACCTGGATGGGGCGGTCGCCGCTGTTTTCGACGACGAGTGTGACGGTGGGGCGACCGGGGTTGATCTCATGGTCGGGGCCGTCGGTGAACAGTTCGCCAGGGATCATGGTCGCGCCTTCAGCTGAGCAGAGACAGGCCGAACAAGGCCACGCCGGCACCGGCCAGCCGCGCCGGCCAGCGGTTCGCGCCGCGCCATGCAAGGCCGATGCAGAGGCCCGCGGCATGCAGCAGTGCCGTGGCGGTCACGATGCCGATGAGGGTCGCTACGGCGTAGGGGCCTGCGAGCTCGGTGCCGTGCGCCGCGCCATGGAACAGCGCGAACCCGCCAGTCAGCATGACGGCTGCGGTGGCCGGCAGACGCTGGCGGGTGGCGATCAGAAGGCCCAGCACGAGCAGCGACACGGCGATCATCGGTTCCACCGCGGGCAACGCCAGCCCGGCCATGCCGAGCACCGCGCCGGCGAGCAGGGTGCCCGCGAAGGCGGCGGGGGCGAGCCACACGCGGCTGGCCGTCATCGCGCTCCAGATGCCGACGGCCACCATGGCGGCCAGGTGGTCGGGCCCGGTGAATGGATGGATGAAGCCGGTGAGCAGGCCAGACGCGATGCCATGGTCGTGGGTGGCGGCATGGGTGTGGGCCATGGTGGCGAGCGGCAGCATGCCGGCGGCGAGGGCAAGTGCGGTGCGAAGGCGGTTCACGGGCGCTCCGGAGGTTACGCAATGGGCTGGTGCACGGTCACCAGTTTGGTGCCGTCGGGGAAGGTGGCTTCGACCTGGATGTCGGGCAGCATCTCGGGCACGCCTTCCATCACGTCGGCGCGGGTGAGGATGGTCTTGCCCTCGCTCATCAGCGCGGCCACCGTCTTGCCGTCTCGGGCGCCTTCCATGATCGCGGCGGAGATCAGGGCCACCGCTTCCGGGTAGTTCAGCTTCAGCCCGCGCGCTTTGCGGCGTTCGGCCAGCAGGGACGCGGTGAAGATGAGGAGCTTGTCCTTCTCGCGCGGGGTGAGTTCCATGACGGGCTGCACTCCATTGGGTGGCAGGTATCTTACGGCGGGCCGGATAATCGTGAGCATGAAGCGTTCCACCGCGCCGCCTGTCGGCCCTGCGATTCTTCCCCGTGCGGAAGCGCAGGACGATGCGGTGCAACGGGTGGTCAAGGTGCGCCGCGATTACAACGCCTGGGTTGCGCGCGAAACAATGGAGGACTACGCGCTGCGTTTCACGCCGCGCAGTTTTCGCAAGTGGTCGGAACGCCGGGTGGCCAACACGGCCTTCGGCGCCGCGTCTTTTCTCGTGCTGGAAGCCGTGGGTGCGACGCTGCTCGTCGAATACGGGTTCATCAATGCGTTCTGGGCCATCCTGGCCACCGGGCTCATCATTTTCCTGGCCGGCTTGCCGATCAGCGTGTACGCGGCCCGCTACGGCCTCGACATGGACTTGCTGACGCGCGGAGCGGGGTTCGGGTACATCGGCTCCACGATCACGTCGCTGATCTACGCATCGTTCACGTTCATCTTCTTCGCGCTCGAGGCGGCCATCATGGCTTATGCGCTGGACCTGGCGTTCGACATCCCGCCGGCCTGGGGCTACCTGGTGTGCGCCTTGGTCGTCATTCCGCTGGTGACGCACGGGGTCACGGCGATCAGCCGGCTGCAGGTGTGGACGCAGCCGTTGTGGCTCGTGCTGCTCGTCGCGCCGTACCTGTTCGTCTTTCACCACAACCCGGGCGTGCTGGATGGGCTCGTCCGGTACGCGGGGGCCCGGGAGCAGGGCGGTGCGTTCAGCCTCCAGCTCTTCGGCGCGGCGATGACCGTGGGCATCGCGCTCATCACGCAGATGGGCGAGCAGGCGGATTACTTGCGTTTCATGCCCGAGTGCACGCAGGCGAACCGGCGCCGCTGGTGGACGGGGGTGCTCGTGGGCGGCCCGGGGTGGGTGGTGCTCGGGGTGGTCAAGATGCTCGGCGGCGCATTGCTCGCCTACCTCGCCATCAGCCACATGGTGCCGGTGGACCGCGCGGTGGACCCCAATCAGATGTACCTCGCAGCCTATGAGTACATCTTCCCGCATGCCGGATGGGCCATCGCGGCCACGGCGCTCTTCGTGGTCGTGTCACAGCTCAAGATCAACGTGACGAATGCCTATGCGGGCTCGCTCGCGTGGTCCAATTTCTTTGCCCGTCTGACGCACAGCCATCCGGGGCGCGTGGTGTGGGTGTTGTTCAACACCGCCATCGCGCTCATGCTCATGGAGCTCGATGTGTTCGGCGCCATCGGGAACGTGCTCGGGCTTTACGCCAACGTGGCCATCGCCTGGATCATGGCCGTGGTGGCCGACCTCGTCGTCAACAAGCCGCTTGGCCTGTCGCCGAAGGGCATCGAGTTCAAGCGGGCGCATTTGTATGACGTGAACCCGGTCGGCGTCGGTGCGATGGGCGTGGCCTCGCTGCTCTCGGTGACCGCGCACCTCGGGTTCCTAGGGCCGCTGGCGCAGGCGTTTTCCGCGGTGATTGCGATGGTCACTGCGTTCGTGGCCGTGCCGCTGATCGCATGGGCGACACGGGGGCGGTACTACATCGCCCGGTCCCCGGCACCGCCCTGCGGGCCGTTCTCCGGGTTGCGGCAATGCGTCGTGTGTGAACGTGAGTACGAGGTGGACGACCTGGCCCACTGCCCGGCCTACCTGGGGCAGATCTGCTCCTTGTGCTGTTCGCTGGATGCCCGTTGCGACGACCTGTGCAAGCCGGATGCACGCCTGTCGATGCAGTGGGGCAGGGCCTTGCGGGCCATGCTGCCGCGGCGCGTCTGGCCTTACCTCGAGACCGGGCTGGGGCATTACCTGCTGCTGATGGCCGTCGTGGTGCCGGTGCTGGCCGGCCTGTTCGGTCTGCTGTACCAGAACGAGCTTCGGGCGCTCGGGCCGCTCGCGCCAGTGATGGCGCCGGTGCTCCGCCTGGGGTTTGTCAAGGCGTTCGCGGCGCTGCTGCTGGTGAGCGGCATCGTGGCCTGGTGGCTCGTGCTCACGCACAAGAGCCGGCAGGTGGCACAGGAAGAATCCAACCGGCAGACCCAGGCGGCCCATGAGCAGACCCTGGCGCTGCGCCGCGAGATCGACTCCCACCGCCGCACGGACGAGCAGCTGCAGCAGGCCAAGCAGCAGGCGGAACTGGCCAACCAGGCGAAGAGCCGCTACATCACCACGGTGAGCCATGAACTGCGCACCCCGCTCAACAGCATCCTCGGCTATGCGCAGTTGCTCGAACAGGATCCCGACATTCCGGCGAACCGCAAACAGGCGGTGAGCGTGATCCGCCGTGGGGGCGATCATTTGTTGTCGCTGATCGAGGGCACGCTCGACATCGCCCGCATCGAGGCGGGCAAGTTGCGCCTGGAGTCCAGGCCGATGCGGTTTCGCGAAGGGGTGGTGCAACTGGTGCGGCTGTTTGAACTGCAGGCGGCCGACAAGGGCATCGCCTTCAGCCATGACATCGCTGCCTCGCTGCCCGAGGTGGTCCGGTGCGACGAGAAACGCCTGCGGCAGATCCTCATCAATGTGCTCGGAAACGCCGTGAAGTTCACCCATGTGGGGCAGGTTTCGTTTCGCGCGCGCTACCTGCGAGAGATGGCGGTGTTCGAAATCGAGGACACCGGCCCTGGGATCGCGCCTGACGAGTTGGAGCGCATCTTCGAGCCCTTTGCGCGCGTCACCGAGACCACGAGCGGCGGCACGGGTCTGGGCCTGACGATCAGCAAGATGCTGACCGATCTGATGGGCGGGGAGATGTCCGTCACGAGCACCTTGGGCGAGGGCACGGTGTTCCGCATCCGCCTGTTCCTGCCCGCGGCCCGCGGTGCATCGGTGGCGCAGGAGGAGGGCGTGCGTGCCGCCCGGATCGGGTACCACGGCCCCCGCAGGCGCATCCTCGTCGTGGACAACGAGGAGGTGGACCGTGCATTGCTCGACAGTGTTCTCACGCCGCTGGGGTTCGAGTTGATGCAGGTGGGGTCCGGGCAGCGGTGCCTGGAGGTGGTGGCGGGCTTTCGGCCCGATGCGGTGCTGATGGATCTTGCGATGCCTGGCATCGATGGCTGGGCCACCATCCGGGCCATGCGCGCGCAGGGTTTGAGCGATGCGCCGGTGGCCATCGTCTCTGCCAATGCGTTCGACCGGGGCCTGGAGAACGACGTCGGCGTGCGGGCGGAGGATTTCGTGCTCAAGCCCGTGCGTGTCAACGAGCTGCTCGATTGGCTTGGCACGCAGCTTGCGCTCGACTGGATCGAGGCGTCGGCCGAACCGGCGCGGGAGGCCCTGCAGGCCCACTGGGTGCTTCCCTCGGTGGCTCAGTTGAGGGCGTTGCAGGAGGTCGTGGCACTCGGTTATCTGCGTGGCATCCAGCGCAAGCTCGATGAGATCGAAGGCGAGAACGCTGCCCATGGCAGCTTTGTCGCCCACCTGCGCGGCCTGGCGCGCAACTTCCAGCTTGACGCCTTGAGCGCGCTCATCACACAGTCGATCCATGACCGGCACACTTCCTGACCGCAGCGCTTCCGATGTGGTGCTCGTCGTCGACGACGTGCCTGACAACCTGTCGGTGCTGCATGATGCCCTGGACGAGGCCGGGTACACCGTGCTGGTGGCCACCAACGGCGAGGGAGCGATCCAGCGCGCGGTGCAAGCCGTGCCGGACGTCGTGCTGCTCGACGCGGTGATGCCCGGCATGGATGGCTTCGAAGTGGCGCGCCAGCTCAAGGCGCATCCGGAGACTGCGCACATCCCGATCATCTTCATGACGGGTCTCACCGAGACCCAGCACGTGGTGGCGGCGTACCGCGCTGGGGGCGTCGACTACGTCACCAAGCCCATCCGACCTCAGGAGGTGCTCGCACGCATGACGGTGCACATGCAGAGCGCCCGCCAGGCGCGCCAGGCCCGCAACGCGCTCGATGCGTTCGGCCACGCCACGATGGCCATCCATGCAGACGACCTGCTCACCGCGGGCAAGGCCGTGTGGCAAACGCCGCTCGCGCGTGAACTGATGCAACGCTACTTTGAGGCTCCCGGGGGGCAGGTGCCCGAGGAGGTGCTGGCCTGGCTGCGCTCACAGGCCTCGGGTGAGCCCAGGCCCCTGACCATCACGGGCGAGGCCCGCCAGCTCGTGCTGTCCCTGCAGGAGCGCACAGCCGACGACGACTGGCTGGTGGTGATGCGCGAGGTGTCCGATGCCGCCATCGTGCAAGCCCTTCTCCAGGCCTTCAAGCTCACGATGAAGGAGGCCGAGGTGCTGTACTGGGTGGCCAAGGGCAAGACCAACCGGGACATCGGCGACATCCTCGGCAGCAGCCCCGCGACGGTGAAGAAGCACCTCGAGCATGTGTTCGAGAAGCTCGGGGTCGAGACGCGCAGCGCGGCGGCTGCGACCGCGATCTCGAAAGTGCGCCTGTTGGCCTGACCTTCGAGCGGGGGAGGAATTTGAAAACAGATCCGTCTGCTGCCACGCGGCAAACAGGACGGTTCATTCCTCCCGGCTGTAGTTGAGCGAACTGGTGATCACGATTCGATCAACGCTCTTCGCGATGTCAGCCGGGAACGGCTCAAAAGGCTCCAGCTGGCGAAGCATCGCGATCGAATGCTTCGCCAGTTGCTCGGAAGAGGACTTCGCGATCTCCACTGTTTCAATTTTCCCATTGCCCTGCAGCGTGAGGACGACGATGACGCTGCCATACAGCGAAACGCCGTTGTCTTTCGGAAAGTTCGCAGTGCCATGCTCCTCCAGCCGATGCTGGAATCGACTGTAGTAGGCGTGAAGCGCCGGGTCCTTGGTCGTCGCGGTGACGTAACGCGTTCGTGCTGGTTCGTTGACCCGACGTTCCAACTCGGCAAGGACGACAGCCAGCTCCGCTCGGCGCTTCGGCGGCAGCGATGCCATCTTGCGCCGGATCTGCTCGATGAGCCTCTTCTGCTCGGCGAGGAGTGTTGCCAGTTCCTGGTCCGTTGTGGTGGTGCCATCGTCGCTCGCCGTGGCGGCGGCCGCAGTTCCGGCAAGAGCGAGTGCTGATGCGATGCATGCGAGGAGCCGGCGCCAGTTCATCAGGGAACGGACGATGGCTGCAATGAACGGAAGTTCGAGGAAAGTGTGCAGCCGGTGCATGTTGCTGAGGTCAAGGTTCACTGCCCAGCCTAGCATGGACGCACGGCATCCCGAGAGGGCCCGAGTGGCCATTGACCATCGGTGTTTGCGTGAGGCTGCCATCTGCTACGCCATCCGGCGTATGGGAAAAACAAGCAGTGCTCCGTAGTCTTGCATCTGTCGCCCAAGTGGTACCAGATTCAAACAGGAGCAGTCGTTCATGAAAGCCTCTCGCCGCAATTTCACGCAATCCCTCTCGGCCGTGGCGCTCGGCGCCGCCGCGCTGGGCTTGCCGCTGTTCGCCCAAGCCGCCGACACGATCAAGGTGGGTGTGCTCCATTCACTGTCCGGCACGATGGCCATTTCCGAGACGGTGCTGAAGGACGTGGCCTTGATGGCCATCGATGAGATCAACGCCAGCGGGGGCGTCATGGGCAAGAAGCTCCAGCCCGTCGTGGTGGACCCGGCCTCGAACTGGCCGCTGTTCGCTGAGAAGGCCAAGCAGCTGATCAGCCAGGACAAGGTGGCCGTGATGTTCGGCTGCTGGACCAGCGTGTCGCGCAAGTCGGTGCTGCCGGTGGT
>CBIHPH010000034.1:0-36627 GCA_966212105.1 uncultured Rhizobacter sp.
GCTACGTTCGGGACGTAGAGGCCGGAGGTTCGAATCCTCTCACCCCGACCAAATCTTCCTTGAGTCTTTCGTTGAATCAGGGGCCGCAAAAGCCGCGCATTGCGCGGCTTTTGTGTTTTCTGACGCAGGGCTTTTTCAAGCGGGGCACGGCATTGGTGCCGCAACGGGCGGCACGTGCTCGACTGAACCGCCTGCGCCAACCCTCCAGTCCGGCAATGCCTCGGGCTCAATGCTTGTCGCGGCGGGCCACCTCCAAGAGCGCCTCCAGTTCAGCCCCATGGTGCTTCTGGTTGCTGCGGTGCCATGCGAGGACGAGCAGACTGACGAATGCCGTGAACAGCCCGAAGACGGTCATGGCACCGAGGACGGGAAGCCCGAACCGGGTCAGGCCCGCATACAGCGCACCCATCCCCAGCACGCAGGCCTGCTCGTTGAAATTCTGAACGGCAATGGACCGGCCGGCACCCATGAGGTTGTGTCCGCGATGTTGCAGCAGTGCGTTCATCGGAACGACGATGTACCCGCCGATCGCACCCAGAACCACCAGGAACGGGGCCGCCACCGAAACGCTGTGGATGAGGTTCATGCCCACGACCAGGAGACCGATGAGT
The DNA here is from genome assembly GCA_966212105.1 of uncultured Rhizobacter sp. GTDB lineage: Bacteria > Pseudomonadota > Gammaproteobacteria > Burkholderiales > Burkholderiaceae_C > Rhizobacter. The sequence continues at coordinate 612 of CBIHPH010000034.1, forward strand.
GTGAACAACGGAATGACGCGGGTGGCCCGATCGAGTCTGGTGGAGATCGACGCAAAAAAAGCGCCGATCACGGTGCCGACGGCAACCACGCCGACGAGCGCAGAGGCTTCGGAGGTGGAGAAGCCGAGCATCAGCGCGGCCCAGGCCAGGACGACGTACCTCAGGTTATTGGAAGCACCCCAGAAGAGCGTGGTGGTGGCGAGTGAGATCTGCCCGAGTTTGTCGCTCCAGAGTTTCGAATTGCATTGGCTGAAATCGCGGACCAATCCCCTGAGGCCGCCAGACAAGGGCTGAAGCACTGCATCGGTGCGCGGAATTCTCAGGTTGAACAAGGCCGCGATCACGTAGAGGACCACGAGGAACGCGATGGCGGCCTCGGCCGGCGTATCGATGCCGAGGTGGATGTTCGGCAGCTTGAGCGCGAGAAGGCTCGGCGCAATGGTCGGACCGATCAGTTGCCCGCCCAGAAGGACGCCAAGAATGATGGACAGAATGGTGAGCCCTTCGATCCATCCGTTGGCCTTGACCAATTGCGATGGGGGCAGGAGCTCGGTGAGGATTCCGTACTTGGCCGGCGAATAGGATGCGGCCCCCAGACCCACGATCGCATAGGAGAGCAAAGGCGAATTTCCGAACAGCATCAGCAGGCATCCCAATACCTTGATTCCGTTCGAATAAAACATGACCTTGCCTTTGGGCACCGCATCGGCGAAAGCGCCCACGAAAGGGGCCAGCACGACGTAGAACAAGGCAAAAATGGGGACCAGGGCGGCTCGCTGCCATTCGGGGGTCCCGGCGTTTCTCATCAGTTCGATGGCGGCAACGAATAATGCGTTATCGGCGAGCGAGCTGAAGAACTGCGCCGACATGATCGTATAAAAGCCTTTTTTCATCCGTTCCCTATCATCGACGCAGGCCCCGCGGGGCCCCGGTTTATAGCACGCCCCCTTCAAGGGTCGGCACGAGGCACCACGGCATCGCGCAGGCTGCTGAGAAGCACGCTGGGTGATCCGCGAGGCCGCCGAAAGTGCCGGGGGCCGCCCCCTGTCGTGAGGGTTTACGAGAGTGCGCCGCCGGAGGTCTCCCTGCTGCCTCGTCGAGGCAGCACTGGGGCAACGGAAGCGAACTACCGTTCATCCTGTTTGCGATACCGCCTGTCCGGGGCGTTGCCCGCCCTTCATCGCGATTCGCTAACCTGCCCCCCAAACCCGCTGCGGGTGTTCCAACGATCGACAGCTCAGGGAGAGAGGGATGAAGATTCGACAGGTGCGCGGCGCCGGATTGGCGCTGAGTGCGGTGGCGGCCTGCCTGATGGCGGCTTGCGGCGGGAGCGGCTCAGGGAGTGACGCATCGGGCTCGGCTCGACCGGCCGCTGTTTCGTCCACGCCGGAGGAGAAGCAAACGCTGACCGACGTCACCATCCAGAACACCTCGCGGTCAGAGCAGGCCGATGTCGTGTTCAGCTTCGGGCAGCCCTTCGCAGCAGGGGACCTGAAGGCGAACGACGGGCTGGTGGGCGTGCGCAGCGATGGCACGAAGGTGCCCCTCCAGCTGGATGTGAAGGCAACGCATGCGGATGGCTCGGTGCGGCATGCGATCGTGTCCGGCAAGCTGTCGAAGATGGCCGGGGGTGAGGCGCAGAAGATCGCGCTGACGTCGACCGCCGCACCGGCCGAATCGGCGCTGCCGACACCGGCCGATCTGCTCAATGCCGGATTCACCGCCAACGTGCGTGCGGTGATCGGCGGCCAGCCGTATACCGCATCGGCCGACGCCTTGCTGGCAGCCGGAGGCGCCAGCGCCTGGCTGCGCGGCCCGGTGGCCAACGAATGGCTGCTGTCGGCACCCTTGAAGAATGCGCAAGGCACGGCCCATCCGCACCTGACCGCCCGCTTCGCGGTGCGGTGGTATGCAGGGCTCCAGCGCGCCAAGGTCGATGTGATCGTCGAGAACAACTGGGCGTATGAGCCCGCGCCTCAGAACTTCAAGTACGACGTGCAGGTGCAGGTGGCCGGCAATACGGTTTACTCCGCCGATGCGATGACGCACTACCACCATGCGCGTTGGCGCAAGACCTTCTGGTGGGGCGGCGAGCCGCCGGCGGCCGTGCGGCACAACATCGCCTACCTCGTGGGCACCAAGGCCGTGCCCAGCTATGACACGGCCCTGGTGCCGACGGAGGCGGGCCTGGCTGCACTGGCCCAACGCTGGGCTGCAGCCCAGACCGGGCCCATGGCGCCCGGCATCGTGCTGACCTACATGCCCACGACGGGCGGCCGGCCGGACATCGGGCCGCTGCCGCAGTGGGCGGCGCTGTACCTGTTGAGCATGGATTCGCGCGCCAAGGCCGTGACGCTCGGCGTGGGTGACCTGGCCGGCAGCTGGCCGATCCACTACCGTGACAAGCCGACCGGCCTGCCCGTATCGCTCAATGATCATGCCTACATGACGATCCTGGGCCGGCCGGGTGACACGCTCAACCCGACGACGCGCGTGAGCGATGCGTTCCCTGCGTGCGGGGGCGACTGCACGACCGCGCCATACAACTACAGCGTGGATTCCGCGCATCAGCCCTCGCTGGCCTACCTGCCCTACCTGGTCACCGGCGACCACTTCTTCCTGGAAGAGCTGCAGTTCTGGGCCAACTACAACATGCTGCAGGCCAACCCGGTGTACCGTGGATTGGAGAAGGGCCTGTTGCGAAGCGATCAGGTGCGAGGACAAGCGTGGTCGCTGCGCACGCTCGGTCAGACCGCCTACATCACACCCGATGCGCATCCGCTGAAGTCCTATTTCCTGCAACGCGTGAAGAACAACGTCGATTGGTACGCCTCGACGTATGTGACCGGTTCGCCCAACGCGCTGGGCGTGCTCGACGGCAGCGGCCAATACGCGTTCAATCCGATGGGCTATGCGACGCCCTCCGGCGACAAGACCGGGGTGGGCCCTTGGCAGGACGACTTCTTCACGTGGAGCGCGGGCCATCTGGCGGAGCTGGGCTTCGATGCGGCGCGTCCTCTCCTCACCTGGAAGGCGAAGTTCCCGGTCGGCCGGATGATGGATCCGGGCTACTGCTGGATCGACGGAGCCGTCTACGCGCTGGCGGTTCGGCCCACGGCCAGCTCGCCTTTCTATGCCAGCCTCGCCGAGGCCTACCAAGCCACCATGCGAAACACCGATGCGGGCGGCAATGCCATCCCGATGGTCAACAGCACCGGGGCCCGTTACCTCGACCAGCCGTGCGGCAGCCAGGCCCAGGCGGATTGGCGCACGCAGCTCGACCGGGACAAGAACACGCCGCGCAACGCCTGGCTGGCTGGCGAGATGACCGGCTATGCCGATTCGGCCGAAGGCTTCCCGTCCAACATGCAACCGGCGCTCGCCGTGGCCGCGAGCTTCGGCGTGCCGAATGCGCAGGCGGCATGGACCCGCTTCATCGCGCGAACGGTGAAACCGAACTATGCGGTCGCGCCGCAGTGGGCGGTGGTGCCGCGAGGGAACTAAGGTCTGCGGCGAGGCAGGCGCGCCAACTCCTCTTGCGACGGGCAGGCAAAACGGCCGTCGATGGGAATGGACCAGACCTGCTGCGTCGGGCTTTGCCGCAACCAGTCTCCCAGGCGCTCGATGGCCACGGGGCGGTAGTACGCATGGATCACTTCATCCTGCGCATCCACCGTGCCGTTGCCGTCGAGGTCGGCATGAAAGAGCAGGAAGTGCTCGTGGGTGAAGAGCAGCAGGCCCGCCCCGTCGACCGGCGTCTGCCCCAACTGCAGTGGCTGCGCACGGGGCCGCCAGTACATGAGCGCTTGATAGGGCGTCATGGATGGGCACGCATGGCCCGCCCTGCGAAGGGCAAACACGACGGCGGTGAGGCAGTTCACTGCCTGGCGCGCATCCGTGTCGGTCTGACGGGCATACAGCCGGTATGGCAGGCCCTGCAAAGGTGACATGGCGGCACCCGCCGCGGTGGGCGGGGCAGCCTGCGCGACGAAGACCGCCATCAGCAGCAGGCTAGCCGCCGTTGTAGAGCGGGTAAACCTCGGAAATGCAGTTTTCATCGCTGTTCCCGGAGCGGGTGCCGCGCAAGTGAAGGCGCAGCACGCGTTGGCGGATGCGCGGGCGGTCCGCCGGAGCCAGGTCGGCTTCGTAGAGGCCTTTGCCCCCGTCCACGAACACATCGGCGCCTTGCTGGCCAAAGTGATCTGACCATTGCGGATCGGCGAGCAATCCGAGTGAACGGAAGCGATCTTGATCGCTCCTCATGGGCCCGTAGGGCATGGCATAGGTGCCGAGCGTTGCTTCGGTGCCCGCCGTGGCATCGACCAGGCTCACGCGCACCTCGTTGGCAGCGCCGAAACGACGGGCCGTGACCCGGGAGCGGGCAGCCCCGTTCAAGATCGCCACGCCTTCGAACGGCTCCGGCAGCCATCCCCCGTCCGGATGCGGTGCGATGGCCACCGCATCCATCTGAAGATCCACCGCAGCATCGCGGCCTCGCCAGCACCAGAAGGTGCGGGGATCGCGGTCCGTCAGGGCGCGCACGTTGCCGCGGGCGTTCGACGCAAGGGACGCCACAGGCAAGGAGGCGTTGTAGCGGGCCTTGCTCAGCTCAAGGGCTTGCACCTCCTCGGTGAAGTTCCGGTACGGCCCGTTGTCGATGGACAGCATCAAGGGGGGCATGCGGGTGAAATCCGGGTTCTCGATGTCAAGCACCCAACGGTCACCGGTCCGGACGAAGGACCCAGGAGTGGCTGACCGCGACAAGTGCCCCTGCACGCCCCGCGTGTCCACCTCGATGTGCAGCGTTTTGTCGCCTGGCCCGGCCCAGGCGGCGGCTGGAGAAAAGTCGTACAGGAGTCGCGCCTTGTCAAAGCGGATGCGGGCCGATTTGTTGCTGTCACCCTGGATCTGCGAATAGGCCGCCCGGTACGACATCGTGAGTTCGCGGATCGGGGTCGCCGCAGGAACAGGCACCTCGTAGAACTGATAGGTGGATGCGAAGTCACCTTCCATTGATTGAATGTCCGCCGGCAGCCGGTGGCTCAACCGTTGTGCCAGGCGGCGCAGCGCCGGGAATTTCGCAATGTCAGCGGCCGGGACCAGACGGGCAGCCACCGGCTGCTCGTTGATGAACGCCTGGAAGCGCTCAACGCACGACTTGCCGTCGTGCTGGTACTGGCACACGACGGGGAAGTACATGACCTCGCGGCGCCTGGCGCCATCGGCTGCGGCACGTTCTGTCACCCTGTAGGTCACCCGGGCGTCGTATGTGGTGGCTCCGAGCCTGAAGGTGAGGTGTTCGTGCTGGAGTTGGAATCGCTGAGAGGGGCTCCAGATGTTGCCGGTGGTGCGAAGCGAACTGTCATACGCGATGCCGTTCGCATGTGCATGACCCATGGTCAAGGCGCATGCGGCGGACAGTGCCCACGCCCGCCAGTTCGATGTGTGGAGCTTCGCTGTCACACGACCTCCCGGTCAACCGCCGTTGTAGAGCGGATAGATTTCGGAAATGCAGTTCTCAGCGCCGCGCCCGGAGCGGGTGCCGTGCAGGCGCAAGCGCAGTACGCGCTGGTTGATGTGCCAGCGGTCTGCCTCTGGCACGTTGGCCCTTTGCACGATCCCGCCTTCATCATCGTCCGCCACCTCGTCAGTGCCTTTGCGCAGGCGCTGCGGCCATTGTTGGGCCCACAAGGTGGTGAGCAAGCGAAATTGATCGTGATCGTCCCTCATGGGCTTGTGTGACAGGGGATACGTGCCGAGCGGCACTTCGGTGTCCGTGTCGGCATCCAGCAGGCTGACTTGCACCTTCCTGGCGGCGCCGAAACGGCTCGCCCTGGCCTGGGTTCCGGAAGCGCCATTCAGGATCACGATGCCTTCGAATTCCTTGATGTACCGTTCGCTGTCGGAAAGGCCGATGGCGATGTCGTCGAGCCGCAAGTCCAGCGTGGCATGGCGGCCTCGCCAGCACCATGACGTGCTGGCATCGCGATCGGAGGCGGCTCGCACGCGGCCGTCGGCCACGCCAGGGACGGAGGCGCTGTACCCTGTCTGGCTGTCCTTGAGCGCCTGCATGGCGTCCGTGAAGTTGAGGTAAGGGCCGTTGTCGATGGACAGCACGAGCGGCGGCAGGCGGGCGAAATCCGGGTTCCGGATGTCCAGCGCCAAGGTGTCACCGGTGCGGATGAAGGGCCAATGGGCGGCTGCATGCGTCATGTGCCCTCTCACGCCCCGCGCGTCCACGTCGATGCGCAGGGTTTTGTCTCCTGGGCCGGCCCAGCTCGCGGCCGGCGAGAAGTCGTACAGCATCCGCGCCTTCTCGTAGCCGACCTCTGAGGACTTGCTGGTGCTGGCGGCAATCTGCGAATACGCCGCCCGGTAGGAGACGGTGAGCTCCCGGACCGGCACCGCCGCCGGAATGGCCACCTCGAAGAAGTGATAAGTCGATGCCCATTGGTCTTCCATCGATCGGATGTCCGCGGGCAGCCGGCGGCTCAGTCCGCGGGCCAATCGGCGCAGGCCCGCCATGTTCGCAATGGCGTCCTCGGGGACGGGCCGGGCCGTCACGGCGCGGCCGTTGATGGATGCGCGAAAGCGCTCGATGCACTTGCGGCCATCGAAGTCCTTCTGGCATACGACCGGGAAGTACATGACCGCAGGGCGCACGGCCGCACCGGCGGCCGCGCGCTCTGTCACCGTGTAGACGACTTTGGCATCGTAGGTGGTGGCACCGAGCTTGAAGGCCAGGTGTTCGTGCTGGAGCTGGAATCGCTCGGAAGTGCTCCAGACGTTGCCCGCGGTGCGATGCAGGCTGTCAGAGATTTCGCCGTTGGCGACTGCGTTGCCCATGCTCAGGGCCCAGGAGGCGGCCAGGCTCCAGGCCTTCCAACGGCGGAGGTTCATCTTCGTTCTCATGCGGGACGGCCCGGATTGTGTCATGCACCGCCTCGCCGTTGCGGCGGCGCAGCCACAGTTCGGCCGCCGCCAGGTTGGGCAGCCAGCTCAACCAGGCAATGGCGGGATAGACGGCTTGGAACGACAGGCCGGCGAACAAGGCGGCCGTCAGCTCGAGACGCAATGTCACCGCAGCGAGCGTGATCGCGAAGTTGCGCACCATCCAGCGGCGGTGTGCAGCCACGTCGGCCCGGCGAATCGCGAGCCATGCACGCGCACCGGTGAACAGCCAGGCCAGGGCCAGTGCCGCGAAGCCTGTGCGGGCGGCCAGCCCGCCCTGGGCCAGGGGCGAGAGGCAAAGTCCGAACAGGCCACCACCGAGCACCCCCACGCCGAGGTAGGCGCGGCCCATCCAACGGTGCAGCGCGGGCCGCATGCGGCGAAGCCGCGGCATGAATTGCCAGGGGCCGAGCACCAGCGCCAGCACCGCTGTGAAGACATGGCCGTGAATGAGCATGGTGTGCGACTCGAAGACGGCTTTCATCTCCGGCAGCACCAGCGCACCCAGCGGCAGCAGGCCATACGCCACCACCGCATAGCCGGCCACGCCCCAGGCCAGCAGGGCCATGGCACAGAATCCCAGATGTTGTAGCGGGCGCATCAGAACTGGAACTGGCGGAGCAGGCCCACCATGCCGCTGTACTGCATTGACTTTTCGCTGATGGGGCTGTCGACCGCATCGCGCAGCAGGCGCCTGGCCTGCAGGGTGGCATTGAGGTGCCACCAGCGGCTCAGCGCCATGTCGAGGTCCATCGTCAGTTGCGCACTCTTCAGGCCCGACCCGGCCTCGAAAGCGGGATACCGGCTTGCCGCCGCCTGCGCGGGAGTCACGCCGAAGAAGGCCTGCATGTAGCGCCGGTCGGCCCAGGTGACCGTGGGCGAGATGGAGAGGTCGGCATGGGCACCGATCTTCCAGGGCACCTTGAGCCCGAGGTCCAGCTGGGTGCCGTTGTGGCTGCCTGCGGCGCGCCTGAGCGTGGCGGCCAGCGGAAGCCCGGCCAGCGTGGCCGATCCACCGACGGATACCACCGGCGCGGCATCGATCTCCCCAAGGCCCTGCAGGCGCTCACTGCCGGGCCGGTAGCCCATCATGGTGAGCTTGCGGTCGCCGTTGTCCAGGCGGCCGGGGTCCAGGCTCAGGCCCACGGACAGGCTGGCATCGGAGCGTTGCACCGGCGTCCATGACAGGCCGCGGCTGCCTGTTTCCACGCTGCCCCAGTGCTGGCTGCGGTAGGTCGCCACGAACCCCAGCACGGGCTGGCCACGGTTCGTGCGGCTGCCCTCGAAATCGGGCATGCCGGCGGCGCCGGCCAGCACACCGCCCGACCAACCGGGCGGCGGTCCCACCCAGCCGGGCGGCGGACCGCCGGCCGAGGCATCCTGCGCTCGTGCCTGACCGCAAGCGGCGGCGCCCAATGCAATGGGCACCAGGCAATGACTGGCCCAGCGCATCAGCGGGTTGCGTGGGGCTTGGGGATTTTGCAGAAGTTGTCGCATGGCTGTCACAGGATCTTGTGGAGAACGCGGTCGGTCGCGAGCGCGTTGGGGTATCCCTCTTCGTCCACGTCGCCCCCGGTGCCGAAGCGCAGCTCGAGGCCTTCGCGCGAAAGCACGTCTTTCTCACCTTCGACGCTGCTGATGAAGAAGTCTCCGGGATAGCGGATGCCATCGATCACCAGCGTGTCCGCGGCCTGCGGTCCGCCCAGCGGGCCCATGGTGACCTTGACCTTGTCGACCTCCTTGCCGTCGATGCGCTTGGTGCCCTGGAACACGTACGTGTTGGCTTCGGACCGGTTGGAATGCGTGGCCAGCCGCTCGCCGGTGCAACCTGATGCCGGGTACAGGTCCTGCACGACGCGAAAGCGCAGGGTGTCGTCGTGCTCCTTCGTGAAGGTGTAGCGGTAGACGGCCTTGAGCTCTTCATTCGGCCGGTCGGCAGGATGCAGCCCCGAGGCTTCGCAGCCGGACAGCCAGACGCCCACGTACGGATCGGGATCATCGATGCCGCCGCCACAGGCGCTGAGGAAGCCGAGGGCCAGGGCAGCACACGCGCCGCCCCATGTCTTCTTGATGTTCATGTCGCATCACTGAGGTCGTTTGGATGCGAGGCAGTCTAGGAATGACCGACGTGCGGCAGGAGGTTGAATCCGCGAACGGCGCCTGCAAGGCGGCGAGGCGTCGATCAGCGGGCGTGAACGGTGCGGCGCATGCCCACGCGCCGCAGCGTCACATCGCCTTGAAACGGTGGGCGAAGAGGCGGCTGACCGCCAGACGGGCCGAATGGGCATGCAGGCCGAGGAAGAGCCGGCCTTCTTCGGTGCGTTCCACATGCGAGATGTGCCGCGCCTGCACGACGATGCTGCGGTGCACCTGCCAGAACTGTTCGGGATCCACGCGCACCAGCAGTTCTCGCAACGTCATCCGGATCAACGCCTCGCGCTGGCGTGTGACGATGCGCAGGTACTTCTCGGCGGCCTCGAAGTACAGCACGTCCTCGATGGGAATGAGGTGCGTGACGTTGCCCACCGCGGCATTGATGACCGTGAGCCGTGGTGCAGCCTGGGGCGCCATCGAAGCGGCCAGGCGCTGGATCTCGATGCCGAGCGCCTCCCCCTGGGAGCCGGGCGGCTGCCCATCCAGCAGCGCCAGGCGCTGCTGCAGGCGCTGCACGGTCTTGCCCAGCCGCTCCACGCTCACGGGCTTGAGCAGGTAGTCGACCGCCCCGTGTTCGAAGGCCTGCAACGCGTACTGCCCATAGGCCGTGACGAACACGAGTTGGGGCAGCGGCTGGCCTTCGGGCCAGTCTTCGATGATGGCCTCGGCCGCATCGAGGCCCGAGCAGGCGGGCATGTGGATGTCGAGGAAGATGACCCGGGGCAAGTGCTCCAGCGCCAGCGCAATGGCCGCGGCGCCGTTGTCGGCCACCGGCAGCAGGTCGATGCCGGGCCAGCAGTCCTTCAGTTGCTGCGCCAGCCGGTGCGCCAGCACTGGCTCGTCTTCGACGACGAGAATCAATGTGTTCATGGGGACCAGGGAAGCGTCAGCGTGGCCCGCACGCCGTTGGGCACATTGTCGGCGAGTTGCAGATCGGCCTGGTCGCCGAAGGCGCAGGCCAGGCGTTTGCGGATGTTGCCCAGCCCGATGCGGCCGGATGCGAAGGGATCGTCGACCTGCAGGCCCTGGCCGTCATCGACGACGTCCACGACGACGCGGTCACCGCTGCGCCGGGCGGTCACTTGAATGCCGCCGCCCGACACCTGGGGATCGAGCCCATGCTTGACGGCGTTTTCAACCAGCGGCTGGAGGCTCAGCGGGGGCAGTTGCACGCCTTCCAGTTCCGGCGGCAATGTCAATGAGAAGGTCAGGCGAGGCCCCATGCGCATGGCCATCAGCTGCAGGTAATGGCGCAGCAGCGCGAACTCTTGCTGCAGCGGCACGAGCGGTTGCTCGCTCATCTGCATGCTCGCGTGCAGCAGCTCGCTCAGTGCCTCCAGCAGGCGCTGGGCGCGGCCCGGATCGGTGTCGATCAGGGCATGCACGTTGGCCAGCGTGTTGAACAGCATGTGCGGCTCGATCTGCTGCTGCAGCAATTGCAGCCGTGCGCTGCTGGCACGCACGTCGGCATTCTCCGCCCGGAGCTGCGCGGCCGCGACACGGTCGCGCTGGGTGATGAGGTGCACGGCAACGAACGCGGCCACGGCCGTGACGAGCAGCACCGTGCTCATGGCCGGATCGAGCGACGGCACCGGGCGGTAGGGCATCGAGAGCAGCGCGCTGGCGATTCCGCAGCCCACGCTGTAGCCGATGGGGACGGACGCGGCCGTCACGAGGCCCAGCCCCAGGAGACTGGGCCGGCGTTGCCACCACCAGGTCAGCCGTGGCCATTCGACCAGACTCAAGATGGAAAAGCCGATCGCCTGGGAGAACACCATGTCGATCATCAGCGTGTGCAGGACCTGGGCCGACGAAAGCTTCGGCACGAGCACCATGGACAGCAGCACCATGACCAGCGCCACCACCGCGTTGAGGACGAGCACCAGCGCCGCGTCCCTCAAGAGCACGCTGCGCTTGCTTGCAGTGGCGGGGCGTCCCGGGAGACTCACGTGCACTCAGCTCGCATGGAAGCGGCCGTGGATGCCCAGCGGCACGCCATATGGCAGGGCGACTTGCTCCATCGGCCCGTCCTGCACGCGCTCGGCGTTGAAGATGGACACCAGCGTGCGGCGCTGCTTCCAATCGAACGCCGTGCCGATGAGCCAGCCGCGGTTTTCCACGTCGCTGCCCGGTGCGGGCACGAACACATGCTCTTCCGCAACCACCTGCTGCCCATAGTCGTACTCCTGCATGCGCTCGGTCTTGTGGTCCACCGCCCGCACCACGTTCATGCCGAACAGCGGCTGGGCAGCCGGGTGCCGGCTCGCCATCACGTAGGCATACCGGGTCTCTCTGCCGGTGCGCCGCAGGTCGTAGTGCGGAAACTCCACCGTATCGGCATAGGGCTGCCAGGTGCGCACGGTGCCGGCGGCCAGATCGACTTCGAACTCGGTCCAGCGGCTCTCGGGCCAGGACATGGCAGCACTGTCCATGGCGGTGCCCAGCTTGTTCATGACTTCCGAAAAATCGCGGTAGTTGATGATGGCAAAGCGCAGTGTATTGCCATGCTCCCATGCATTTCCCAGGTGAAAGAGGCTCACCGTGGGAATGTCGATCCGTCGCACCACGCCGAGCGTGGCCTTGTCCACGACGAGCACCGTGGCCGGTTGACCGGCCTGCCATTGGTAGTGGCCGAGCAAGGACAGCGCCGGATCGGTGAGCGTCGAATCGAATCGGTACGGCATCAGCACGAAGACGAGGTAGCGCTCGGTGATGGCGAAATCGTGCACCATGTCGGAGTTGGGTGCGGGCACGAATGCCTGGCGCACCATCGCGCCGCTGGCGTTGAGCTGACAGATCGAGATGGCGCTGCCGCCGGGCAGGAAGTTCCCGCTTCCAGGCAGGTAGCCGAAGCTCCAGATGTTGCCGCCCGCGTCCACGCGCGGGTGGGCGGAGAACGGCAGCGAATCCATTTCCGGCGACCAATTCTTCCTGCCCACGGTGGCCAGCGTATCGGGATTCATGACGTAAGGCGCGCCCCCCTCCCACAAGGCCCACAGCTCGCCGTTGACCATCAGCGTGTTGATGTTGGCGGTGTTCGTGTCGTCCCGCCCCACCGCGGCCGTCCCGGGCAGGCTGGTGCCGAAGCCGGGTGCCGTTCGGCGGCCCGCTTTCAGCTCGGCGGTGAGCTTGTTGGTGGCAACCATGCGGGCATGGTGGCGCAGGGCACCGCCGTCGAAGCGGAAGGCGTGCACCATGCCGTCGCCGTCCAGCCAGTGGCGGTAGCGGGTGCCGCCCAGCGTCATCAGCGCCGGTCCATTGCGATAGAGCACCCCGCGCAGGCCCTCGGGGATGCGCATCGGCACACGGCTCTCGTACGACGGGGGCACACGATGGAAACTGTTCTTCCAGGCCGCGTGCGGCGACGACAGCGCCACGTCGTCCGTCTCCCGGAACGGCTTCCAGTACAGGTGATTGGCCTGGGCCAGGCCAGCCCCGGCGGCCAGCGGCACCGTCGCCAGGCCGGCCATGAAATTGCGGCGTTGCATCGAGTCTCCCCTTTTGAAGTGATCGCGGGGCAGTCTAGGAAGCGGTTGCGGCGGGCGCGACCCGAATGGCACGAACGGCCGTCAAGGTGCCGTGAACGGTTCCTGTGCAGCGCCGAGCGGTACGCCTGCGAAGCCATTGGCCGCCGGTAGCCGGACGGTCGCCAGCAATCCCCCCGCGGGTGATTCGGCCAGCAAGATCTGGCCGCCGTGCTTGTCGATCACGGATTTGACGATCGCCAGCCCCAGACCACTCCCGCTTTCGGTCTGGTCGGGGCAGCGGTAGAAGCGATCGAACACTCGCTCGCGCAATGCATGCGGAATGCCGGGCCCTTCGTCAGCCACGGAGAGCAAGGCCCAGTGCGCGTCCCGGCGCACCTGGACGGTCACCTGCTTGCCGGCACGGCTGTACTTGATGGCGTTGTCGACCAGGTTGTCGATCATGGAAGCAAGCCCATCGCGCTCGCCGAACACCGAAACACCCTCGTCACACACCAGCTCCAGTTCCACACCTCGGGCATGGGCCAGCCCCTCGATCATGGCCAGCCGATCCTGCACGAGCGCATCGAACGGAACGGCCGAGCACAGGCCGCTGTCCGATGCGGCGTCGCTGCGCATCAACTGCAGAAGCTGACTCGCCAGCCGCGAAGCGCGCTCGTTGCTGCGCAGCAGGTTGTCCATGAGTTCGCGCTGGCGTTCATCGATCGTCTGCGCCTTCAGCGCTTCCGCGTTCACCCTCACTGCTGCCAGAGGCGTTCGAAGCTCATGCGCGGCGTCTGCAACCAGGCTGCGCTCGCGGGATGTGCTGTCGCGCAGGCGCTGAAGGAGGCTGTTGATGCTTTGCACCAACGGTTGCAGTTCGCTGTGCGGCGGCGAATATGCCAGCGGCGTCAGATCGGCCGGGCCACGCTCGGCGGTTTCCTTGCTCACCCGCCACCAGGGGCGCAACGCCACCCTCACGGATATCCAGGCAGGAAAGACCAGGAACGGCAGGCTGATCACCAGCGGCAGCAAGTAGTAACCGCGGTTGGCAATCGTGACGGCCAGACTCCAGACACCCGGCTCAGCCAGCAGCACGGTGATGTCCGAGCCCGAAGCGGCCCAGGTGCGTGCTCGCCATCGGCGCCCCCCCGCGCTGACCGTTTCGATCTGGTTCGGCGTCGTGTTGACGAGCAGGGGCTCGACTTCCGAGGTGCGATGGATGAGATCGCCTCGCTGCCACACCTGCAAGATGGGTGCCGATTTCGCGTCCCCCGTGCCTGCGTCTTCGAGCACCCCGTCCAGGGCTTTCAGCGCTTCCCTTCGTCTTTCCGGATGGTCTGCAAGGTTGTCAGTGAGCGAGACGATGAAGCGAAAGAGCTGTTCCGATTCCAACATTTCAGGGTGCTTGTACTCATCGTAGATCAGCGCCGCCATGGCCAGGGTCCACAGCAGGCAGACCACGCCCATCTGCGCCAGCAGCAAGCGCCGCATGAGTGAAGGATGCCTCCACGACTTCCAGCGCCGCGCCAGCCACGGCCTCATGGCGAGCCGCTCCGCATGGGCGGCTGCGCATCGATCACATAGCCGATGCCGCGCACGGTGCGGATGTAACCCGGGCCGATCTTCTTGCGCAGGTTCGAGATGTGCACTTCGAGCGAATTGCTGCCGTTCGTTTGACCGCCGGGCAGAACGTGCTCTTCCATCACGCGGCGCGTGACCACACGGCCGGTGCGCTTGAGCAGCAGCACGAGCAAGTCGAACTCGCAGCGCGACAGGGTCACCGGCTCGCCGTCGATCGTCGCGCCACGGGTGGGCTCGTGCAGCGCCAGCCCGCCCATGCGGATGGTCTCGTGGTTGAAGCCATAGGTGCGGCGTGCCAGCGCTCGCACGCGCGACAGCAACTCGGCCAACGCAAAGGGCTTGACGAGGTAATCGTCTGCGCCGTTGTCCAGGCTGCGCAGACGATCACCCAGTGCGTCGCGTGCGCTGAGCACCAGCACGGGAAGGCTCTGGTGGCCGCGACGCAGGCTGATCAGCAGGCCGAGCCCGTCGCCGTCCGGCAGACCGAGGTCCAGCAACACCATGTCGAAGGTGCCGTCCTGGAGGTGGCGCAGTGCGTCATCCAGCCGGCGCACCCAGACAACGTCCATGCCTTCATTCATGAGCGCAAGGCGCACGCCATTGCCAAGCTCGAGGTCGTCCTCCACCACCAAAAGATTCATGGGTCTGCGCGAATGAGCCGGTCCTGTTTTCCCCGTTGAGGTCCGAAGTATCCGGCACGCATGGGCAACTCCGTTCAGGAAGTCTTCATCAAAACGGGCGGCCCGACCGTCTCGGCGAGGGCTGTCATCCCACCTGGGGCGGACCCTAGCTAGGGACGGCACCATTTGCTCCCCGCGCTCCAGCGCGATTAAGCTTGCGCCACAGGATTCACCATGAACGCACTTCCGCCCCTCTTCAGCCCCAACTTGCCCCCTTCCGCATGGTCTGGCACCACGCAGGGCGCCGGTCGGCCGGTGCTGGAACCGGGTGCGGCTGCGGCAGGGGTCGACTGGTTCAGCGCGTCAGCCTCCGGGCGCACCTTGACGGTCCAACGCGACCTGCATGCCGCCGGCGACGTGGACAGCTGGGCCAAAGCGCTGGTGGATCACTTGCTCGAACCCGGCGACGACGTGCGTTGACCGCACCGCCCTCCCCCGCGCTGCGGCAGCAACCAGACTGGGAAGGTGCCGCGCAAACCCTCATCAACGGCTGCACCGCGCTGGCCACCGACGAGCAGCGCGTGCGGTTCATGGACCGCGTGTGCCTCGCACTCGGCGACCAGCTTTACCCGGCGTTCCTGAAGGTGCTCTGCATCGTCAGCGAGCATGGGGATGCCGACGCCCGGCGCGCCGTGGCACGCACCATGGTGCATGCGCTGTCCACCGGACGAATGCCCTCCGGCCGCCTGCAGGCCTGGGGCGGACATGCGAGCGAAGGGCGTTCGGGCAGCGCCCAGACGCGCAGCCTGGGCCCCATCGAATATTTGTGCGCCTGGCATGCCCAGCAAAGCGGGCCGTCGCCGCTGCCGGCCGCCGCGTTTGATACCGCCACCAAGGCGGTCATTTCGCTCGTCTCATCCGATCCCCAGGCGCGTGCGCTGTACTGCGCAAAATTGCGCCAGGACATCGACGACCCGCTGGGCGGCTCACTCACCCGCACCACGCGGGCCGGGCTGTCGGCACTCGTGGCCACGTGGGAGGCGGGTGCATCGCCCGATGCGGTGGTGCAAAGCTTGCTCAATGCGCTGCACGGCACGCCCTTTGGTGCGCTGGGCGAGGCGCGCGGGCGCTGGAACGGATTCGGTTAGGGCCTGTTCTGCCCTACCCGCCCAACAGCGACTTCATCACCCGCAACACGATCCCCGGCCGCGACTGCAGGTCCGCGATCAACTGCTGCACCATCGACGCCAGGGTCAGCATCAGCACCAGCGTGGAGGCCCAGGTCTTCAGGGACATGGACAGCGCGGACACATTGAGCTGCTGCGCGAAGCGGTTCACGAGCCCCAGCACGCCATCGATGGCGAACAGCACGACGAGCGCCGGCGAGGCGATCAGCAGCGACAGCAGCATCAGGCGCCCGAACTCCGCCTCGAAGACGCGCATGCCCGTGGCCGCCAGCACCGGCTTGAATGCCATCACCGGCCACAGCGCATAGCTGTCGAGCAGCAGGCCCGCAAGCAGCAGCAGGCCGCCCGAGAACATGAAGACGAAGTTGGCCAGGCGGCCCAGGAAGGCCCCGGTCAGCGGCGTCTGCTGCCCGGACAGCGGATCGGTGACCTGCGCGGTGGTGGCGCCCACCTTGGTGTCGATGATCTGCCCCGCGGCCTCGAACGCCCACAGCACCGAGCCGAACAAAAAGCCCAGGCCG
Source organism: uncultured Rhizobacter sp. (assembly GCA_966212105.1). Taxonomy (GTDB): domain Bacteria; phylum Pseudomonadota; class Gammaproteobacteria; order Burkholderiales; family Burkholderiaceae_C; genus Rhizobacter. Next base: position 17,093 of record CBIHPH010000034.1, read on the forward strand.
CCACCGATGAAGGCTTCCTTGGCGAACATCGCGAGCCAACGGACGTTCTGGATCTCCGCATTCGTGACCGGCGGCTGCAGCGACAGCGCCAGCACGCCGAAGGCGAGGTAGATCGCGTTGCGCACGGTGGCTGGAATGAGATCGCCGGTGAAGAGCGGGATCAGCAGGAAGGCCACCGCGATGCGCGTGCTCGACAGGGCGAGCAGGAGTGCCTGGTCCGACAGCGATCCGAGGAGCGCGAGCGATTCCATCGGCTACTTGCGCACCATGCCCGCGAAGCCCGAGAAGATGCGGTCGCTGAAGTTCATCAGCGTGCCGCCCAGCAGCGAGGCGGTCAGGAGGATGACGACCGTGATGACGACGAACTTCACGGCGTACTGAAAGGTCTGCTCCTGCAGCTGGGTGGCCGCCTGGATGAACGCGATCAGCAGCCCCACGATGGCCGCGGCCGTGACCGCCGGGGCCGACAGCACCAGCACGAGCCACAGGGCCTGCTGGGTGAGTTGCATGGCTTCGGTGTTGAACACGGTCAGTGGTATGTCAGGACAAGGCCATGGGTGAGCTTGACCCAGCCGTCGATGAGCACGAACAGGAGCAGCTTGAAAGGCAGCGACACCGTGGTGGGTGAGAGCATCATCATCCCCATGGCCATCAGGATGTTGGAGACGATGAGGTCGATCACGAGGAACGGCAGGAAGATCAGGAAGCCGATCTGGAATGCGGTGGACAACTCGCTCACCGTGAAGGCCGGCACCACGACGATGAAATCACGCTCGGTCAGCGCGGCGGCCTTGTCGGCAGGCAGGGTCTTCTGGGCCGTCTTGAGGAAAAACGCCCGCTCTCGCGCCGGCGAATGCGCGATCAGGAATTCGCGCAGCGGCTCCTTGGCCGCATCGGCGGCGGCCACCAGGTTGGCGGTGCTGCCACCGATGTTGGTGATGCCTGCAGCGCGTTCGGACATCTGCTGGCCCACCGGGTACATGACGTAGACGGAGAGCACCAGCGCCAGGCCATTGAGCACCACGTTGGGCGGCACTTGCTGCAGGCCCAGCGCATTGCGCAGCAGGCTCAGCACGACCACGATCTTGGTGAACGACGACACCATCACCGCGGCATACGGCGCAAGCGCCAGCAGCACCACGGTGATGAGGGCAGTGGAAGGGGAAAACTGGGTCAGGTCCATGGGCAGGGGCGAAGCGGCGACAGGGCAGCAGTGGCGCGGTGAAAACTGGAGGTGGTGCGGAGAATCACGTGGAGGGTGTCGCCTCCGGCACGGCGGGTTCGGCCGCATGGAGCAGCTCATCGATGCGCACCGCGAAACCCGAGCCGACGGGCACCAGTTGCCCCGAGGCCAATGGCCTCTCGTGCAGAAGCGCCGAGCCGTGCACGACGACGGCCCCGCGCTCCAGCAACTGCGGCGCGTCCAGCGCCGACACTTTGCCCGAACTCCAGCCGAGCAGGTGCGGCAGGCGCACGTCCAGCGGGTGCACGAACCGCACGGTGGCGTGGTCGTTCGAGGGATGCGATGCCGTCTCGCCATGCGCCGCGACACGCAGCCGGCCGCGCTGCTCATACAGGCGCGCGGCGTACATGCCGCCCTGGCCGCTGACGGGCCGCAGCCGGCCCTGCCACTGGGTGCCGAACGCCGCCGGCAACAGCACCAGGGCCCCCACTTCGAGCGCGTGCACATCAGCCAGCGTCAGGGGCACGGCGTCCAGCAACAGATCGCAGCGCAGCGTCTGCCAGGTCCACTCGGCGAGCGCGGCCGGCGGCGGCTTGGGCGCCGATTCCAGGGCCGACAACGGCATGTGCACCGTCAGGTCGAGCGAGGGCGGCTTCCCGGTGGCGTGCTGCTCGAAAACCCACGGCGCGCCAGGCGGCAGGAGTTCCGGCACGAGACCGCAACCCAGCCACTCTTCCAGCGCGTGCAGCCAGGGCTCGGCCTGCGCCAGGGCGCTCGCGGCCACCAGCACCTCGCTGCCATGGGCTTCTTCGCCCGCCCTTCGGGCGTCGGGCATGCTGAATCCCACGATGCTGTCGGGCAGTCGCGCGGTGAACCGGTGACGCCGCACGCCAAGGCCCGCGTGCCCGGCCGTCTCTGCAGCATGGGATTTCATGACACCTTCCCCGTGACCATCAGGCGGGTGAGGTCGATGACGGTGCGCGCTTCGAGCTTGACCATGGCGTTCTTGCGGTGCAGCTCCACCGTCTTGATGCTGATGCCCAGGATGTCGGCAATGACCTTGTTCAGCTTGCCCTTGACCACCCAGTCGATCACCTCACGTTCGCGGGCCGTCAGGCGGGCCATGCGCTGTGCGAACGCGGTCTCCGCGGACGACGGTGCCTCGGGCGCGGGCGGCGGCGGCGCCGGCATCTCGCGCGGGGTGAACGCCAGCGCCAGCGCGGATTCGAGCGCCTCGTCCGCAAAGGGCTTCTCGATGAAGGTGACCGCCCCCTTTCGCATCGCCTCGACGGCCAGCGGCACATCACCGTGCCCGGTCATGTAGATCACGGGCAAGGTGATGCCTCGCTGGCGCAAATGCTCATGCACCTCGAGCCCGGACATGCCCGGCATGCGGACATCGAGCAACAGGCAGGCGTCGGCGCGTGGCGCCTGCAGCCCTTCCAGCGCCTCTTTCGGGTCATCGAAGGTTTCGACATCGAAGCCTGCGCCCTGGAGCCACCACGCGGCGGATTGGAGAAATTCGGTGTTGTCGTCGACGATGTAGACAGTACGGTTGCTCATGCTGCTCCTCGTGGAGGCGGTAATTCATCGGGCACGGTTCGCGGCAGGGCCGCATGGAACGACGTGCCCGCGGTGTCGTTCCGTGTGAACCAGAGGCGGCCCTGGTGCAGTTCGACGAACGAGCGGCAGATGTTCAGGCCGATGCCCGTGCCGGTGGGTTTGCTGGAGACGAACGGCACGAACAAGGTTTTCTCGGCCTGCTCGCTGATGCCCGAACCGCTGTCGGACACGGTCACCTCCAGCTGGGGACCTTCGGGCCGTGCATGCAGGCGCAGGTGGCGCGTGCCGATCGGGTTGGCGCGCATCGCATCGATCGCGTTGCGCATCAGGTTGACGAACAGCTGCTGCAACATCACCTCATCGGCCAGGGTCCACAGCGGTTCGTCGGGCAGGTCGAGTTCCACCGCGATCGATTCGCGTTCGGTCTCCCAGTCGAGCAGGCCGGCGCAGGCCCGAAGCAGCGCGGAGACATCCACCAGCTGGCGCTTGGGCGTATGCGAATGGGTGTATTCGCGGATGCGTGCGATGACGCGCGAGGCGAACAGCACTTGCTCGGTGGCCCGCTGCAAGGCCTGCAGCAGCCCGGCGCGATCATCGGTGGAGGTGGCATCGGCCGATTGGCGCTGCAGCCGCATCACCGAGCCGCGCAGCAGGTTGGCCGCCGCGCCAATCGGCTGGTTGATCTCGTGCGCGAGCGTGGTGGCCATTTCGCCGATGGAGAGCATGCGCGAGGTGAACAGCAGTTGCTCCCGGTCTTCGAGGTGGCGCTGCGTGGCCTGGGCCAGCGCGGCGCGGTCCTGCAGTTGCAGCACGGTGACGCCATCGCGGTGGTGCGTCAAGGTGGCTTCCAGGGCCCGGTCGCCGCAGTGCACGACCGCGGTCCGGGTGGGAACGGCACCGTCGAGCGCATCGGCCAGCCCCAGCAGGCGCATGCACATCGACTCGATGCAGGGGTCAGCCCCACCCACCATGGCTTCGAAGGCGCCGGACCGCCACAGCACTTGCCCCGAGGCGCGGTCCCATGCGGCCGCGCTCACATCGATCGTGTTCAGCACCTGCGAGGGCCACGACCGTTCGGCGTCGGCGGGGTGACGCACCGGATCGCCATCAGCCCACATGCATGCCTCCTCCATCGGCCGAGGACACCGCCCGGAGCGCCAAGGGATGACGGCCAATGACGACGCGCAGGCTCCATTGCGGCTCCAGCGCTTTCCACAACCGGTTGCCGTCGCGCACCCGCAAGCAGGCTTGCGACCAGGCCGTCATGGGCACCGCCTGCGCGCCGAGGCAGACGGCGATGTGTCGCGCGTCCTCCTGCCCCGCCACGGGCACCAGCTCGCGCACGCTGCCCGGTCCTTGGGACTTGACCAGATGCGCTTCGAGCCAGGGCACGTCCGCGGTGCGCTGGGACCACAGCAACTCGCCCGTCAGCCGGACGACCCGGCCGCCGCCGCGCCGCGGCCACAGCACGTCGACATGCGCCGGGCAGCGCCAGCCGGCGACCGGCCCCGCAGGCGTGGCGAGCACGACCCGGCGCTGCCGGCTCAATTCCTCCAGCGCGCGTTCCACCGCATCGCCCTCGCCGCGCCGCTCGTGAAGCGCACACATGAGCTGCTGGTAGAGCTGCAGATCTCCGTCGCGCGGCACCGTCGAAGCGGGAGCCGGCGGCGCAGGCGGTGCAGGAGTGGGAGCGGCGGCGGCATCCCGGTCTTCTTCTTCCGGAACCTCCTGAGCGTCATCCTGGTGCGAGGCGCCGCGCTCACCGCGGTCCCGTTCGGCCTCGTGCGCCGGTGCCTTGGCGGACAGGCGCGCCGCCGGCACGTGAAGCAGGGACGCGACCGCCGGAGTCAGTTGAACGTCCCGCGCCATGGGCATCGCCAGCGGTTCAGCATGCGAGGACGGCCCGGCAGCCGGCGTGCCGGATTCAGGGGCCGCCAGACTTTCAGTGGTGCGGCCGTGCCGGTCGGCCGCTATGTCGACATGTGCAGTGACCTGCGCCATCTGCTGCAGCGTGCGCGATGCCTCGGCCGGTTCGGGCGCGACGGCCTGCAGCGCCACGGGCGCGGGTGCATCGGCAGGCGCCAGGTCCAGCGCCGTGGCCACGCGGGTCAGCGTGTCGCTGAGGGATGGAGGCAACTGCGATTGCAGCGGGTTCGTCTCCAGCGCCGCCAGCAAGCTGCTGGTCTCGCCGGCCGGCATCGCCACCGTGCCGGCCATGCCATCGGGCAGGAGGCGCCCTTCGCCGCCCGCCTGCGGCGCCGTGGACGCGTCCCCGCGTTCGCCGGAGACCTGCGGCGCCTGCACGGCCGGCAACAAGGCCTGAAGGGCCTGGGAAATCGACGCGAGATTCATCGTCAACGGTCGCGACGGTTGCGTTCCTCGACGCGCACATGCGCGGACACCTTCTCGGACAGTCGGCGCTGCAACTGCGGCAGGTGCCGTTCGAGCAGCACGGCATGCTGTGAGGGTGTGGCCACCGTCACGGTCATGCCACCGTTCGCCTGGGTGTCGATCGCCACGGCGGAGACCAGCGAGCCGTCGAGCACCTCGAACCGGCTGCGATCGGCGGCGGGCATGTGCGGCAAGGCGAGGTGGTTGTAGAGGCCCGCCTGCGCGGCAGCCGCAGGTGCAGGCGCGGCAGGCGGCGGCGTGATCTCGTTCGTGTCAGGCCGGTGTGCCGGGGGCGCTGCGCCATGAACGGCCAGGGGGCCCTGCTCGGGCTGCGTCTCGTCGTCGGGCGTGCGGTCCTCCGATGGCATGCGGACGGGAGGCGGGAGGAGGCCCCATTGCGCGGCATCCGGTGCCACTTCGCCCTCAGGCTGCCCTTCATCGGATGAGCCGGCCGTGCGACGGTCGCGCACGGACAGCATCTGTTCGAACGTTCGTTTCGCAGGGCCCTCGGGTTCAGCGGGCGGCGGGTTGTCCCGGCGCGCCGCGGTGGGCGGCGTCGCAGCGCGTGCGGTGAACTGAGCTGGATTCATGGACGTTCTGACGAAAGAGGAGAAAGCAGGCCGATCTGGCGAAGCTCATCGGCATCGTTTTCGGCCTGCAGGTCGGTACGGCGGCTGACCGCCCTTCGGCTGCGTTGCAAGGTCTCGCCGACCCCGTCGCGGCGCGACTGCTCCCGCATCCAGGCCTGGCGCTTGTCACAGAGGCGGGCTTCGCTGGCTTCGAGCGCCTGCTCGTCATCGATCAGCGCGTATTCGCTGCGTTCGAGCGTGTCGTCCAGCTGAGCCCGGTATGCGGAGAACAGCGTCGGCATCCGGGCGAGATCGTTCGCGCCCTGGCCCACGGCGTAGGTCGCGTGGTTGTTGACGTTGCACCGGTTGGCTTCGATTTGGTGCAGTCGGGCCTGCACCGCCGCGGCCGCCTGCTCGCATTCGGCACGTTGCAGGCGAACCGCCGCCTCGGCGGCATCGACACGCACTTGCCGCAGCCGCAACAACTGCGCCAGTTCCTTCGGCGGGCCGGTACCTTGGTCGGATGAGCGCATGGGTCAGGCGGCGAGCGCGCCGAGTTGTGCCAAAGTGGTGTCGAACGGCGACGCTTCATCCGCCTGTTGACGCAAGAGCTGGTGGATGGCGGGCAGCTTGGCGATGGCTTCGTCCGCCACGGCATCGCTGCCGGCGCGGTACTCACCCACTTGCAGCAGGAACTTGATCTCCGCATGCTTGGCCATCAACGAACGCACGTGGCCCGCGGCCCGTTGATGCTCGCGGGAAGCCACGCGGGTGAAGGTGCGGCTGACGCTGGCCAACACATCGATCGCAGGATAGTGGTTGGCCTGCCCGAGCTGCCGCGACAGCACCAGGTGCCCGTCGAGGATGGATCGCACCTCCTCGGCCACCGGGTCGGCGCTGTCTTCATCCTCGAGCAGCACGGTATAGAAGGCGGTGATGCTCCCCGTGCCATCGTTGCCCACCCGCTCGAACAGGCGAGGCATCTCGGCAAACACAGAGGGCGGGAATCCCCGGCGCACCGGCGGCTCCCCGATGGACAGGCCGATCTCGCGAAGCGCCCGTGCATAGCGCGTGACCGAATCCATCAACAGCAGCACGCGCGCGCCCTGGGCGCGAAAGCCCTCGGCGATCGCCGTGGCGGTGTGCGCCGCCCTCACCCGCTCCATCGCCGGGCGGTCGGATGTGGAGACCACCAGCACGGATTTCGCCATGCCCCCCTCACCCAGGCTGTCGTCGATGAATTCGCGCACCTCGCGCCCACGTTCACCGATCAGCGCGATGACGGTCACGTCGGCCCGGGCTTGCTTGGCCAACATGCCAAGCAGGGTCGACTTGCCGCCGCCGGCGGCGGCGAACACGCCGAGCCGCTGTCCCACGCCGACCGTCAGCAACCCGTCGATGGCGCGTACGCCGGTGGCAAAGGCCTCGCCAATGGGCGGGCGCGACAGCGCGTTCGGCGATTCGGCGTACAAGGGCTGCGGCTGCAGGTCAAACGGCAACGGCCGGCCGTCGAGGGGCTGACCGAAGCTGTCGAGCACACGGCCCTTGAGTGCATCGCCGAACAGCACGGAGCTGCCCTGGGCCAGCACTTCCACCTCGGCATTGAGGGCCAGCCCGTGCAACGGCGCGAGCGGCACGAGCAGCGTATGGCCATCGGCGAAGCCCACCACCTCGGCACCGAAGGTGGCGCCGGTGTCGGGGTCGAGCAGGTGGCACTGCTGGCCGATGCGTGCTTGAACGCCGCTGACCCGCAGCATGGTGCCGAAGGCCTGCACCACACGTCCGCGCTGGCGCACGGTGCGCGCCCGCTGCAGGGTGAACAGGCTCTGGCGCAAGTGGTCACCGATGTGACCGGTATCTTGTGAGGGATCGACGGGATGCTGCATGGCGCTCAATTGATCTCGATGTCCAGCGCCGGGCTCGCACCAATATCGATGTCGACGGCCGGACGCACACCGAGGGCCTTGCCGATGGCTGACAACTGGGTGTCGAGGCTGATCACGCTTTGCCCTTGAGAGCTTTCGACGACGCAGTCGAAATCGCCCAGCGTCTCATCGGCCCGAACCTCGGCCGCCAAGCCCATGTTCGACAAATGCCGGCGCGTGACCTCTAGCACGGTGGGACCCACCCGCACCCGGATCGCCCGCTCGGGCATCAGTTCGGCCACCGCCTGTTCGATGAGTGCAGGCACCACATGCATGGCGCCGAGCGATGCCGACAATTTGCTGACGACCGCCAGGGCGAGCGTGGTGACCGCCTCGCGTGCCGCGGCACGTTGATTCTGGGCATCACGGGCCATGCGCCCCACCGCCTCGGCCACCATGCCGATGGCCGCCCGTTCGGCATCGTGCCGCCCCTTGGCCATCCCTTCTTCCTGGGCCGCAGCCAGCGTGTTGGCGACCCGGGCACGTTCGTGCTCGAGCAGCGAGGTCAATGCCTGGGCGCACTGGACCGCATCGGTGAACGCCCCGACCTCAGCCGCGGGAATGACGAGCCGGTTCGTGGAGACCTGCAAGGACCGCCGGCCATGCAACACGGTGTAGGCACTCATGAAAGCCGCTCCTCCCGGGCCGCATTGCCCGCGTCGGGCGTCGTCAGGATCTGGTGCGCCAGGCCCACCATCCGCACGGCGATGGACGCCGGCAGCAGCGGCGCATCATCCACCGAAGAGGACAACATCCGCGCGAGGCTCTCCCGAAGGGGAGGCTCGGACAGGCTCGTGATCATCAGCGCCACGCCCCATGCGCGCAACGTATCCCGTTCGCCATCTTGATTGGCAGGCCACGGCGGCGCGACAGGCGGCAGACCGGGCACCGCCAGCACCCGGTCCAGCGCCGCAGCGCCGATGAGGCCGCGCACCCGCAGCAGCGGCCCCGCATCCAGGCACACGCGCAGCGCCGGGGCAGCGAACAGCGCACCGCACAGCAGCGCGAGCCGCTCCAGTTCGGCGGGCGTTCCAAGCGCCCAGGCGGGCAGCGACGACAGCGACGCCCACGTGAATGGCGGCGGCACATCCGTGCCGGCCCAGACCTCTCCGAGCCACCCTGCCACACGCGCGATCCGCGCACGCAGGTGCCGCGCCTGCGCCGGCGTCACCGCCGCCTGCAGCGACAAGGTCGCGTCGGCGGAACGCTTGGACGCTGATGCGTTCATGGGCGCGGCTCCACCAGAGCCACCTCGCGGCCGGTCGGCGTGGTGCGCCGGCGCAACCTCCACACCACCGCCCCGACCAGCATGACCACGGCGCCAGCGCCGGCAGCCAGCGCGAGCGACGTCTTCAGCGAATCGGCCGGCTCCACGGCACGTGGCACGGGCGCGACCTCGCCCGGGAACAAGGCCACGGTCACGTTCTCGTACGGCAGTCCTTCCACCCCATTGACGACCAAGGCCTTCATCTGGCCGATCTGGGGCGTCAGGTCACGCCCGGGACGGTATTTGATGAAGACCGAAGCGGAGGCGGGCCGCGGCTTGTCCGCGAGCGGATCCTTCTCCGGCACGGCCAGGTGCACCCGCGCAACGATCACCCCATCGATCGTCTGCAGGGTGTTGGCCAGTTCCTGGGACAGGGCGTACATGAGGCGAGCCCGTTCTTCCACCGGCGTGGACACGAAGCCTTCCTTCTTGAACACCTGCCCCACGTTGTCGAAGTTGCCACGGGGGTACCCGTTCGCATGCAACAGTTCGATGGCGCGGCCGAAATGCTCCTGCTGCGATGAAATCGCGAACTGACCGGCCTCGCGTGCCTCTTTGCGGGCATCGATGCCGGCGCTCTGCAGCAGCGCCACCATCTCGTTCGCCTGCCGCTCGGACAATTGCCCGTACAGCTCCTGGCGCCCACAGCCCGCCAACACCAGCACGGCAAGCAAGGAGACGCCCCAGCGCCGTCCCCAGGTCGTAGCAAGCTTCGACATGAACTTCTCTGGTTCAGGACTGTTGACGGAAAAGCTGCTGCAGCCCATCGGACGCGCGGTTCGCCACGTTCGAGGTCAGCTGGCAATGGAACATGAACTCCTGGCAACGCACGGACAGCATCACCATCTCCCCGGGGGTCATGGTGGTGCCGGCGGCCATGGCGCTGCGGGCGTGCTCCGCGAGCGATGCCGCCTCGTTGTTCACGTATTCCAGCGGACGCGCCATCGCCTGCATGGCCTCCGACGGCGGTTGCACAGGCTGCGCGTCGAGCCGCGTCTGGGCGGTGTGCATGGCGTGCTCGAACCGGCCGAGATCGGTGAACGACACACCGTACCCTGCCTGGAGCCCGCCGGATGCCGCACCGCCCGCGGGCGGCATCAGGGTGGACACATCGATGTTCATCAATGGACTCCCGCGCGGCTCACTGCTTGCGTGCCATCGTTTCGAGCGACGACCCGACGCTCGACAACGCGGTGTGCGAGCTGTTCGACAGGAAGCCCATCTTCAGCGACTCGGCCGTGAGCTGCGTCACCGTGGCCGGCTGGTCATCGCCGCCCGAAATCTGGCCGGCAAGGTTCTCGATCTTGCCGGCCTGCTGGTCGAGCACTTCGCCCCAGGCTTCGGCCATGGCTTCGAACCAGTTGCCGCTCTTCGCTTTGTCACCGGACTTGCCGGCGGTGGGGGTGGCAGCGAGCGTGGACAGGGAGTTGATCGATTGGCTCATGGGAAATCTCCTTCAGTGGTGGTTGACAGACAACTACAACAATCAAAACTTCAACGGCGACAACTTGCCGTCTTTTTCGAGCATGACTTCGGTATCGGTGATCGATGCCAGTCGGTGGCCGCTCGGCAGCAGCGCCCCGACGAAATAGTGGGTGCCGTCGACCGTGACCACATAGGCCACGGGGCCCGGCACGATGGACGCCACGCGCTTGCCCGGATCGTCGGGGACGGGCGTGGGCGGGGGTACGACAGCCGGAGGGGTGTTCTCCACCTCGAGCAGCTTCAGGCCCGGCACGTCCTGCCGCGCGGCGGCCTCGATGCGCTGCAGGCGCGGCAGGTCGGCCGAGGCGGTGCGCACCCGGACGTTGCCCACATCGCTCAACGAGGCCGGTGGCACGGTCTCGGCCGTCACGCCATTCATGCGGAACACATCCCGGACGGCATTGGCGATCTGCTCGCCCACCTGCACATCCACCCGGGCCTCGATGTGCTCCTCGGCCAGACCGCGGTCGAGCCGCGCACGATCGCCGAGCGTGAGCACCTGGCCGTGCACGCGCGGCTGGTCATCACCGCTGCGCGAAACCCGCAGCCCGCTGAACTCCGGCGCAAGCAACAGACGCTCGAGACGCTGACCTTCGCTCTCCACGCCGACCGGTTTCGGCCGCGCCAGGCTCATGAAGGCCATCAGCCCCAGGGCAGCCACCGCCAGCGTGCCCCCGCCGATGGCGACCCAGGCTGCCAGCCTGCCCCGGCGGGGCACAGGGGCAGGCGCAGGCGCAGGCGCCCGCACCGGAGCCCCCTGTGCGGCCGGTGCCGGCGCAACAGGTGGTGCCGCAGGTTCTTCGACCGCTGCCGGCGCAACCGTGCCCGCCAGCGGCGCCGCTTCGGCGACGGCCAGCACCCCGTCCCAGCGAGGGCTTGCCGCATCGCCGACGGCCATCACCGTCTCGCCGACCCGAAGCGGCAGGAAATGCGGCCAATCGATCGAACACGGTGCGACGAGCTTCTGCCCGGCCATGTCCACCGTGCCCACCAGCACCTCGATGCGGACGTCGGACGCCCGCACACGCAGCCGCAGCCGCTGCTCGGCCACCTGCGGATCGCGCAACACCACCTGGCAGCCGCTGGCCGCCAGGCTCCCGACGTCGATCGTCGCCCCGAGGGTGAGCGAAATGCTGGCGCCGGCCTGCGGGCCCGCCAGCACCCGCAACTCATGCGACGGTGCGTTGTCCATGCTCAGCGCGCTCCTCCGGTGGCCACCGCACGCGAATCGCTTGTCGGCTCGGCTGCGCCTTGCGGGCCAGGCGCGGAAGCAGGGGACGGCGCGGCAGGGGCCGACACAGCGGCGGCAGGTTTGGGGCCCAAGGCCGCGGCGCGGCGCGCCGACAGCCGGGGCGAGATCAGGAACATGCGCTCGACGCGCCCCCCACTGTCGCGCTCGGTCTTGAACAGCCGGCCGATCACCGGAATGTCACCCAGGAACGGCACCTTCTCCACGCCGGTGCCTGACGACTCGCGGGTCAGCCCGCCGATCAACAGGCTTTCGCCCTCGTAGATGAGCGCCTGGGTATTGATCGACGAACGCGAGACGACCGGAATCGCATCCACGCGCGCCTCGGACAAAGAGCCGTCCTCCAGGTTCACCAACAGCTTGATGCGCACACCGTTCGTGTCCTTGAACACATGCGGCGTCACGCGCAGCGAGGTGCCCGCCGAGACGTTGAACAGGTCGACCTCGTCGCGGCCCGCCACGCGCACGTAGAACGTGGAGCTGCTGTCGAAGATGGCCTCGACGTTCGAGAGTGTCACCACCTGCGGGCTCGACACCACGCGTGCCGCCCCTTCCGATTGCATCGCGCTGATGCGGGCCACGAACTGGCTCGCGTCGCCCAGCACCGCGGACACGAAACCACCCGCTCCCGTGGGCGTGATCGCCGAGCCGATGATGCTGCCCCCCGGCTGCAGCCGCCGGTCGGAGTCGGTGCCATTGCCGAACAACACCGAGCTCTTGCCGATGTCGCCACGCCAGTTCACCCCGAGCTCGCGCAGGCGGTCGGTATTGATGTCGATGATCGTGGCCTCGATCTCCAGCGACTGCGGCTCGATGTCGAGTGACTGCACCAGCTGCTCATAGAACGGCAGGCGTTCCGGTGCATCGCGCACGATCACCGCATTGAGCCGGGTGTCCGCCTCGATGCGCACCTGCTGCAGATCACCGAGCACCAGCGGCGCGCCGCTGCCAGCGGTGCTGGCAGGCGCTGCACCCGCCCCATAGGCAGCCATCAAGACATCCGCCGTGCCGGGGCGAGCCTCGGCATCGGGCAGACCGAGCACCGGCTGCTGCGTGCGTGCCATGCCCTGCCCCTTCAGTCGCGGCTGCGTGGGACGAAGCTGCTGTTCCTGCGCCGCAAGGCTGGCCTGACTGCGGGGCGACGAGGTCACCAGCGACCGGATCGTCGTGGCCACGCCGGGCACGACCACCTGGCGGCCGGAGAAATTGACGGTCACGTCCTGCGCCCACGCATACCGCAGGTAGAACACCTTGAACCCCATCGGCGGCTGAACCGCCTGGCTGACCTGGCTGGCGCGTGCCAACTCCTCCACCTGCTCAATGAAGCGGCGCGTACCGCGCGCCACCACAGCACCGTCCTTCGTGCTGCGCAGCGTGTTCCGCTGGTCGGTCAGCTGCATTTCTGCCGCGGCGCGGAGCACCTTGTCGGCCACGGCGGGCGTGGTGGGCAGCGTGCGGGCGACCAGTTCACCGGGGGTGTAGACGTGCACCACGGTCCCGTCGTAGTACGTCACGAGCCCGAACGCACGCGACACGTCGCGAACGATGGAATCGGCTTGACCGGCGAACGTGCCGTTCACCGCCCCCTTCACCGCCGGCGAGACCGAGACCGGCACATCGATCTGCCCGAACAAATCCTGCAGGAATGCACCAATGGGCTGCTCACGGGCCGTGAGCTGCACCTTGCGGTCCGCATGGGGCACGGTGGCGGCGAGCACCCCCTGCCCGGCCAGCAAAGCCGCGCACAACACGCCTGCGGCACGCCACCGGAGCGGAAACTTGAACAATCGGTCAGAGAAGGTCATCAAGAAATCTCGTGGAAACGGTCGGGAGGCGCGTCAGGCCGCCTCGAGCAAGGGGGCGCCAGGTGCACCGATGCGATCGACGACATCGAGCTTCAGTGTGGGCATCAGCTCGTGGTAAGACAGCACCGGCACGTCGAAGCAGTCGAACTCGACGAGCTTGCGCACGTGGCGCCGCAGGTCCACCGTGGTCACGATGGCGACCACACCGTGGGCACGCACACTGGCCGCCAGGCTGTCGATCACCTGGCGCGCCACCGCCGGATCGATGGCCAGCTGCTGCACGCCGCCGCTGACCCGCAACGACTGGCGCAGCATTTCCTCGAGGTCGGGCATCAGCAGCGCGGCCCGCAGCGCGCCTTGCGGCGCATAGCGATAGCTCAGATGCCGCTTGAGCGCGATGCGCGCGAACTCGGCCAGCGTGTAGACATCCTTTTCGCGCTGGCCCGCCTCGGCGAGCGCTTCGAGCATGTCACGCACATGGCGGATGGGCACCTCCTCCTCGACCAGCCTGCGCAGGATCTCGGCGAGCCGTTGCATCGGAATGGCCCGCAACACTTCCTTCACGGCCTCGGGGTAGTCGACCGCGGCGCGCGTGAGCAGCGAACTCGCCTCCTGAATGCCCAGGAACAAGGCCGTGTGGCGGCGCAAGGCCTGCTTGACCGCCTCGGCAAGCGTCGCAGGCATGTCGGTCGCCGGCAAGCTGCCTTCGGCGATCGGCACCTCGAACCCCAGCAGGCGCCATTCGGGCGCCGTCGACGGACCGATGGCCGGCGCCTGCGCGTGAATGCTGATGCGCGGCAGTGCCAGTCCCAAGGACAGCTGGAAGTACTCCAGCACGCCTTCGAGTTCGCGCTTGAGCGCCTCCCCTTCCTCGCCCGCCACCGCATGCATCGGCACCTCGAGCAGCAGAGCCACCGCCGGCTGCACGGGCGGCAGCGCGGTGGCCGTCACGCCGGGCGCGGCCTCCTTGCGCTTGAGCACCGCGCCGAACGCCGGCCCCGATGCCTTGTCGAGACGGGCCTTGAGCACCGGCGTGAGCAGCGCCCCGCCGGCCAGCAGCACGAGGCCCAGCAGCACGAACACCGCCCAAGGGAATCCCGGCATCAGCGCCAGCAAGAAACAAATGCCGCCGGCCACCAGCATCACGCGTGGCTTGGCCATGATCTGCTTGCGCACCGCATCGCCCAGGTGCTTGTCCTGCGCGTCGCTCGTCCGCGTGACGATCAGGCCCGCGGCCATCGCTGCCAGCAACGCCGGAATCTGCGACACCATGCCATCGCCGATGGTGAGAACCGAATACTTCACCATCGCATGGCCCACATCCATGCCCTGCTGCAGCGTGCCCACGGCCAACCCGCCGAGCAGGTTGATCACGATGATGACGATGCCGGCGATGGCATCGCCCTTGACGAACTTCATCGCGCCGTCGAGGTTGCCGTGCAGCTTGCTTTCCATTTCGAGCTCGCGGCGCTTGCGACGGGCCTCATCCTTGTCGATCAGGCCCGAGCGCAGGTCCGAATCGATCGACAGCTGCTTGCCCGGCATCGCATCGAGCGAGAACCGGGCCGCCACCTCGGCGACACGCTCGGCGCCCTTGGCAATCACGATGAACTGCACCACCGTGATGATGAGGAACACGACCAGCCCGACGACGAGGTTGCCGCCGGCGACCGTCTTGCCGAAGGTATCGATGATGTGCCCGGCATTGCCGTGCAGCAGAATCATCCGTGTCGTGGCGATGGCCAGCGACAGGCGAAACAAGGTGCTGATCAACAGCACGCTCGGGAACACCGAAAACTCCAGCGGCGAGCCGATGTAGATCGCCATCAGCAGCAGCATCACCCCCATGGCCAGGTTCACTGCAACCAGCAGGTCGATCAGGAACACGGGCAGCGGCAACACCATCAACGCGATGATCGCGATGACCCCTGCCACGAGCACGAGGTCGCTGTAGCGGGCCAGCGCGTTCTCGCGCGTGGCAGCCACGGTCCGGAAGTAGGCCGACAAGTTCATGGACGAAGCCTCAGGAAGCCGCCTGCAACGCCGGCCGCACGCTGTCGCGCGCCGCGAGCAGGAGCCGGTAATGCGCCATGACGTCGCGCACGTAGCCCTGCGTTTCCTTGTAGGGCGGCACCCGGCGGCCGTACTTCTCGACCGCGCCCTCGCCCGCGTTGTATGCCGCGATCACGAGGGTCAAGTCGTTGTCGAACCGCTTCTGCAGGTTCTTCAGGTACGCCGAGCTCACCTCGAGGCTGATGCGCGGGTCGCGCAGCTGCGAATGCGGGGCCGTGACACCGAACCGGCGCGCGGTGGCGGGCATCACCTGCATCAGTCCCACGGCACCAGCATGGGACACCGCGTCCGGGTTGTGGCGCGATTCGACATGGGCGATCGCATGCAGCAAGAGCGGGTCGATGCCGAACTGCTCGGCCACCTGGGTGATCTGCGGAACCAGGGCCAAGGCACGCGACACGGATTCGCGTCCCATCCCCTTCGGCGCCCGGAGGATCTCGGCCGTGTCCCGACGGCCGCGCCCCGCTTGAACAGAAGCCCCCTGGACGGCCGGTGACGCAGGCTCGCTGCCTGCGACCCCGGGCGCAACCGCCGGCCGGTCGTACAGCCACAACTGCTGGGCATGAGCGCTCACAGGGGCAGGCCCGGGCACCGGCTCCTGAGCGGCCTCGGGCGCCAGGTTTCCTGCAGTTGGAACTCGCCCGCAGAAATCGTTAGCAAGCGCAAACTTCCCAGAAATCTGAGGAGCTGTCAGGGCCGACTGCACCGCACCCGACCCACACGTTCCTGCATGAACGCTGCCCCAAGGCAAGAGGCAGCCGAGGGCCACCGCCGTGCGCCAATGCCTGGAGCTGGTTCCCACTGCCTTATCTGCACCAAACATGGACGCCTCGGGTGAACGGAATATGTCGACAACTGCACAAAAAAACGCACTGATGGCATGGTGCCGTCGCGGAATGTCCGGTGCGTAATTCAAAACGCGGCTATTTGTATCTGTATGTTGCGTAGTTACACCCGCCGTTCGCCGGCCCCTATAGGAACAAACTGAAGTTCACATGTAAGCGCCGGTTACGCCTCAAACTAGGGGGTACTCGTTTAGGGGGGGCCACTTTTGGCCTGTTTTGGCCGAAGCTGCGCCCCATCGGAACCGGTCGGGCACCACACGCCCGGACAAGCGGTTCTTGCATCCCCACTGAACGAACCGGATCCATGGCCGACAAGAACGACGGCGGCGACAAAACCGAGAAGCCGACCCAGAAGCGCTTGCAGGACGCTCGCAAGAAAGGCGACGTCCCGAAGAGCAAGGAGATCACCAGCACCATGACGCTGTTGGTGTGGCTCGCCCTCGGTGCGCTGGCCTTGCCATTCGCGACGCAGCGACTGGTGGCGCTGGCCGCGCGCGTCATCGACAGCCTTCAACAGCCCTTCGCCCTCGCCGCACCGGCCATGGGCTGGATGGCCATCGAGGCGCTGTTGTGGCTCATGGGGGTGCTGCTCGTACCGGTGATCCTCATCGGCCTGCTGACCGAGTTCCTGCAGGCAGGCCCCGTGTTCACCATGGAGAAGAGCAAGCCGAAGCTGGACCACATGAACCCCGTGTCGGGCATTCAGAAGATGTTCAGCATGGACAACCTCATCGAGGTGCTCAAGGCGGTCGTCAAGACGGCCGTCCTGTTCGCCATCGGGTGGGCGGTGCTGAAGTCGCTGCTTCCGCAGATCGTGCTGCTGTCCTCGGCCGAACCGGGCACCCTCGGGGCGGCCTTGTGGCAGGTGGCGTTCAAGCTGCTGGCCTGGACGCTTGCGGCGTTCGCGATGGTCAGCGCCATCGACTTCGTGTGGCAACGCCACAGCTTCACCAAAAAGAACCGGATGAGCATGCGCGACATCCGGCAGGAGCACAAGGAAAGCGACGGCGATCCGCACATCAAGGCGCAGCGGCGCCAGACCCACCAGGAATGGTCGCAGCGCAACGCCGCCCAGGCCGCCGCGAACGCCAACGTGCTCGTCGTCAATCCCACCCACGTGGCCATCGCGATCGACTATGACCGCGAGACGTGTCCGGTGCCGGTGCTCGCCGCCAAGGGAGAGGACGACGTGGCCCGCGCCATGCGAGAAGCCGCGGCGGAAGCGGGGGTGCCCGTCGTCCGCAACGTTCCGCTTGCCCGAGACATGCTGGCCCGGGCCGAAGTGGGGGAAATCATTCCCAAGGATTTGTTCGAGGTGATGGCCGAGGTGATCCTGTGGGCCAAGCAAGTACGTGAAGACGTCGCTGCGCACACCGACCCCACGAGCGACGATGCCGCGCGGTACCACGCACGCACGGGCCGGCCACGCCGCCCGCCTCCGGGTGAAGACTTGACGGCCTACCCCGACACCTTCCCTCGACCGCCCGAGGAACCTCCTTCGTCACCTGGGGCGCACCCCAGGTAAGGCAAGGCCATTGCCAGCCTGAAGCCAGGCATGGCTGTACTGTCGACGATTCCGAACGCCCGCGTTCGATCACACCTGACCCTCCATGGAAAACTTCTCTCGTGAACTGACGAGCACCTTGCTCGCGCTGGCCTTCGTGGCCGCGTTGGCTTGGGTCGCGATTGCATTGCTCAAGCGGCTGCAGCAAGGCCGCATCGGAGGCAGCACCGGCCGCCCGCAGGCCGAGCTGCGCTTCGTGCGCGCGCTGCCCGTAGGCAGCAAGGAGCGCGTCGTGGTGATGCAGTACCGCGGCGAGGAATGGTTGCTCGGCGTCACGGCCGGCGGCATCTCCCTGCTCGCCCGCAGCCCGATCGACGCGCCCGCTGCTGCACCCGATGGGCCGGCGGACTGACCTCTGGGGCGCACCCTAGCTATCGCACGCACCAGCTTACGAATGCAGCCCCCGGCGTCTTTAATTGATCCCGTCGACTCTGCAAACGCAAGCGGCAAATGAGTTGCAGGGAGGCTCCGCCACCTCGGTGCCTCGTTCATCAAATCGAATAGATCATCGGAGAGAAAAATGGCTGAAATCAGCTCTGTGAGCGTCAACCCCTCGATCGCCACCGCCATCGGCAACAACGTGAGCACCGAGCTCGGCGCGGTCCTCGGCACCCAACTCGGCGCCGCCATCGGCAACATCGTCACGCAAGCGGTCGGCACCGCCGTCAACCAGGCCGCCGCCCAGCTGAACCAGCAAAGCGGCATGCCGAAGTTCCTGGTCAACGAGATCGGCAACATCACGAACACCGCCGTGCAAGGCCTGACGACCAACGTCACCCCGGCCGCACAGAACACCGTGCAGACCGCCACGGCCGGCTCGATCGAAGCGTTCATCCAGAACCTCACCAAGACCATCGTCGATTCCGTGCAGAACCAGCTCAAGAACGGCAACGGCACCGGCGCGGGCGAAGTCAAGGCCAGCGGCGGCAGCTGGATGCAGGCCATCGCACAAGCCATGGGCGAGGCCATGGGCAAGAAGGCTTCCAAGATGGTCGAGCTTGCCAGCAAGATCCAGGCGCTGTCGGCCCAGTCGGGCAACGGCACGGAGCTGTCGGATGCAGACAAAATGAAGGCCGCCTCCGAGACGCAAGTCCTGAACGCACAGTTTCAGGCCACCGGCCAGGAGTTCAACCTGCTGCAGACCACGTTCTCCACCGCCATCAAGACGATCGGTGAAGGCATGTCCTCGGTGGCACGCAAGCAGTAAACCGGATCTTCGGTATCCCGTCCCGGAAAGCGCGAAAGCGCTTTCCGGGATTTTGTCATTTCAACTTTGAAGCGGTTCGTCCGCGCCACGGCTGATCGGCTGACGGACTGATCTCTGGGGCGCCCCCTAGCTATCGCACGCACCAGCTTACGAAAGCAGCCCCCGACGCCTTTAATTGATCCCGTCGACTCTGCAAATGCAAGCGGCAAATGGGTGCAGGGAGGCTCAGCCACCTCGGTGCCTCGTTCATCAATCGAATAGATCATCGGAGAGAAGCATGGGAATCTTCAGCGCTGAATCGTTCAACATGGCGAGCCTGATCAGCAAGCTCGCCCCGCCCGCCAGCAACAACGCGAGCACCGAGCTCGGCGCGGTCCTCGGCACCCAACTCGGCGCCGCCATCGGCAAC
>CBIHPH010000035.1:0-36391 GCA_966212105.1 uncultured Rhizobacter sp.
GGGCGGGGGGGCGGGCGGCCCGCGGGCGCCCCCGCGCCCCGCGGGGGCGGCGCCCCCCCCACTTCATCCACCGCCGGCACCACACCCCCCCCCCCCCCCACGCCCCGCAGCGCGTGCCACAGGCAGGCAAGCGAAGCGAAGCCGCAGATCAAGGGGGCGGCGCATCCTCGGCCTCAGTGAGCACCACGTACGCCAATGGTGTGACAGAGGGGCAAGCGAGCAAAGCGAGCAACGCCCCGCAGCGCGCGCGACAGGTAGGCGAGCGAAGCGAAGCCGCAGATCCAGCCACCTGCGAGGCCGGCTTTGCCGGCCGACCCAGGGTCGCCCCTCGGGGGCAGGAGGCGTTAGCCGACTGGGGGGCCCCATTTCATCAGGCTGTCGACGTACCGCGCAATCTGGTCGATTTCCAGGTTCACACGGTGCCCGGTGGCCAGCTGGCCCAGCGTGGTGTGTTCCAGGGTATGGGGGATGAGGTTGATGCTGAATTCGCAACCGGTGGCGGTGGCGGTGACGCGGTTGACGGTGAGGCTCACCCCGTTGATCGTGATGGAGCCCTTGTAGACGAGATAGCGGGTGAGGTTCGTGGGGGCCTCGACCCGCAGTTCCCATGACTCGCCGACAGGGGCGAAATGCGTGACGTGGCCGATGCCATCGACATGGCCACTGACGAGGTGACCACCCAGGCGGTCGCATGCGCGCAGCGCCTTTTCCAGGTTGACGAGGCCTGGTGCATCGAGACCGCAGGTCTTCTGGAGGCTTTCGGCGGAAATGTCGATCGTGAACCGGCACGTGGCGGCGTCGAAACTCGTGACGGTCATGCAGGCGCCGTTGAGTGCGATGCTGTCGCCGAGCTGCACGTCGTCGAGGTAGCCGGTGGGGGCCTCGAGTGTGAGGCGCTTGCCATGGCCCGGATTGGCGCCCAAGGCGTCGATGGCGATGATCCGGCCAAGGCCGGTGATGATGCCTGTGAACATGTCGTTGAACTCGAGAAAATGAAGATGTCAGGGGCGAGCCAGCAGGCGCAGGTCTTCGCCGATCCGGTCGACACCGTGGAACTGTAGCTGCACGGCGTCGTTCAGCACGGTCAGCGGCCCGAACGCTGCCAGGTCCAGGCCTCGGCCAAGCAACTTGGGCGCGATGTAGATCAGGTATTCATCGACGAGCCGCTGCTGCACGAACGCACCGCTCAAAGTGCGGCCCGCCTCGACGTGCAACTCGTTGATGCCGCGCTGTCCGAGTTGGGCGATCACCGCCGCGAGATCGATTTTGCCGTTGTTGCCGGGAGCATCGACCACTTCGGCCCCATGCATGCGAAGCGCACGCGCGCGGTCTGGATCGGCGCCGGCCGAAAAGATGAGCACCTGACCTGGGGCAGCGAGGATGCGGGCCGACGGGGGGGTGCGAAGCTCAGAATCCACGATGACCCGCAAGGGCTGTCTCGGCGTATCGACGAGCCGCACATCGAGGCGCGGATCGTCATCGAGGACGGTGCCTACGCCGGTCAGTATGGCTCCGGCGCGGCGGCGCCATGCGTGGCCGTCCGTCCGGGCTGCGTCGCCGGTAATCCATTGGCTGGCGCCGTTCTCCAATGCCGAGCGGCCGTCGAGAGACACGGCGGCCTTCAGCCGTACCCAGGGTCGCTGGCGCTGCATGCGCGAAAAGAAACCGATGTTCAGCTCGCGGGAGCTTTCGCCTCCCGGGCCCACGTCCACCTTCAGGCCGGCCGCACGCAGGTTCGCAAACCCCTGGCCGGCCACCAACGGATTGGGATCCTCGACAGCCGCCACCACCCGGGCGAGCCCCGCCGAAATCAGGGCGTTGCAGCAAGGTGGCGTGCGCCCGTGATGTGAGCAGGGCTCCAGCGTCACATAGGCGGTGGCGCCACGCACATCAGCTCCCCGGCTGGCCGCATCGCGCAGGGCCATCACCTCGGCGTGGGGCCCACCGGCCTGCTGGGTATGACCTTGTCCGAGCACCTGCCGCTGCCTGTCCACGATCACACAGCCGACGCGCGGGTTGGGTTCGCTGAGAGCGACGGCGCCCTGGGCCAGGGCTAGGGCCTGCGCCATCATGGCGGCATCGAACTCCGGAGGCGACAGGGTCAGGGCGGGAGGGTAGGTCACGGCAGGTGAGGCACGGTGTCGACGGAAGCGTCATTGTGAGGGGGCGGGCCGCTGTGTGGGCAGCGTTGGTCTCCGCGCACCACCAAGAAATTCTGTTGGGTCAGCGGCTCGGTGACGAACGCATAGCGATCCGGATGCTCTTCGTTGCGATCGACGGCGCCACTCGCATCAAGGTCGGCACTGAACCGGCAGATTTGCTTGTCGGTGCGGTGCGTGCCCACGGACCAGCCCCTGGGCACGACCGACAGGCGGCCCGACCAACCGCGGTTGCCGGTCTGCAGCGGAACAACGCAGGTGTACCGAGCGAATCGTTCCGCCCTGGCCGGATCTCGATGTGCGGCGCTTTCACACGTGGCTGATCCGACGGGCGCATCGAGCTCGAGTCGCATGCCGAAGGGCAGGGGGGTGTCGTTGGCCTGGGCAGGATAGGGGGTGTCGTTGAGTGCGAAGCGCACATGGCCGGAAAGCCAAGCGCCCTGGTAGGCCTGGCAATCGGTGGGCGGCTCCCCGAACGAGGCCGTGGCACACATCGACACGACCTTTCCCGATGTGTTGTCGATGACGAAGGTGGGCGCGCGCCCTGCTGTTGTGCCGTGCGCGGCGGGAGTCCATGCGCTTTGGCCATTGCCCAGGTGATAGGCAGTGTGCGGGATGTCGGGATGCCGATCAAGCGGCTGCGCGACGGGGCTGGGCCATGACGGGTAAATCAAAGCGGCCGAATGCGCGGGAAGCGCTCCGTCGAGCACCGAACGTACCGTCACCTCCCGGCGAGTGCCGGTGCGGTCATCCCAGGACACCGTCACCATGGCGTGCTTGTTCCGGGCTGTCGCGCCGGCGGTGATGTCGCGGCGCAGCGTGAAGCGCGCGGTCTGGCCGGACACGGTCTGCTCGGTGGCGGAGATGTCACTGAAAGCCTCGACCCCGGGCTCGGGCTCGAGTGCAGCGGACACGCGCAGGCGTTCGAGGTGTTGTCGCGCGAGTTCGACTGCGTCGGTGCGTTCACGTGCCAGGCCGGCGGCGGCATGTGCAAAGGCTTGCCAGCGCATTGCGCCCACCAGGGCCAGCGTCAGCAAGGCCAGCGCGATCAATGCCTCGACCAGGCCGATCCCGCGCACGGGCTGACGCGCTGAAGCAGCAGAGGCTCGCGAATGGTTCATTCGAAGTCCTTCCAGCTGCCGGGCACGCGCAGGAACGTGCCCGTGCGCTCGTGCAGGATCTGCAGCACCAGCGCGTCGTGGCGGATGTGGGTGACGCCACTGCCATTCAAAGCGCCTTCGGCCACCACGGCGCCGAACACTTCGGCACCGGCTGGAGCGTGCCACCGGGGGGATGTGGTGTAGATGAAGCCATGTACGACCACGGGACCGGCCAACAAGACGGGACCATCCGCCACGATCAGCACCGGGCGCGTGGGGCTGCCGAGCTCCAGAGGTCCGGCCAGTTGCAAGCCCCCGCTCAGCCAGAGCATGGTGTGATGTCCGCCCCGTCCGACGGCATCGCGCAGTGCGCTGTCGCACGCCGATGCGCAATCGACACGGTGCACCGTTGGCAGCGTCTGCCAGGAAGCCACGTCCATTCGGAACAGCCGGGAAAACGTGTGGCCGCGGTCTGCCGAGCGAAGTGCGGGGTCGGAGGTGACAGCCGTGGAGGCGGCCGGCGCCCCCGGAGGCCCCCGCAAGCTGAGCCGGTCTGCGGTGACGTTGCCCCCTGTGTGGAGCACCATGCCACCTTGGGCAGGCTGCGAACGCTGGAGCATCCACGCCGCGGCACCGAGGTGCAGGTCGCCATGGACCGTCAATGCTGCTGCGGGCACGTGGGCCAAAGCCGGTACATGACCCACGGACACGGCGACCTGCGCTTGGGCGTCGCCCCGGCCGGATGCGGAAGCGCATGGCGGCGCCTGGTTGCTGCAACCCGCGGATTCGACCTGGAGCAGGTCTCGCGGTGCGCCCGGACGCAGCTGCACCGTGAATGTGGCGGACGATGTGGCAGCCGACGTATCGGCCGGTGGCGGTTGCCCCACCGCCGGCAGTGTGCCGCACCAGCAGGCCCACCCGGCGCCTTCGGCGGTGCAATTGACGGGCAGCCCGGGCGGTGTCCAGGCACCCTGTGCGTCAGGCCATCCGGCATGTTGTTCGCGGAAGCTGGGCAGCGCTGCTGACGATTGTGCTTCGCAGCGGTCGTCGACAGGGTCGCCGGCATTGAGCCGACCCAGCATCCAATCGATGCCCGCTTCGGCGGCCTCGAACGCCGCCTGTGACCGCAGGTGGTTGGCGGACAAGCGTTGTTCGGTCAGCAGGCTGCCGTTGACAATGCCCATGAACAGCAACATGACCAAGGACACTGCGAGCGCGGCCGGCAAAGTCGCCGCGCCCCGGGGCCCACGACTGGGGAGCGGCATCCGAGTCATGGTTCGCATTGGCCTGCGAGCACGTCGTTGCGGGGACGCACGTGGGTGGTGAGGTGGCGGTGGATGCCAGGGTCGCGGACGGCGGTGGCGTCGATGCGAATTTCCAGCTCCCGTGTGCGAACCCGGGGAGGGCAGGTGGCGGCCGAAGCGGCACATGGCTTGGCGCAGGCAGCCGGCAGCGGGCGGTCATGGTCACGGGGAACCATCCGGAGCTCGGTGACGTGCAGCAAGCCCGGGTCGGTGAGCGGTTGCCAATGATCTTCGCCGAGTTGGATGTCGAGAATGCCCTGGCGGAGCCGGAAGCCGAAGTGGTCGTTGGAGGCCAGGGCACGGTGCGGCTCTCCGGCGGGTGACGAATAGGTGAAGTGCAGCCGATCTTGACTCTCCGAGGTGAAGGTGTGCGGGTTCGCCGGGGGCAAAGGCAGGTTCGCTCTCCATACCCCTTGCGCCGCTTCGGACCAGTGTCCTGCCCGTCGGAGGTGCAGGGACAGCAAATGCGCCGCAGCCCGGAGTTCCTGGTTCAGTCGGGCCTCGAGCAGCAGGCGCCGGCTTGCGGCGGCTTGATGGGCCAAGGCAGATGTTGCCGCGGCGATGACGACCATGCCGACGGCAAGGCCGATCATCAACTCGACCAGCGACAAACCTCGCAGATTCTGCCGGGGGAAGGGGTGCCCGCTCATCGATTCCAGCACCTGCGGTTGAGGTGGTCGGGGTTGTCGAGGTTCACGGCGGGCCCGGACAACAACGCGGTCTCCCCTTGGCTTTGGCGCACACGAAGCACCTTGCAGAGGGTGTCCTCGCGCTGGGCACCTTGCGCCTCCGCGTGCAACTCGTACCCCGATGAAGAGGGCGCGTGCACCCCGAGGCGGTAATGGCCATGGGCGGATCGTTCGGGCAAGTTGAGCTCCGCGCCGGTGGCGTAGGCGGGGTGGTCTGCACGCCACCGCTCCTGCGCCTGTTGCAGCTGCATCAGGGCGACGCGGCCATCCCCGCGCCTGGCCTTGAGCCACTGGGCCTGAAAGCTTGGATATGCCAGCATGGCCAGCAGCGCCACCAGCATCAAGGCGACGACGATTTCGACCATGGTGTAGCCTCGCTGCGGGCGCCAGCGCCGTTGTTCAGCATGCTGCATGGCCAGCCACCCGCGCATGGGGTGAACAGGTTCGCACCCGCCCCATCACATTGACAATCTGGTGCACGGCATTGCCCGAGCGGCCGACCAGCTCGAACGTGCCCGTCGGCGTGCAGGTGCCGAGCTTCGGGTCGAACTGCAAGGACCCGGCAGGTGCATGCAGGCGCACGCCATCTGCGGCCGGCAGCCTGGTTTTCCTGAGCAGCGATGTCTCGCCTGTGCAGCCTGATTCGCAGCTGCAATCTGCGTTGGGGCCGGTATGCACCAGCCAACAGGCATCGCCATCGCCGTTGGACAGGGCGGTGAGGTACACCGGCTCGTTGCGTGCGATGGCCTCTGAGCGGGAAAACTGCAAGTCGCCTGCGAGGGCGGAAGCGGCGCCGTCAAGGCGGCGCCTCTCCATGAGCGAACCGATGCCGGGCCAAGCCAGTGTGGCGAGCACAGCGGCAATGCACAACACGATGGCGACTTCCACGAGCGTGAAACCGGGAGCGGGGCGGGGCTGGGGTGGCATCGTGTCCTCTTGCGGAATCAATGCCAGCACTCTATGACCCAGGCGGATCGGGCCCCCTGCGAAATTCGCCGCAAAACGAACGGCACCCGAAGGGGGTGCCGTTCAATCACATCAGATGTCGCGGATGAGCTGCCTGAACTCGTCGACGTCTTCGAAGCTGCGGTAGACCGAAGCGAAACGCACGTACGCCACCTTGTCGATGCGTTTGAGTTCGCGCATCACCAGTTCGCCAAGGCGGGTCGATGGCACTTCCTTCGTGCCGGAGTTCAGCAGCTTGTCCTGGATGCGTTCCATGGCTGCGTCGATCTGCTCCACGCTCACAGGCCGCTTGCGCAGCGCGAGGCTCATGGAGCCACGCAGCTTCGAAGGGTCGAACTCTGCCCGCGTGCCGTCCTTCTTGACGACGTGGGGCAGCGCAATCTCAGCTCGTTCGTAGGTGGTGAATCGCTTGTCGCAGCTTTGGCAGCGGCGCCGGCGACGCACGACGTCGCCCTCGTCGGATTCGCGTGTCTCGACGACCTGGGTTTCCTCGTGGCTGCAGAATGGGCAACGCATCGTGAGTCGATGAATGGCGGCGAAGGCGCAGGCCTTCGCCGGCCCCGGTCAACGATAGACCGGGAAATCGCGCGTGAGGGCTGCGACCTTTGTCCGAACTTCAGCGAGAACGGCCTCATCGTGCGGATTGTCCAGCACGTCGGCGATCAGGTTGGCTGTGGCGCGAGCCTGGTCTTCCTTGAAACCGCGGGTGGTGAATGCGGGCGATCCGAGGCGGATGCCGCTCGTGACCATTGGCTTTTGCGGGTCGTTCGGGATGCCGTTCTTGTTGCAGGTCATGTGCGCCAGGCCGAGGACGGCCTCTGCTTCCTTGCCGGTCAGCCCCTTCGGGCGCAGGTCGACCAGCATGACGTGGCTCTCGGTGCGACCGCTCACGATGCGCAGGCCTCGCTGGGTGAGCGTTTCGGCGAGCACGGCGGCGTTCTTGACCACTTGTTGCTGGTACAGCTTGAACTCGGGCGACAGCGCTTCCTTGAAAGCCACCGCCTTGGCCGCGATGACGTGCATCAGCGGGCCGCCCTGGATGCCGGGGAAGATGGCGCTGTTGATCTGCTTGGCGACGTGGTCCTTCATCAGGATCACACCCCCGCGCGGGCCTCGGAGGCTCTTGTGCGTGGTGGACGTGACGACGTCTGCGAAGGGCACCGGGTTGGGGTACACGCCGGCGGCGATCAGCCCGGCGTAATGCGCCATGTCGACCATGAAGTACGCGCCGACGGCCTTGGCCACCTTCGCGAAACGTTCGAAATCGATGCGCAGGCTGTAGGCCGATGCGCCGGCGATGATGAGTTTGGGCTTGTGTTCGTGCGCCAGGCGCTCCATCGCGTCGTAGTCGATGGCTTCATTGGCATCGAGGCCGTAGCTGACGACCTTGAACCACTTGCCACTCATGTTCAGCGGCATGCCGTGCGTCAGGTGGCCGCCTTCGGCGAGGCTCATGCCCATGATCGTGTCACCGGGCTGCAGGAGCCCGAAGAACACACCCTGGTTCGCCTGCGAACCGGAGTTCGGTTGCACGTTGGCGTGTTCGGCGCCGAAGATCTGCTTCAGTCGATCGATGGCGAGCTGTTCGACGACGTCCACGTGTTCGCAGCCGCCGTAGTAGCGCTTGCCGGGATAGCCCTCAGCGTACTTGTTGGTCAACTGGGTGCCTTGCGCTGCCATGACAGCGGGAGAGGCGTAGTTTTCGGACGCGATCAGTTCGATGTGGTCTTCCTGGCGCTGGTTTTCGCGCTGGATGACGGCCCACAGGTCGGGATCGACGTTGGCGAGGGTGGATTGGGTGCGGTCAAACATGGCTTGGCAGTCCTCTTGAAAGAAGTCCGGATGGATCAGCGTGCAATGAGCCCGGAGGACCTCGAAGGACCCGAGGCTGGGGTCGGGCTCTCAGTTGCACGCGATCACAGGGCTGCCCAGGCGAACGGCTGAAACGGGCCGGGCTCATGCCCAGGTCCGGCTGCGCTCCCCGGTGGTTCACCACCTCAGGGCCGTGGCAGTGTGCCGCGGCGCCCCATCGCCAGTTGCGCAGTAACGCGAGTGTACCGCGGCGCCCGGTTCGGCACCACCCGCAGCCCCGCGGTCATGCAGCAGGCACTAGTCGAGCAGGGCCAGCTTGTCGTTGGCATGCGTCTCGGGAGCGCGAGTCGCCTCGGTGGGAGGCACATCGGCCGGCGACTTGGTGGTGGTTTCTTCCGCGGAAGCAGCCACCGGGGCCGCGTTGATCGGCGCGTTGACAGGCACCGTCTGGCCGCTGGAGATGGCGCGCAGGTGGGCTTGTTCGGCCAGGACCTTGCCAGCGTAGCCACCGTCATCCGTGAGGTTCGCTGCGCCGACATAAAAGCGCAGTCCGCCTTCGACGCTTCCGGCGCGGGCAATGCATTCCTTGAGCACCCGCACGCCGACACGCACGTTGGTCACGGGGTCGAAGGCCGCATGATTGCCTCCGAAGGGTTCGTACTTGTCGTCATGGATGCGGGTCATCACCTGCATCAGGCCCTGCGCCCCGACCGGGCTTTGCGCAAACGGGTTGAAGCTCGATTCGATGGCCATGATGGCGAGGATCAGCGTGGGCTCGAGGTTGGCCTTGGCCCCGACGGTCCAGGCCTCCTTGACGAGGCGGCTCACGGGCTCCGGCGCCACGCGGTAGCGCCGGGAGATCCACATGGCCACGGCAGCTTGCTGCTTGGTGAGGTCCTTCAGGTCGGCAGCGGTGGCGCGCAGGATGGCATCTGGCTCGTTCAAGGAGGCGAGCGCTTCGACGGTGCCTTCCGTGCGCGCCTCGTGCCGCGCCTGGAGCCAGCCGAGGGCCCGCGATTCGAACGTGGCCCTCAAGTCGGCACGGCCTGCGGCGAACACGACGAGCGCCACGAGTGCGAACCCCACGAGGGCGAAGGTGTTGTGGCTGACTTCGAGCAGGCCGTGGCCCACGTCACGCAAGAACACCAGGCCGCCTCGGGCGACCGATTGAACAGCGCCCCGTACCGCAGCGCCCGTTCCTTGACGGTTGTTTTCCATGTCACTCCTATCCTCGCTGCCGCTCGTCTTTCGCAAGGAGGCCCGAGAAGGTCGGGGCCTTGCGCGACAAGGCGACGGCGATAATTCGCCGCGCCACCCGCCCGGTCCCAACGACATTGAAGGGGGTGTGAAGCGCGGCGTCTTCTGTGCATGTGCAACCGGTCACGTCACCGAACGGCAGCACGGGTAATCCCTGATCTGTGCCAGAGTGCGCGGATTCTAGGAAGCCATTTCATAATGAGTCAAGAATATGGAATTCACTCTTAATAGCTTCAAGATATGAAATACCGCGATTTGCGTGAGTTCATGGCCGGCCTGGAGCGCGACGGTGACCTTCGTCGTGTCGCGGATCCTGTGTCGGCGCGGCTTGAGATGACAGTGATCAGTGACAAAGTGCTTCGGGCTGGCGGCCCGGCTTTGTGGTTCGAAAATCCCACGGGTTACAAAATTTCGGCCTTGACGAACCTGTTTGGAACGACAGGTCGCGTCGCAAAAGGGATGGGTGCCGAGAGCCTGGCCGAGCTTCGGGACGTCGGGCGCGTGCTGGCCAGCCTGAAGGAGCCTGAACCGCCGAGGGGACTGAAAGACACCGGCCGGTTGCTGCAGATGGCCAAGGCGCTGTGGGACATGAAGCCCGCGGCCGTCCGCAAGGCGGTGTGTCAGGAGGAGGTGCTCGAGGGCAGCGAGGTCGACCTGGGCGAACTGCCGGTGCAAACATGCTGGCCGGGTGACGCAGGTCCGCTGATCACCTGGGGCCTCGTGATCACCCGGGGGCCGCAGCAGGTCCCCAACCCCCGTCGTCGGCAGAACCTCGGCATCTATCGCCAGCAGGTGATTGGCAAGCGTCAGGTCATCATGCGTTGGCTGGCACACCGCGGCGGAGCGCTCGACTTCCGCGACTTCGCACGCGTGCATCCAGGCCGGCCGTTCCCGATCGCCGTGGCGCTCGGAGCGGACCCGGCCACCATCCTCGGGGCGGTGACGCCCGTGCCGGACACGCTGTCGGAATACCAGTTTGCGGGGCTGCTGCGCGGCAGCCGCACGGAGGTGGTGGACACGGCGGTCGGCGAAGGCGGAACCCTGCTGCAAGCGCCGGCCTCCGCGGAAATCGTGCTGGAAGGCTGCATTCCGGTTGCCGCCCCCGGGTATACCGGCGTCAGCGAGCACGGCGTCGCGCTGAAGGAAATCGGTGGCTACTTGCATGCCATCGAGGGGCCCTTCGGAGACCACACCGGGTACTACAACGAACAGGACTGGTTCCCGGTGTTCGAAGTGACGCGGCTCACTCGCCGGAAGAATCCCATCTATCACTCTACCTACACCGGCAAGCCGCCCGACGAGCCTGCGGTGCTCGGCGTGGCGCTGAATGAGGTGTTCGTGCCAATCCTGCAAAAGCAGTTTCCGGAGATCACTGATTTCTACCTGCCGCCCGAGGGGTGCAGTTACCGGATGGCGATCGTGAGCATCCGCAAGAGCTACCCCGGGCATGCGAAGCGCGTGATGTTCGGCGTCTGGAGCTTCCTGCGCCAGTTCATGTACACCAAGTTCATCGTGGTGACGGACGACGACGTGGACATCCGCAGCTGGCAGGAGGTGATCTGGGCGATCACCACGCGGATGGATCCTGTGCGAGACACCACGCTCGTGGAACACACGCCGATCGATTACCTCGATTTCGCGTCGCCAGTGAGCGGGCTCGGGGGCAAGATGGGGCTCGACGCCACGAACAAGTGGCCGGGGGAGACGACGCGGGAGTGGGGGCGCACCATTTCAATGGACGCCGAGGTGGAGGCGCGGGTAGCACGGTTGGTGGACGCCGTGATGAAACCTCCAAAATGAACCCGGGTAATCCATAGGCGCGGCGAGCTTGCAAGCGTTCTTGGGGCCGACTAATTTGTAGGCACCTGCCAAGCAGGTGTTACCCAAGTCGCAGTCTCTGCGCACAGGAGCCCCGGACTTCTATCCTCCGGAGCCCCGACCGGCGACGTCAGTCCGCCCGCCCCTCCCACCTGTTCAGGTCGGGAGGGGTTCGCATTTCAGGCGCCCACCAACATGCCCAGCCATTCGTGCAGCGCACGCCGCACCAGGTGGAACCCGGCTGCCGAAGGGATCCAGGAGCATTTGTCCGCCATGTCCGTGCCAGCCATGCCCATGGGGGCGGCTTGGATGCGGATGCCGGTCCCCGCGCTTTCCTCGAACACTTTCACGGCGCGAGGCATGTGGGTTCCGTGGGTGACCAGCACGATGTGGGTGATGCCTTCGGCCCGCAGCAGGGCCGAGGTGCGGATGGCGTTTTCGCGGGTATCGCGGGAGTTGTCCTCGACCCATTTCAGCGGGCGGCCGAATTCCTGGGCGGCGATGCGGGATGCGATCTGGGCTTCGGGTTGTCCATCGCGCTGGCCCCAGCCCAGTCCACCGCTGAAGGCCATCGGGAGCCCGGTCTCCCGGTGCAGCCATATGCCGTATCTCAGCCGCTCGAGCGACGCAGCCGCCAGGTTGGAGACGCCGTACTCCGGAGCGAGCGCTTCGGCGCCGCCGCCGAGGATCACGATGGCGGTCGGCTTGTGGGCTCGAGCGTCGCTCTTCAGTTGCGCGATGTCGGTGGCCGACAGCGCCGCCGGCGGCTTGAGCACCCAGGCGGTGAGCAATTGCCCGGTGCCGGCGCACGCGCTGAGCCAGAGGCCGGCCACGCCCACGAGTGTGATGAACCAGCCGAGGCCACGTCGGGGCAAGATCGTGCGGGCCCCGACGAGGACGAGCAGCAAGAAGGGAACCGGTGGCATCACCAGGGCGGTGAGCAAGGGCTTCCAGGATTCGATGCCGAGGAGGGCCAGCAAGCTGTTCATTCGGGTTCGTTCTGTTTGGTGTTGTGTACCCGACGCGGATTGTGGTCCGCTTTGCGAGGCCGGCAGCTCGGCGCGCGCGTGAAAAATTCCCGGTCAGTGTCCGCGTGCTTCGCGAATGGCCGCTGTCGTGTTGATGGCGTGGGCCGCCACCTGTTTGAGGTTGGTGGCGATCACATGCAACGGGTAGGTGCCCGAAACCACGCCGTCATAGGCCAACTCGATGCCGATGACATCCGGGGCGAGGCCCTCGATGGCGGCGATGAGGGCATCGTCGAACGCGTCAAGGTTCTCGTCGTCGTAGAGGATTTCGGTTTCGGCGCTCACGCGGTATGCGAAGAGGGAGGGCTCGGTTTGTTCGATGTCGATGCGGACGATCATGGGGGCAGCAGTGAGGAGCGGAAGCGTCATTGTGCGCCCGCCTCAGGGGGACCCGCTGCGCCGGTGTTGGTCTGTATGCGTTCCCCGGGGCCTGCCGTGCGCATGGGTCCTGTCCGAGTGGATCTTCGTCGACGCCGATGCATGACGCCACCCACCAAACAGGCGTCCTGGGTCACTCACCGATGGCCACGCGGTTGCGGCCCTCGGTCTTGGCGGCGTACAAGGCCCGGTCGGCGCGTTCGAGGGTGTCAGCCCATTGTTCGTCTTCGGGGGAGACGCTGCTCAGGCCGATGCTCACAGTCACCCGCTGGCCGTCGCGCATCGGTACGTCGGCGATGACCGTGCGCAGCCGCTCGGCCACGGTCTGGGCGACATCGCTGGGGGTCTCTGGCAGCAGCACGCAGAACTCTTCGCCGCCCAGGCGGCCGAGGATGTCCTGCTCGCGGAGTTGGCGCAACCAGCGTTCGGTGCATTCTTTGAGCACGCGGTCGCCACCGGCGTGGCCATGGTGGTCGTTGATGCCTTTGAAGTGGTCGATGTCGAGTGCGAGCATCGTCAAGGGCCGACCGAAGCGGCGCGCGCGCAGGAATTCGCGTTCCGCGACGCTGGACATGGCCCTGCGGTTGAAGGTGCCGGTGAGTTCGTCCGTGGTGGCCAGGTGCTGCAAATCTTTCTGTGCTCGGCGGAGCGCGCGCTGGGAGCGGTGGAGGAAAGCCGTGAACGCGATGACGGCCACGGTCAGCAGGGCGCTGGCGGCGACGGCTGCACGGAGTCGGAAGTCGAACGGCTCCATGATTTCCTGAACGCTCCGGGCGACGACGACCGTGAGCGGAAAGTCGGCGAGCCGTTCGTAGGTGCCGATGCGGGCAATGCCGTCGGACAGGTGCTCGTCGCTCGTGAATGTGCCGTTCGGCTGGACGGCGGTGTCGCCCGTGAATGTCTGCGTCTGTCGGAGGTCGCGGCCCAGGCGTCGGGCGTCGAATGGCACATGCGACAAGACGGCGCCGTCCCGGCGCACGAGGCTGATGGTGCCGTGCGGTTGATACCGCAGCCGGTCGTGCAGGTCGAACAGCCGGTCGAGTTGCACCGCGCACATGACAAGGATGAATGGGCCCACGCGCGGCTCGAGCCGCCACGATACCGGGATGGACCATGCGCCGGTAAAGCGGCTTTTTTCCGGATCACCGATGAACACGGTGCGCACGGTGGTGTCGACGTACTCCTGGGCGCGGAAGTAGTCGCGGTCGTCCACGCGGGTCAGGGGCAGGTCGGGTTTCAACGGGAGTGCATTCACGTGGCCGGTCTCATCGACCAGGCGCAGGTTGAACATGCCTTGCGATGCGCGGCCCATTTCGGTGACGAGCGCGGTGAAGTGCGGGTCGGTCAGGGGATCGATGTGCGGATGGGCCTGCAGCCACAGCTCGAGGATGCGCAGGTCGGTCTCGATGGCTTTGAAGAGGCCCGTCGTGTGCTGGGCGACGGCGGTGTTGACCAGCCGGAGATCGCGGTAGGCCTGTTCGTACAGGCGGGTGTACTGGACGAAGAAGAAGATGGCCATCGCCACCCACAAGGCGGCCAGCATGGTGCCGACCATGAGAACCAGGCCGAACCGCTGAGCCACGTCAGTCACGCGTGCGACGCGTGCCGTTTCAGGCATGAGGACTTCCAACCGTCAACGTGACAGGCCCGGCGGGTGGATCCAGCTGGATGCGACCCCGGGGCCGTTTGCCAAATTCTAAGGGCCGCGCCGTTGCACGTTCCGCCGCCCATGTGAGGGGGCGGGTCTCCTAAAATTCATTGATGAAATACCTTCACACAATGGTGCGTGTCACCGACCTTGATCAATCCCTCGCGTTTTACCGCGATGCCCTCGGCCTGGAAGTGGTGTCTCGCCGCGAGCATGAGAAGGGGCGATTCACGCTGGTGTATCTGGCCGCGCCAGGGCAAGTCGAGGCGCAAGTGGAACTCACCTACAACTGGGATCCCGAGGTGTACACCGGTGGCCGCAATTTCGGGCATCTGGCGTACGAGGTCGACGACATCTATGCCACCTGTCGGCGCCTGATGGACCGCGGCATCGTGATCAACCGCCCGCCGCGCGACGGCCACATGGCCTTCGTGCGCTCACCCGACCAGATTTCCATTGAACTGCTGCAAAAGGGCGATGCCCTGCCTGCGGCCGAACCGTGGGTCTCGATGCCCAATGTGGGCGCCTGGTAAGCGCTGATCAGGGCCGCAGGCGCTGCGCCTCGCGGGCGAGTTCCGTGATGCGTCCCCAATCCTTGCGGGCAACGACGTCGGCCGGTGTCAACCAGGAGCCGCCGCACACCGGCACGTTGGGCAGTGCCAGGAAATCGGGAGCGGTTTGCAGGGTGATGCCGCCCGTGGGGCAGAACATCACGTCGGCAAAGGGGCCCGCCAGTGATTTGAGCAGCGGGATGCCGCCCACCGCGGTGGCCGGGAACAATTTGAGGAACGAATGGCCATCGGCGTTCGCTGCCATCACCTCGCTGCCGGTGGCCACGCCAGGAAGCAACGGCAGATGGAGGGCGCGGCATGCCTGCCCGATGCTCTGGAGATACCCAGGGCTGACCGCGAACCGGCATCCGGCGTCCTTGGCTGCCTGCGCATCGGCCACGCTGCGCACGGTGCCGGCGCCCACGATGGCGTCGGGCACCGCCTTCGCGATGGCCTCCATGCAACGCAACGCGACGGAGGTGCGCAGGGTCACCTCGAGCACCCGGACACCGCCGGCGACCAGGGCCTCGGCAAGCGGCACCGCGTCTTCCAGCCGTTCGATGACGATCACGGGAATGACGGGGCCATGGCCGGCGAGGTCCAGCGCTTGCAGTGCTTCTTGTGGATTCAAAGCCATGTGACGGCTCCTTCTTCTGCGGTACGTACGTTGCGGCGCATGCCGCCGAACAGCTCGCGCCCGAGCCCGTGGGCGTTGGTCTCCAGGGCGCTGTCGGTCAGGGTGTCGATCTCCCGGGCAGCCCAGGTGGCATCGTCGACCAGCGCGTCCAGCGTTCCGGTGACGGCGTCCAGGCGGATGATGTCACCGCTGCGCACCTTGCCGAGCGGGCCGCCAGCCACCACCTCGGGGCTCACGTGAATCGCCGCGGGCACCTTGCCCGATGCACCGCTCATGCGGCCGTCGGTGACGAGGGCCACCTTGAAGCCTTTGCCCTGGAGCACGCCGAGCGCCGGCGTGAGCTTGTGAAGTTCCGGCATGCCGTTGGCCTGCGGGCCCTGGAAGCGCACGACGGCGACGAAATCGTGTTCAAGTTCGCCGGCCTTGAAGGCGGCGAGCAACGCTTCCTGCGTGTCGAACACCCTCGCAGGTGCTTCGATGACATGGTTGGACTCAGGCACCGCGGACACCTTGATGACCGAGCGTCCCAGGTTGCCCGTCAACAGCTTGAGTCCGCCGGTGCGGCTGAACGGGGCCGAAGCCGTGCGCACCACGCTGTCGTCGCCGCTGGCAGCGGGCAGGTTTTTCCACACGACGCGCTCGCCGGCGCGCGACGGCAGCCGGCCATAGTCGTGCAAGCTGTTGCCGGAGGACACGGTGGCCACGTCGCCGAACATGTGGCCGCTGTCGATCAGCTCGCGGATCACGAAGCCGGGGCCGCCGGAGGCCTGGAACTGGTTCACATCGGCGCTGCCATTGGGGTACACGCGCGCCAGCAGCGGCACGTGGTTCGACAGGTCGGAGAAGTCGGTCCAGTTGATGAGGATGCCGGCCGCGCGTGCCACGGCCACCCAGTGGATCAGGTGGTTCGTCGAGCCGCCGGTGGCCAGCAGGGCCACCATCGCATTGACGATGACCTTTTCATCGACGAGCCGGCCGATGGGGGTGAAGCGGCCCTTCGGCGTGATGGCCAGCACATGGCGGACGGCTTCACGGGTGAGGTGCTCGCGCAGTTCGGCGTGCGGGTGCACGAACGCGGCCCCGGGCACATGCAGCCCCATGGCCTCGAGCAGCATCTGGTTGCTGTTGGCGGTGCCATAGAACGTGCAGGTGCCCGCGCCGTGGTAGGCAGCGGATTCTGCGGCGAGCAGTTGCTCCCGGCCGACGAGGCCTTGCGCGAACTGTTCGCGCACCTTGGCCTTGTCGCTGTTGGACAGGCCGGTGCTCATTGGGCCAGCCGGCACGAACACGCAGGGCAGGTGGCCGAAGTGCAATGCGCCGATCAGCAGGCCCGGCACGATCTTGTCGCACACGCCGAGCAGCAGTGCGGCATCGAACACGTCGTGCGTGAGCGCGATGGCGGTGCCCATGGCGATCGTGTCGCGAGAAAAGAGGCTCATTTCCATGCCGGGCAGGCCCTGCGTGACCCCGTCGCACATTGCCGGCACGCCGCCGGCGACCTGGACGGTGGCACCGAGCCGATGGGCCTCGTCGCGGATGATGGCCGGGAAGCGTTCGTACGGTTGATGGGCCGACAGCATGTCGTTGTAGGCCGTGACGATGCCGATGTGCGGGGCGCGGTCAGCAACGATGCGGAGCTTGTCGTCTTGGGGCAGGGCCGCGAAGGCGTGCGCGACGTTGGCGCATCCCATGCGATCGCTGCCTCGGGGGCGATGGATGATGGCATCGATGCGCCGCAGGTAGGCACTGCGGGTGGCGGCGCTGCGTTCCTGGATCCGGTGGGTGACGTCGAGCAGGATTTGTTTCATGCGAGGGCCGGAAAGTGGAGGGCATCGTGGACCCCATGCGGGGCATTATCCAGTGGTGGGCACGACTCTGCACGTGTTCAGCGGACTGCCGCTCACCGAGCGCCGGAACCTGAAGACGGTGCCAAGGCGGTGCGGCTCACGGGTGCAGGGGGGGCAGCCTTGCGCGCGCGCTCCAGCAGTGCTGCGCAGGTCTCGTCGTGCTCGTCGTCCGAGCCGGGGTCCACCAGCGGGATGAGCGCGGCGAATGGGTTGACCAGGCCGAGCAGCACGGCCATGGCCGCCTTGCGCGCCAGGGGGGCCTTCTCGAGGGAGATGACGGGGTCGCTGAACGTGCCCCTGACGCGCAGCGGCGTGCGCAGTGTCAGCGGGCTGAAGTCCCTGGGCGACACCACGGCGCGCAGGTCCATCGATTCGTCGCGCAGCGACAGTTTGCCGTCCACCCAGATGTTCGAATCCGTTGTTTCCACCACCATGGCGCGCGGGGTGAGAACGCCGTCGTTGGCCTTCAGGTCGACCAGTGCGCATTGGATGGGGAGGTCGTCATCGCCTTTGATCATCACACCGAGCAGCTGGGCCACGTCGATGCCTGCCGCCTCGATGGCTAGGTGCGACATCTTGCCGTCGCGTATCGATGTGCGAAGCGATCCGTCCAGGCTGCCGAGAATCTGAGCGGTGGACTTGCCTTCGCCACGCAATTGGGCACGGCCGACGAGCCGGCCGCTCACGTAGGGCGGTGCGTTGTCGCTCCGTTGTTGCTTGATCCATCGCTCGAGACGCACGTCGTTCCAGCGCAGGTCGGTCGTCCACAGGGCCGCTTGCCCCGTGCCATCGAGCGAGACGTTGCCGCGCATGTTGCCTTCCGCCGTGCGGGCCACGAGGTCGTCCAGGCGCAACTTGCCGTCCTTCAGGGTCAGGTGGGTTTTCAGGGGGCTCAGCGGCATGGCGAACAGGTGCCCCAGTTCAACTCGGTCGAAGGCGAGCAGCACATTGGCATTCATCGCTCTGAGCGAGGGCAGATCGAACGGTTTGTCGGGCAGCACGTTCGGGCCCGGGGTGACCGGTGCGGCGCCCCGCTCGGTGGGAGGCTCGGCGCCGATGGCAGGCGCGAGGTCGGCCAACAGCACGCGGGGGCCATGCACCTCGCCGGACAGCTCGGGTACCTTCGGTCGCGCGTCGAATGTCAGCGCGGCGCCCAGCTTGCTTTCGCCGACGGTGGCACGGTCGGCAACGACGCGCCAGAGCTTGTCTTGCTTGACCACTTTGCCGTTGATCGAGAATGCGCCGGTGGTGGGCAGCGTGACACCGAGCGGTTCACCCACCGCCCCCAGCGATGGGCCGGTCACCTTGTAGATGCCGCTCAGGCCCGTGAGTTTGAGCACGTCGGACACGGTGCCCTTGAACTGGAGGTTGGCTCGGCCGGCGGTGAGTTCGAGTTGCACCGGCGTGGGTGGGGCACTGCGTGTCGACGCCAGCAGTGGCATGGCACCGGCGGCCTTCAGTCTGGCCGTGACATCGAATCCGCCGTACGTGCCCTTTGCCGAGCCGACCAGGCCCGAGACCGTGTTGTCCGCCAGCACGCCTTCGTTGAGCTGCACTTCGCCGGTGAGCCGTGCACGCAGCGGCGCGTCCTCGTAGGTCAGGTGACCATCGCGCACGGTCAGCTCCTGAATGTGTGGAAGCTCAGGTGGTCCGCTTGCCTCCGCAGAGGCGTTCGGGTCGCCGAACTGCCAGGAGGCGCGGCCGTCCTTCAGCCGTTCGGCATGGACGGTGAGGCGGTCGGCATGGAGGAGTGCGATGTCGAGCGGCGCACCCTGGCGGGCGCGCCAGAGTGCGCCGTAGGAGAGGTGCATGCGTGCTCCTTCGGCGCGCAGGAAATAGGGCTGCCGGCTCCAATCAGGAGCGCCGATGCGAAGTACGGGGACCCGCACTTCGAGCCCACCCAGAAATCGCACCGTGGCACCCCGTGACGACGTTGCATCATCGGCAGCGCGCAATTGCACCTCACGGTGCAAGGCGTTGCTCAGCGCGCGTTCGACAGGGCCGGCCAGGAAAGGCCAACCGGCGAGTTCGCAGCCAAGCAGCACCAGCACGAAGGCCGCCAGTCCGCCCAGGATCCAGCGAAGGGCGCGACGACGGCGGGGTGGTGCCGGTGGTGCCGCCGTGGTGCCGGTCATCGGCAGACCTCGGCGTGCCGCCCCAGGCAGCTGGAGAGGAGGCTCATAAGGAATCCTGCTGGATGCGTACGGCGGATGCCGCCCACTGCCAGCACGTTAGGCTTCCCCTGAGATGCACCCAATCGGTGGCGGCCGGTTGGCCGCGTGCGGGTTGTCCTACGCTGCCGCTTCGTCGGCTAGTGTGGTGTTGCACGCTATGCGGAACATAAAACCGAGTCTTTGGCCCCGTGGCGTCGTTGCAAATCCTCGCGATACCTGCGGGTATCGCTGCGGTTTGCGCCTAGCCACGCGACCAAATCCATCGGTTTTATTGAGTTCCTCATAGCGCGCAACACCACACTAGTCGATGCGGATGTCGACCCGGCGGGCTTCGGCCGGGTCACCGGTGCCGGTGGTCTGTGCGGGCTTGTTCAGCACGATCTGCTGGCCCGACACACCGTGCGCTTCGAGGGCATGCTTGACCTGCTGCGCGCGACGCTTGGCGAGGTCCTGGTTGGCCGCGAGGTTGCCGCTTGCGTCGTGGAAGCCGGAGATCGACACCACCGCGCCGGTGCCGGCACGGGCTGCCTTGGCGATCCGGTCGAGCACGTCTGCGGCTTCAGGCGGAAGCTGATCCTGGCCCATGGCAAAGTAGATGCGTTCGATGCGGCCCGTGGCCTCGGCCGACTGTGGGGTGGACGCTGCGCCGGTCGCTCGCGGCAGCGACTTCCAGATGCCGACGCCCAGGACGGCGGCCACCAGGGCTGCGACCAGCAAGCCGACGATGGTCAATGCGAACTTTTGCTCAGGCGCTTCTTGATTGCTCATTGCGACTCCCTTGGTTAACTTTTGATTCTAGGGTCGCGAGCGATCAGTTTCGTTGAAGAAACAGGTCGGCCAAGGTCATCGCAAAGCAAAGCGGATGACGGCGATCTCTGCAGCCGGCACTTGATCGGGATGCCGAGGCAGCCTCGGCGCTCGACGAGGCACATGCCCTCACGGCCTGTTCAGGCCTCAGACGCAGTTCTGGAACGGCGACATCGCGGACGTGGCTCGCATGCGCGGCAAGCTCTCGCGCGTGTCGATGTCGATCAACACGCCGGGATCGTCCACCTCGACTTCCTTGGAGGGATAGCGCGCGATGAGCCGCCGCGCGCCTTCATCACCGGTGAGCCGCACGAGTTCCGAATACAGTTCGGCCGCAAAGCCGACGGGGTGTCCGCGCTTGCCCCGGTGTTGTGCATAAGCGACCGGGTGATGATCCAGCAGACAGGCCACCGAGCGCAGCGTGGCCGGCTGCACGAGCGGCATGTCGGCCGGCAGGATGAGCCAGCCTGGTGCATTGGACCGCGCGGCCACGCCGGCTGAGATGGTGTAGCCCATGCCGAGCCCGAGGCTGGCTTCGCTGCCGGCCGCCGGCAGCAACAGGATGTCGCGCGTGGCAACGTGGTGGCTCGCCACTTCGGCGAGCGCTTCCGTGGTGACGACAAGCACAGGCAGTTCGGCGGCCAGCGCGTTGGCGAGTGTGGTCGCCAACACCGTGGATGTGCCAATGGTCTGCGTCAGCTTGTGCTGCATCCCTTGGAAGCGGCTCCCTCCACCTGCCGCCAGAACGATGACTGCCGGCCGCGATGTCATTCGGCCACCCCTTTTATTCAAAACGTCCTTCCCGAACGGGTGGACCTTGCATTGAGAATCG
The DNA here is from genome assembly GCA_966212105.1 of uncultured Rhizobacter sp. Classification (GTDB taxonomy): domain Bacteria; phylum Pseudomonadota; class Gammaproteobacteria; order Burkholderiales; family Burkholderiaceae_C; genus Rhizobacter. The sequence goes on from CBIHPH010000035.1 coordinate 21,008, forward strand.
TCGGTTTGACCGGCCCGATCCAGTGGGGGCATTACTTAAGGCCTTCTCCGGAGAGCAAAAGCGACGGCTTCCGAGGGTAAATCCCGAAACCGAGTTCCTATACTGCGCGCATGACCGACATTGCTGCCCTTCGAAAAAGTTACGAACGCGCCGAATTGGACGAAACGGCATCGGCCGCCGATCCGTTGTCGCAGTTTCGCCTGTGGTTCCAGCAGGCGCTCGATGCGCAGGTGCCCGAGGCCAATGCGATGACGCTCGCTACCGTGGGCCCCAACGGCCGCCCATCGAACCGCATCGTGTTGGTCAAGGGCATCGACGAGCGGGGCTTGGTATGGTTCACCAATTACAACAGCCGCAAGGGCCGGGATCTTGCAGCCACGCCGTTTGCCGCGCTGCAGTTCCATTGGGTCGAACTCGAACGGGTCGTGCGCGTCGAGGGGGCGGTCGAGAAGGTGAGCGATGAAGAGTCGGATGCGTATTTCCACTCACGCCCGCTCGACTCCCGGCTGGGTGCATGGGCCTCGCCGCAAAGCGAAGTGATCACGTCTCGTGCCGTGCTGGTGGCCAATGCGGCGAAGGCGGCCGCGAAGTATGGGCTGCATCCGCCGCGGCCGCCGCACTGGGGAGGCTATCGCCTGGTGCCCGATGGGTGGGAGTTCTGGCAAGGCCGCAAGTCGCGCCTGCACGATCGCCTGCGCTACCGGCTCGATGACGGTGCCTGGGTGCGGGAGCGGCTGGCGCCGTGACGGTGCCCGGGCCGCCCCCCTCCGGCCGTCAGAAGGCCACGCGCATGCCCACTTTCACGGCGCGACCCGGCAGGGGCGACAAGCCGCGGATCGTGTCGATGCTCGATGCGTTGTAGGCCAGCCGGTCGCCAAGGTTGGTCACCTTCAGGAAGACGAGGCCGTCGGTCGTGTCCCCCCAGCTGAAGCGGCGGTTGAGCGCAAGGTTCACGATGGCGTAGCCCGGCGTTGACCGGTCGGTGCTCGGCACATGGGTTTGCCTGGCTGCGTACTCCACTTCGGCTCGGCTGGACCACAGTCCTTGCGCGGCGTCGAGCCCGAGCGTTGCGCGAAGCGGCGCAATGCGTGGCAGGGCCTCTCCGTTGTCGAGGTTCTTGCCCCGGGTGAGGTCGATCTTGCCGGACGCGTCGAGTGTCCAGGCGCCATCGAGCAAGCGGTGCGCGCCTTCGATCTCGAAACCGTTCAGGCGGGCGCGCACCGGGCGGAACACATACTCTGGCACGGATTCAGTCACGCCGTCGTTCACCACATCGACGGTGTTGCCCGATGCGTCCAGGGAAATGAATCGCGAGAAACGGGCGGTGTACGCGCCGATGCGAAACCGGTTCACGCCGGATTTCCATGCCAGGGCCACATCGAGGTTCGTGCCCTTTTCCTTGCCGAGCGATGGATCGCCCCGCTCGAATGCGCCGGTGGCCGCATGCAGGCCGTTCGCATAGAGCTCGAACGACGTGGGAGCACGTTCGGTGTAGCTCAGACCACCGGTCAATGACCATGCGCGGTCGAACTTCCATATGTTGGCGATGGACGCGCTGGCCAGCGAGAAGGACCGCTCGGCCGGGCCGCCGAACTTCGGGATGCCGGGGTCGGCATCGCCGCTCGATGAGACCCGCACGTGCTCGCCCCGGAGGCCGCCTTGCAGCGTGCCGCCGGCCCACGGCAGCTCCTCGAGCGCGAACAAGGCCTGCTTGCGCGTCCGGGTGTCCGGCACGAAGGCCTCTTCGCCCAGAGCGGAGAAGTCGGTGTCCTCGGCCTGCAAGCCGACGACACCACGCACCTGGCCGACGGCAGCATGCTCCGCCTCGACACGCAATTCCGTGCCCTTCGTCTTGAACGTGGTGCCGATCTCGCCGCTGCCTTCGACTTCCTCATGGCGGTAGTCGGTGTGGTTGATCTGCGTGCGCACCGCCTTCAACGGACCGCCGAGGTCACGCACTTCGCCGGAAAAACCGATGTGGTCGCGCTTCATGCGGATCGTCACATCCGGCTCGGCCACGACGCCGTAGCGGCTGTCGTACGTGTCGACGGACAAGCCGGCGTAGCCCTTGTCGAAGAAGAAGGAACCGCCCGCAGACCCACCTTTCGTGCGGCTCGCCGAGTTGCGCACCCGGTTCGTCTCGTCGAGCAGTTGGCCGTCTTCGAGGGGGCGGTGCTTGGGCACGCGCAGATCGTCGGTGTCTCGGCCGAAGGCGTCGACGTGCATGGCAAAGGCGCCGTTGCCGGCTTCAACCAGGGCCGCACCGCCGCGCTCCCGTTCCGCTCCACCCAGACGGCCTTCTGCTGAACCGGACACGCCGTCGAGGGGCCGCTTCGGGATGCGGTTGTCGAGCGCATTCACGGCGCCGCCGATGGCATTGCCGCCATACAGGAGGGCCGCGGGGCCGCGGAGGACTTCAATGCGGTCGACCACCAGCGGATCGATGGGCACGGCATGGTCGAAACTCAGCGTGGAAGCGTCCAGCGATCCGGCACCGTTGCCGAGCATGCGCACACGTTCGCCATCCAGGCCACGGATCACGGGTCGGCTGGCGTTCGGGCCGAAGTAGGAAGAGGACACCCCGGGCAAGCCGTTGAGCGTCTCGCCGAGCGTGCCGGCTCGTTTCAGCACCAAGGCATTGCCGCCCAGCACGGTGGTGGGGGCGGCGACGTCGGCACTGCCGAGCGGGTTGCCGGTGACGACGACAGGCGCGAGCGTCGTGGCGGGCTGTGCATCGGATGGCGCAGTCTGCGCGCGGGCCGTTGAAACAAAGGCGAGCGCGAGCGCGCCCGCAAGCGCCGTGTGGCGCGGAAGCAGGGAATGGGACACTTGGAAATCTCTCGCAGGAATGTGCCGCGGCCGCGCAGCGGCAGCAGCCAACGGCGCCGGGCACGCAGTGCACGGCGCTACTTCAGATTCACATCAGGCGAGAGAAGCGGGGGGATCTCGGGCGCGAAACGCGCGCAGGCGCGCCGTGATGGGCACGGCCTGCTCGGTGATCGAGGTGGGAGCGGTGTCGAGTGCAAAGCTCAGGGCCGGCACCGGCATGGGCGCGAGGTCGGTGGGGGCGAGCTGGTCGAACAGGCGGCAATCGTCGGCCGTGTGCTCCGCAAACAAGCCGCCGATGGCTCGGGCGGTGGACGCATGGGCGCCGGGCGCGTGCACGATGCGGTGCGCGAGTGCGATCGACTGCGACAGCAACAACAGCACCAGCGCGACCGGAACGAGCCAGTCGCGAAGGCGGGTGAGGCGGCGCAGTGAGGAGATCGGCATGGCAAGGGCAGGCCCGGTGCACGGGCCGGTGGGCATCTTACCCGCCTTGGCGCACATGCCGCGAGAAGGTCTTGCGAAACTTCTCGACCTTGGGCGCGACGACGAAACTGCAATAGCCCTGCTCGGGATGCTGTGCGAAGTAGTGCTGGTGGTAGTCCTCGGCGCGCGAATAGTTCGCAAGCGGTGCCAGTTCAGTGACGATGGGCGCCTGGTACGCGCCGCTTTGCGCGAGTTCGCTGAGCACATCGCTCGCAATCCGCTCGTGTTCGGCGCTCTCGTAATAGATGCCCGAACGGTACTGGGTGCCGATGTCGTTGCCTTGGCGGTCCGGCGTGGTGGGGTCGTGAACGACGAAGAAGATTTCGAGCAGCTGGTGCAGCCCGATGCGCGCGGGGTCGAAGGTGACGCGAACGACCTCGGCATGCCCGGTTTCCCCGGTGCACACCTGCTCGTAGCTCGGTTTTTTCACGTGGCCATTGCAGTAGCCCGACTCCACCGAGACGACGCCTTCGACCTGTTCGTACACCGCTTCGATGCACCAGAAGCAGCCGCCGCCGAGGGTGATGGTTTCAAGGTGCCTGGCCATGGTGATGCGTTCCCAGAGTCTGCAACGGCCGCATTCTGCGTCAACCCGCCGACGGACGCGACGGTGGGGGCATCCTGCGCCGCAGCAGCCATTCAAGGGCGGCGGCCAGCAGCATGCCGGCCGCGGCGCCGATCGCATCGGCCAGCAGGTCGGCCGCGTCGGCCTGGCGGCCGGGCACGAAATGCTGCGCCACTTCGATGCCCGCGCCGAGCGCCATCAGACCGGCCGCGAGCTGCACCCAGCGCCATGCATTTCCAGGGAAGGCGAGCCGCCATGCAACGGCCAGCGCGCAAAAGGCGGAGGCGTGGTTCAGCTTGTCCCAGCCGAGCGATACCTCTTGGGGTGGGCTGGGCATCAAGGCCAGCGTGGTGACGACAACGGCGAGAACACACGAGACAAGCTGCCAGCAGACGGAGGCGACAGGGCCCCACAGCGGCGGTGTGGCCGAGTGTCGCTGGGGGGCATGGGAACGGATGGGCATGCAGAGGCAGAGAGTGGTGAATGCAATTGACTCTAGCGCCCCCGTGTGAAGGGCGGGGGAGGTTCGTGTGATGCGGGCGTGAACGGTGTTTCCATTCCGAATTGGCTTGCTGGATGGCCATGCGGCTACAAGTTGGGGATGGCGCATTTCGACAGCGAGGGCGACAGTGCGGCCTGTATTCGCAGGGGCGTGTGCTGCGGCGCCGGCGTCTGTGTGTGCATGTCTGCTGACACCAAGGATCCTGCCGAATGACCTCATCGAACGACCTGACCGTCAAGCAACCCCCTGCGCCCAGTCCGGGCCTGAGCCGCCGTGGGCTGCTCGTTTCCACCGGGGTGCTCGCCGCGTCCTCAGGCTTTCCGTCCATTGCGAGGGCGGTGCCATCGATCGGTTTGCCGCCCTTGCCTTACGACGTGACGGCGCTCCAGCCGGTCATCTCCGCTGCCACTCTGGGCCTGCACCATGGCAAGCATCACCAGTCGTACGTGGACAACCTCGCCAAGCTGCTGCCGAGCACCCGTTTCGATGGCTTGTCGCTCGAGGCCATCGTGAAGGCGAGCGGGGGCCTCCAGCGCGATGCACCGGTCTTCAACAACGCGGCCCAGATCTGGAACCACACCTTTTACTGGCACAGCTTGAGCCCCAGGGGCGGTGGCAAGCCGCCTTTGGCGGTGACCCGGGCCATCGATGCCGCGTGGGGATCGTTCGCCGCGTTCCGTGAGGCCTTCGTCAAGCAGGCCACCAATGTGTTCGGCAGCGGTTGGCTGTGGTTGTGCTGGTCGCCTGCCGGCAAGACGCTTCAACTGGTCGAGACGTCCAACGCCGACACGCCGATCCGCACAGGCCAAGTCGTTCCGCTCGCGGTGATCGATGTCTGGGAGCATGCGTATTACATGGACTTCCGAAACCAGCGGAAGGCCTATGTCGAGGCCGTGTTCGACAAGCTCTTCAATTGGGCTGCGGTCGATGGCAACCTGGCGCGGGCGATGGAACAGCGGGTCGTCTCGGCAGGCGTTCCATCGGGCGCATGAGAATCGACGGAGGTTTGGCGACAGGGCCGGTGCCTGACAGCTGTCGAGAACCGCAAAAACGTGATGCACTTCCACCGGCAACGTGGCCGTGCCCGCCAGGGCCAAGACATGTGCCGTTACCCAGGTAACATCGCGACATGGATTTCTTGAACCCCGACCCGGCGAAGCCCCGATGACGATGCGGCTGCTCGGCGAAGGCCATGACTTTCAGCGCATTCTCGTCATCGTGACGCGCCAGATCGGCGATGTGCTGCTCACCACGCCGTTGATCCGCTCGGCACGCCTGCGCTGGCCGAGCGCGCGCATCGACGTGCTGGGGTTTGCAGGAACGCTGGCTGTGCTGTCTGGCAACCCCGACATTCATGAATTGATCAACGTGCCGCCCGGCTCGGGGTGGCGCCAGTCCTGGCCGCTGATCCGCAGGCTGTGGCGCCGCTATGACCTTGCGCTGATTGCCGAATACAGCGATCGTGCCCATTTGTACGGCTTCGTCGCAGCCGGCTTGCGCAGCGGGCAGGTGCCGGCCGGGCCTGCGGGCCGGTGGAAGCGGCGTGTGGTGCATCATGCGGTCGAACTCGGTGAGCTTCAGGGCCACGCCGCCCGGGAGAAGCTGAATCTGCTGAAGCCCTGGGTGGATTCGTCCTCGACCAAGGTCATCCCTCCGTCGGCCCGTCCGTTGCCGGAGGACCTGGCGGCGCAGCTCCGGCCGGGATATGTGGTGATGCAGGCGCCGTCAAGGGTGCGATACAAGCAATATCCGCTGGAGCATGGCGCGCAGGTGGTCGCCGGGCTTGCCCGCCGCGGGCATCAGGTGGTGCTGACCGGCGGCCCCTCCGAAGCCGATCGTGCGTTTGTTGCAGAACTGAAGCAGAGGGCTGATGCACCGCACGTCATCGATGCATGCGGCAAACTCGATTTCAATGAGCTGGTCACGCTGTTGCAAGGTGCCGCGCTGTACGTCGGACCGGACACGTCGATCACCCACCTGGCCACGGCGTGTGGGGCGCCGGTGGTGGCCCTGTACGGGCCCATCGATCCCAACCTGTGGGGGCCTGTGCCGGTGGACGGGCTGCCGCAGCCCCCTTACGAGCGCAGCGGCTATCGCCAGCGGCGCGGCAATGTGATCCTGCTGCAGGGCAACCAGGCCTGTGTGCCTTGCAATGGCGCCGGTTGTGATCGACATGAAGGCAGTGTGAGCCAATGCCTGGAGACGATGGCTCCCGAACGCGTGCTCGAGGCTGCCGATGCCTTGGTCGACCCGCTGGTTCTTGCCGCCACGCCATGACCTTTCGCGATGGTGGGCCAGCTGGCTCAGCCGGCTATAGGACGTGCGGGGCGGTCGGCCGCGGCGCTGTCCTGGGCAGTGTCGCGACAAAGACGGTGCCTTTGCCCCGCTCGCTCTGAACGTCGATGCGGCCGGCGAGCGGCCCGGTGACCGCGTTGTGAACAATGTAGAGGCCGAGGCCGCTGCCGCCCTTTCCAAGGCGGGTGGTGAAAAAGGGGTCGAAGATTCTCCCGAGGTTTTCCGGCTCGATGCCTCGTCCGTTGTCCCGCACCTCGATGCGCACGCTGTCTTCGCCGAAGGCCTGGCATTCGATCCAGATGTCTCCGGGTTCTTCCGGACCGAAGGCATGGTCGAGCACATTGGTGAACAAGTTCGTGGCCACTTGACCGATGGCGCCCGGAAAGCTGTCCATGGTCAGCCCGGATGCCAGGTTCAAGTGCAGCCGCAGCGGGCGGTGCCTGGTCAGGTGGCCGACCGTCACGACAACTTCTTCGAGTGTCTCGCGCAGGTCGAATGTGCGGCGGCGTTCCGCCGTTTGATCGACTGCGGCTTGCTTGACGCTGCGGATGAGGCTGGAGGTTCGCGTCAGGTTGCGTTCGATCAGCTCGCACACTTCCATGCAGTAGGTGTTGAAGCGCTCCAGTTCGCTTCGCTTGAGCGCGGCGTCGCGCACCTTCTGGCTCATGCGCGCCGTTGCCTCACGCATGGCGCTGGAAACGGTCAACGCATTGCCCAGCGGGGTGTTCAACTCGTGGGCCAGACCGGCCATCAGGCGGCCCAGCGCAGCAAGCTTTTCCGAGCGCACGAGTTCGGCCTGGATGTGGGCGTTGCGCTGCAGCATGTCGCTCAACTCCGCGTTGGCTTTCTCGAGCGCTGTGGTCCGCTCGTGCACGCGCTGCTCCAAGGTCTCGTTCAACTGCAGGACATGCCGCTCGCCTTCCTTGCGGGCCGCTTCGCTGCTTTCCAGCTGCAGCAGCATCGTGTTGTAGGCGCCTGACAAGGCCTGCATCTCGCCCGCGCTTGGCTCGATGAAGGGGCGTGCTCGCCCCTGGCCCAGGTCGGTCAGATGCCGGCTGAGGGTTCGAACCGGCTGCATCAACCGGTGCACCATGGCCCCCACCAGGAACGTCAGCAAGGTGCCGGCGACCACGACGACGCCCAGCAGCGCGTCCAGTGCCGTATCGAAAGGCATCGATGCTTCCGCCATCGGAAAATGGGCGCCGAGGATCCAGCCCGTGGACCGAACCTTGACGAACGATGCCAGCACGTCCTGTCCGGTCTCGTCCGTCGTCTGCCGTGTGCCGTCGATGCCATCGGTCGCGGCTCGGTCGTCGCCTTCGTTCAGGCTTTTGTCGGTTGCCATCGTGAACACGCGCGAAGTGTCCGGGTGCATCAGCATGATGCGGTCTTTCGTGTTCATGAAAAGATACCCGCCGCGTCCGAACCGGTGGGTTTGCAAATCGGCCGCGTATTGCTTGGACAGCAGGTGCAGGCTGCCCAGGAGCACGCCCACGACCTTGCCCCGTTCGTCCACGATGGCTGTGCTCATGGCAAGCAGCGGCTGGGCATTCGATTCAGCAGCGACGAAGGGTTTGGAGATTCGCACCTGCCCCGGGGCCAGTCCATCGGACACCAGCTCACGCTCGATGTCCGGCGGCACGGGGTCGCTCCTGTCGGCAGGGCTTTGCGCGATCATCCGGCCGCTCAGGTCATACACGCGTACGCCCCGGTCGAAGCTCAAATGCAGGAAGACCCGTGTGTCGAGAAACTGTTGCAATGCAGCATGGTCCCGCATCAGACTTGCGTCGCGGGTGCGGGCGATGCCTGTGAGGACCGCCTCCGTGAGGCCGAACCTGGCGTCCAGGCGATTGGCCTGCGCCCTCAGCATCGCGAGCTGGTGGTCCCCCACGAGTTCCAGGTAACGCGACTCGAACACACGGAGTGCATAGGCGGCCACGACGGCCAGCGCCAACGCAAACAGGGTGCCGACGAGCACTGCGGCCCGGGTGGCGAGCGTCACGGACTGCCACAAGGATCTCAAGCGTGAGGCCACCCCGGGTCCCCTTCGATGTTCCAAAATTTCGCGCAACGATTTGCGGGTAAGACCCTTTCCGGGACTTGCCTCGTCAGAGCATACTAGTACGTAATTCGCACTCGAGTTCCCCCACCCAACAGTCATGCGCGATTCACCCGCTATCCATGAGTCCGACGCTCCCCTTTGGTTGTCGGAAGACAGTGCAGCAGAGCCGTTCAATTCAGTGGACCCGTGGCGGGTGCTGATCGTCGATGACGACGAGGACGTGCACCGGGCCACCGAACTCGCGTTGCAAGACGCATCGATCGAGGGCCGGCCCCTGACGTTCCTGCATGCCTATTCGGCTGCGGAGGCCTTGCACATCATTTCCGCCGATCCGACGATCTCGACCATCCTGCTCGATGTGGTCATGGAAACCCCCAATGCCGGGCTGCGGCTCGTCCAGTGCCTGCGCGAGGAGCTCCAGCGATCCGAGCTGCGCATCATCTTGCGCACCGGGCAGCCGGGTTATGCGCCCGAGATGGAGACGGTGCGGGATTTCGAGATCAACGACTACTGCACGAAGGCGGACATGACCAGCATCCGCCTGTTCACGAGCCTCACCACCGCCATACGTTCGTATCGGCTGATCGTCGATCTGCAGCGCGAGCGCGACGAACTCAAGCGCGTGAATGCCTCGCTCGAAGACCTGCGGCGATCGGAGCAGGCTCAGGCGGAGAAGCTTCTGGGGGCCGAGAAGGCCCTGCGCCTCGCCAATGAAACCATGGAGCAATGCGTGACGCAGAGGACGCAGGAGTTGTCGGCCACCGTCGGCCAGCTCGAGTCGTTCAATCGCATGGTCTCGCATGACCTTCGGGGGCCGCTGTCGGGCATCGCAGGCATCTCCGCGCTCATCCGGCACGAGTTGCAGCAGGGCGACATGGAGCGCATCCGCAAGTGGCTGGCCATGCAGGAGTCGCTGGTCCAGCGGCTCGTCGGTCTGGTCGAAGACTTGCTGAACCTGTCCCGGGTCTCGCACGGCGAATTGACGCGGGTGCGCCAACCGCTGGATGCCGTTGTGAACGATGCGTTGTCGATGCTGTCGTTGTTCACGCCGCCCGAACAGGTGGCCCTGATCGCGGTCGATCCTCTGCCGGAGTTGTCGATCGACGGCGGATTGATCCGTCAGGTGTTCGTCAACCTCCTGAGCAACGCGCTGAAGTTCACGCGCGGGGTGGAGCGTCCGCACATCCATGTATCCGCCGTCTGCATCGACTTGCATTGTGTCGTCGGGGTCAGCGACAACGGCACGGGGTTCAACGACACGCGGGCCGCCGAGCTGTTCACCCCGTTCGGCCGCTTGCACGGTAACCAGTTCGAGGGCAGCGGCATTGGCCTCGCCATTGTGCGGTGCATCATCGAGCGGCACGGTGGGCGGGTCTGGGCGGAGAACCGGCCCGGCGGTGGCGCCAAGTTCTGCTTCAGCGTGCCGGTAGACCCCTGAAAGGCTCGACATGCGTGTAGCGGGTCGCTGGCTCGTCGCCGCCAGCGCCGTTGTGGCCGTGATGGGAAGCATCGCGATGGTCCGGCGAATTTCACAAGCGGACGCCCAAAGTGATGCGGCGCGGGCCTTGGCTTCGGCTGAGCTTCAGTCTGCAGCCCGGCAAAGCGCCCTGTGCAGCGCACGCAATCCGGTCGGCGCGGGGCTGCGTGCCGAGTACTTCGCGCGCGATCGGTGGCATGGCCCGCCGTTGATGACGCGCACGGAGCGCCTCAACGACCTGGTGGACGTGGTCGATGTTCCAGAAGGTGCACGCTCGGCGCGCTGGAAGGGGTGGATCAAGGCGCCGATGTCAGGCCGTTATCGCTTTCATGTCGGCTTGGCCGACGCGCGCATCGTCGTTGCAAGGCAGGAACTGGCGGGCCCCGATGCGCTTGTGGACGCGTCTGTGGAGTTGGCCGCGGGCCGCTTTTACCCGATCCTCATCGAGGCCGGGTCCATCGGTCCGGCCATCGGGCACCTGGAACTGCAGTGGACGGCACCTCACGGCGCCCGTTATGCGGTGCCGGCTTCGTTGCTCCACTTGCCCACCGAATCGGTGGGCGAGGGGATGGGGCGGCCTCAGTAGATGGCGCGTCCGTCACCGAGCAGGTGGGAGTGGCAATCCACGGCCTTGACGAGGCATTCGCTCACCCAGGTGTCCACGATGGCCGGCTTCCAGCCGTAGAACCAATCGCCATGGGATGAGTAGCCTGCGGGCTGTGTGGCCGGATAGTTGTCCGAGGACAGTCGCCAGTGCAGGGGGGCGTTGGTCTCGGTGACCGGGTAGACGATGTTGAAGGTGATTTCCGGAAGTGCCACGGGATGCGTGCTCGGACACGCGTTGCCGCTGGGGTAGGCCATGTGGCTTTTGTGGTCCGGGCTGTCCAGGTTCACGCCGTCCCAGCATTGGGGGAAGCGAATGTTCTGCCACAGTTCCGTGCCTGCGGGACAGTTCGGAATCGATGTCTTCCAGCTCGTGTCCGCGGCCATGTGGCAGCTGAACTTGGCGATATCGTTGACCGCGGTCGCGCTCGCACTGCCGGCGATCATCCGCAGCCCCTGCGGGAACGCCTTGATGGAGCCTGGCGCGACAACGTACCCGGTCTTGTAATAGAAATTGCTTTCGTTCGGGCGCAGCGGCGTGCCGGTGCGCGTGTCGACCATCGTGGGCACCCAATAGCTCGAACGGTTGACCGTGCCGCCTCGGCAGGTGGTGTTGCCGCCGTTGAGGATGCTTGTGGCGGTCGAATATGCATCCGCGCCGGTGTTGCCGAAGAAGGTGTGCATGTGTGCACGGCCGGGCTGCCCGGGGTAGACGATGGGATCGTCGGCTGCCATGTGCGAGTAATCACACACGGTGCGGAAGGCGCCGGTGCCGTCGGATGCGCCGGGCTGCTCGGTGATGGAGATCACGCGGTCCACAGAGAAGCCGGCTGTTCGCGCCGGGATCTTGCTGGTGTCGATGGACGGCATGAGGCTCGAGGGTGCCGGTGCCGGTGCCGGTGCCGGTGCCGGCGATGGCGATGGCGATGGCGAAGCGCCCACTCCTGGTGACGCGGATGCGTCGGCCTCACCGCCTTTGCCGCCGCAAGCGGTCAACACGGCCGCCAGCAAAACACAAACGCCGACGCGCGCGTGAGCGCGTCGCGTACCACCTTCAAACATGCGGTCCTCCCCGGAATGGAACGGCCTTCTTGTTGTCGTGCAGTCAAACGACCTGAACGAATCCATGGCCTGCCGCTGCACCGTTGGTCATAAAACGGCAGTGGCCGATGGTAGCGAGTTCGGCCTGGTTGATGTGCTGGAACTGTGTGAGCTGCTGTATCAAGCGGTTGGCTTGTCTCGCAAGACGCCGGGGATCGGTGTGGGCATTCACAGCCCACCACTCAACAAGAGGACCACTGCGCGAGGAAGGTGCTGCATGTTGCTGCGACCTCTTTGGGCGCTTCCACCATCGGTACATGACCGATCCCCGGCAACACCACCTTCTGGCTGCCAGGGAGATGCCGACGCAAGAATTCTGCGTTGTCGACATGCACGACTTTGTCCTCTTCTCCCCAGATGATGAGAGAGGGGGTGTTGATGCCGGGAAGCGCTTCCGCCTGGTCCAGGTCTCGTTCCATGTCGTTCGCGATCTTGGCGTTGATGGCCGTGCGACGGACGAAGGCCCTCGTCAAAGCGCCAAGGACGAAACCGGGAATGTAGGGCGGCTTGCTCATGCCGATCCGCATCATGCTCCGGTAGTCGGATGGATGACGGACTTGAATCATCGGGTTGATGCCGGTGCGCTCCACATGCTCTCGCAGCCAGCTGCGGCTGACTTCGAGGCCCGCGGCGCTGATCAGCACCAGCGACGACACGACATGGGGGGTGGTGGCCGCCAGCCGCATGGCAATGGCGGCCCCCATGGAGTTGCCGACCAGATGGACCCGCGCCAAGCCAAGTGAGGCAAGCAGCTCCTGGAGGCGTTCCGCTTGCGCGTTGATGCCGTAGTCCAGGTGGATGTCTGAGGTGCTGGCCCCGTGCCCTGGCAGGTCGGGAATCACGAGGGGCCGATCGCTTGCGAGGTGTTGTGCAAAGCGAACCCAGGCCGTTCGATCCGAGGCTGCCCCGTGCAGCAGGACGATCGCTTCACGGGGACTGCCGGCATGACCGCTCCGGTGCAGGTACTCGACCTGACCGAATGAAAGCTGCGCGCAGGCTCGGGCGAGGCCGGCCCGCCGGCACTCGGCCGCCAGCGCCTTGCCGAGGAGCCAATCTCCGAGGCGCATCGACAGTGTGCTGCCCATGGGATGAATTCCTTGATTCCTTTCAAGCTGGCTTGGCGCCAGCGAGTTCATGAGCTGGTGGTTCGGCTGCACAGGCTAATCGATACTCGCGGCTGAGTACATGAGTCATGGTGTCCAGGTTCATGCCGAGCATCAGCAGGTTGTCGTGGTGGCCCTCCACCACCTGCTCGGAGCTGCGGTCGCCGGCATTCGTGTGGCGAAGCCAATCCGGCTCGGTGCCGTGGCATGCAATGGATTCATGCGCACGGAACACATGCAGCGGGGCCTTGACCCTGCCGGGAATGAAGTCACCCAGGAGTGCGGCGTGCGCTTGCTGCAGCGCGTATTGCCGGCGAAGGAAGGCGAGGGTGTCTGCATCGAGCCCCGGGCCCGTCGTCGCCGGCTCCGGGTCGGTCCATCCCCAGGCCTGGCGAGGCACGCGGGTCATCGCCCAGTCCACGAATTCGTCGAACTGTTGCGGCTTTTCGGGCGCCCGGGGCCGCATCGTGTCGAACAGGGCGATCCATCCGACGGCATGTCCTGCCTGTTCCAGCAGCTCGCCGATGCGCAGCGAGAGGGCGCCTCCCATGGACCATCCGGCCAGGAAGAACGGTCCCGTGGGCTGGATGCGCAGCATCTCCGCGGCATAGCGTTTGCACAGGCCGTCGAAGTCGGTGGAGGCGTCCTCGCCTGCCACTTCGGGTGACTGGATGGCGAGCACTTCCGCCGTGGTGGCGAGTCGTTCGGCCAGTTGTCGGTAGCACAGCACGGTGCCGCCGGCCGGGTGGATGAGCCAGATCGGGGCACCGCGGGGCCCGGGCTGCAGCGGCACCACGAGTTGCGAGCCGGATGGCCGGCCGCTGTCGAGGGCGAGCGCGAGCTGCGCGATGCTCGGCGTGCGGAACAGCTGCGACAGCGGCAATGAGACGCCGAAGCGTTCGTCGATGCGTGCCAGCAGCCGCACGGCGAGCAGCGAATGGCCGCCGACTTGAAAGAAGTTGGCGTGGCGCCCCATCCGGGTTCGTCCGAGCAACTCACACCACAGGTCGGCCAGCCGTTGTTCGGTCGGTGTTTGTGGTGGTGCCTGCTCGGGAGCGTCGTCGTGCCAGCCGATGGCATCGAGCGCTGGCCGGTCCACTTTGCCGTTGCTGTTGATCGGCAGTTGATCGAGCAGCATGAAATGAGCCGGGATCATGTGGTCGGGCAGGCAGCGCAGCAAGGCTGCTCGCAGGTGGTCGACCGACAGGGTCTCGGCCACGACGTAGGCCACGAGGCGCTGCCCCTCGGGGGCAGGCTGTGCCAGCACCACGGCTTCGTGCACGCCGGGAAGGTCTGCCAGGGCGCATTCGATCTCACCCAGTTCCACGCGGTAGCCGCGGAGCTTGACCTGGGCGTCGAGCCTGCCCAGGTATTCAATGTGCCCGTCGGGCGTGTACCGCGCGAGGTCGCCGGTGCGGTACATGCGCGCGCCAGGCTGGTCGCTGAACGGGTTCTGCAGGAAGCGATCTGCCGTGAGGTCCGGCCGGGCGAGGTAGCCGCGCGCAAGGCCTTCGCCGCCGATGTAGAGCTCGCCGGTGACGCCGATGGGCACGGGGTGCAGGTGGGCGTCGAGGATGTAGGCCTGGGTGTTGGCGATGGGCCGTCCGATCGGTGGATGCCGTTGGCCATCGCCGGTGCAGGCGTGCACGGTGGCGCAGACAGTCGCCTCGGTGGGGCCATAGGCGTTGATGACCGTGTAGCGCTTGAGCCAGGGCGCGATCAGGGCATGGTCGCAGGCCTCGCCCGCCACGATGAGCGTCTTCAGGTCGGGCAGCGGCTCCTGGGGCAGGACGGCGAGCGTCGACGGGGTGAGCGTGACCGTCTCGATCCGGTGCCGTCGCAGCGTGTCGAGCAGGCTGCGTCCCGGCAGCACCGCTTCCGGGGGCGCGAGGTAGAGGCATGCGCCGGCGCTGAGCGTGCTGAAGATCTCGGCCACCGAGGCATCGAAATTGAACGAGGCCCATTGCAGCACGCGGCTGCCTCGTTCCAGGCCGAACGCCTGCTTCTGAGACTGCACCAGGTTGACGAGGCCGCGATGGGGGACCAGGGTGCCCTTCGGCTTGCCGGTGGAGCCGGAGGTGTAGATCACGTACGCGAGGTGGTGGGGTTGGGTGACAGGCGCCGGGTTCTCATCGGACAAGTTCGCCGACGGATGCGAGGGATGGTCGAGGCAGAGGCATGGGATCGCCCTGTCAGGGACTTTGTCGAGCCAGGTGTGCTGCGTCAGGAGCAGGCGAGGCCTGGCATCGTCCATCATGTAGGCCAGCCGCGCGGGTGGCAGTGTCGGCGCCAGGGGCAGGTAGGCGCCGCCGGCCTTGAGCACGCCCAACATGGCCACGATCATGTCGGGCGACCTCTCCATGA
>CBIHPH010000036.1:0-35827 GCA_966212105.1 uncultured Rhizobacter sp.
TGCCTTCCTGTCGCATGCGGTTCGGGGCGTTGCTCGCTTTGCTCGCTCGCCTCTCACTTGTCTGTAGCTCCGGCCGCGGTCGTGGCCATTCGGAGCGGTGGGTACCGGCGTTCGCCGGTATGACATGCGAGGGGCAAACACATGCGGGGGTGCGGAAACACGTACGAGAGGCCGCAAACACGTGCGAGGGGCCGCAAACAAATGTCACCCCGGCGAAAGCCGGGGCCCACCGTGTCCAGTGAGCCAACGGTGCAAAGCGAGCCGAGGCGAGTGGGCACGGCCGTGTCTCGTACGGTCACGGTGGAGCTGGAGACAGTGGTCGTGCGGGGGATTCGTAGCCGAAGCGCCTGAGCAAAATAGCGGGGAAGCTGGTGTTCTAAAGCTTCTTTGGACTACCTTTCTTGCAAGAAAGGTAGTTCGGCTGCCGGGCCGAGACCCGGCGCGGCCTCGCCAGAGAACAAGCCCCGCACAAGGCAAAAGAAATAGAGAGAGCAGTCCGACGATGCGGACTACCGCCTCCCCCCTCTCGTGAAGGCCAAGGGCTTCTTCCCCTTGAGCTGCCGCTCGATGCCATCGTTGAGCCGCTCCCGGAGCCCGACGACGTCGTCGACATGCCCGAAAACACCAGGGAACCGCAGATCAAGCCACAGCCACAAGGTGCAGGAGCGCAGGGCCTGTTCCATGCGGTCGAGCCGGCTGTGTTCGTCGACGCTGTCGAGGAACCAGGGTTGGCCGGCCGTGCCTTGCCTGGCGTGGTTTTCAGCCCAGCCCAGGAATTGCTGTACCTGGGAATCGGTGCGGGTGTCGACGGGCGCTTGGGCGTAGGTGAAGCGCTCGCGCAGTGACAGCTTCGGTGCAATGCGGTCGAGTTGGTCGGCCAGTTCGAGCATTTGTTCGAGTTCGGCCACTTCGAAGTGGGCGTTGTCGAGCTGGAGTTGGCCCATGAAGATGCCGAGCACTTCGCGCAGCCGGGTCTTGCCCAGGCGGGAGGCGATGGTGTCGACGTGCCAGCCGTTCGGTGCCACGGGGGCCTTGAATTGCCGGGGCGCGCGCGGGGCCTTGGGCAGCAGTTCGCGCAAGGTCTTCATGGCCGTGGGCTCGGCCTCGTGCAGCACGCTGGTGAACCCTTCTTCGTGGATGCCGTAGCGGCCGGCACGTCCCGCGATCTGGTGCACTTCCGATTCGGTCAGGACGCGATCTCCTTGGCCGTCGAACTTGTTCATGGTGGAGAACAGCACGCGACGAATGGGCAGGTTCAGGCCCATGCCGATGGCGTCGGTGGCCACGAGGACGTGGGATTCGCCGGAGGCAAAGCGCTCGGCTTCACGGCGCCGGACCTCGGGCGGCAATGCGCCGTAGATCACGGACACGCTCATGCCATGGGATGCGGCAATGCGGTCGCGGATGGTCAGCACGTCGCGGCGGCTGAACGCCACGACGGCATCGCCTTTTTTCAACGCGGCCAATGGGACCGGCGCAGGCATCAGTTGCACTTGCTGCTTGCGCTGGAACTTCACGACCTCGGGCGTCTCGCCGCACAGGCCCAGGAGGTTTTCGATGGCCGACACCGCGTAGGCCGAACAGATGATGATGACGTCTTTCGCCGGCACGGCGACGATGGCCTGGGTCCAGGCCCAGCCGCGTGAGCCGTCGAAGATCATTTGCGCCTCGTCGATCACGGCGACGTCGATGGGCGTGTTGGTGCCCACCATCTCGATGGTGCTCGAGACGATGCGCGCGCCTTCGATGGGCACGTTTTCTTCGCCGGTCAGGAGCGAGCAGGGCACGCCACGGGCCACGAGGCGATCGCGGCCTTCGAGCGCGAGAAGCCGCAGCGGGGCCAGGTAGGCGCCGGAGTCGGCCTGTGCGAGCCGCTCGAACGCCGCGTGGGTCTTGCCGCTGTTGGGCGGGCCCACGAACAGGCGCACGCGGCGGCCCAGGCGCCGGGCTTTCGCGAACGTGTCGGGGTAGCCATGGAAGGCGAGTTCGCTCGTGAGGCTGTCGAGGGTGTCCAGTTCGGCGACCCGGTGCTCCCAGCGCACCAGCGCACGTGAGGTGCCGGCGATCAGCGCGTCGAGCGGCTGGGGCTTGGCGCATTCGGCCTGCAGGCCCGGCAGCAGCGAAGCCACCTGGCGGGGGCGGTGCAGCGCGGCCTTGCGCGCCACGGCATCGAGGTGCGAAACGAGCGCCTCGGCATCCTCGTAGGCAGGCGGATCGCCGAGGGCGCCGATCAACGCGGCCTTGTCGCCATCTCGGTAGAACGCCCACACGGGCGCCGTGTCTTGCGGCACGGTGAAGTGGACGGGCACGTCCCAGCCGGGCGAGGGCACGGCGAGCACCTGGCGCGCGCTGCGCTCCCAGGCGTTGCCACGGCGCTGGATGCCCAGTGTTTCGAGCACCGCCGTGCGCTCGAGGATCACGGCGCGGATGACCTTGCCCTTGAGCTGCTCCTTGCGAGCGGCCAATGCATCGAGCTGGGCAAGTGCCACGTCCATCAACGAAGGTTCGATCCAACGGCTCGGCCGCGCACCCGGCACCGCCACCTGGAGCTGGATGAGGCCCATCGCGTCGAGCTGATCCTCGAATTCAGGCGTGTGCTCGTCGACGAAGTCAGACGGGCTGACCACCTGGGGCAGGTGGTAGGAGGCCTGGCGGATGCGATGGACCTGCTCGGCGGTCAGGTGGGCGGGCACGCGGGCAGCGTGGCGAGGGCGGGGAAAGGTGTCGGGCTTGGGGGCGGGCATGAAGGCAAAACGGGCACCGCCGGCGCGGTTCTGCCCGACACTCTAACCGACAGCGATGCGCTTGCCGATCGCCCCGGTCAGGGTGCCTGCCGGGGCTGGTGATTTTCCAGCAGCTCAGCGAATGCCGCGGCATCGATCGGCCGGCTGAAGTAGTAGCCCTGCATTTCGTCGCACGCATGCTGGCGGAGGAATTCCTCCTGCTCCGGCGTCTCGACGCCTTCGGCCACGACGGTCAGGCTCAGCGTGCGGCCCATCGCGATGATGGCGGTGGTGATGGCCTGGTCGTCCAGGTTGGTGGCGAGGTCGCGCACGAAGGATCGGTCCACCTTGAGCGTGTCGATCGGGAAATTCTTGAGTTGTCCGAGCGACGAATAGCCCGTGCCGAAGTCGTCGATCGCCAGGCGCACGCCGAGCTGCTTGATTTCGCCCAGGAGCGCCACGGCCCGCCTGACGTTCTGGATGATCATGCCCTCGGTGAGTTCGAGCTCCAGCATCTGCGGCGCAAGGCCTGTTTCGGCGAGGATGGCGCGGATGTCGTCGAGCAACCCCTCGTCGCTGAACTGGCGAGCCGACATGTTGACTGCCATCGGCACCGGCGGCAGGCCGGCGCGTTGCCACGCGACGGCCTGTGCGCAGGCGGTGCGCAGCACCCATTTGCCGATGGGCACGATCAGGCCCGTTTCTTCGGCCACGGGAATGAACGTGGACGGCGGCACAGGGCCCAGGGCAGCGTTGTTCCAGCGCAGCAGCGCCTCCACTCCGCTGATGTGTCCGTAACGGAGGTCGACCTTGGCCTGGTAGTGCAGCGTGAGTTCCTCGCATTCGATCGCACGACGCAGGTTGGATTCGAGCGTCAGGCGTGCAAGCGATGAGGCGTCGAGCTGATCGTGGTAGAGCTGGAAGTTGTTCTTGCCCTGGTCCTTGGCATGGTGCATGGCCACATCGGCATGCCTGAGCAGCAGGGGCCCGTCACTGCCGTGCGCGGGAAACAAGGCCGCGCCGATGCTGGCGGTGACACGGCATTCATGGCCCGACAGCAAAAAGGGCTTGAGGGTGGCCGACAGCAGCTTGCGCGCCACGGTGACCGCCTGCTCGGCGTTGCACACTTCCTGGAGCAGCACGGCGAATTCATCGCCCCCGAGCCGTGCGACCACGTCGCTCGCCCGCAGCGCATCGCGGAACCGCTGGCCCGCCTCCTGCAGCAGTTGGTCGCCCGCGGCGTGGCCGAGGGTGTCGTTGATGAGCTTGAAGCGGTCGAGGTCCAGGCAGAGCACCGCGAATTGCCGGTCGTAGCGCTTGGCTGTGGGGATGGCGACCGAGAGCAGGTGGCTGAACATCGCGCGGTTGGGCAACCCGGTCAGGCCGTCGTGCGTGGCCATGTGCTCCACGTGCGCCTCGGCCTGTTTCTGGGCGGTGATTTCGCGCGAGACGCCCCGGTACCCGTGGAAGACGCCTTGCTCATCGACCATCGGCTCGCCGCTGACGCTGATGTAGTAGGTCTTGCCGTCCGGCCGCTCACCTTGCATCACCACGTCATGGAAGGGCTGGTGCGCGTCCAGCCGCGCGCGATGCTGCTCCCAGCCGCCGGCGTCGTACAGGCGCACGGGGCTCTCCCAGAGGGGCTTGCCAAGCAGGGATTGCTGGAACGCATCGGTCTGCGCATGGTGGTTCTCGGCGCGCACGAGGCGGTGCTCGGCGTCTTGTTCCCAATACCAGACCGACGAGGCGCTCGTGAGCGCACGAAAGCGCGCCTCGCTGTCTCGCAGCGTGGCCTCGATGCGCCGTCGTTCCGTGACGTCGCGAAGCATGCCGCGAAAGCCGACGGGGCGCCCGTGCCCGTCGCGCACGAGCTGGACCGAACCTTCCACCTGGACGCGGTGCCCCTGCTTGTGCACGTACTCCCATTCCTCGTTGCGGCGCGGCACGCCGGTCAGGTAGACATCGTTGAAGCATTTGAAGACCCGGGCGGCCATCTCCGGCGTCTGGAGGACGCGGTTGTCTGCGCCCAGCGGCTCGCCCGGCTCATAGCCCAGCATTCGGGCGAACGCCGCGTTGTGATAGACGGGCTTGCCGCGGATGTCCACCTCGTAGAACGCATCCTCGATGGTGTCCAGGATCATGCGGTAACGGGCTTCGGCGCGGTGTACCTCCTCGCCGGAGGCAGCCCGTTCGGCCTCGAGCTGCAGCTTGTCGAGCGTGAGGCCGAGCAGGCTGCCGGCGCGCTGCAGGCGCATGAGTAGCGCCTCGTCGCACCCGGACGCGCGTGCCGCCCACACCACGAGCACGCTCGCCGGCGCATGGCGCCGGCGAATCACGATGGCCAGGCCACGGGCATCCGGCGCATGGCGGCTCAGGGCCGGCCATGCTGTCGCGTCTTGCGGACCACAGGGCGTGCCGCTGCGCCATGCCCGGGCCACCCATCCCCACGGGTCGCCCGGAATTTCCTTCGCGAGGAAACGAATCTCCCTCAGCCGGGCCGATTCGAAACCCGCGACGGCCTCGACGGCGAACCAGCCGACGTTCGCATTGGGGCTGACGATGTACGCGGACAGCAATCCTCCGTGCGAGACGGCGGTTTCGCACACCTGCTGCAGCAGCAGGCCCGCGGCGGAGGCCGACGCGAGGCTTTCCTCGAGCATGGCGAGGAAGGCATCAACGGACGGCGCCACCTCGGCCGAGCCAGGTTGATCGGTCGAGAAGGGGCGGTCTTCGGCAGCCTGGGCGGGCGAGGCCATCGAGCGTCTCCTGGGGCAGTGGACGGGACGAGACCGATGGACGGTCTGACGCACCATCATCGCAGCGAACCCGACCCCTCTTCAAGGTTCGGGTCTCGTCTTTTCCGAGGAATCGTGGCGCGTCAGCGTCGTTGGGCGGACTTGGGGCGGAATGCGGCGCACACCGCATCGTCGGTGACGAGGTACGGCCCGCCGATCAAATCCACGCAATAGGGCACGGCGGCGAAGATGCCCGGCACCGGAGGCGCATGCCGGGGCAGCCCTTCCAGGGTTTCCGCAATGGACTTCGGTTGCCCGGGCAAGTTGATGATCAATGCCTTGCCGCGCACCACCGCCGTTTGCCGCGACAGGATGGCCGTGGGCACGAAATGCAGGCTGATCTGGCGCATCTGTTCGCCGAAACCGGGCAGCACCTTGCGTGCGACGGCGAGCGTGGCCTCCGGGGTCACGTCGCGCGGCGCGGGGCCCGTGCCGCCGGTCGTGAGCACGAGATGGCAGCCGGCCACGTCCACCAGCTGGCACAGTGCCGCGCTGATGGTGTCCTGCTCATCGGCCACGAGGCGGGTTTCCCATTCGACCGGATTGCGCAGCGCCGTGCCGAGCCAGGCCTTCAAGGCCGGGATGCCCTTGTCTTCGTACACGCCGCTCGAGGCCCGGTCGCTGACCGAGACCAGGCCGATGCGGACCGGTTCGAACGGGGTGGCGGGCTCAGGCGTCGCGGTCATCGGGGGTGCCGGCGTGGGCCTTGATGTACTGGAACAGTTCGCGGAAGGCGCGTCCGTTGCGCTGCTCCGGCAGGGCCGCCGCATCCTTGCGGGCGGCCCGGATCAGGCTGCGGAGCTGTTGCAGATCGCCCCCCGGGTGCTCGGCCGTCCAGGCGGTGAGCGCGTCGTCACTGGCCAGCAGTTCCGTGCGCCACCGCTCGGCCTGGTGGAGCGCGAGCGAATCGAGCGCATGGCCGAGCTGCAGGGCGGCCACGGCTTCCCGGATGGGTTCCACATCGACACGGCGCATCAGCTTGCCCACGTACTGCATCTGACGGCGCCGCCCTTCGTGCGATCGCGTGCGCTTGTACTGCTGGACGGCGTCGAGCACGGCTTCATCGAGCCCCACGCTGGCCAGTTGCCCATCGGACAACGCGGCGAGCTGCTCGCCGAGGGCCTGCAGATCGTGCGACTCCTTTTTCAGCCGGGTCTTGCTCGGCCGCTCGTATCCGGGGTCGTCGTGGTCGTGGGCGTGGTCGTGGGGGAAGGGCATGGGCTGGAGGAACTTCGAGAATCACCCCGATTGTCGGCGCGAATGTCACCGTTATGATAGCCGCGGCCTTCCTTCCTCCCCCGAAACGCGACCCCTCGACTGCATGTCCTCCAACTCCGCCCCTGTCCACGGTTTCTCGTACGAACGCGCCATGTTCGAACAACTGGTCGATGACGCACTGTCCTATGCGAGGACGCTGGGCGCCAGCGAGGCCGGGGTCGAGGTGTCCGAAGGGGCCGGGCTGTCGGTGTCCGTCCGCAAGGGGGAGATCGAGAATGTCGAGCGCAACCGGGACAAGTCGCTCGGCGTCACCGTCTACATCGGCCGAAGGCGCGGCAATGCGAGCACCTCCGACTTCTCCCGAGCGGCGCTGGAGCAGACGGTGCGCGCGGCATACGACATCGCACGCTTCACGGCCGAGGACCCCGCCGCCGGATTGCCCGACGAGCAGGACATCGCCACACCCGAGCAAGCCGCCCGCGAGCTGCAGCTGTTCCATCCGTGGCTGATCGATGCCGAAGGCGCGGCGGAACTGGCGTTGCGCTGTGAAGATGCTGCCCTGTCCACCGACCCGCGCATCACGAATTCCGAAGGCGCCGGGGTCTCGGCGCAGCAGTCCCATTTCTTCGCCGGCAACACGAGGGGGTTCCGCGGCGGATATGCGAGTTCCCGCCACTCGCTGTCGGTGGCGCCCATCGCGTCCGTGCCGGGGCGCAGCGGCGAGGACATGCAACGTGACGCCTGGTACAGCTCCATGCGCGCGGCGGACGACCTGGCCGCACCCGAGGCGGTGGGCCGGTACGCCGCTGAACGGGCGCTGTCGCGGCTGAAGTCGCGCAAGATCAAGACCTGCGAGGTGCCGGTGCTGTTCGAAAGCACGCTGGCGGCCGGCCTCTTGGGCGCGTACGTGCAGGCCACGAGCGGCGGCGCGCTGTACCGCAAGTCCACCTTCTTGCTCGACAGCCTCGGCCAGCAGGTGCTGCCCGACCACATCGACATCCACGAGGACCCCCACATCCCGCGCGCCAAGGGGAGTGCGCCGTTCGACGACGAAGGCGTGGCCACGTCCGTGCGCGACGTGGTCAAGGGCGGGGTGGTGCAGAACTACTTCCTCTCCAGCTATTCGGCGCGCAAGCTCGGCATGCGCACCACCGGCCATGCGGGCGGTTCGCAGAACCTCACGCTCGCCAGCCGGCTCACCCGACCGGAAGACAACCTCGACGCCATGCTGCGCCGCCTGGGCCGGGGCCTGTTCGTGATCGAGCTGATGGGGCAGGGCGTGAACTACGTGACCGGCGACTATTCGCGCGGCGCGGCCGGTTTCTGGGTGGAGAACGGCCGCATCGCCTACCCGGTGCACGAGATCACCATCGCGGGCAACCTGCGCGACATGTTCAACGGCATCGTCGCCGTCGGGGCGGATGCCTACACGATGGGCACCAAGACCATCGGGTCGGTGCTGATCGATCGGATGAAGATCGCCGGTTCGTGAGCGGTTGACTTTGGTCTGTCGTATTTGGTATTTGCTTCATCAATAATGCGGGGCCTTCCTGCCCTCATTGATTGAAGCCCAGATGTCGATTGATCCGAGAGAACGCCTCGAAAAAAGCCAGAGCAGGCGCGCCACGCTCTTCAGCGCTTTGGCTGCAATGAGCGTGCTCATGTGCGCCGCTTTTGCCGACCAGATCCGAATCAAGGTGGGCGTTCCCACGAACATGGTGCTGGGGATGGCGGGCCTGGGAGGCGTGCTGATCTTGCTGCTGAACCTCGCCTGCACGCCGGACGGCATGTCGAGGAAAACCTATGGTGCCCTGTCGCTGGTGTTTCTCGTGGTCCTCCTCGTGCTGAATCTTTTCGTCGTGGTGGTCGTCATCAAGGATGGAGACACCCTGAACAGAATGCTGATCAGCATTGCGATCTATGCCGTCATCTACTTGCTGGCAGCGCTGTCGATGCGTTGGCTGGTCACCGGGCGGCGTCGTCTTGAGGAGCCGGCCGAGGGTAAGGCGTGAAGGTGTTGGTCTGAGAGGCTTTCCTGGCTGCGACCGGAAGGCACTTGTCAAGTCCCTGCAACTGACCGCTCGGCCCGCCATGCCCGCCCGTAGTCCGCCGGCGTCTTGCCCACCAGCCGGCGAAAGTCGCTGATGAAGTGCGCCTGATCGAAGTAGCCGAGCTCCTGCGCGAGTGCGGCCCAGGCCACGGATTCGCCCGCTTGCACCCGCGCGATGGCTTCATGGATCCGGTAGCGGTTGATGACCCACCTGGGTCCGATGCCCACGTACTCGTTGAAGAGCCGTTGCAAAGCGCGCAGGCTCATGTTGAAGCGCTCGGCCAGCGCGTCGGCGCCGTGCAGTTCACGGTCGTCCACGACGCTGTCGACGATGTGGCCAGCATGCAATGCGTTCGGGTCGGCGCCGGGCAGGCGGGCGAGCAGAAAGCGCGACGCCAGTTCGACGGCGCGGGCGTCACCGGCCGCGCTGTCATCGCAGTCGATCACACCGTTCAACTCGCGGGCCTGCGCCCCGAACAGCGTTTCGATCGGGACGGAGGTGTCCGTCAGGCGGGACACGGCACCGCGCAGGAAAGGGCGGAACGCACCCGGCCGGAACTTGATGCCGAAGGCTGCGGAGCGGCCTTCGAGCATGCGCGTCCAGCGCCGGGTGTGGATGCCGTGAGCCTGGGCCGATCCCTGCTCCACGACGATGTGCACGTTCGGATGGGGCAGTGTCTCCTGCTTTCGCGGCGGCAGCCCTTCGAGGTTCCAGCGCACGCGCCAGAAGTGCTCGACCCAGTGGGCCAGTGCCGGCGGCGGGGCCTCGCGGTGATGTGTGAACAGGCCGGGCTCCAGCGCATGCAGCACGCCGCGGGCTTCCCGCGCGACCGGCCGTCGCGTTTTTCCAATCGTTGTCATGCGCGTGGCTGGTTCAATGCGGTGCCCATCGATCGATGATGCCATGCAGGCCCCACACGGCCGGCCACCGATTCAACCTGGAACTGATGATGACACCCCATGCCACCCATTGTGCGAGCGGCCCGTTCGACGTCCAACTCGCTCCCCAAACACTGAGCACCGTGGCCGCCGCCAGCGGCCTCGCCCGCATGTCGATCGACAAGCGCTTTCACGGCACGTTGGACGCGACCAGCACCGGCGAGATGCTCGCCTTTCGCACCCCGACGAACGGCTCGGCCGGTTATGTCGCGATGGAAACCGTGCAAGGCAGCCTCGGCGGCCGCCACGGCAGTTTCGTGCTCCAGCACAGCTCGACGATGACGCGTGGCAAGGCGACGCAGTCGATCACGGTCGTGCCGGACTCCGGCACGGGCGCGCTGACCGGCTTGGCGGGCCGCATGACCATCGACATTGCCGCCGATGGGGCCCACACCTATCGATTCGAGTTCACGCTGCCAGAGGGCGCGCCCTGAAACAGCGCCCTTCCGCTGAAAGGGCGCAGCCACACGTCGGATTTGGTATGGGGCGTACCCTTAACGTTTTCATCGCCAAGGAGTCACATGCAGCTCGAACTCACGGATCGCCACGTTCTCATCACCGGCGGCAGCAAGGGCATCGGATTGGCCTGCGCCAGGGAGTTTTCAAGAGAAGGTGCCCGCGTCAGCCTGGTGGCCAGGGACCGGGGGGCTCTGGAGGCCGCGGTAAAAGATCTGGAAGCCAGTGGGGGCGTCGCGCGGGCATTCAGCGCCGACCTGCGCGATGCCCGCAGCGCCGCCGAGGTGGTGGACCGCATCTACGCCGAATGCGGCGAGGTCGATGTGCTCGTCAACAGCAGCGGTGCGGCGGTGCGCACGCCCTTTGAGGAACTCACGCCGCAAGCGTGGCACGCTGCGATGGAGGCCAAGTTCTTTGCCTACATCCATGTGCTGGACCCTGTCATCAAGAGAATGGCCGAACGCGGGCGGGGCGCGATCGTGAACGTCGTGGGTGCGGGCGGCAAGGTGGCCTCGCCGACGCACCTGGCTGGCGGCTCGGCGAATGCCGCGCTGATGCTGGCCAGTGCCGGTCTTGCCGCGGCCTATGGTCCGCGCGGAGTGCGTGTCAACGCGGTCAATCCTGGAGCCACACTGACCGACCGGTTGCAGGGCGGGCTCGATGCGGAGGCACGCCGCCAAGGCGTGTCGGCGCAGCAGGTGCTGGCGGCCCAGCAGGCGGCCATGCCGCTTCGGCGCCTGGCACGGCCCGAGGAGATCGCCAACGCCGTGGTCTTTCTGAGCTCGGATCGGGCCTCTTACATCACGGGGGCAATTCTCGCGATGGATGGGGCCATGACGCCCATGGTGGTCTAGTGTCCTGTCTTGTCAATGACGGGGGTTGAGACGGGCCGATGCCAATGACCCCGCTTCGGCCCGGGACAGTACACCCCCGGCATTGCCTCAAGCTGGTGCCGGGCAACTGAGCATCCACTGGACGCCGAAGCGATCCGTCAGCTTGCCGTAGTAGGCGCGCCAGGGCTGCATGCCGAGGGGCGTGGTCACCACGCCCCCTTCTGCGAGGCGCTCGAACAACGCCTTGGTTCGATCGCGATCGTCCATGAGAAGGAAGTGCGCGGAGCCGCGCATCGGTTCCGCATCGTCGTTGTCCGACGCATGGAAAACGACGCCGGGCCCTTCGAACCTCGCGTGCATGACCTTGCCACGCATCGATTCGTTTCTCAGCGGCATGCCGTCGTCCCCATGGCGGAGCATGTCGACGACCTGGCCGAGTCCACACGCCGTGTAGAACGCCAGCGCCTGCTCGCAGGTCGTCGTGAAGAAGAGGTAGTTTGAAAGCTGCATGGCGGAGTGGCTCAGCCTTGCGCCACGGCTTCGCCCAGCTCCGCATTGGTCATGGCGGCGCCGCCGATGCCCCATGCGCCATCGACCGCATGAACCACATTCACCCAGATGTGTTCCTTCGGATGCCTGCCGCCCGACATCTCGTGGACGATGTCCGTGGCTTCCGCGATGTAGCCGAGCTGCAGCTCACGTGTGGCAAACGTCATCGAGGGCACCTTCCATTCGACGAACGCGACCGGCGTTTCCTTCGACCCCGAGAACGTCTGGTGTTCGGGCAACACATGGATGGAGCCCACGACGTTGGGCGTGAGGAACTTGTTGCCGCTCAGGCCGTGCCACTTCAGCATGGCGTCGCACAGGCGGGAGAAGGCGAGTTTTTCTTGGCCCTTGGGCAGTACGCCTTCGGTGAGGGTGAGAGTGAGTGGCATGGCGCTGCTCCAGTCAGGATGGTTGATTGAGATAACGATCGTGATGCGAGTATGCATAACGATCGTGATGTCGTCAACGATAATGGTGACGAACGGAGTGAATGACCTGTGTCCAGAAGCGAGCAGAAATTGAAGACGCGCCAACGCATCCTCGATGCGGCGGGGCGCGGGTTCCGCAAAGTGGGTTACGGAGGCATCGGCGTGGACGGCCTGGCCAAGGAAGCCGGCGTGACTTCGGGCGCGTTCTATGTGCACTTCGGATCCAAATCGCAGGCGTTCCGCGAGTCGGTGGTGCAGGGCATGGAGAACTTGAAGGGCGGCGTGCTGTACTACCAGTCCACGCACGGGTCCACTTGGTGGCCCGAGTTCGTTCGGTTCTACCTCACCGAGAAGCGAACCTGCGACCTGTCCGAGAGTTGCACCTTGCAGAGCATGCCTGCGGAGATCGCACGGTCCGACGATGCATCACGGGTCGCATTCGAGGCGGGCTTGCGGGCGGTGGCTGAAGCGATCGTCCAGGGGCCGGAATCGCCGGGTGCGCCGAAGGATCTGGAATCAGCCTGTGTCGCGCTGGCCTCGCTCATCGGTGCCGTCACGCTCGCGCGAGCCGTTGGCAGCTCGGCCTTGTCCGATCAGATGGCTGCCGCAGCCGAACGAGCCTTGCTGGGTCCTGCGGCGGACGCCGTCAGTGTTCGACCGCGGCGCCCGAAGGCTTGATGGGAGAGGAGGGCCGCGAAGCGCCAGTCGCTGCGCGGCGTTCGGTTGCAGCAACTCGGACGGGGTAAATACCGTTTCGACCGGAGATCACCACACTAGAATCCGCTCGTTCATCGACCGACTGGCCTTCTTCCTGGGAGATCCTGCATGGAACGTCGATCATTCATTCGCCAGGCCGGCATTGCCGGCGTGCTCGCCGCGGGCACGGCACCAGCCATCGTGAACGCCCAAGCGAACATTCGCTGGCGCCTGGCATCGAGCTTCCCGAAGTCACTCGACACGGTCTTCGGCGGCGGCGAAGTGTTTGCGAAGAAGGTCGGCGAGATGACCGGCGGCAAGTTCCAGATTTCGGTGCATGCCGGCGGTGAGCTGATGCCTCCGTTCGGTGTGGTCGACGGCGTGCAGAACGGCACGGTCGAATGCGCGCACACGGCGCCGTACTACTTCTTCGGCAAGGATCCGACGTTTGCCATCGGTGCGTCCATCCCCTTCGGGCTCAACAGCCGACAGATGAATGCGTGGATGTGGGACGGCAATGGCTTGAAGCTGATGCGCGAGTTCTACAACAACTACAGCATCGTCAACTTTCCGTGTGGCAACACCGGCGCCCAGATGGGCGGCTGGTTCCGCAAGGAACTGAAGACCTTGGCCGACATGAAGGGCCTGAAGTTCCGCATCGGCGGCTTTGCAGGCAGGATCATCGAACGCCTGGGCGGGGTGCCTCAGAACCTGCCGGGCGGCGAGATCTATCAGGCCTTGGAGAAGGGCATCATCGACGCGGCCGAATGGGTGGCCCCCTACGACGACCTGAAGCTCGGCTTCTTCAAGGTGGCGCCGTACTACGTGTACCCGGGTTGGTGGGAAGGCGGTCCGCAGGTGGATGTGTTCATCAACAAGAAGGCGTTTGAAGCCTTGTCGCCCGAATACAAGGCCATCGTGGCTGCGGCTGCCGCATACGCTCACACGGACATGCAGGCCAAATACGATGCCCGCAACCCCGCCGCGTTGAAGCAGCTGGTGGCGAACAAGACCAAGCTGGTCGAGTTTCCGAAGGCCATCATGGATGCCGCGTTCAAGGCGTCCATGGAGGAGTACACCGAGCTCTCCAACACCAATCCGAACTGGAAGAAGATTTACTCCGACTATGCCAACTTCAGGCGCGACCAGAACCTGTGGTTCAGGTTTTGCGAGGCACGGTTCGACGGCTACATGCAATCCGTCAAGCTTTGAAACCCGAAGCTTTGAAACTTTCAACGAGGTGCTGCCGGATGTCCGCTTGACTGTCCGCTCGACCTGCTGCGCAAAGGTGCGGTTCGCGGTCTGGGGCCACCGCGGATCGACGAACTGAACTGCCTTTCGGGGCGAGACGTCGGGTGGTCCGGCGTTGGCGGGCCTCCGGCCCACCACCGCCCCGATTCCTGGGGGGCCGCAAGCGCACTACGGCAATCGCCGCTATGCTGGCATCAGGCCATCGTGTGGCCTGCTCAAGCCTCCGCCATGAAACGCGCGATCACTGCTGTTTGTGTTGCTGCTGGCATGGCGTTGTCTGCGCAAGCTGCGGCCATCAGGCCGGACCATCCGCTCGTCGGCCTGTGGCGATTGCCCTACCCGGACAGCGCGTGCGCCGAGATTTACCGCATCGAGGCCAACGGCACCACCTTGGTGACCAGCCACGAGGAGGTGGCCGAATCGGAGTTCAGCGTGTCAGACCGGCCGAGCGCGAAAGGGTTCTACAAGTGGGTGGACCGGATCGTGCGCGACAACGGGCAAAAGGATTGTTCCGGACGCATTTCCGAGCCGGGGCAGGAGGTGACACGGTACATCCTCGTGCACCCGGCAGGTGATCTGTTCGTGATGTGCGAGAACGAGGATGAAACGCTCGGGAGCTGCATCGGGCCGTTCATTCGCATGGCCGACGGAGACATCTGACGAGACATCTGACGTTTACAGCCAGTGCCAGAGGCTCCAGGCCCAGCGGGGCAGGTTGAGCATGGGACGCGGGCGGTAGGTTTGGCGGTAGTCAGTCAGCATGGGTGTGTCCGAGTACTGTTGTTGCATACAGTGTATGGGCGGGCGCGTTCGTTGGCAAGGCAGTCGCGCCGGCGCCACATCGGCCCCGCCGCCAGCCTCATTGCACGACCACCCCGTCGAACATCAACGCCAGTTCAGGGCTGCGCAGCATGCTCGCAGGCGTCACCGTCTCACGCTGCCAGGGGATGCGGCCGAAATACCAGGCCCGCCAGAAGCCGAGGTGCGCGCCTGGGCGTTGCTCGAACAAGGCTGCGAAGGTCTGCACTTCGCCCACGTGGCGGCCCGTCGCTTCGGCAATCACTTCACGCACGAAGCGCGAGCAGAACTGGCGGTTCGAATGGAGGTTGAACCCCGTGTCGTAGAACACCCCGCTGCGGCGTGCGGCAGCGGCAGGGATGCGGATGCGTTCTTCCACGCTGAGCGGCGCGTCAAGCCGGGCTACGGCGAGCCGGCCCTGTTCGGAGCGGGCTGCAAAGCGCGCCAGCGTGGTCGTGCCCGACAACGGGAAGCGGCTCTCGGCCACCATCGGTTCGGTGCCCGAGACGTCGGTGACGATGCCGACATGGTTCGTCCATGAGTCCGTGGCGTCGGCGATCTCGCGGAACGGTCGTGCGGGAACGCGGATGAAGACGACGTCGCCGATCCGAAGGTCCGGAGCGAGGGACGCCAGCGGCATCGTGCTTTGCGGAATGGGGGAGGCGGCGTGAAGGAGTGGGCTTGCAGCGAGAAGGCAGCTGGCGATGAATCGTTGGAAGGTCACGGCGTGCATGGAGAGTGGAGGCCGTGAGAGTGTGCCCATCCGTCTCGGAATTCGCTGCTCCGAAGGGCGCCGTGTCATAGACTGCTTCATCCGGTATCACTTTCCAATACCAGTCCATGACCGAAGTCGTTCACCTGGTGGCCACCATCAAGCGCCTGCTCAAGGCCCGCGGGCTCACGTATCGCGACGTGGCGCGTTCGCTGGGCTTGTCTGAGCCCAGTGTGAAGCGGGTGTTCGCAAGCGAGCGCTTCACGGTGGCGCGGCTTGCGCAGGTGGCCGGGTTGCTGGGCTACACCCTGGCGGAACTGACGCAGGAGGCGGCCGCGGCGGCCCCCGCGCTGCACGGGCTGACAGCCTCACAGGAGGCGCAGCTCGTCACCGATGAAAAGCTGCTGTTGGTGGCGGTGTGCGCGTTCAACCATTGGACCGTGGCCGACATGGTGGCAGCCTATCGTGTGACCCGGGCCGAATGCCTGAAACGCCTGCTGGCGCTCGACCGGATGGGCGTGATCGACTTGCTGCCGGGCGACCGCATCCGCCTGAGGGTGGCGCGGGATTTCGATTGGTTGCCCGACGGCCCGATCCGCCGCTACTTCGCCATGCAAGGCCAGGCGGATTTTCTCGGCGGCGCCTTCGATGGCCAGGGCGAGGCGCTGGAGTTCTCGCACGCCATGCTGTCGGCCCCTGCGGCGGCAGAACTCCAGCGCGAGCTGCGGCGTCTGCGCCAGAAGCTCGCCGCGCTGCACGACGAATCGGCGGCGGTGCCGCTCGCGCAGCGCCGCGGCACGGGCCTGCTGCTGGCAACGCGGGAATGGGAGCCCGCGAGCTTCAGCCGCCTGCGGCGGTGATGTTCACGCCGTGAGTCGCGCGGTGATGCGATCGTTGGTACCGGCGGGCACCTTGCCGGCCACGGCCACCGAGGCGCGGGCCGAGAGCATGCGTTGGAACGCCTCACGCACCTGCGGGCCGGTCACCTCGGCGATGCCGGCTGCCAATTCGGCGCGCGGCCGGACGCGGCCGAACACGAACAAATCCTGCACGGCGGCTTCGAGGCGGCGCACGGGGCGTTCGTGCGTTCTCAGGTGGCGCACGGCAATCTGGTTGCGCGCACGCTCCAGATCGACGGGATCGATGCGGTCGGCATGTTGCGCCAGCAGCCGGGTCACTTCGGCGACGCATTCATCCAACTGAGCGGGCGATGTGGACGCCTCGATCACGCACTGCCCGCTGAGGTCGAACACATCGGCCGAACAGGCGGCGTAGTACACGAGGCCACGGCGCTCGCGGATCTCATCCATCAACGGTGAACTCATGCCTTCGCCGAACAATGCCGCGGCCACGACCGCGGCATGGTGGTCTTCGCGCAGCGAGGGGATGGGAAAGCCGAGCACGAGATGGGTCTGGCTGAAGCCGGGCTGGCGCTTCGATGCCACGCCGCCCACGTAGGCCGGCGCAGCGACGGTGTTCTCCGGGCCGGTGGGCATGCTGCCGAAGGCGAGCTCGGCTTCGCGAAACAGCGCGTCCGGGTCCACATTGCCGGCGATGCCGACGATGACGTTGCCCGCGGTGTATTGGCGCTTCACGTAGGCGAGCAGGTCCGCACGCGTGAAGCGTTCGATGTTGCGTCGGGTGCCGATGACGGGCTGCGCGAGCGGATGGGTGCCGAAGCTCATCTTGTCGAAGAGCTTGTAGGCGGTGGAGAGCGGGTCGTCCTCGTCCTCGGTGAATTCGTGCAGGATCACCTGCCGCTCGCGTTCCAGCTCGGCCTCGGGAAAGGTGCTGTTGCGCACGATGTCGGCGAGCATGTGAAGGAAGCGGCCCGCATCGCGCGCCATTCCACGCATGTGGTATGCGGTGTGGTCCTTGTCGGTGTGAGCGTTGACGTCGGCTCCGAGGCGCTCCGCATCGAGGTTGATCTGCTGGCAGGTGCGCTCGTGGGTGCCCTTGAAGGCCATGTGTTCGACCACATGGCTGATGCCGTTGAGCGATTTGCTTTCGTGCCGGCTGCCGGTGCGCACGAACACGCTGAGCTGCACGCTGTCGACGTGGGGCAGTTGCAGGGTAAGCACGCGCACGCCGTTGGACAGGGTGGCGATGCGGGTGTCGGCGTCGGCTTGGAGCGCGGATCGGGCGAGGGTCATGCCGACATTGTCGCGCTGCTCGCCCCTCGGAGGGGTGGACATGCACCGATGCCACCGGAGACACTGCGGCGCCATGAAGTATTCCGATCCACCGTGCCCGGCCCGTCGCCGGATGCTGGTCCAGGCGCTGGCAACCGCCGGCGTGTTGGCGACGTCGCCGCTCCATGCGCGCCCGCTGAGTTCCACCGAAGCCCGGGTGGCCAATGTCACGGGGCTGTACACCGTGACGGTCGCACGCATCGATGTGCCCGAACGCGTGGACGACGTGGTGGCCGCCGTCCGGGGGTGGCCGGGCCTCATTGCCGTCGGAGGCGGCCGATTCAGCATGGGGGGGCAGGTGGCAGTCACCGGCGGACTGCACCTGGACATGCGGCGCTTGAACCGACTCGTGTGGATCCGCCCTGAAGACAAGGTGGTGCGCGTGGAAGCCGGCATGCGGTGGCGCGATTTGCAAGACGTGCTCGACCCGCTGGGCCTGGCCGTGCGCACGATGCAGAGTTATGCGAATTTCACGGTGGGGGGCTCGGTGTCCGTCAACGCGCATGGCCGCTATGTGAACCATGGGCCGGTGGGCAACACCGTGCGCGCACTGCGCCTCGTGCTTGCTGACGGTTCGGTCGTCGAAGTCGACCGCGTGCGGCGGCCCGAGCTGTTCCGCGCGGCCATCGGTGGGTACGGCGCGGTGGGTGTCATCGTCGAGGTGGAACTCGACCTGGCCGACAACGTGCGCATCGAACGCGTGGTGGCCGAGATGCCGCTGGCGGACTACCCCGCCCACTTCGACCGTGCCGTGCGGGCCGATGCCGCCAGCGTGCTGCACAACGCCGACCTGCTGCCCCCGGCGTTCGACCGCCCGGTCAGTGTCACGTGGCGGCGCACCGAAGCGGCGCTGACGGAGCCGGCGCGCCTCGTGCCGCGCGGCGAGCGCTACGCCCTTGAGCAGAACATGCTGTGGGCCATCACCGAACTGCCCGGCGGCAACGCCTTGCGGCGCTCCGTCATTCAACCCATGCGGCTGGCCGATCCCGTGGTGAAATGGCTCAACCATGAGGCGAGCCTCGATGTGGCCGAACTGGAACCACGCACGCGGCGCATGTCCACCTACGTGCTGCAGGAGTTCTTCGTGCCACGCCGGCACTTCCAGTCGTTCGCGCAGGGCATGGGCGATGTGCTGCGGCGTGAACGGGTGGAGGCGGTCAACGTGTCGATCCGGCATTCGCCTGCAGATGCACTGTCGCTGCTGCCTTGGGCGAAGGAGGAGGTGTTCTCGTTCGTGCTGTACTACAAGCAACGCACCTGGTCCGCGGCGCGCGGCGTGGTGGCCATATGGACGCGCGAATTGATCGACCTCGCGCTGGCCCATGAAGGCCGCTACTACCTGCCGTACCAGTTGCATGCCACAAAGGAGCAGTTCGACCGCGCCTACCCGGAGGCCGCGGACCTGCGGGCGCTCAAGGCCGAGGTGGATCCGTACAACAAGTTCTGCAACGAAATGTGGGCCCGGTACCTGTGAGCTGAGCGCCACCGACGGGCCGGTCAACCCTGCCGTTGCTCCGGTGAGAGCGCGTAGTGCGTGAAGGCAAGCAGCACATCATGATCGGCCGCATGGAAGACGGTCACCATGCCGGCACCGGACCGCACGACCAGCCGCGGCGCGATGAGCCAGGCGAGGCACGGCACGTAGATCATCTTTGCATGGCTCACATCGGCCCAGTTCACGCGCTTGGGCCAGATCCACGTCTGGCGGATGAAGCCGGGCGTCACCTCTGTGCGGCTGCGCCACACCCAGAAGGTCACGATGGCCAGCACGGCCAGGCCCGTGATCAGGAGCGCTTTGGCGGACAGCGAGGCGCTGCGAACGGCGTGTTCGCCCCATGCGTGCCAGCCTTCGGCGAACACCCAGGCCGTGAGTGCCGTGACCAGGCAGCGCACGAGCACCGGGAAGGCAGCACCCTCGGCGCACGGTGCCGGGGCGCTGCTCATCGGGTGGGCTCCGATGCGGAATCGGATTTGAAGAGCTCGTCGAGGTTGTCGTTCGACGGCGCCGGTTGCGAATGGACGGGTGCTTCGATCTGCACCTTGTCCAGGTCCACCTTGACCTCCTCATCGAGGAACATCGTCACCGTTTGCGGCACGAAGATCACGATCACGACGAGCATCAGTTGCAGGAGCACCCAGGGGATGGCGCCCATGTAGATGTCGGACGAGAGCACTTTTCTCGGCAGGGAGCCGTTCTTCAACAGCGAGTCGGAGATGCCTCGCAGGTAGAAGAGGGCGAAGCCGAACGGCGGGTGCATGAAGCTGGTCTGCATGTTGACGCACAGCAGCACGCCGAACCAGATGAGGTTGATGCCCATCTGGTCGGCCACCGGGCCGAGCATCGGCAGGATGATGAACGCGATCTCGAAGAAATCGAGGAAGAACGCGAGAAAGAAGATGAAGGCGTTGACCACGACCAGGAATCCGGTCTGGCCGCCCGGCAGGTCCGTCAGCATGTTTTCGATCCACACCCCGCCGTCCACGCCCTGGAACACCAGCGAGAAGACCCGCGAGCCGATCAGGATGAACACCACCATGGCGGTGATGCGCATGGTGCCGGCCATGGCCTCTTTCATCAGCGGCCAGTCGAGGCGGCGGTGCAGGGCGGCGAGGAGCAGCGCCCCGACGGCACCCATGGCCCCGGCCTCCGTGGGCGAGGCGACGGCCTTGGTCATGCCGGGCAGCCCGCCCATGCTGCCCAGCACGGCGAAGATCAGGATGGCCGATGGGATGATGCCGCGCAGGCACTTTTTCCAGAGGGCCCAGCCGTGCAACGTCCGTGCCTCCTTCGGCACGCCCGGCACGTGATCGGGCCGGATGCGGCTCACGATGAAGGTGTACACCGCAAAAATGAGCACCTGCAGGATCGACGGGCCCCACGCCCCCTTGTACATGTCGCCCACCGATCGGCCGAGCTGATCGGCGAGCACCACGAGCACGAGCGAAGGCGGGACGAGCTGCGTGATGGTGCCCGAGGCCGCCAGCACGCCGGTGGCGTAGCGCATGTTGTAGCCGTAGCGCATCATCACCGGGAGCGAAATCATCGCCATCGCGATCACCTGGCCCGCCACCGTGCCAGTGATGGCGCCGAGAATGAACCCCACGATGATCACCGAATAGCCCAGGCCGCCCCGCACAGGGCCGAACAACTGGCCCATCGAGTCGAGCATGTCTTCGGCCAGGCCGCACTTCTCGAGCACGGCGCCCATCAGCGTGAAGAACGGGATGGCGAGCAGCAATTCGTTGGACAGGATGCCGAACACGTTCAGCGGCAGCGCCGACAGGAACTCGGGCGGGAACCAGCCCATCCTGATCGCGATGAAGGCGCACAGCAGCCCGAGCGCGGAGAGCGAGAAGGCCACCGGAAAGCCGATCAGCATGACCAGGACCAGCCCGCCGAACATCATCGGCGCAAACCCCTGCATGGTCATCGGGCCACCCTTGCAAGCCCTTTGGCCCGTCCTTCGGTCATTGCAAGGGCCTCTCGTAATGGGTGTCCATGTCCCACTGGCCGAGCAGCCAGCCGATGCGCTTGATGATCTCCGAGACGCCCTGCAGCATCATCAGCGCGAATCCGACCGGCAGAGTCAACACCGCCGGCCACCGCACGAGGCCGCCGGCATTGCCCGACATCTCGCCCGACACCCACATGCCGTGGAAGTAGGGCCAGGAAAGCCAGGTCATCACGCCCATCACGGGCATCAGGAAGAAGACGAGGCCGAAGAGGTCGATGATGACCTTGCCGCGGCCGGGCAGCCGGCCGTAGAAGATGTCCACGCGCACATGCTCATTGACCTTGAGCACATGGGCGGCGCCGAGCATCACGCACACGGCAAAGAGATACCACTGGATCTCGAGCCAGGCGTTCGAGCTGTTGCTGAACAGGAAGAGGACGAGCGCGTTGCCGGCGCTGATGAAGCACGAGGCCATGACCGCGACGGCGGCCATCCAGCCGGTCTTGTGGGTGACCCAGTCGATGCTTCTGGCCAGGAAGAGCAAGACCTTCATCGGAACACCTGCCTTCGAAAGCCAAGGTGGCCGGAGTCTACGCGGCGCACATGATCGTGCGCGATGGGGGTTTTGCGGGAGTGGCCTCTGTCCCAGGAGCCGGGGCCGGCTCCTGGTGGCTGACCGTGCTCAGCCCTTCAGGGCGGAGGCGGCCTGGAACAGCTTGCCCACCCGACCGCCGCTGCGGCAGAACGCGAGGATGGGTTTGGGCAGTGTGTCGAGCAGTTCGGCGAACCGCGCGATCTCCTCGGGCGACTGGTAGTTGCCGGCCACCGGCAGGAAGGCGTACTGCAGGCCCGCAGCATGGGCTGCTGCTTCAATGCTGGCATTGGTGGGCTGGTCAGGGCCGTGCTCGAAGTCGGGCCGGTTGTTGATGACGCTCTTGAAGCCATTGGCCGCGGCCCAGGCCATCGAAGCGGGGTCCAGCTGGGGGGCGGCGCAGACGGTGTCGCTCAGGCGGTGGATGTTCGGGGTGCTCATGGGGTGAGGATCTCCTGTTCAGAACGTGATCATCGCGCCAGCGCGGCCTTGACGGCGGCCGACACCTGGCCCATGTCGGCCTTGCCGGCCAATTGGGCCTTCACGGCCGCCATCACCTTGCCCATGTCGCCCGGGCCGCTCGCACCCAGGTCGGCCACGATCTGGCCGACGGCGGCGGCCACCTCTTCGGCGCTCATGCGCTGGGGCAGATAGGCCTCCAGCACGGCGAGTTCGGCGGTTTCCTTGTCCACGAGGTCCTGGCGCCCGCCAGCAGTGAACTGGGCGATGGAATCCTTGCGCTGCTTGACGAGCTTGTCGACGATGGCGATGACGGCGACGTCGTCGAGCTCGATGCGTTCATCGACTTCCTTTTGCTTGAGCGCCGCCAGCAGGCCGCGCAAGGTCAGCAGGCGCGCGGCGTCTTTGGCGCGCATGGCGGCCTTCATGTCGTCGTTGATCTTGTCTTTCAAGGTGCTCATGGCGGCTCCCGGGTCAAAAAAATGGGCGGGTCAGAACAACACGATCCGCAGAAACAACAAAGCCCGCGAGGTGCGGGCTTGGCGTGCTGAGCAGAGGGTGCTCAGTACAGGCGCTTGGGCAGCTGCATGCTGCGGATGCGCTTGAAGTGGCGCTTCACAGCGGCTGCCTTCTTGCGCTTGCGCTCGGCGGTCGGCTTTTCGTAGAACTCGCGGGCGCGCAGGTCGGTCAGCAGGCCCAGCTTTTCAATCGTGCGCTTGAAGCGGCGCAGGGCCACGTCGAAGGGCTCGTTCTCTTTAACGCGAATCGAAGTCATAGATCCAGATGTTTGTGCGCTCGGTGTTCGCCCGGTTGCTCGGGGTGGAGGTTCCGGAATCCAGCCTCGGGGCCTGGACGAATCGACACGCGGGTTTGCCAGCAAAGGAGGGGATTATAGACACCCTCCTGAGCCGGCGCAAGGGGCGGTCAGCGCCCGCTTGGGTGGGTCATTGGTCGGCGCCACCCAGGCGCGGCATCGCCGTGCCGGTGCCCGGGGCGAGCAGGCCCACCTTGGCGTAGGTTTCGAGCTTTTCCCGGGTGTCGGTGATGTCGAGGTTGCGCATCGTGAGCTGGCCAATGCGGTCGGCCGGGGAGAACGTGGATTCACCCTTTTCCATCGTCAGCCGTTCGGGCTTGTACGTCAGGTTGGACGACACGGTGTTCAGGATGGAGTAGTCGTTGCCGCGGCGCAGTTCGATCGTCACCTCGCCGGTGATGGCGCGGGCCACCCAGCGTTGCGCGGTTTCGCGCAGCATGATGGCCTGCGGGTCGAACCAGCGGCCTTGGTACAACAGGCGGCCCAGGCGGCGGCCGTTGTCACGGTACTGCTCGATCGTGTCTTCGTTGTGGATGCCGGTGACCAGGCGCTCATACGCGATGAACAGCAGCGCCAGGCCCGGGGCCTCGTAGATGCCGCGGCTCTTGGCTTCGATGATGCGGTTCTCGATCTGGTCGCTCATGCCCAGGCCGTGGCGGCCGCCGATGCGGTTGGCTTCCATCAGCAGCTCGACCGGGCTCGCGAAGGTGACGCCGTTGAGCGCCACGGGCTGGCCCTCTTCGAAGCGCACGGTGACTTCCTCGCGCTTGACCTCGACGTCATCGCGCCAGAATGCCACGCCCATGATGGGCTCGACGATCTTCATGCCGCTGTTCAGGTGCTCCAGGTCCTTCGCCTCGTGCGTGGCGCCGAGCATGTTGGAGTCGGTCGAGTACGCTTTCTCGGCCGACATCTTGTAGGCAAAGCCCGCCTGCCGCATGAACTCGGACATCTCGGCGCGACCCCCCAGTTCGTCGATGAACTGCTGGTCGAGCCAGGGCTTGTAGATCTTCAGGCCCGGGTTGGCGAGCAGGCCGTAGCGGTAGAACCGCTCGATGTCGTTGCCCTTGAAGGTGCTGCCGTCGCCCCAGATGTTGACGCCGTCTTCCTTCATCGCGGCCACGAGCATCGTGCCGGTGACGGCGCGGCCGATGGGCGTGGTGTTGAAGTAGGTGATGCCGGCGGTGGAGATGTGGAAGGCGCCTGCCTGCAGGGCGGCGATGCCTTCGGCCACGAGCTGGGTGCGGCAGTCGATCAGGCGGGCCTTTTCGGCACCGTACTGCATCGCGCGGCGGGGGATGTCGTCGTAGTCGGGCTCGTCGGGCTGGCCCAGGTTGGCCGTGTAGGCGTACGGGATGGCGCCCTTGTTGCGCATCCAGTGAAGCGCGGCGCTGGTGTCGAGACCGCCGGAGAAGGCGATGCCGACCTTCTGGCCGGAGGGCAGTTGCTGAAGAATGGTTGCCATGGTGTGAATAGAGCCCAAAACCGAGGGCGCCGGATGCGCCAGCCCGGCATTGTCGGGCAATTTTGGTGTGGGGCGGCGAATTTCCTGGTCTGGGCTGCGCTCTCACTGTCGCTTTGGCGAAAGCAGGTACTCAACGGGCGTGTGGGCCCCGGCTTTCGCCGGGGTGACATGGGGGGGGCGCCGGCGTGGCCCCCCACACATGCGTCATACCGGCGAAAGCCGGTACCCACTGGGCGCAGTGGATTCCCTTTCGCCCGATGACGTTCAGGGCACCAGGGCCCGTCCGCAGGCCGCGGCACTGGCCCAGGCCCACTGGAAGTTGTAGCCACCGAGCCAGCCGGTCACGTCCACGACCTCGCCGATGAAATACAGGCCCGGCACCTTGCGGCTCTCCATGGTTTGCGAGCTGAGTTCGCGGGTGTCCACCCC
The DNA here is from genome assembly GCA_966212105.1 of uncultured Rhizobacter sp. Lineage (GTDB taxonomy): Bacteria > Pseudomonadota > Gammaproteobacteria > Burkholderiales > Burkholderiaceae_C > Rhizobacter. Next base: position 24,855 of record CBIHPH010000036.1, read on the forward strand.
GCCGGCCATCACCTCGGCCTTCTTGTAGCCTTCGGTGCCGCTCGGGATGAGCGACCACGATTGCAGGCTGGCGGCGAGCTGCTGCAGGTCCTTGTCGCGTGTGTCGGCGATGGGGCGGTCGGCCAGTTCGGGCTGGTGGGCGAGCCACGCCTCAACCAGGCGCGAGGGCAGGTGTTGCGGCAATTCGTTGGCGACCTTGCGGCGGGAGCTGCCTTTGGCAGACTTGAGCGCCGCGCCGAGATCGACACCAGGCGCGAGGTCCACATGGATCGGTTGGCCCGGGCGCCAGAAGCTGGAGATCTGCAACACGGCCGGGCCGCTCAGGCCTCGATGGGTGAACAGCAAGTCCTCCAGGAATTCGCCATCGCCGCTGCGAATACCCACAGGCAGCGACAACCCGGCCAGCGGCTTGAACGGCGCCCAGGTCTCCGCATCGAAGGTGAGTGGAACGAGGGCAGGGCGGGTGTCGGTGGTGCGAAGCCCGAACTCGCGTGCCAGGCGCAGGCCGAAGTCGGTGGCGCCGATCTGCGGCACGGGCAGGCCGCCGGTGGCGATCACCACGCGCGTGGCGCGAACGGGGCCCCGATCCGTATCCAGCTCGAACCCGCTGCCGGACTGCCTTACCGCCTGCACGGCACAAGGCTGCCATCGGGTCACGTTGCCTTGCTCGCATTCGCGCAGCAGCATGGCGATCAGATCTTCGGCGGATTCATCGCAGAAGAGCTGGCCCTTGTGCTTCTCGTGCCACGCGATGCGGTGGCGCTGCACCAGCGCGATGAAATCCTGGGGCGTGTAACGCGCGAGCGCCGAGCGGCAGAAGTGCGGGTTGTCGGACAGGAAATTCGCAGGGCCGGCGTCTCGGTTCGTGAAGTTGCAGCGGCCGCCGCCGGAGATGCGGATTTTCTCGGCGACTTTGGCGGCATGGTCGATCAACAGCACGCGTGCGCCGAGCTGGCCTGCGATGCCGGCACAAAACAAGCCGGCGGCGCCGGCGCCGATGACCACGGCGTCGTAGGGCAGCATCGAATGGAATTCCCGAGATGGCAAAACGGGCGATTATCCGCTGCGGGTGAAGCGTTCAGTGCGCTGGCCTGCGGCCGGAAGACATCGGCCATGTCCGGTCCATGCCGGTCGTTTCGGGGATCAGGGTAAACCCTAGAAAAAAATTCCAAGAAGCTCGGAATCTGGAGATGAAAAGGCAAGCCTTTTCCTGGTGCTGCTCTGCACAATTCTTCGCATTGAAACTCAATGCGAGCGAGCTGGAACGCCATGGAAATCTACCTCGACGCCAACGCCACGACGCCCGTGCTGCCCCAGGCCAGCGCAGCGGCGCTTGCCACCATGGCCGACGATTTCGGCAATCCGAGCAGCATCCACAGCACCGGGCTCAAGGCCCGAGCGCTGATGGACGAAGTGCGCGCCAGGGCAAGGCGCGTTCTCGGAGCACCTGACGGTCAGCTGTTGTTCCTGAGCGGCGCCACAGAAGGCATCCAGACGGCTGTCCTGTCGGCGCTGGCCGCGCTGCGGGGCCGGCGGGATGCGGGTGAGGCGCTGCCCAAGCTGCTGCTCTTCGGCGCCACGGAACACAAGGCGGTGCCCGAGGCGCTGAAGCACTGGAACGCCTTGCTCGGCCTGCACCTGCAGGTGTTGCCCATCCCCGTCGATCGCGACGGCCGCCATGACCTCGCCTGGCTGCGAGCCCATGCGCCGCGCGCCGGTCTGGTGTGCACCATGGCAGCGAACAACGAGACGGGCGTGATCAGTGACCTGGATGGCATCGCCTCGGCCTTGAGCGGCAGCGCGGCGCAGTGGATGGTCGACAGCGTGCAGGCCCTCGGCAAGCTGCCGCTACGCCTGAGCGGGCGGCCCATCGACTACGCGCCGTTTTCAGGTCACAAGCTCTATGCGCCCAAGGGCATCGGCCTGCTGTATGTGCGCGAGGGAGCGCCTTTCACGCCGCTGATGGCCGGAGGCGGGCAGGAGGGCGCCCTGCGTTCCGGCACGGAGAACATGTCCGGCATCGCCGCGCTGGGGGCGGTGCTTGCGGCCGTGGAAGACGGGCGCACTTTCAGGAACCACGAGGTGCTGGCGTCGTATCGCGATCGCCTCGCTGCGGCGTTGCGGGACGCTTTTCCGGGCGTGGTGTTCAATGCGCCATCGACACACTGCCTGCCCACGACTCTGAACTTCTCGGTGCCGGGACTCACCTCCAAGCTGCTGCTCGATCTGTTCGATGCGGCCGAGATGCGGGTCAGCGGGGGCTCGGCCTGCGGTGCCACCAAGGCCTTGCCCAGCCATGTGCTGGAGGCCATGGGACTGCCCGATTGGCAGGTTTCTTCGGCCGTGCGATTGTCCTTCGGGCCTGCGGCCGACGCCCAGTTCATCGACGAAGCCTGCGCCCGTATCCGCGCGTGCGGCGAGTCGCTCCGGGAGCATTGCCTGAGTGTGCCCGCACCCAGCCTCTTGCGGCCGCTTGAGTTGCTGACCCGCTTTGTCGTCGATGGTGCCTGCTGCTACGTGCTGGCCGATCCGGCCAGCCGCCATTGCGTGGTGATCGATCCCTTGCCCGAGCTGACCGGACGATTGAGCCAATGGCTGGGTTGTCGCGACTGCACGGTGGTGGCCGTGCTCGATACCCACAGCCATGGCGATCATGCGTCTTCGGCGGCGGAGTTGCGTGGTGCCCTGCCGCACGCTCTGCTCGAAGGAGCCCCGCTCGATGCCTTGGGATGGCCTGAGGGTGCTGAAGAGATCACGATCGGTTCGCTGCGCCTCACCAGGCTCGCCATCCCTGGCCACACCCGCGATTCGACGGCTTACCTGCTGCACAGCGCGCAGGGCTTGCAACGGGCCTTTGTTGGCGACACCGTGATGCCCGGCGCGCTGGGTCGCAGCGATTTCGCGCAAAGCGAGCCACTGGCATTCGGACCATCCTTGCGCAAGCTCGCCGACACCGTCGGGCCGCACACCCTGCTGCTGCCGGGGCACGACTACGACGACCGCTTCGCCTGCACCCTGAGCACCGAATGCGCGGCCCAGCCGCTGCTTGCCCGGGTGCTTCGCGGCGAACTGGATGCGGCCGGTTTCGCCGCCGCCAAGGCCGAGCTGGAGAAAAACCTGGCCCTGACCGCGTACCAGACCGTGGCCTGCGGTGCCCGGGTGGACGGCTGTGCCGAAGGCTCCACCGTGGAAATGGCGCCCGCCGATGTGCTGGCCTGGTTGCCGAAGCCATCGGGGCTGGTTCTGGTCGATGTGCGCGAACCCTATGAGGGCCGGCTCGGACCGGCGCCCGACCTCGGCGACACGGTGCGCCAGCAGGCCGTGCCGCTGTCGGCGCTGCTCAATGCGTTGCCCGATTGGCTGGCCTTGCCGGCAGAAACCCCGATCCTCTTCTTTTGCCGCAGCGGCCATCGCAGTGCGCAGGCCGCCCGGGCGCTGCGTCGCCTCGGTCACGTGCAGGCCTGGAGCCTGGCGGGCGGGCTGGCGCTGTGGCCCCGAGCCAGGGATGCGGCGTTGTCGGTCTGACGAAAATGATGGTTGCGGCAATCTGCCTGGGAGCCGTGGTGGGCCTCACCTTGGCGCTGACCGGTGCCGGCGGCATCCTGGCCGTGCCGCTGCTGGTCTTCGTGTTGCATCTGGGCGTGGCCCAGTCGGCCCCCGTGGCGCTGCTTGCCGTGGGGCTGGCCTCGGCGCTGGGGGCGGTGCTGGGCCTGCGGCGAGGGCAGGTCCGCTACCGGGCCGCATTGCTGATCGGCGGTGCGGGCATGCTGCTGGCGCCGGTGGGTGTCGTGCTGGCACAGCGCCTGCCCAACGGGCCGTTGATGGTGCTTTTCGCGTTCGTGATGGCGGGGTCCGCAGGCGCGATGTACCGCCGCGGGCGCGCGGGCGGGCGGCCGGCACAAGTGGGCGAGGGGGCCAGGCGACGGACATGCGTACGCGATCCCGGCACGGGCCGCTTCATCTGGACCCGGCCTTGCGCCTTGGCCCTGGCGTTCACCGGCATGGGCTCGGGGCTGCTCACTGGCCTGCTGGGCGTGGGCGGCGGCTTCGTCATCGTGCCGGCCCTCACCCGCTATTCCGATCTCGCAGCCGAGAGCGTGGTCGGCACCTCGCTCGCCGTCATCGCTTTGGTGTCGGTCTCGGGCGTCACATCGGCGGCGGCCCACGGCGCCGTGCCGTGGGACATCGCCTTGCCGTTCAGTTGTGGGGCGATGGTGGCATTGCTGGCGGGACGGCGCCTCGCGCGCCGGCTGTCCGGGCCGTGGCTGCAGCTGTGCTTTGCAGCCATCAGCGCCGGCGTGGCTCTCATGCTGCTGCTGCGCGGCGTGCTGGCGCTGGTCCAGGGTTGAAGCGGCGAGGGCGGGCGGGAGGAATGAATGGGTTGCCCGAACGCCGGAAGCTTGAGGGCTGGCTTTCCTGGCGAAAATGCGCTCGCCTCGCATGACGACGTTGCCGTCTTTGCGAGGCCAATCTCAACTTGCCATCAGCGCAGCATGTCCCCCAAACCTGATCTCAATGCCAGCTGTCCTTCCTGCAGAGGCAAGGAAGTCGTCAGAGGCAGCTTGATCGCCTCCGATGAGAACAATCAATTCGATGGCCGGTTCTTCCCTGAGGGATTGAAATTCGCGGCCATTCGCCGATCGGTCCATGTGTTGGACAACCAAGGGTTCAACGCCTGCACGGCGTGTGGATGCTTGTGGAACCACGTCGATGCCGTGAAGCTGCGCGAACTGCTCGACAAGAACAAGCGCAAGAGCCCGAGCAGGTTCCTGCCCGGTTGGTCGTACGGGTCGAAATGGACCCTTCTGTTGATGACGGCGCTTGCGCTACTGGGTGCGGCACATGCGCTCAATTCATTTTTCTCTGGGTAGATCGGCGAACGCGTCCCGAGGGGGCAGCGCGGCCAGCGCGTTCCTCAGGCAGGCGACCTGCTGCACGAGCGGCACTGGCGCAGGTTTTTCGTTGCTCATGACCGACCGGATGTACAGCGCGGTGGTGGCCGCATCGCATGTGCGAGGCAGCACCGGCAGTTCTCGCAGCACGCCTTCTTGCGCGGTCGTCGACAAGTCGGCCCGGGGTTGGCCGCCGATGAACACGTCGAGCTTGGGCAGGCGACGTGCATCGGCCACTGGCTCGCCCTCTGTTCCGCGCATCAGCACGGCATTGGCGCCGATGTGTTGCAGGAAGGCCGTGTGCATGTGCGCGTACTCGGGATGCGTGTAGTTGACGACCCGGACGGCCGAATGGGCGGGGAACGGGTCGAGCAGCTTGGCCACGGTGTGGCCAGAGTTGCGCAGGCCGATCGTCCAGCGCGCATCGAGCAGCCGTGCGAGCGGCGGGCACAGGCGGTCGGTGCGCATGTAGACCGGCTCATGGCGTTGCCATGCTCGAGCCGCTTCATCGGCGCTGGTGGCCTCCGTGAGCCCCAGTTCCTGGAAGAGCGTGGCGGTGGTGACGCGGGTGGGGTCTTCCGGCATGCCGTGCACGAGCACCGGCACCCCTTCTCGAGCGAGCATCAAGGCCAACAGCGGCGTGAGGTTGGGGAGCTTGCGCGCCCCGTTGTACGAGGGCAGCACAACCGCAGGGCCGGGGGCACGCAGCGGCAGGCAACGCTCGGTGACGGCTTCGAGAAAGCCCGCGAGCTCGTCGGTCGACTCGCCCTTGATGCGCATTGCAATGGCGAAGGCGCCGAGTTCAAGGTCGGTCACTTGCCCGTCGAGCACCTGGCCCATCAGATCGCGGGCCTGCTCCCGGTTCAGAGACCGCGCACCATCTTTGCCGCGGCCGATTTCCTTGATGTATGCGCTGATGCCCATGTCTGAAGTTCCTGGCCAGCAAGGGACGGGCAATGAACCACGCTTTGCTGAAAACGTCGATTCTAGAGGCGTGCAGTCGCCCTCATTGATGCGCATCGAGATCGTGAAGGCGCCCAGCCGGCCCCCCTCATTGGAGGGGAAGCGGTAGCCGCCTGATTCCCGTCCCGCCGTGGTCTACTTCCGTTTCGCTTTTTCTGTGCCTTCATGAATCGACTCTGCCGCCTCCTAGCCCTGGTTCTGGGCCTGGGGTGCCTGCTGGCGCCGCTGGCCGGCCAAGCCGATGAAAACGACTGGCTTTACTTCCCGATGTACCCGAATGACACGGCTCATGCCGTGCATTACAAGGCCCTCGCGCCGCGCGCGGATGGCCTGCTCGCTGCGGCGACGCGCTATCCCATGCATTCGCGTGAGTCCATCTGGCCCACGGCCTTGTATGAGCAGGCCTGGTACGAGTACTACCAGCGTCTCATCGATTGCGAGAGCGGCCTGCTGGTCGACACCTCGCATCAGTTGCTCAGTCGCGATGGCCGCGTGCTCGCACGGCGCGAACTGGGTCGGGCGGATTGGCTGCGGCGTTTCGTGGAAGTCGACAACGTCGGGATCGGTCCTCGCTGGCCTTCGGGCGGTGAGATTTTCCTGTCCTGCGCTGCCCCGGGGGATGCAGGCCTGAAGGCTTCGCGCAAGCGGCCGGTCGCCAGCAGGGTGGCGGTCATCGGAGCGGTCCGGGTGACCACCCTCCTGGGCGAGGACACCGAGGCCCTGGCCCAGAAGGCGTTTTTCCGGCCGGACCTCAAGGCCCTGGCCGGCGCCCGGAAACCCACAGCCCACCAATTGTTCGCGGCGCTGCAAACCCAGTACCAGCAATGGGTCGATGGATTCACGCCGCGGCTGTCTCCTGGCGCCCGCCAGGGTCGGGCCGCCGCGGCTGCGGCCGCGGTGCCGCAGCGTCCGCCTCCCGGCGCTGAAGTGCTGGGTTGGCTCCAGGCACGCAGGGTGCCGGTCAGGCGCCTCGAAGCACCTGCACCGGGTGAGGTCCGTGTCTCCCTGGAGGCCGATCCGCCCGACGGCTTGAAGCTGCCCGCGGCCTTGGCCTCCGACGTTCGGCAAACCTGGCGGGAGACCCGCATCGATTGCCGCTCGGGCCTCGCCGTCGACACGCAGTGGCTGTGGACCGGTGAACAGGGCAAGGTCCTTCTGGCCCGGCCCGCGCCCTTCGAGGCCTCGCTGGACAACGTGAAGAACGTTCTTGAGCGCAGCCGATGGAACGACGGCTCGCGTCCCAGCTGGGACCAGTGGTCGGCCGAGCACGATCGTTTCCAAGGCGTCGAGCAATTGATCTGCCGGGCGGCCGCGGCCCATTGCCTGGGCGCCGCACCCCCGGATTCGATCGCGCCGCTGCAGATGGGCGAAGCCGACTTCCCCGACACGCTCGATACCCCCGAGGCGTTTTTGTTGCATGCCCATGAACTGTGGCTGCGCCACCGACAACAGCGTGTGCCTTCCTGCCGTTTCTGACCCGCTCCCGTGATGACCAGAACTTCCCTGCTGATTTCCTTGTTGGTGGCCTCCGTCTGGGCCCAGGCGCAAGTGGCGCCACCTTGCGTCTTGTCCTCGGAGACCGTATTGCACGACTGCAGCCGGAATGCCTCGCAAGGCCTGGCGGCGATCCGGATCGACGGCCGATGGGGTTTCGTGTCATCGACGGACGGGAGGATGGTGATCGCGCCCCGCTTCGATGCCGTGGGGCCCTTTTCGCAAGGCCGGGCCGCGGCCCTCGAAGGCACGCGCTGGGGGTATGTCGGGCGTGATGGACAGTGGCTCGTTCCACCCCGCTTCGCCGAGGCGCGCGCCTTCAGCGAAGACCGCGCCCTGGCGCGCGAGGAGGCCGGGCCCTGGCAACTGATCGGCCTGGACGGCCGGACGGTGGCCCGGCTGGAAGACGGTCTGCAGCCGATGTCGGACGTCATTCCCTGGCAGACCGACCTGATGCTGCAGGGATGGGTGCTGATGCAGCAGCCCGGCATGGCCACCTTGGTGACGCCGCAGGGGCTGCGCCCGCTGCCTCCCGACATCGAGGTGCTGCATCAGCCCACCGACGGACTGGTGCTGGCCGCTCCCCGGCGGGCACTCGGGGCAGCGTCGGTCATGGGTTATGTGGGCGGCGATGGCCAGTGGGCCATCGCGCCACAGTTCGATGAGGCGCGGCCGTTCATGCAGGGCTTTTCCGCTGTCAGGCGGGGCACCCAATGGTCGGTCATCGACCGGAAGGGCGGGCTGGTGCGTCAATTGAATGCACAGAGCGTGGTGTCCCATGCCGGCCACTGGCTGCTCGACGGACCGGAGGGCCAGTCCTTCGTACTGCCGGACGGGCAGGTTCCGCCAGCCGCTGCGTCCCGCGGGGCGTCCGGTGCCTGGCCTGCCTTGGACGATGCGATCCGTGAGAGCCACGACATCGCCGTGCTGCCGCCCGTGGGCAGTGCCATGCCGTGGGCGCTGTTGACGCCGAAAAAGGGCGTCCGCAAGCCGGCCGGCTGGGTGGATGCCGCAGGCAAGCTGGTCTTCAAGCCCGAGTGGCTGTCCTTCGGCGAGCTGCCGGCCAAGCCGGAATGGCCGCTGGTGGTGGAGACCCTCGGCGGCCGGGGCGCCGTGGACGCCAAGGGCGCCTGGGTCGTTCCGCCCCGCTTCGACACCCTGGGGCCTTTCGAGGGCGGCCGGGCGGAGCTGACCCTGGGGGACAACCACGGCCTGGCCGAGACGTCGGGACGCCTGCTGCTGCCGCCGGCGGGGACCGTCTGGACGGCGGTGGACCGTTCCGGCCTGGCGATCTTCCAGCGGCGGGGCCAGACCGGTGTCATGCGGGTGGACGACAGCCGCGTGGTCTGGGTGGGCGAAGAGAGCCATTGGGTCGGCCTCTTGTCCGGCAGGGCCTTCACTGTGCGGGCTGAGGGCGGCCAGGGCCTGGTCGACCAGGATGGCCGGTGGGTGCTGCCCGCGCAGTGCGAGGACATGGAACTGCTCGCCCGGGAACGCTGGCTCTGCCGCTTCCGAGGCCGGGCCGGACGTGTCGATTTCATGGTTGATGCGCAAGGGAGGCAAACCGAGGTGTCCGAGGTCGCGGCCTTGGGGGACGGCGTCCATGCGGTGTTTTTCAAGGGGCGCTACGGCATCCTGTTCGCCAGCGGAGAGCTGGTCTGGACCGACGCGGTGGTCGGCGAATCGGCCATGTTGGACGCCACGGTGGCGCATGCGGCGGCTGTGAGGCTCGGACCGGGGCCGGGCCGGTTCCATGCGATCGATCCGCAAGGCCGGCGCGTCGCGTCGCACCAGGCCAACGAGGCCTACCGAAGCCGGGGACAGGCCCAACGCCTCGTGCTGCTGGACAAGGGCATGGCCAGGTTGGTGTCCCTGGATGGGAAGTCGGTCTCCTGGCCCGCTGATGCGGTGATGGCATGGAACGATCCTCACCTGCTGACGCTGCTCCAGTTCAAAGGCCTGGCGCCCGGGATCGACGGGGCCACCCGGGTATTTCATGCGACCGACGACAAACCACGTGTCGATCTGAAAGGTCTCTGGATCACCGCTTCCACCCGGTGGATGGTGCCCGTGCCGGTGCGGGCTGTCGATGCCGACGACGTGCGGCCAAGCCTGAAGCTGCGGGATGTGCAGACTGGGCGCGACAGGCAGACCGGTTTTCAGTCCGTGTTTCCGGACGGCGGAGGCTACTTCGGGGTGCGAGGCAAGGACGCCCTCTGGGGCTTGGCCGACGAGCGCCTGCAGGTGGTCGTTGCCCCCGCATACCGGTTTCTCCACCGGGTGTCCGACGGCACCCTCTGGGCGGCCAAGGCGGAGGGACTCGACCTGCTCACCGTCAAGGGAACCCTGGTGGGAAGCCTTGTCTCCCGTTGCGGGCAGATCCAGTGGCTCGATGCCAAAGGCAAGCTGCTGTGGCCGTCGTCCGCCGCGGCATGCGCCGATTCCCATCCTTGAACCTTCAGCGAACACCGACCATGAACGCCAAACTGTATGCGGCCTGCGCGCTGCTGCTGCTGTCTCCCACCTTGAGCGTGGGGCAGAGCATGTGCCAGCGCTTCGGCGCGGGCGAACATTCCGTCATCGAGGAAATCTGTGCCTATCGAGGTGGCCTGGCAGCTTTCAAGTTGCAAAGCCACTGGGGGCTGCTCGATGTGTCCGGAAACGTGGTGCTGGATCCGGCCTACGAATACATCCAGGATTTTTCCGAAGGACTGGCCGAGGTGAGGGCCTCGGAGAAAAGCGGTTTCATCGACCGGACAGGGAAATTGGTCCTGCCCATGGTGTACGACAACGCCCGCAGCTTCCGCGATGGCCTGGCACCGGCCCAACTCGGAGACAAGTGGGGCTATATCGACCAAAGCGGCCGCTGGGTCGTCGAGCCCCGCTTCGCCGACGCACATGCGTTTCACCAGGGGGCGGCGCTGGTCAGCGAGGCCTACGGGCAACTGCAGCTGATCTCCCGGACCGGGGCGCTCATCAAGGTGTTCGACGGGAATGTGGACGTCGAAGGCGAGGGCTTCAACGAAGCGGGCCTCGCGCTCCTGCGCATCAAGCCCCCGGCGCAGCGGCTGCACCTGGACGGCCGCAGCGCTGTGCTGCCGAAAGGTGTCGACCTGTCGGGCCCGGTGCGCGATGGCGTGGCCGTGGCATCGCTGTACGACGGGAATGAAAGACATCATGGCCTGTTCGACATCACCACGGGCGCGTGGCGGGTGGCTCCGCGTTGGGCGCACCTGGACCACTGGAATGGCGCGCTGGCCATCGCCGGGAAGGACGAGGCAGGCGAGTCGTGGCACGGACTGATCGATGGCCAGGGCAACGAGGTGGTGCCCGCGGTCTACCGCCGGCTGGAGCGCGCCGAGGAAAGCGGCCTGTACGTCGGCGCCCGGACCGACGGCGCAGGCTGGCACCGAGAGGTGCTGAGCGCCAAGGGCGTGCGCCTCGCGGAGTTGGCGACGCCGGTGGAGTGCAACGATGGGGGCGAGGTGTCGGGCCGGCTGGGCCTGGTGCTGCACGGCTGTGGCAGCGCGGTGCTCGTGACCGTCGACGGCCACCGCATCAACCTGGACATGACGGGGCAACCGCGCCTGAGCGAGACCTCGCAGCACCTGCTGCTGCGCTTCG
>CBIHPH010000037.1:0-35670 GCA_966212105.1 uncultured Rhizobacter sp.
CCCACCCCCACCCACCCCCAACCCAAACCCCCCCGCGGCCCCCCATTCCCCCCCCGACCCGGGGTCGCCCCTCGGGGGCAGGAGGCGACAGCCGACTGGGGGGCTCATCTTCCTTCGACGCTCCCGGCTGTTGGCAAGGTGCGTGCGCATCGCAGCGCGGGCAGCTTCGAGGTCTTGGGCGGCGATGGCGTCGTAGATGCTCTCGTGTTCGCTGTTCACCCGCCGCAGGTAGCTTTGCTTGTCTCCGTTTGCCGGCGTGGCCGGGTCCAATCGGGCGCGTGGGATGGCGGTCATGCCGAGGGCGCTGATCAGTTCCGTGAAGTGCGGGTTCTGGGTGGCGCGGGCAATTTCCGAATGGAATGCAAAGTCGGCGGTGACGGCGTCAAGCCCCGCGTCAATGGCGGCGGAGAAGTCGTCGAGCGCCTGGCGCATCACGGTGAGGTTCGCATCGGTGCGCCGCAGCGCAGCAAGGCCCGCCGCTTCGGTCTCCAGGCCAATGCGCAGCTCGAGCACCGCGATGACGTCGCGCAGGGTGGCCAATTGCTCCGGCCCGATGCGAAAGGCGCTGGGGTCGCCGAGGCCGACGACGAACGTGCCTACACCGTGGCGCGTCTGCACGACACCAGACGCCTGGAGCTTCGACAGCGCTTCTCGAACGACGGTTCGGCTGACCCCGAATTCATCCATGATCGCAGCTTCGGTGGGCAACTTGGTTCCCACCGGAAGTGTGCCGGCGCGCACCCGTTCCACCAGCGCATCCACGACATCGAACGCGAGGTTGCGGGGCTTCGTGCGTCGGGGGGCCAGCGTGGGCATGTTCATCAGTGTCCTCGTCCATTCAATGCGATGCGCCGTCGGCAGGGGCACGGTCGTTGTATGACGACCCCTGGCAAGTCGAACTGTAGCAAAGCCCGCGCGGGATGCCGTCGCAGTGTGCACCGCCGCGCCGTTGCGGTCAGCATCGATCAGGGTAACCACCACCGCGGCTTTCCTTGACTTCAAAGAGCTCCTCGGCGACATTGAACTTATTGTTGTACGACAACGGACAACGTTTCAAGGCCGTTGATCCGAGAATCCATGCCAGCCACCAACTGCTCCATCCGTTTCCCACGCCTGCTGTTGACGGGCGCCGCCGGCGGGCTGGGCCGCGAGTTGCGGACCCGCTTGAGACCGCACTGCGATGTGCTGCGCCTGTCCGACATTGCGGACCTTGGAATGGCAGCGCCCGGTGAAGAACTGTCAGTGACTCGGCTGGAGGATCGCGCAGCGGTGCTGCAACTGCTCGAAGGCGTCAGCGCCGTCGTGCACCTGGGCGGTGTCTCCGTGGAGGCGCCGTGGGACCCGATCCTGCAAGCCAACATCATCGGCACGTACAACTTGTACGAGGCCGCGCGCAAGCAGGGCGTGCGCCGAATCGTGTTCGCCAGCTCCAACCACGTCACCGGCTTTTACCGACAGGACGAAGTGATCTCGCCGGCCCATCCGGTGCGGCCAGACGGGCTGTACGGCGTCAGCAAGGCTTTTGGCGAAAACCTCGCCCGCTTCTACTTCGACCGCCACGGCATCGAGACGGTCGCCCTGCGAATCGGCTCGTCATTCACCGCCCCGAAAGACCGCCGAATGCTGGCCACATGGATGAGCTACGACGACCTCGAGCGGTTGGTGGTGGCGTCATTGACCGCCCCGGTGGTCGGCTTCTCCGTGATCTACGGCGCCTCCGACAATCGCACCAAATGGTGGGACAACACCTTGGCAGGCCACATCGGCTATGTGCCGCAGGACAGCTCGGAACCCTTCCGGGCCGAGGTCGAGTCCCGGCAGCTGTCGCTGGATTTCAATGACCCCGCGGTTCGTTATCAGGGCGGCCCGTTCGTGCGCACCGGGCCGTTCGAATGACCATGCTGCCCATCTCCGACATTCGCGACGACGTGGGCGAGAGCCCGCTGTGGTCCGTGACCGAACAGGCCCTGTACTGGGTCGACATCGAAGGCCGCAAGATTCGCCGGTACGACTGGTCCTCTCGTGCAGTGCGCAGCTGGTCCACCGGTGAGCGGGTCGGCAGCATCGTGCTGCGTGAAGGCGGTGGCCTGGTCGCGGGGATGGAATCGGGCATCTTCGAAATCGACCTGCCCCCTGGCGAGCCGAATGCGGTGGAACGTCTGCTGTTCCCGATGGTGTTCCCACAGCCGGGGATGCGCTTCAACGATGGGCGCTGCGACCGCGAGGGCCGCTACTGGGTCAGCAGCATGGTGCGCGACATGTCGCTGGCCGCCGCCGCGGGCAGTTTGTACTGCGTCACGCCCGCCGGCATCGGCGAGCCCGTTGTCAGTGGCCTGATCACCGGCAACGGCTTGGCCTTCACGGCCGACAGGCGCCGCATGTACTGGTCCGACTCGCACCCGACTGTGCAGACCATCTGGCGTGCACGCCTGACCGAGGACGGGAGGATGGGCCCCCGCGACGTGTTCGTCGACATGAACCCGCTGCCGGGACGCCCCGACGGCGCGGCGCTCGATGAAGAAGGGGGTTATTGGATCTGCGCGAACGACGGCGGCCAGGTCCACCGGTTCAGCCCCTCGGGGCGCCTCGATCGGTCGCTGCCGGTGCCGGTTTCCAAGCCGTCGATGTGCGCCTTCGGCGGCCCGAACCTCGAGCATTTGTTCATCGCCTCGATCCAGCCAGGGCGGCCGGTCGAAGGGTTCGATGCCGTTCTGGATGGCGCGCTGTTTGTCACGCAACCGGGTGGGCGCGGTATCGCTGAAGTTCCTTTCCGCTCACGTTGAACTGGAGTCCCTGCATGAAACACCTCACTTTCCGCCTCCGTGCCCGCATCGTCGCAGGCGCGATGGCCTGTGTCGGCGCGCTTGCCCACGCCACCGAGTTCCGCTCCTCGGACATCCATCCGGAGGACTACCCCACGGTGCTCGCCGTGCGCTACATGGGGGACATCGTCGCGAAGCGCACGAATGGCAAGCACACCATCAAGGTGTTCGCGAAGTCCGCGCTCGGCATCGAGAAGGACACGATCGAGCAGACGAAGCTGGGCGCGCTGGCGATGACGCGCGTGAACGTTGCGCCGATGAACAACATCTGCCCGGAAACCATCGTGCCGACGATGCCGTTCCTCTTCACCAGCAAGGAACACATGCGCAAGGTGCTCGATGGCCCCATCGGCGATGAGATCTTGAAGGCCTGCACTGCGCAAGGGTTCATTGGTCTCGCCTTCTATGACAGCGGGGCCCGATCCCTGTACACCGTCAAGAAGCCGGTCAGGACACTGGCCGATGCCAAGGGCCTGAAGATCCGCGTACAGCAGAGCGACCTGTGGGTGTCGCTGCTGGAAGCCATGGGCGCCAACGCCACGCCGATGCCGTTCGGTGAGGTGTACACCGCACTGAAAACGGGCCTCGTCGATGGCGCAGAGAACAACTACCCGAGCTATGAAAGCTCACGCCACTTCGAAGTGGCGAAGTACTTCTCCAAGACCGAGCACTCCATGGCACCGGAGATCTTGTTGTTCTCGAAGCGGGTGTGGGACACCCTCACGCCCGGCGAGCAGCAGATCTTCCGCGAAGCCGCGAAGGAATCGGTCGTCTACATGCGCAAGCTCTGGGACGAACGCGAAGAGAAGTCGCTCGCCACGGTCAAGGCCGCAGGTGCGCAGATCGTCGAGGTGGACAAGGCATCGTTCCAGAACGCGATGAAGCCTGTGTATGACAAGTTCCTCCAGGACCCGAAGCTCAAGGCGATGGTCGCCCGGGTGCAGGCAACGAAATGAGTGCCGCATCGTCAACCCTGGCTCCTGCCATGACGCAAGCAACGTTGCCCAACCTGTTCACGCGAACCTGCAGTTTCCTCGCGAAAACCTGCTTGAACATCGGCGTGTGCGGCATGGTGCTGCTGGTGATTGCGGTGCTGTACCAAGTGTTCGGCCGCTACATCATGAACAGCACGCCCACCTGGGCAGAGAGCAGCGCGGTGCTGCTCGTGTTGTACGTGACGATGCTCGGTGTGGCCGTCGGCGTGCACGACGCCGGCCACATCGGTCTTGAATCGCTCCTGGTGCTGGTTCCCGAGGGGGTGCGCACCAAGCTCGAGATCCTGATCCATGCCCTCGTGTTGGTGTTCGGCGCCACGATGGCCTGGAACTGCGGTGTGCTGGCTGAATCGGTGATGGACTACAAGTTGCCCACCCTCGGGATCTCCGAGGCGTTCAAGTATGCGCCGGCCTCGCTGGCTGGCGCCCTCATCGCACTCTTTTCCCTCGAACACATCATCGCGCTCGTGCGCGGCATTGAAGTGGAGCCGGCATGGCACTGACGATACTTTGCGTGAGCTTCACGCTTTTGCTGCTGCTGGGCGTTCCGGTGGCATTCTCGATCGGCCTTTCGTCGCTCGCCACCATCCTGTATGAGGGCCTTCCGCTCGCGGTGGGCTTTCAGCAGATGATTTCCGGGATGAATCCGTTCTCGTTCCTCGCCATCCCGTTCTTCATTTTCGCGGGCGAGATCATGATGTACGGGGGCATTGCCGACCGCATCATCGGGCTGGCCAAGAGCCTGATGGGTCACGTGCGGGGCGGCCTGGGCATGAGCAACGTCGTGGCCTGCACCTTGTTTGGCGGCGTCTCCGGTTCACCGGTGGCCGACGTCTCGGCCATGGGCTCGGTGCTGATCCCCCAGATGAAGAAAGAGGGTTACCACGCCGACTATGCGGTGAACGTGACCACCCATGCGTCGCTCGTCGGCGCGCTGATGCCCACCAGCCACAACCTCATCATCTTTGCGCTGGCCGCCAGCGGCAAGGTGAGCATCGCCGCGCTGATCCTCGCAGGCATCCTGCCGGCCATCGTGCTGACGATCTGCAACCTGGGCGCTGCCTACTACGTGGCCGTCAAGCGCGGTTACCCCGCGGGCTCCTTCCCGGGCTGGAACATCGTCGGAAAGTCGTTTGCGCTGGCGTTGCCGGGCCTGTTCGTCGTCGTCATCATCATTGCCGGCATCTTGTCGGGCGCGTTCACGGCCACCGAGTCGGCCGCCGTGGCCGTGCTGTGGGCCTTGGTACTGACCGTCATCGCCTACCGCACCCTGACGATGGCGCAGTTCGTCCGGTCCGCCGCCAAGGCGGTGAAGACCACCGGCGTGGTGCTGCTGCTGATCGGCATCTCCTCGATGTTCGGGTACCTCATCGGCCTGTATGGCGTGGCAGAGATGACAGGCAACGCCCTGTCGCAGCTGTCCACGAGCCCTTGGGTCATCTTCCTGGCGGTCAATGTGATCCTGTTCCTGCTGGGCACCTTCCTCGACATGGCGGCAACGATCCTGATCTGCACGCCCATCTTCCTGCCGATCTGTCAGCAGTTCGGCATGAGCACGGAACAGTTCGGCATCGTGATGTTGATCAACTGCGCATTGGGCTTGAACACTCCGCCCGTGGGGACGACGCAGTTCATCGGTTGCGCGATTGGCGGCGTATCCGTGGGCACGGTGATGCGCACCATCTGGCCGTTCTATGGCGCGCTGATCCTGGCACTCATGCTGGTCACCTATGTCCCGGGGTTTTCCATGTGGCTTCCCGATCTGATCCTGCACTGAGGCAATCGAGGGCCCGCCAAGTGGCGCGGGCCCTCGATCGCTCGGGTCAGAGGATCAGCAAGGCCCGGAAGTCGTTCACGTTCGTGAAGGTGGGGCCGGGCACCACCAGGTCGCCCAACGGCTTGAAAAAGTTGTAGGCGTCATTGCGGTCGAGGTGGTCGTCCGCCTTGAGGCCGAGCGCCGCGGCGCGGGCGAGGGTATCGGGTCCGGCGAATGCACCGGCGTTGTCCTCGATGCCATCGATTCCGTCCGTGTCTGCAGCGAGCACGAACACGCCGGGTTCGCCCTGCAACGCCAGCACGCAGCCGAGCAGGAATTCGGTGGCACGCCCTCCCCGGCCGCCGCGGGCCTTCACCGTCACCGTGGTTTCACCGCCGCTCAACAGCACGCAGGGCTTCGCGAACGGCTGATGGCGCCGCGCCACCGCGCGCGCAAGCGCGGCATGCACCTTGCCCACCTCGCGAGACTCGCCCTCGATCTCATCGGACAGGATGTGGGCGTCGATCCCCACCGAGCGCGCCGCGGCTGCCGCCGCCTCCAGCGACTGCTGAGGCGTGGCGATCATCTCGACCGAATGCCCGTCGAAACACCGGTCGCCGGGCTTCGGGGTTTCGAAGGCGCCCGATTCGAGACCCGCACGCGCCGCCGGAGGGACGTCGATGCCGTAGCGGGCGAGGATCGTGAGCGCGTCGGAACAGGTGGTGGAGTCCGGCACGGTCGGGCCGCTGGCGATCACCTCCGGTGCGTCGCCCGGTACATCGCTGATCAGCAGCGTGATCACCCGCGCCGGCGCGCACATCGCTGCAAGCCGGCCGCCCTTGATGGCCGACAGGTGCTTGCGCACGCAATTCATCTCATCGATGGCCGCACCGCTCTTGAGCAGCGCCTGGTTGATGGCCTGCTTGTCCTCGAGCGTGATGCCTGCAGCCGGAAGCGACAGCAGGGCAGAACCGCCTCCTGAAATCAGGCACAGCACGAGATCGTCGGGGGTCAGGCCCTGCGTCAGCCCGGCGATGCGGATGGCGGCATCCCGGCCGGCGGCATCCGGGACCGGATGCGCGGCCTCCACCACCTCGATGCGCCCGGGAGCGGCCCGGTAGGCGGGAGGCACGTGCCCATAGCGTGTCACCACGAGGCCGGAAAGGGGCGCATGGCGGGGCCACAGCGCGGCCAAGGCTTCGGCCATGGCGCCGCCCGCCTTTCCGGCGCCGAGCACCAGCGTTCGGCCCTTGGGCGGCGCAGGCAAATGGGCCGCCATGACGTCGGCCGGCAGTGCGCGGGAGACCGCCGTGCCGTACAGCGCACGGAGGAACGCGGCGGGATCGGTGTGCGGCGAGGGGATGTTCATCATGCTCTCCATTGTCTGCGGCCCCCGCCGTGCTGCCCAGGGCTTTCTACCGGAACGCAGGCCGTTCAGGAACACGGATTGCCTTGAGCAGCATGTCCCCATCTCCGTTCGCACCATGCCTGTCCAAGCACACTTGCCCTACTGCCTTCCCCAACGTTGCGCCTTCTCTTTGGCTGCGGCATGCGGAGCGCTGAGGTGACCCATGTCGATGAGGTGACCCTTGCCCTGGACGGCGCTGCAGCGGATTCGCGGACCCTCTCCTTCGCATTGGGCAATGGCGTCCTGTTCGTCCTCGCGGTCGATCCTGAGGAGGCCTTCGCGCATGAAGGCCCGTCCGATCCAGCTTGCTTCTTTGTCGGTGGTCGGCTGATCGATCTGCCGAATGGCCTCGCGCTGAGCTGGCGCCACGACGGCGAGGTCGCCTGGTTTCGCCCTCGGCCCGATCAGCTCCTGCAATGCGAGCGTCGCCTGTCGCTGTCCGAAGGCATCGCGGTTCGCGAGGCATTGGTCCAGGACGACACCGGCCGGCAAACGCGCTTTCGCGAAATCCGCCTTGTGAGCCTGGCGCACGCCCACGTGGCGCAGCTGCGCTGGGAGCTCACGCCGCAGAATTGGTCCGGTCCCATCGTGGTCCGTTCGGTGCTCGACCTGCAGGCGCAGAAACACGCCGCCCACCCGGCCTGGGCCCATGGCGGCGAACCAGATGACGTGCACGATCTGCTCCCGCCCGATGGGTTGGCCGCCCGCGTCACAGGCCCTGTCGCGGACCAGGTGTTGCGCGTGGAGGTGGCGCTGCGCACGTCCGGGGCGCCCTGCCGGCAGGCCGGACGGGCGCACGACCAGGATCGCAGCTACCAACAGCGCCGGGTCGAACTGCCCCCAGAGTCCACCGTGTGCATTGACGTCGCGATGTCGGTCGTCGATGCCGCCGCCCCGCCGGCCGCGGTGCTCGGATTCGAGCAGGAGCTCGAACGCCATCGGGCCGCATGGCAAAGCCTGTGGACCCGCGTGCAGGTGTCATTGCCGCACGACGAGTCGCTGGAGCGCGCATGCCGTTTCAGCGCCTTCCACCTGCTGCAGGCTGTGTCGCCGCTGTCAGTGGGGCGCGACGTGGGCTTGCCTGCCTGGTCCGCACCAGAGGGTGGTGCCGGGCACGAGTGGGACGAAACCCTGGCGCTGCCGTTCTACAGCTTGCACCTGCCGGCGCTGGCCCGCGAGCTGCTGCACCACCGGGCACGGAGGTTGGACGCACAGCCCCCGAACCCGTGGCAGCGCGTGGCCCCCTTGGGCGCATGGACGCACCACCTGGCGACGCACGATCGAACATTGCTCGAGCATGGTTCCGGGGAACTGCTCATTGCCGCTGCCCGGCACTGGGCAGACGGCAGCCGGGGCGAGGCTTCGTTGATGGCCGCCTGGACGCTGCGCTGCGCCGCCGGTCTGCGCGAACACCTCGATGAAGCCGCCTGGGCGCGGCTGAGCGAGCGCACCGAATTGCAGCCAGGGGAGCCCGAGCGCTGGCACGACCTCAGTCGCAGCGTGCCCCTGCCATGGGAAGACGACAACCTGCTCGTGGTGCCCGGCGGGGACACCCTCACCCTGCTGCATCTGCTCGGCGAAGCGGGCGCCGCCGAGCTCATGGCCCACATGGGATGCCGGCCGGCCGCGGAGTGGTACGAGCGCACGGTGCGGTATCACGTCCAGCGGCAACCTGAGACTGCTGCGTCGCACGTCATCTGTGCCGGCGCGCTGGCGCCGGTGGATCCGGACGCATCATGGGCGCATTTTCGCGCCGCCGTGCAGGCGCCGCTGCAGGAGCGTTCGATGGTGGACGAAGGCCTGTCGCTCGGCGCCATGGGTGCCGCGTGGGACGTGCTGCAGCGCCATTACCTCGGCATTCATCCGCAGGCGCGCGGGCTGCGCTTGCGCCCACACTTGCCAGATGCGCTCGATCAGGTCACGGTGCGTGTGTGCCTGGCCGGTCACTGGGTCTCCGTACGCCTGCAAGGACATGACCTGACCGTGCGCACGTTTCGCGGCGCACCGCCGTTGCATGTGGAGTTTGCTGATCAGGTGAAAGAGCTGCCGCCGGACAGCGCTTGGTCGGTGCGTTGCCGATGACCAGACACGCCGGCCAAGACAGCGGTTCACGGCCATCACTTCAGCTGCCAAGCCCGAACGTAGTTGATCTGGAATGAGTTGTCAGGCCCGAGCGGCGTCGAGCTGTCGACGTTGCCACTGTCTGCACCATATTGAATATCCAGGAGCATGTACATTTTCTTGTCGATGGCCACCTCGGTGGTGTAAAAAAGTTTGCCGTCGAAATAGTAGGAAAGTCGGTTCGGCTCCCATTTCACGGCGTAGGTGTGGAAATCAGTCGACAAGTCACCCACGTCAAGTTTTTTGTTCCCGGACAGCGTCGAGTCTGTTTTATTCTTGCTATAGCCCTCCAGGTAAAAACTCGATTCGAACGAGATGGGGTGCTGATTTTCATCTGCCCAATAGCCGGGGGTGCCGCCCGGGTAGGCTTCCATGATGTCAATTTCGGGTTCCGCAGGCGCGCTGTCGGAGTTCAACAGCCAGAAGGCGGGCCAGACGCCGCGCCCGACCGGCAACTTCGCTTCCATTTCGAAGTAGCCGTAGGTCTGCGAGAACTTCTGGTGCGTCGTCAGGATGCGTGGCCTGAACTCCCCGTTGGAATCCGCCTGCGGCCAGATTTTCAGGAGGCCGTTGCCGACGCCATAGTCCCGGGTGCTTGCGGACTGTTGATACCAGATGTGGTCGTTCCAGTGGCCGCTGTTCAGTGCGGTGCCGTCGAATTCGTCCCTGAAGGTCAAGGTGTACTGGGATGCATCCTGAAGGTAGGGGCTCGGGTCCGCGGAGATCGAGCAAGCTTTGGCGATGCCCGGCGCGGGGTCGCCGAACACGCTGTTGTTGCAGGCAATGGAGCGGGTGGCAGTCTTGTAGGCGTAGTTCCCGTTGGCCCCATAGCGCACCTGGCGGGTTCCAACAAAAGCACATGTGGCGCCCTCGCTGCTGCATGGGCGCCACCCTGGGCTCTCGGTGCGTTCCCCGATGGTGGTTTCTGCTTCGACAGCCGAGGTCTGTTCCGTGCGGCTTGTTTCGGTAGATGAGCTTTCGGTGGTACTACTTCCCCCGCAGGCCGAGAACAACGTGATGCTGCCCAATGCCATCGACAACGATACCCGACCGACGGTCTTCGAGAAACTATTTTCTGACATGCCGCTTGATTGAAATGCTGGATCGAACGTGATCACTTGAGTTGCCACGCCCGGATGTAATTGACCTCGAGCGAGTTGTTCGGGCCGAGGGGAGTCGTGCTGTCCACCTTGCCGCTCGCGGACCCGTATTGCAGGTCGATCAGGAGATACATTTTTCTGTTCATCGAAACATCGACGGAATGAAATGGCTTGCCATCGAAGTAAAACGATATTTTGTTGGGCTCCCATTTGACGGCATATTTGTGAAAGCCAGCGGACAAATCGCCGGTGTCGAGTTTGTATGTTCCCTTCGCGCCTTCATGGCCGTTTCCGTTTTGGTAGAAGCTCGCAGCGAATGACGTCGGATGATGATTGGCGTTTGCCCAATATCCCGTGTCATCTCCCGGGTAGGCTTCCATGATGTCAATTTCAGGCGAACCCGTCTCCGGGGTTTCCGAATTCAACAACCAGAAGGCGGGCCACACGCCTCGGCCGATTGGCAGCTTCGCTTCCATCTCGAAGTAGCCATATGCTTGCGAGAACCGTTGATCCGTCGTCAAGATGCGCGACTTGAACTCCCCATTGGCATCCGCCTGCGGCCAGATTTTCAGAAGGCCGTTGTTGACGCTGTGGTCTCGGGTAGCAGCGGATGGCTCGTACCAGATGTGATCGTTCCACAGCCGCGTGTCGATGGCGGTGCCACTGAACTCATCGCGGAAGGTCAAGGTGTATTGCGCCGCGTCCTGAAGGTATGGACTTGGGGCATTCGAAACGGCACAGTTTTTCGTAGCCCCTGGCGCCGGGTCGCCAAACGTGGTGCTGTTGCAGGTGATCGATCCGGTTGCGCTTTTGTAGGCGTAATTTCCGTTCGCGCCATAGCGAACCATTCGAGTACCTGCGAACGTACAGGTGGCGCCCTCGCTCGTGCATTGATGCCAGTCCGGGTCGTCCGAGGAAGTCTGTGCCGGGATGGCTGGTTCGGCTTCGACCGCAGCGGAAGTCGGCGGAGCGGCGCTTTGCGCTGCCGGCGGCGATTCGCTGTTGCTTCCGCCGCATGCGCAAAACAACGCGGCAGTCCATGCCGCACACCAGCCCGTGAGCGGGGCCTCCCCCCAGAATTTTTTTGACATGTCGTTCGCTTCTGATGAATCGGAAACCGGCAACGTCCCGTGGCACTCATTCCGCATGCCCAGGGGCACAGGACGCTGCATGAAAAAGACCGGCAAGTCGCCGGTCCGGTTCAAGTTTCTACTTGAGTTGCCAGGCTCGGATGTAGTTGACCTGGAGCGAATTGTCAGGACCCAGTGGCGTCGTGCTGTCCACGTTGCCACTCGGGTTGTTGTTGCCGTATTGAATGTCCACCAGGAGATACATCGGCCGGCTCATCGAGACATCGGCGCTGTAAAAGAGTTTGCCGTCAAAGTAATACGAAACCTTGTTCGGCTCCCATTTCACAGCGTACTTGTGGAAGCCGGCCGACAGATCGACGGTTTCGAGCGGCTTGTTTCCGTTCGTGCTGTTCTGTTGACCATTTCCCTTCTCGTAGAAACTGGCCTCGAACCTGATGGGGTGATGATTGGAATCCGCCCAATAGCCGGTGTCATCGCCCGGATAGGCTTCCATGATGTCAATTTCGGGTTCCCCGGGCGGGCTGTCTGAATTCAGCAGCCAGAAGGCGGGCCAAAGGCCACGCCCGACAGGCAGCTTGGCTTCCATTTCGAAGTAGCCATAGGCCTGCGAAAATTTTTGATAGGTCGTCAGGATGCGAGATTTGAATTCCCCGGTGGAATCCGCTTGCGGCCAAATTTTGAGGAAACCGTTGCTGACGCCGTAGTCATCCGCATCAGAGGCCGGCACATGGACGATGTGGTCGTTCCATTTGCTGGCGTCGAGGGTGGTGCCGCTGAATTCATCGCGGAACGTCAAGGTGTACTGCGCAGCGTCCTGCAGGTACGGGCTGGGCGTGCTGGAGATCGAGCACGTTTTTGCAACGCCCGGCGCCGGATCGCCAAACACATCGCTGGTGCAGGGAACGGACTTGGTGGCGCTCTTGTAGGCATATTTCCCATCAGCGCCGTAGCGGACCATGCGTGTTCCGACGAACGAACAGGTCTTGCCTTCAGTGGTGCAGGCGTACCAGCCTGCACCGTCCGCCGTGGCGGCCCGGTCCGTCGGCTCGGACTCTACGCTGGGGCTGGATGACTGGCTTGCCTCCGTCGACGTGCGTTCCGCATCGCTGCCTCCACATGCGGAAAACATCATGGCGCCCAGCAACGCACACCATGAACCGCGACCAATCGTCCTCCAAGACGTTTTTTTTGACATGCCATTCCCTTGAAATATATGAATACCAATGCAACGGATACGCACAATTCGACGTGCTTTTCTCCGCTGCAGTATTCATTAGAACCCAAGGTATCGACGGATGGTCTCATCGGTAACCTATGGGCGAGGCCGATACTTGCTCTTACTCGCGGCATGAGGTTTTTCACTTGTGGCGGCGGCGCAGTACTGATGGGTTGAAGTTGTCTTGATGTCGAGATGATTGGTAAGATGCTTGCCGTTTGATGCCGCGCCACGTCGCCTCGGGGCAACGGGGGCGGTTCCCGCAACGCCTCCCTTCACATTTGCCCCGGCATGCTCCATCCCATCCACTCCCTCATCGAGTCCCGCGCTGCAACACTCCACTACGATCCGGCACGCGAGCTGTCGGAGCAGCAGATCATGGAGCTCGTTCGGCTCGCCACTTGCGCTCCTTCGGCCTACAACTTGCAGAACTGGCGGTTCATCGCGGTTCGGTCGCGCGAGGCCAAGGCCCGCCTGAAAGCGGCCGCCTTCGGGCAACAGAAGGTGGGCGAGGCGGCGGTGACATTCATCATCTGCGGCAGGTTGAACACGCACGATGAGCTGCCGCACCTGCTTCGCCCTGCGGTGGAAGCCGCCATCCTGCCTGACCCCGTGGCACGGGACTGGGTGGCGATGGCAGAGCGTGACTACCGCGACAACCTGCCA
This sequence comes from uncultured Rhizobacter sp., assembly GCA_966212105.1. Taxonomy (GTDB): domain Bacteria; phylum Pseudomonadota; class Gammaproteobacteria; order Burkholderiales; family Burkholderiaceae_C; genus Rhizobacter. The sequence continues at coordinate 13,176 of CBIHPH010000037.1, forward strand.
CTGCAGCGTGACGAAGCCATCCGTTCGGCTTCCCTCGCTGCGATGACGCTGATGCTTGCCGCGCAGGGCATGGGACTGTCCACCACACCGCTTGGCGGGTTCGACGGCGAGGCGGTCTCCCGTCAATTCGGTCTGACCGATCACGAACTGCCGGTCATCCTCGTGTGCGTGGGATATGGGAGCGTTGGCAACTTGCAGCAGAAGCCTCGCCGGGCCCTCGACGACGTGATGAGCTACGCGTGAAAACGGCTGGGGTTCGCGCGCGCACGGTGGGCTCCCGCGCAACTGACCCTTGGACTTCGTGTGCGGGCCGCCTATCTTTGATCTTGGCGGGTGTCAGCGCCCATCGCGCCAACGCCTGCCGGGGCGGGGACGCGGCGCATGTATCCCCAAGGTCCCAAGGTTGAGCCGCAGCCGCGGCGGCAACACCTTCATTTGACGAGGGCTGCATCATGGCCACGTTCATTTCGCTTCTCAACTTCACGGACCAAGGCATCCGAAAGGTCAAGGAGTCTCCGAACCGTGCCGAGGCGTTCACGGCGGCGGCCGGAAAGCTGGGCCTGACCATCAAGAACATTTACTGGACGGCTGGCCACTACGATCTCGTGGTGGTTGCCGAAGGCAGCGATGAAGCGGCGATGGCCGCTCTGCTCAGCGTCGGCTCGCTCGGCAATGTGCGAAGCCAGACATTGCGTGCTTACTCAGCGTCCGAAATGACAAAGATCGTCAGCTCGATGCCTTGAAGGCGACGCCGGTACTTCGTCCAAGCCCGTTTGCCCGGTGTCTTGAACCGGCCCAGGAAGAAGCTACCGCGCCGGATTCGCGGTGCCTGGGGCCACTGCCACTGTCGATGCAGGAAATGCGATGCAAAGGGTCGTCCCCAGGCCGGGCGTGCTGCGCAAGTCGAGCTGGCCGCCCAGCATCTGGGCACGCTCTTGAATGCCAACGAGGCCCAGTGAATGCGTGGGGCGGGAAACCGGGTCAAAGCCCTGACCATCGTCGCGCACGATCAACACGAATTCGTCATTGAATCGCTTGAGCGTCACGTCCACCCGTCGGGCCCGGGCATGACGGCGGATGTTGGTCAGGGATTCCTGCACGGCGCGGAAAACCATGGCGGTTTGCCGGGCGTCCAGCGCATTGCAGGCGTCGTCCATGTGCAGGTGGCAATCGCGGCCGAAGGAGGCTCGAAAATCCTCGATCAGCGACTCCAGCGCCGCGACGATGCCGAGGTCCAGCACAGGCGGGCGCAGGCCGCTCACGAGATGGCGGGTCACTTGGATGATGCCGTCCACCATGGCCTGGACAGCGGTGGTTTTCTCACCCAGCGCCGGGTCCAATCCACCCCAGCGCATGCGAAGCATCGAGACTTCCATGCGAAGCGCCGACAGGTGCTGCCCCATCTCATCGTGCAGCTCCCGTGCGATGTGGTGCCGCTCTTCGTCCCGTGCCGCTTCAAGCCTGGACCAGAGGTCATCTTGCTCGTCGAGCAGGCAGACCGCTTCGCTGGCGTGGCAGAGTGCTGGAGTCACATCACGTGCCGCGCCATGCAGGCGTCGGATCCTCCCTGTCTTGTCGATCGCGGGCGTCAGCGTGAGCTGAACCGATCGCGGTCCCTGCGGCGTGGGCACACGCCATCGTTCGTCCGTGCGAGATGCGAGGCGCAGGCACGCACTGTGTTGCTGCAGCAGGCAATCAGACCAGCCGGGCGGCAGTTCGGCCAGGTGGCGGCCTCGCACGGGCGCCAGGTTGATTCCAAGCATCGCCTCCCAGGCCGGGTTGCCATCGATGAGGCGTGGCGTGCCGGTGTCGTCCATGCCGACGATGAACAGGCCCTCGGTCGCGCAGTTGAAGGCCTCGCGGTGGACCGATGCGTCGTCGCCGGCCGTCACGTCGCCAACCCATGCCGGATCGCGTAGCGCACCAATTCGCTGAGGCTGTCGACGCCGAGCTTTCGCATCAGGCGAAACTTGTGTGTGCTGACCGTCTTGGGCGAGAGGTTGAGCTCCTGGGCGATTTCGACCTGGCCTCGGCCCTGCACGAGGGCCAGGAACACCTGGTACTCACGGTTGGTGAGGTTGGCATGCGGCGCCTCGTCCGTCGTGCTGCCCATCTCGAAGACCAGCTGCGTCGCAAGCGCTGGATCGATGAAGTTGCCTCCACGGCCGACTTGGCGGATGGCGTCGATCAGCAGCTCGGGCTCGCTGTCCTTTGTCAGGTAGCCCCGGGCACCGGCCTTGATGGCACGCGCAGCGATCTGCGCTTCTGCGTGCATGGACAGCACCAGGATCGGTACGCGCGGGGCCTCTGCGCGCAGGCGGCGTATCAGCTCCACCCCGCTGGGGCCCGGCATGCTCATGTCGAGCAGCACCACGTCGAGGCCGCCATCGCGGACACGCTCGATCACCTCCCACGCATTCCTCGCTTCGGCGGCCAGGCTCAGCTCATTTGAGAACGACAGCACCTGGCGCAAACCTTGGCGCACCAGTGCATGGTCATCGGCCACCAGCACGCGGATCGTCATGTTTCATCCCTCGTTCTCTTTCTTATGTTGCGCACAGCTTCCATCGCCACCGCGTCCTTGGCCGGGTGGCTCCCATCACCCCGGCGGAACGCTGGAGGCGATGTGGCCAAGGTGCGCGAGCGAGGATCGGTATGCTATTCGCTGTTCTGAGGAATCCGAGTGGAAGGCGAAACGAAAGGTCTCTGCGGCTTGCCCAGCAGGGCTGGGGGCTTGCTTGAGCCCCTTGGCCCGCGGCAGCCTGGGGTTCAGGCTGCGGCCGCTTCTCCGGCCCCGGAGAGCGCGGCCATCTCGTCCATCGACAGCACGCGGTCGATGTCGAGCAGGATGACAAAGCGTCCGTCGACCTTGGCCATGCCGGCGATGAAATCCGTGCGGAGGCGTGTTCCGAAGCCGGGGGCGGGCTCGATGTCCCCTGGGGCGATCTCCAGCACTGCGTTGACCACATCCACCACGGCGCCCAGCACGCGCGTCTCTCCGTGGGGCAGATGCAGCTCGACGATCACGATGCACGTCCGTCGGGTGATTTTGCTCAAGGGGCCGCCGAAGCGCGATGCGAGATCGATCACGGGCACCACCGCACCGCGGAGGTTGATCACGCCGCGCACGAAGCCCGGCATCATCGGCACGGTGGTCGGCGTGCCGTACTGGATGATCTCCTTGATGTGCAGGATGCCGATGGCATATGCCTCTGCCCCCAGTGCGAAGGTCAGGTACTGCGCCGGGTCCTGCCCGCCCGGTGCGGCAGGCGCCGATGGCGCCGTGACGATGGCGTTCGTGGCCTTGCTGCTCTCGTTCAAGTGGCCTCCCTCAAAAGCGCACGAAGTTGGCTTCGTCCGCCACCTGGGTTGCTGGCGTCGACAGCGGGGCGGCTTGCGAAGCTGACTTGCGCGCCGCGGCCTGCGGACGAGCGCTGCCTTGCGATGCGGAAGATGCCACCGTTCGCCGAGGGCCAGGCCGCGACTCCAGCTTGAAGAATTCCATCAGCTCCTGCAGCTGCTGGGCCTGGCCGCTCATTTCTTCTGCCGTGGCGGCCAGCTCCTCGCTGGCGCTGGAATTCGTCTGCGTGACTTGCGAGAGTTGGTTCATCGCTTCGTTGATCTGACTCACGCCACTCGACTGCTCCTGCGAGGCGGCCGTGATCTCCTGCACCAGGTCCGAGGTCTTCTGGATGCTCGGGACCATGTCATCCAGCAGCTTGCCCGCGCGCTCGGCCATCTCGACGGAACCGCCAGCGAGCTCGCCGATTTCCTGCGCCGCCACCTGGCTGCGTTCGGCGAGCTTGCGCACTTCGGCTGCGACGACGGCGAACCCCTTGCCGTGCTCACCGGCCCGGGCTGCCTCGATGGCGGCGTTCAGTGCCAGGAGGTTCGTCTGGTAGGCGATGTCGTCGATGATGCTGATCTTGCCCGCGATCGTCTTCATCGCCGCCACCGTCTGCTTCACCGCTTCGCCGCCCTCGGCGGCTTCCTTCGCGGCCTTGGCCGCCATGCCGTCGGTCACCCGGGCGTTCTCGGTGTTCTGCGTGATCGACGAACTCATCTGCTCCACGGATGCCGAGGTTTCTTCGACGCTGGCCGATTGCTCACTCGCGCCCTGGCTCAGGGATTGCGCGGTAGCGCTCACCTCTTCCGAAGCCGAGCTCAGCGAATCCGCCGCGCCGCGCACGTCACCGATGGTCTTCGCCAGCTTGATCGTCATCTCCCGGACGGCCGACAGCATGCTGGTCGTGTCACCGTTCCTGATCTGCACGTCCACTGTGAGGTCGCCTGCGGCCACCTGGGCCACCACCTCGGCCGCATATGCCGGCTCGCCGCCGAGCTGCTTGAGCAGGCCGCGGGTGATGAGGAATGCCAGTCCGATCGCGATCAGCACGGAACTCAGGCCGATGCCCAGCATCCAGGTGCGCGCGGAGCGATACTTTTCTCCCGCCTCGTCGCCCGCGGCCTTCATCTGCCCGCCCACGAGGTTCTGAAACTCATCCAGCGCGTTGACCATGGCGGTGTTGGCGACCGAAAGGTCCTTCATCATGAATTCCAAGGCCTTGGCCTTGTCGTTCTTGATCAGCCCGAAAAAGTGATCGTACTTGGGGCTGGAGTCCTCGTAGGCCTTGCGCATCGCGCTGAACAGCTCGCGCCCTTTGGGCGTGTTGATGGTCTTGTCCAGCATGGCGATGTTGTCGCTGACGACTCCTCGCAGCTTTTGTATCTTGGACCGGTTGGCTTCGACTTCCTCCGCCGAGCCGACGAGCAGCATGTTGCGCGTGGAGCGCCCGATGTCGAGCAGGGCCACCTGGATGTTCCCGGCCGCATCGAGCTTGGGGTAGCGGTCATCGGTGATTTCCAGCGTCTTGTCATTCATCGTGGCCATGTTGGCCAACGCGAGCGCGATCGTCGCGACAAGCAACAGCACGATGGTGCCGAAACCAAGTGCCAGCTTGGAGGCAACGCCAAGTTGTTTTCCCATGTCGATTCCCTTCGTTGTTTTCTGGACGATCGCTCGTCCGGTTCTCAGCCGATCAAGCCGGCTGTCATGCTTTTCGAAAGACGGGCAGCAGGCCCGCCCTTGCGGTAAGCCCTCTGGGCGCTTTCGAGCAGGCCCGGGACGTCGATCACGAGGGCCACTTCACCCGAGCCGAGGATCGTGGAGCCGGCCAAGCCGTGCACGCGGGCGAACAGTTCGCCGAGAGGTTTGATCACTGCCTGGAACTGGCCCTTGAGTTCATCGACCACGAGTCCGGCCTTTCGCCCTGCGGTGTTGACGATCACCACGTTCTGGCGCCGCCCGGGCTCTCCCTGCAGACCAAAGTGCTCGCGCAACCGCAACAGGGGCAACACCTCGCCGCGCAGATCGAAGTAGTCCTGCCCAGGCGGCAGTGCGGCGCCGATCTCGACGCACTCCAGCACCATGTCGAGCGGCACCACGAGGTGCACGTCGGCCACCCGCATCAGGAAGCCTTCGATGATGGCCAGCGTGAGGGGCAGGCGAATGCGGATCGTCGTGCCGCGCCCTGCCACGCTGTCGATCTCGACGCTGCCGCGCAGTGCTTCGATGCCGCGCTTGACCACGTCCATGCCGACGCCCCGGCCCGACAGGTTGCTGACCTGGCTGGCCGTGGAGAAGCCGGGCTCGAAAATCAGGTTCCACACTTCCGTGTCAGGGAGTTGCGCCTGGGTCTCGGCGTCGATCAAGTTCCGCTCGACGGCCTTGGCAAGAATGCGTTCCCGGTCCAGGCCGCCGCCATCGTCGCGCACCTCGACGACGATGTGCCCGGCCTCGTGCCAAGCAGCGAGTTCCAGCGTCGCCTGCATCGGCTTGCCCCGGCTTGCCCGCACATCGGCCGGCTCGATGCCATGGTCCATGGCATTGCGCACGAGATGGGTCAACGGGTCTCCCAGCCGCTCGACGACCGACTTGTCGAGCTCGGTCTCCGCGCCCGTGATGACCAGTTCCACGTTCTTGCCCAGATCCTTCGACACATCGCGCACCACGCGGCGAAAGCGGTTGAACGTCTCTCCGATCTCCACCATGCGCAGGCGCATCGCCCCGTCGCGGACCTCTTCGACCAGGCGGGACAACGACGACATCGCCTCCTGCAGCGCGCTGTCCTTGTTGCGCTGCGCGAGCAGGCCGACACCGGCGCCGGCAATCACCAGTTCGCCCACCTGGTTGATCAGCGCGTCCAGCTTGTCGGCATGCACCCGGATGAACACGCCGTCTTGGGGCTGGCGCGCCCGCATCTCGTTCTGCTTGTTCAGCGCGGCATTGACCACCTCGGGACGGACCACTTTGTCGCCGACGAGCACCTGGCCCAGCGGCGGGCCGAGATCGACGCGCTGTTGTTCTTGCAGCGCTGCATCGAGTTCGCGCTGCGTGACCGCACCACAGGCGACCAGCAACTCACCGAGGCGCAGCTTGTCGCCGGGCAGTTCGTCCAGCAGACGAACATAGTCGTGCACCCGACTGCCCGGCGGGAGAATGCGCAGCTGGCAGTCATCGCGCACGAACTCGAACGCGGCCTCGATCGCCTGTTTGTCGCAATCGCTCACGAACTGGATTTCAAAGCCGAGATGACAGCATTCGGCGTCGAGATCGGCCAACCTGGGCATCCCGTCGAGCACGGTGACGATGCGTGCAATGCGACCGAAGGTGCCGAGATAGCGGATGAACGACATCGGGTCCAAGCCATTGCGCAGTACCCCTGGATCAAAGCGCAGCGAGATGTGCCAGCCGTCGTTGTCCACCGGAGAACCGCCGCAGCGCAATGGTTCGGCGGTGTCTGGGGCCAGCGGGGCCAGTGTCTGGCGGCCGGGTCCATGCAGCTGCAAGAGGCGCTCCGTGAGCGTGCCGCCGTGCTGGCGCGCTGCCTCGGTCAGCTCTTCGCTGCTTTCGGCTTCTCGCAACAGCAACTCGACATGGTCTCTGCATTGCAGCAGCAGCCCGCACACCGCATCGTTCACCCTCAACCGACCGTCTCGTGCCATGTCGAGAACGCTCTCGGCCTCATGGGTGAAGGCCACGATCGCATTCAGGCCGAACAGACCTGCCGAGCCCTTGATCGTGTGCGCCGCCCGGAAGACGGCGTTCAGCGCGTCCGCATCGTCCGGCGCGTCCTCCAGGCGCAGCAACGCATCTTCCATGTCGTGCAGCAGCGCGCGGCTCTCGGCGAAGAAGGTCTGCAGTGCTTCATTGAGGTTCAGGCTCATGCCGTGCCTTCGTTTTGACTTGCCTGGGGCAACCACAGTGGATCGCCGAACCAGCCGGCGAGGTCATACAGCTCGATCAACTCGACCACGGCCGCGCTGTGGTTCACCATGCGCATGGTCTTGCCGGTGTCCAGAGCTTCGCGCTTGGCCGCGGCCAGCAGCTGAATGCCGCTGGTGTCGATGGCCGAGATCTGTGCCAAGTCGATTTCCAGTTCATGGGTCGTCGACAGTGCATCGACGAGCGCAGTCTTCAGCTCAGCCGCGGCGTAAATGTCCAAATCGCCTTCGAGGCGAAGACGGTGCAGGGTGCCGCCTTGTTCTGTGGAGACTTGCATGCGGCGAACCCTCAAGGCAGAACCAGCTTGGACACGGCATCCAGCAGCTGCAGGGGCTGGAACGGTTTGACCACCCAGGCCTTCACCCCGGCCAGCTTGCCTTCCTGTTTCTTCGCATCGGCCATTTCGGTGGTCAGCATGATCACCGGCGTGAACTTGTAGGCCGGCTTGGCCTTCATCTGTTGGACGAAGCTGATGCCATCCAGCCGCGGCATGTTCAGGTCGCTGATGACCAGATGCAGTTTGCGGCCGTCGAGCGCATCGAGGGCCTCCTGCCCGTCGGAGGCACTGATCACCTCGTGGCCGGCCTGCTTCAGGGCGATCGATACCACCTGGCGCACGCTGGCCGAGTCGTCGACGATGAGAATGGTCTTGACCATTGGAATCTCTCGTGGGTTGGTTCTCGTGAAAGGGAGGTCGTTGCGGTCGACGCCGCCGGGGCGTGAGCCGGTTCGCCGTGTGCGCCAGGCAGGCCGGCGGCGAGCAATTGCTGCAACGCCAACACCTTGCGGTGTCGTGCCGGATGGTCCCGGGCAGGAGAAATGAAAGCGGGGTCTCGCATGCCTCTGGACATCGTCTGGGCAGGGTCACGCCTTGATCAGAGGGAGCTTCAAAAACATCCGGATTCGGCTGAGCCGGATGTCAGTGTTCTCCTACCGCGGCCAGCCATGCTGCTCAATGGACCGAGGCATCGGTACGCCCGTGATTCATCGCACACGGGCAAAGGCGGATCAGGCCACTGCGATTGGCAGTAGGCGCCATAACGAAAAAAGCCCCGGGCACTTGCGTGCACGGGGCTTTTCAGGATCCTGGTGGCCAAGGGCGGAATCGAACCACCGACACGCGGATTTTCAATCCGCTGCTCTACCAACTGAGCTACTTGGCCTCAAGCCGCTCAGTATAGCCTATTTTTAGAGGCCGCTGCCACGTTTGTTGCGAGAGAGGTCCACGCCGAGTTGCTTGAGCTTTCGGTAGAGGTGGGTGCGCTCGAGGCCGGTCTTCTCGGCCACGCGGGTCATGCTGCCGTTTTCCTTGGACAGGTGGAACTCGAAATAGCTTTTCTCGAAGGCGTCGCGGGCTTCGCGAAGCGGGCGGTCGAGCTCGAACATCTGCTCGCTTTGAGGGCCGAGCGGCAGGGAGGACAGTGGAATCGGGCTGGCCGGTGCTAGCGAGGTGTCGATGGACATCAGGCTGTCGTGCCGGTTGGCCAGCGGCTGCGGGCTCGTGGGCCCGGGCTGCGGGCGCGGCACAGGCTTGGCGAGCGCTTGTTCTACGGCGCGCAGCAGCTTTTGCAGGGTGATCGGTTTTTCGAGGAAGGCGACGGCGCCCACCTTCGTGGCCTCGACGGCGGTGTCGATGGTGCCGTGGCCCGACATCATGATGACCGGCATGGTCAGCTGCGAGGTGGCCCCCCATTCCTTGAGCAGCGTGATGCCGTCGACGTCGGGCATCCAGATGTCCAGCAGCACGAGGTCGGGGCGCACGCGTTCCCGGCATGCGCGGGCCTGTGCCGCGTTTTCCGCAAGTTCGACGCTGTGACCCTCGTCGGTCAGGATCTCCGAAAGCAGGGCACGGATGCCCAGTTCGTCATCAACAACAAGAATGGTGGCCATGGGTTCTCGGTGCGCCCGGCATCAAGCGGTTGCAGGGACAGCGGGGGCGCTGTCTGCCGGCGCCAATTTTGAAAATGATATCGAAACTTGGGCACCGGCAATACCCTGCCCCCCGTCGGTGTCTCCGGGAAGGTTGGCAAGCCGGATGCGAGCGCCGTGTTCGTCGACGATTTTCTTGACCACCGCAAGGCCCAGACCGGTGCCTTTGCTCTTGGTGGTGACGTAGGGTTCGAATGCCCGTTTGAGCACTTTGTCCGGAAATCCGGGGCCGTTGTCGAGCACCTGCAGGCGAACGGCGCGCACCTCGCCCTGCTCGTTGCGGGTCACTTCGGTGCGCAGGCGCACATGGCCGTCGGGCTGGTCGGTCACGGCGTCCAGCGCGTTTTGCACCAGGTTGTGGATCACTTGGCGCAGCTGGGTCGTGTCGCCCACGATCAGCGGAAGGCCCGGGGTCAGCTCGGCCTGGAGGCGTCCTGATTCCTGGGCGGTGGCGTAGAGGCCGAGGACCTCGCTCGCCAGCGCGTTCAGGTCGAGGGACTGCAGCCGGGCCGACGGCAGCCGGGCGTAGTCACGGAACTCATTGACGAGCGTCTTCATCGCCTGCACCTGGTTGACGATGGTGCCGACGGAGCGCACGAGCATGGCCTGGTCCGGGCCCTCGAGTTTCGCCTCGAGCCGGTGTTGGAGGCGTTCGGCCGACAGCTGGATCGGGGTGAGCGGGTTCTTGATTTCGTGCGCCAGCCGCCGCGCCACCTCGCTCCACGCCTCGGCCCGCTGGGCGGACACGACTTCGGTGATGTCGTCGAACACCATGAGGCGGCCGGCGTGAGGCATGGCCGCGCCGCGCACGAGGAGCGTCACCTTGTCGCGTTCCATCGCGTTGGCTGAACCGGTCTGCAGGTCGAACGCATCTTGCCAGTGGTCGCGTTCGCCGGCCTCGGGGCTTGCGACGTGGAGATCGAAGCGCTGCTGCACGGCACTGGCGAACTCCTCCAGGCCCGGCACATCGCCGAGCGGCCGGCCGCGGTAGGCCGACAGGGGCAGCCGCAGGATGCGCGTGGCGCCCGGGTTCACGGTGTCGATGCGGCCTTCCCGGTCAAACACGATGACCCCGGCCGTCAAGTTGTCGAGGATGGTCTGCAGGTTCGTGCGGGCTGCTTCGAGCTGCGACAGGCTGCGCTGCACGAGGGAACGGGCATCGGACAGCTGGTCGTTCATGTCCGCGAACGAACGGGTGAGTCCGCTCAGCTCGTCGGTGGCGGCCAGCACTTGTTTGGGCGTCAGGTCGCCTCTTGATACCTGGCGCACGCCGTCGGCCAGCACGAGGAGCGGGCGCGCGAGCTGGTTGCCGAGGGTGACGGCCAGCAGCAGCGCGCCGAACACGGCCAGGATCAGCGTGAGTGTCAAAGTGCCGATGTACATGCGTTTGAGGCCATCGCGTGCAAGCGCCCTGGCCTGGTATTCCCGGTACGCCGTCTGCACCGCCAGCCCATTGGCCACCACCTGGCTCGGCAGCAGCTGGGTGACCATCAGGTAGCGGTCCTGTGCGTTGAACGAGAAGCTGCCGCTCGGCATGTAGGCCAGCGCTCGGATGCGCGCCTCGTTCAACCCGGCCGGGTTGTCCTCGTCGAGGCCCTCGAGCTGCGCCACCACCCGTGCGCTCCGGGCTTGCCGCATCTGCGCGCTGGATGGCCGTTCGGGCGCGATGCGTGCCGTGTGGCCGGCAGTGGCAATCACCTGGCCGTTCGGACCGATCAGCGTCACTTCCAGCGCCAAGAGGTTCTCCCGCAGCCGCTCGAGCGCCATGGGTTGTACCGACTGGCCCGCTTCGCCAAGGCGTTCGGCCGCGAGGCGGGCCTTGGTGGCGAGGTCGTTGACCTGGGTGTCGAGTGTGGCCCGGCCCAGGCTCAGGCCGGCCTCGAGTGCGCCTTCGACCTTCAGGTCGAACCAGGTCTCGATGCTGCGCGAGACGAACTGGTAGGACACCGTGTAAATCAACAGCCCGGGCAGCACGCCGACCATGGCGAACACGAGAGCGAGCCGCAACAGCAGCCGGCTGCCGAACTTGCCGCGGCGCACCCGCATCATCAGGCGCACCCCGGCGATCCCGATCACGAGCATCAGCAGGGTGGCCACGACGACGTTGACCCAGAACAGCCAGACGTAGTGGCGTTCGTAGAGGCCCCGGCTTTTCGTGGCGAGCGACAGCAGGAAGACGAGGACCAGCCCGGTGCCGATCACGGCCACCAGCGAGATGATCCACGCCCAGCGGGAAGCTTTGGTCATGTTCGCAGGGTATCGCCGGTCAATTCAGCCGGCGCGAACGTTCGACCCGCAGCGACCAGTCGGCTTGGCCGCCGATGCCGATCTGCATCGGTCGGGGCATCTGGCTGGTGTCGAGCGCATACCGGAACTCGACGTAGTGGCCACCCCCATCGAGCTGGGACGGCTCTGCGATCTTCCAGTTCACCGAACTGCTGAGCGAGGCGAGCGCATCGGCCAGGCTGTCGTGGTTCTGGTTCAGTCCGCCGAAGGTGACGCGGTATTTGCGCGTGAGCGGCTGGTAGGCGAGCCGCCAGGTGCGGGTGGCGTCGTTCACCCGTTTGTCACGCCAGTACCAGCGGTCGCGAAAGACCGAGGCTTCGGCCACGAAGACCAGGGGGACGCCTTTTTGCAGCGCGTCCTCGACGGGCCTCGGGAGATCGAATTTGGTGGAAAAGCTCAGCTGCAGCCCTTCATCGGTGCGAGCAAGTTCGAACGCGGTGAGGTTGACACCCTCTGCGCGGGCCGGGCTGGTCATCCACAAGGCCAGGGCGCACCACATGGCCAGCATGAGGGCGCGCAGTCCGCCCGGGCGGTGCGGAGCGCCGCGGCGGAACCCGAATGAAAGAAAGGGCCAGTGGATCCGGAGCACGCGTGAAGGTCAGGGCAAGGGTTTGGTCAGCAGGGCGTAGTAGAAACCATCGGGCGATGCGCCGGCCTCGGGGCCATCTCCCATGGCCTGATTGTCGGGCCGTGGCAGCAGATGACCGGGAGAAGCTGGTCGCCCCACAAGGCTGAGCCCGCCGGTGCGTTGCAAAAAAGCGTCGATTCCGGCCTCGCCTTCCGCCTTGAACACCGAGCAGGTGCAGTAAACGAGCCGCCCGCCGGGCTTGAGCAACGGCCACAGGGCGTCCAGGATCGCCGCCTGGGTCTCGGCGAGCGCCGGGATGTCGGAGGGCCGGCGCAACCAGCGGACATCGGGATGGCGGCGCACGATGCCGGAGGCGCTGCACGGGGCGTCGAGGAGGATGGCGTCAAAGGCCTGGCCGTCCCACCATGTGGCAGGCTGCCGGGCATCGGCGGCGGCGGTGCGGGCGGTCAGGCCAAGCCGGCGCAGGGTGTCGTCCACCCGTCGCAGCCGGTCGGCGTCGCTGTCGAGGGCGAGCACGTCGAGGTCGGCCAGTTCCAGCAAGTGGGCGGTTTTTCCGCCCGGGGCGGCACAGGCGTCGAGCACCCGGGCTCCGGGCGGCAAGCCGGTGCCGATCAACAGCGGTGCGGCGAGCTGGGCGGCGGCGTCTTGCACCGAGACGTCCCCGTCGGCGAAACCGGGCAGCTCTTGCACCGGCACGGGCCGGGCCAGGCGCACGGCGTAAGGGCCGACCACGGTGCCCTCGAGCCCGGCTGCCGCCAGGCGGGTCACGTAGGCCTGCGGCGTCGTGCGACGGGCGTGGGTCCGCAGGGTCATGGGCGGGTGTTCGTTGTCGGCCTCCAGCACCTCACGCCATTGGGCCGGCCAATCTTCTCGCAGCCGGTCGATCCACCAGCGCGGATGGTTGGCTGCGGCCACGGGATCGGCCTGTACGGTGGCGACCACGGTGTCGCGGTCTCGCAGGAACCGGCGCAGCACGGCATTGACGAATGGGACGCTGGAACCGGCGGTTTGCTTGGCCGCTTCCACCGCCTGATTGACGAGCGTGTGCGGTGCGTAGCGGGCGCCCGCATCGTCGCCAGGCCACAGCAGGGCAAGCGCCGTGGTGAGCAGGGCATCCACGTTGGGCGCGGGCGTCTTCGGTGCGAGCTGCCGGCGGGCGGCTTGGGCGCTGCCGAGGCGCCGCATCACCTGGAACGCCAGGGCCTGTGTGCCGGGCCGCGCGGGGGGCGGGCAGCGCTCGAGCACGTCGTTGAGCGACCGGCCGGCACGCACCGCCTGCAGCGCGCCGGCGGTGTGGATCAGCAGGGTCGAAAGGGGCAAGGAAGGCGTGTTCACCTGCGGAGTCTATCGGCCGGCAAGCAGGTGCGAACGTTCCAGCGCGCACTGTGATGCCCGGGCGAGTGACAATCATCCTCTCAGAAGCCAGAGGAATGAGCCATGTCCGGTGAGTCCACCGCCCCCATTTTTCGCAGCGAGGAAGAGCTGGCGAAACTCAGCGCGTCCGAACGCATCCGCTACCGACTCGTCGGCGCGGACTGCCGTTACCACGCGAACGACAACATCGCCGCCTTCATCCGCCCGGGCGAAATGGATGAACTGCGGGCCGAAGTTGCGGCGAAGATGCAAGGGGTGCTCGAATCGCTCGTGATCGACACCGAAAGCGATCACAACACGAATGAGACCGCGCAGCGGGTGGCCAAGATGTTCCTCACGGAGGTGTTCGGCGGCCGCTACATGCCGATGCCGCTCGTGACGGAGTTCCCGAACGTGGAGCGGCTCAACGAGTTGATGATCGTGGGCCCTGTCACGGTGCGCAGCGCCTGCTCGCATCACCTGTGCCCCATCATGGGCAAGGTGTGGATCGGCATCCTGCCGAACGAGCATTCCAATCTGATCGGGCTGTCGAAGTACGCGCGCATCTGCGACTGGATCATGAGCCGCCCGCAGATCCAGGAGGAGGCCGTCACGATGCTCGCGAACGAATTGCAGGAGCGGGTCAAGCCCGATGGCCTGGCGATCGTGATGGACGCCGACCACTTCTGCATGCAATGGCGCGGGGTCAAGGACATCGATTCGAAGATGACCAACAGCGTGATGCGTGGTGCATTCTTGAAGGACTCGAACCTGCGGCGCGAATTTTTGTCACTCATCGGGCAACGCAACTGAACCCAATGGAGAAGCTGCCATGCTGGTACGACTCATGTATGCAAGCCGGGCCACCGAAGTGGTGGACCAGGACGCGCTGGTCGCGATCCTGAGGCGCGCGAAGGCGCACAACCCCACCATCGGCGTGACGGGCGTGCTGTGCTTTTCATCGGGCATCTTCCTGCAGGTGCTCGAGGGCGGCCGTTCGGCGGTGAGCGCGCTCTACAACCGCATCACCACCGATCCTCGCCACCGCGAGGTGGTGCTGCTCAGTTATGAGGAAGTCGACGAACGCCGGTTCGCCGTGTGGTCGATGGGGCAGGTCAACATGTCGCGCCTGAATCCGGCCCTGCTGCTGAAGTACTCGGAGACGGCCACGCTCGATCCGTACGTGGTCTCGGGCAAGGTGTCGCTGGCGCTGTTCGACGAGCTGGTGGCCACGGCATCCATCATGGGACAGGCCTGACCTGGCTCAATCGGGTTCCACGTAATGCCGGGCCAGTTCCGGCGGCATGGGACAGTCGAGCAGCAGGCGGGCCAGGCGAAGCGCATCGGCTGCGTCGGGTTCCAACCGGTGGGACGGGCTCAAGGCCTGGGCGTGGTCGAGCCAGGCGCGCACGAGCACCGGTCGCAGCATCCACGGCATGGCTTGCACCTCCGAAAGGGCGTTGAACAGACCGTCGGCGTCCGGGGGCTGGCACGCGGGCAGGTCGTGCGCGTTCAACCATGGCGCCATCACCGCGGCGTACCAGCGCTGCCCTGCCTGCGTATCGCCCGTGGGCACCAGGCGTGACAGGAACGCGGTGACCCGTCCCGCCTCGCGAAGGGTGTGCAGCGACAGATCGCGCATTTCCTTCTGGACCGATGGCGGGCCGCTCGCTACAAGGGTGGCGTCGCCGAGCCGGTACCGGAGCGCGAGCCAGTGCAGGCGGTCAATGGGGCGGATCTGGCCGTCGGCGGACATGATTCGGCGAGCGGCGTCCACCAGGGCCTGGCGGTCGCCGAGGGGGGCGTCGGCCATGCGTGCCAGCATGCGCTCGAGCCAAGGGAGCCGGGATGCGCGCGAAAGCTGCACGACCGCCGCATGCCATGCCCGGGCCGTGCTCAGGCCCCGGGTCTCTGCCTGCCAGGCACGCAGTTCACGCCGGCTGCCGGGTGTGAGCAACAAGGCCAGCAGGGTGGCCCGCACCTCGGCGGAGTCCTGCAATTGCGTCAGCCGATCAGACGCCTCACGTTCGCCGTCCGTCAGCGCCACGCGGGGCAGATGGAAGGCGGGATCGGCCATGGGGATCAGGCGCTCTGTGCGCCACCGTTGACCGGGGCCGGCAGCACGGCCGCCTCCCGAAAGCCGAACAGGCTCGACAACACCCGGGTCGGGAACTGCTGTACGGCAGCGTTGTATGAGGTCACGGCATCATTGAACATCTGGCGCGCGAACCCGAGGCGCCCTTCGGCGCCGAGCAAGTCGTCACGGACGGCCTGCACGGCAGGATCGGATTTCAGGGCGGACTGCCGGTCGATCGCCTGCTGCAGGCGGCGACAGGCATCTTCCAGAACCTGCTCGGCCATCGCGAGGCTCACCATCGGTCCCGGAGCGCCGGGATGGGCGCGCGCCAGGTCGAGCGCGGCACGGGCTTGCTGGCGCGCCGCCACCGCAGCATCGAGCACGTCGGGGTCGGCGGCGGGATCGGCGCGGGCTGCATCCGCCAGCTGGGGGATCAATTCATGCCGGCGGCGCACCTGGGCTTCGAGCTGGGTGAAGGCCGCGCGCATCACGTTGCGCAACGCCATCAGCCGGTTGTACGCCCCCACGCACCAGAACAACAACACCGCCGCGATGATGCCTGCGACGACCCGCGAATCCGTCATGGCAGCGAGTCCAGTCGATCGGTGTCGGCAAATTCGGGCAGCCCGCGTGCGCGCCAGCCCTTGTAGCCTCGGCGCCTCAGCGCGCACGCAGGGCACTGGCCGCAGCCATATCCCCATTCGTGCCGCTTGCTGCGGTCCCCGAGGTAACACGTGTGGGTCTCGTCGACGATGAGGTCGTTCAGTGTTTCACCGCCCAGCGCGGCGCCGAGGGCCCACGTCTGCGCCTTGTCCAGCCACATCAGCGGCGTTTCGATGGTCATGGGCGTGTCCATGCCGAGGCTGACGGCCACCTGCAAGGCCTTCAGCGTGTTGTCGCGGCAATCGGGGTAGCCGGAGAAATCCGTTTCGCACATGCCCCCCACGAGCACATTCAACCCGCGGCGGTACGCCACCGTGGCGGCGAACGTGAAGAACAGCAGGTTGCGGCCCGGCACGAACGTGTTGGGCAACCCGCTCTGGCTCATTTCGAGCGCGCGCTCGGAGGTCAGCGCGGTGTCGGAGATCTGGCCCAGCAGCGAGAGGTCGAGAAGATGATCGTCGGCGAGGCGTGGGGCCCACCGGGGAAAGCTGGCGATCAGGCGCTCGCGCACGGTCTTGCGGCATTCGAGTTCGACGGCGTGCCGCTGGCCGTAGTCGAAGCCGATGGTCTCGACATGCTCGTAGTGCTCCAGTGCCCAGGCGAGGCACACCGTGGAGTCTTGCCCGCCCGAGAACAGGACGAGTGCGCGGCGGGACGGTGTCATTGCCGAACTTCGCCCTGGCCCAGCACCACCCATTTCATCGACGTCAGCCCCTCCAGGCCCACGGGGCCCCGGGCATGGAACTTGTCGGTGCTGATGCCGATTTCCGCGCCCAGGCCGTACTCGAAGCCGTCGGCGAAACGGGTGCTGGCGTTGACCATCACGCTGGCCGAATCGACTTCGCGCACGAAACGCATCGCGTTCGAATGGTGTTCGGTGAGGATGGCGTCGGTGTGATGGGAACCGTAGCGGTTGATGTGCGCGATCGCTTCGTCCAGGCCCGGCACCACTTTCACGCTGATGACGGGGGCGAGGTACTCCTCCGACCAGTCCTGCTCCGTGGCCGGCACGATCCTGGCGCCCGCCACCTCTTGAAGCAGGGCGCGGCTGCGGTCATCGGCGCGCATCTCCACCCCCTTGGCAGCAAACACCGCGCCGATGCGCGGCAGGAAGGCGGGGGCGATGGCTTCGTGCACGAGCAGCGACTCCGCTGCGTTGCAGGGGCTGTATTTCTGCGTTTTCGCGTTGTCCGTCACGCGCAGCGCCAGCTCCAGGTCGGCCGTGGCGTCGACAAACAGGTGGCAATTGCCGTCGAGGTGCTTGATGACCGGCACCTTGGCCTCGCGGCTGATGCGTTCGATCAGGCCCTTGCCTCCCCGCGGAATGATGACGTCGACCGCATCCGGCGATGCGATGAGGAAGCCCACGGCGGCCCGATCGGTGGTCTCCACGAGCTGCACGGCCTCCCGCGGCAGGCCGGCCTCGGCCAGCGCAGCCTGCACCAGCTTCCACAGCGCCAGGTTCGAATGGATGGCTTCGGAGCCGCCGCGAAGAATGCAGGCGTTGCCGCTCTTGATCGCGAGCGAGGCGGCCTCGATCGTCACATTCGGGCGGCTTTCGTAAATCATGCCGAACACACCGAGCGGCACGCGCATCTGTCCCACGCTGATGCCCGTGGGGCGGCGGCGCAGGTTGGTGATTTCGCCCACCGGATCGGGCATGGCGGCGATCTGCTCGCAGCCTTCGGCGACGGTGGCGAGCACCTTCGGTGTCAGGCGAAGGCGGTCGACCATCGGTGCGGCCAGGCCCGCGGCTTCAGCGGCTGCGATGTCCTTCGCATTCGCCTCGGCAAGTGCGCCGCCGTCGCCGCGCAGCAGGCGGGCAAGCGTGAGCAAGGCCTGGTTTTTCGCGGCCGTGGAGGCCGCGGCCATTTTCGTGCTGGCCGCACGCGCCGCCGCGCCCATGTGGGCGACGGTGGCCTGGAGATCGGTGGAAGTCATCTGGCCATTGTCCCAAAAAGAAGGCGGCAGCGGAGGGTCACGGCGGTGCGATGGCCTCGATCTGGACGACCAGGCGCACGCGATCGGCCACGAAGGGGTGGCCGTAGGTCATGCCCAGTTCGCTCCGTTGCAGCTCGCCCTCGAAATCGCCGCCGCATACTTCACGGGCAAGCACCGGGTGCTTGTAACAATTGAAGTGCGTCGCGGTAAGCTTCAACCCCGTCGACACGTCCCGGACGGTCAGTTCGCCGACCAGTTCCGCAAGCTGATCGCCGTTGAAGGTGAGGCGCCGCGACACGAAGTAGGCGCGCGGATGGTCCTTCGACGCGAAGAAGTACTCACCTCGCAGGACGGCGTCCAGAGGCGGCACCCCTGTGGTGACCGAAGCGGTGCCCACCGTGATGGACACTTCGCCACGCCCGGCCGTGCGATCCAGCGACACCTGGCCTTCGATGTCGTCGAACCGGCCCCGGCTTGTCGACGTGCCGAAGTGCTTTACCTCCCAATACACCTTGGTGTGCTGAGGATCGAGCTGGTAGGGCAGGCTTTGGGCGTGCGCAGGAAAGCCGGGCAGCGCGACGGCGGTGGCCAGGCTGAGCAATCGTAAGGTGGGAAACATGCGGGTTCCTTCGCGACGGAACAGGTTGGGATAATGAGCGCGGTAGACATGACACGGCTCGAAAGGCCATCGATGAGCGAATTCTCGCCGCCGGGCGTCACGGACGCCGACCCCGAAGGCGGACTGGACCGGCGTGTGCGCGAGGCTCGCGCCGAATTGCTCTACCGGCGCTCCCATACCGTCAACGGGGCTGGGGCCCTGCTGGCGCTGCTGATGGCCTTCGGCCTGCTCCCCTTCGCCTCTGCCAGTGCCGTCTGGGCATGGTTCGGGCTGCGCTGCCTGATGTTCCTGTCCCGCCTCTGGTTGCACCTGCGCTACCGCGCTGCGGCCGACCGCGGGCAGCCCGGATGGGTCACAGCCTTCATGGTGGCCATCGGGCTCGACGGCTTCGCCTGGTCGCTGGTCGGTCTGTGGGTCATTCCGCTGGATCTGCCCGAGGTGTCCGTCCTCGTGTTGACGGCCCTCGTCGGCGTCGGGTCCATCGGCGTCTTCGTCCTCCAGTCGAGTTGGCGCGCGAGCGCCGTCTTCCTGTCGTCGCTGCTGCTGCCGATCGGCCTGCTGGCACTCATCATGGGGACAGGGTCCGAGCGGTATGTGGGCGCCGGCCTGTTGCTGTACCTTGCGCTGATGCTGATCGAGGCACGGCACTCCGAGCGGCGCATCCGCGAATTGCTGCGCCTGCGCTTCTGGACCGACCGCATCGCCGATGACCGGGCAGAAGCACTGAGGCTCGCGCAGCGCCAGAGTCACGTCAAGGGCCAATTCCTGGCCACGATGAGCCACGAGATGCGCACGCCGCTGCACGGCATCCTCGGGCTCACGCGAAGCCTGCGTCAAACGCACCCCACGGCGCCCCAGCTCGCATTGATCGAACGCGCCGGCGAGCACCTCCTCACGCTGATCAACGACGCGCTCGATTTCTCAAAGCTCGAAGCCGGCCAAGTCAAGCTGTCGCCCCAGTTCTTCGACCTGGCCGCGCTCATCGACGACGTGGTGTCGCTCCTGGTGCCGCCTGCCACGGAGGCCGGCCTCCAGCTGACCGCACGCATGTACATGCCGCGCCCGTGCCCCGTCATCGGCGACCCGGCGCGCCTGCGGCAAATCCTGCACAACCTCGTCGGCAACGCGATCAAGTTCACCGAAGCCGGCAGCGTGACCGTGGTGGCAAAGCACAACGCCCAACGGGGGCGGGCACGCATTGCGGTGTACGACACCGGGGTGGGTATCGCGCCCGAGCACCTCTCGATGATCTTCGACGCCTTCCACCAGGCCGACGGTTCGTTCAAACGCCGTTTTGCAGGAACGGGCCTCGGCCTGACGATTGCACGAGAACTCGCCCGGGCCATGGGGGGTGACCTGCTGGTGACCAGCCAACTCGGCAAGGGCTCCTGCTTCACGCTCAAACTCGACCTTCCCCGATCACAGGTGGACGTGCCCCTGGACGTCGGGGCTGCCCCCTTGCCAAAGGCCCTTTCAGGCCATGTGCTGCTGGCCGAAGACAACCCGGTCAATGCCTTGGTTGCCGAAGCCGTGCTGCGCAAACTGGGCCTGGACGTGGCCGTGGTGCAAGACGGCCTGCAGGCCGTGGATGCATTCCGGGCCAAGCGCCCGGACCTCGTGCTGCTCGATTGC
Source organism: uncultured Rhizobacter sp. (assembly GCA_966212105.1). Lineage (GTDB taxonomy): Bacteria > Pseudomonadota > Gammaproteobacteria > Burkholderiales > Burkholderiaceae_C > Rhizobacter. Next base: position 33,550 of record CBIHPH010000037.1, read on the forward strand.
CAGATGCCCGTCATGGATGGCCTTGAAGCCGCGCGTCGCATTCGCGACCACGAAGCCGCGCTGCATTGGCCGCGGACGCCCGTGATCGCGCTGACGGCCAACGCGTTCGACGTCGACCGCGCACACAGTCTGGCGGCCGGCATGGATGAGCACCTTGCCAAGCCGTTCAAGGATGATGATCTGACACGGGTGTTGGCGCGGTACCTTCAGGCCAGGTGAGGGGTTTGGCCTTTTCACGTGCCTGTGCGGTTTTGCTTCGTGCGGGGCTTGTTCTCTGGCGAGGCCGCGCCGGGTCTCGGCCCGGCAGCCGAATTACCTTTCTGTCGCGCCAGAAAGGTAATCCAAAGAGGCGCTTTGAACACCAGCTTCCCCGCTATTTTGCTCAGGCATCATGGTCGCTGTAATTCCAACAGCCAACAGTGGGTGGCCGGACTCCTGATGCGTAGGTTGCACGCAAGCGTGCCGAGCTACATGCTGAGGACACCGCCATCAGCAACTGAAGGAGACCGGCCATGGAAGAGATTATCAAGATCCACGTAGGTCTGGATGTCCACAAGGACAGCATCGCCATCGGTGTGGCCGAGCCCGGGCGACTGCCAGGCCGTGTCGTCGGCACGATTGCCCACGACGTACCCAAGCTGCTCAAGCAACTGACCAAGCTGGGCGGGCCAGCACGGGTGCACGTGGTCTACGAAGCTGGCCCCACCGGTTATGGGCTGCAGCGCGCACTGGCAGACAAGGACTATGAGTGCGAAGTGATCGCCCCATCGAAGATGCCACGGCGTCCAGGAGACCGAATCAAAACTGACCGGCGCGACTGCGTGCAACTGGCCGAGTGTTCACGCGCAGGGCAACTGCATGCGATATGGATCCCGGAGCCCGAAGACGAGGCGATACGTGACCTTGCACGTGCCCGTGAGGACGCGGTCAACAGCCGCACCCGGATGCGCCAGCAGCTCAAGGGCTTCCTGCTTCGTCACGACCAGCGCTTCTCCGGCAAGTCATCGTGGACAAAGACCTTCTACCGCTGGCTCGGCACGTTGAACTTTGGCCACAGTGCAGCACAGACGGCGTTCACCGAGTACTGGCAGGCCGTCCAATCGGCCGACGAGCGCGTGCAGCGGCTCGATCAGGCTCTGCGCGACGCCGTCCGGGGCTGGCGCTTCGAGCCGGTGGTCGCGGCGTTGCAAGCACTGCGTGGGATTGCTCTTATCAGCGCCATTGGGCTCGTAGCCGAGATCGGTGACTTCAGCCGCTTCGCGCATCCGCGCCAGCTCATGGGCTACATCGGACTGGTGCCCTCCGAACACTCCAGTGGCGACAGAGTCTCGCGCGGCAGCATCACCAAGACTGGTAACTCTCACGCCAGAAGGCTGCTCATTGAAGCGGCATGGAACTACCGCTTCAAGGCGCGAATCGGGTCTGATGCCCAGCAACGCCAGCGGGCCTTGAGCGAGCAGGTCCGCACGATCGCGTGGAAGGGACAACTGCGGCTATGCAAGCGCTTCGCTGTGCTCAGTGGGCGCGGGTTGCATCGCAACAAGGTTTGCGTCGCCGTAGCGCGCGAGCTGGCCGGCTTCGTCTGGGCAGTGGCAGCAGTTGCCCCCACCAGCCAGGCACCGGGCAACTAAAGCAAAAGGAGCAAAGTCATGATTGGGATCGATTTGGTGATGCGGCACGGGCACGACAGATTGGGCAACCCTCGGAGCGCCTGAACAGGCATCTGAAAAGGATGATCCACGGTCTCAGAGCGAGGCAGGCCCGCGACGAATCGATGAAATGCTGGTAACCAATCCGCGGATATGAGTCTGATTCATCGTCGCTTGCAACGCCCGAGCCGCATCACCCGATCGATTCACAATCCACCGTCGTAAAGTCTTGATTGACGAAGGCGACCATCGCTTCGGCTACGAATCCCCCGCACGACCACTGGCTCCAGCTCCACCGTGACCGTACGAGACACGGCCGTGCTGGCTCGCTTCAGCTCGCTTCGCATCGTGCCCGCTGGCTCACTGCGCACGGTGGGCCCCGGCGTTCGCCGGGGTGACGAGTGAGCGCATGTCATACCGGCGAAAGCCGGGACCCATTGCCCCAGTGGGCACCGGCTTTCGCCGGTGTGAC